>CAYRFM010000026.1:6117-79202 GCA_964423555.1 uncultured Holophagae bacterium | reverse complement strand
CAGAGCTTGTGACAGGCCTAAACGGGCCTGTGCATCTGTGACGAACACTCTCCGCTAACTATATGCGTTCCCCACAACTACGACCGGGCGGGTCCGCCTGGGTAGCAGACTCTGCCTCCGGAATCAACCTGATAAAGTCGTACTAGGCCATCCAGCGCTTCTCTGCAACAAAAAATCGATCACTTTTGGGTCGCACCATGCTGGACTGCTTACTTAGTCTCGTTTTTTTGTGAGCCAGTGGCGCAAGGCTCCGCCTTTCGGTCGATTCCCAATTCACACTCATTCAGGTTTTCCAAAAGGTCAAGCAGCGTCGCGCATGCGATCAGCACGTGGTAACGTGCCAAGCCCAACCTGCTCATGACTTCGACGTCCGCAGCAGCAATCGCTTGGCGATGACGCTTCAGTAACTCGGACCAGCGGAGCTCGCGCTTTCGCGTCGGCGCTAGCTCAAGCAATGCATTCCGCAGCACCCGTCTCACCGTCGAAGCGCTGGCGTTCAGTCCCAAGCTGGCCAGCGCCCCTGGCTGCCGAAATAGTAAGCCCATTGGCGGAGGTCCTCATTGCAAAGGGGACCCGACGCGCTAACGCCGGGTCCGCGGTCGTCAGAACTCGTAGCGCAGGGAGAAGCGCACCGAGCGCGGTGGTTGCCAGGTGGTCGGCTGACCGTAGTAGGGCTTGGGTTCGCCGCTGTCAAACTCGCCATACTCCTCCAACTGCGTGGCGCGCTCTGTGTCGAAGACGTTGAAGACATCGACCTTCATCATCAGCTCGTTGGATTTGAAGTGGGCCTTCCAGGCCAGGTTGAGATCGAGGTTATAGATCCAGGGCGTGCGGCCGGCACTGCCGCGAGGCGTGGGCTGGCCGTTGGTGTAGAAACTGACCGCGCCGTACCAGATACGGCCATAGCATGGCTCGGTGCAATCGTCCAGCGGGTGCAGGCCGAAGGAGTTCAGCGGTCGACCAGAAACAACGTTGGCGTTGGCGCCCACGGAGAAGTTGGCCGGCAGCTCGTAGGCGCCATAGGCCTTGAACTGGTGGCGGTGGTCGTTGGGCAGGTCGCCGTAACTGTAATCCATCAGTTCCGGATAGTCATAGGAGGTCGTCCAGCCCGGATCGACCTGGTCGTTGTCGGAGCGCAGCAGGCCCTCCGTGTTGCCATAGCTGTGGGACCAGGTGTAGCTGGTCGAGAAATTGAGGCGATCGCCCAGCCGACCTTCAGCTACGGTTTCCAGGCCGTAGTATTTGCGGGTCGAAGGCGGGAAGCCCAACTGGTCGGGCGAGACCGTGACCGTTTCCTTGATGCCGTCGCCGTCGACATCGTAGGGGATCGTGATCGGTTTGCCAGGATTGGTCAGGACCGAGAACCAACCGCCGACATGGTCGGCGCCCGGATAGTTCTGGTCGATCCAGGCGTTCATGCCATAGCTGAAGGAGACGTCCTCGATCGACTGGATCAGATCGCGATAGGTACCGCGCATGCCGACCCGAATGCCGTTCTGGAGCTCGCGCTCATAGCCTACCATGTACTCGTCGGAGTACATGGGCCCGGCCTCCTGGTTGAACAGGCGGTCCGCGTCGGGCACCACGCCATCGGAGACGACGTCGTGGCGAATCAGATCGCCGCGCACGGCCGTGCCGTCCTGGTTGACGCCGGCCAATACGTAATAATAATGCTCGTCCAATTCGCCCGAGGCCATGCGGATGTTGGTGTTGGCCGAAACGGGCATGAAAAAGCGGCCATAGGAGCCGTAGAGTTTGGACTTGCCGTCGCCTTGCACGTCCCAGGCCACGCCGATCCGCGGGGCAATCTGATTGTCGATGTCCACATAGACCTGGCCATCCGAGGTCGTGTTCTGGAAGGTCGTGTTGCGCAGTCCCAGGTTCAGGGTCAGGCGCGGGCTAAGCGACCAAGCGTCCTGAATGTACCAGGCGTCGCTGGTGTTGTCCGAGGTGCCGCCGCGTACGAAGATGCGCTGGTCCAGGTACTCCGTGCCCACCGGCAGGCCCAGCGTGTTGTTGGCCGAGGCGCGGTAGTAGGAATAGGCGCCATCGCCCGTCGGCAGTGTCTTGTCGCTGACCGTCACCGTCTCGCGGTCGACGCCGAAGCGCAGGCTGTGCTGGCCCAAGCTCCAGTCCGCGTCGACCCGCCAGTTGGTGCGCTCGTGGAGCTGGCGGTTGACCGAGGAGCCGACCCAGTTGCCAAGGCGAACCCAGGTGCCACTGCGGCTGTCCCAGATCGAGGAGAGCTCGGGGCTGTCGGGCGAGGTGTTGTTGTTGTACTCCGCCTTGCCCCAGGTCGCCGAGACCGAGAAGGTTTCGCTGAAGCTGCCGTTATAGCGCAGCGAGTAGACGTCGCCGCCGGAGAGGTAGTTGGTATTGCCCAGGAAATTGCCGGGTCCGTTGTCGTAGGAGTACGCGTAGCTGGTGGTGGTCGTCTTAGTCTCGTTGTTGAAGGCCAACAGTTCGACCGTGTGGTTTTCCGTGACAAACCAGTCGATTTTGCCAAGCCAGAAGTCGGCATCACTCTTGGAGTCGTAGTAGTTCGAGGTCGAGGCGTTTTTTGAGTTCGACTCGCGCGGATTGTAAAGAAGGTAAAAGAAGGCGTGGTCCTTGACGATCGGGCCGCTGGCGGAAACGTTGTATTCGGTCCAGCGATAGCTGTCTTCGGAGTTGTTGATCAAGAGCTCGGACTGGCCCTCGCTGTTGGGGAAGAAGACCGTGGGGTTCTGGCCGCGCAGGCCCTCGGGGTCGTAGACGGGTTTGAAGCCGAAGTGGAACTTGTTGGTGCCGGACTTGGTGACCATGTTCATGACGCCGCCGATGTGGCGGCCAAACTCGGCGGGTGTGCCGCCATTCTTGACCTGGATCTGGTCGACCGCCTCCCAGGGGAAGGCCAGGTGACCGATGCCGCGGCGAATGTCGGTGATGTTGAGGCCGTTGAGGTAGTAGCCGTTCTCGGCCAGGGACGAGCCGCCGAAGGAGACCAGGTTGCCGGAGCCAAAGTCGGAGTCGCCAAGGGCCGTGCCAGGCGCCAACAACGCAACGGCGCTGAGGTTGTTCTGCACCGGCAGGGTTTCCGTCTCCTGAGTGGTGATCACCAGGCCCGTGCTGGTTTCCTTGACGTTGAAGGGCTTGACCTGACCACCGACGACGGTCATCGACTCGTCGATCGAAACGCCGTCGGGCACCAGCGCGACATCGAAGACCGTGGCGCGGCCCAGCTCGACCGCGATCGTTTCTTCGACGACGGTTTGGTAGCCATCCAGGGAAACGGTCACCGAGTAAACGCCGACCGGCAGCGCCTTGAACAGGTAAGTACCCCGAGCCGAGGTGCGAGCAACGCGCTCGAGGCCCTTCTGGAGGTGGACAATTTGAACCGAAACATCGCCGAGAGGAGCCTGTTTATCGGCGGAGACAAGGGTGCCAGAGAGTTGACCGGAAGAGTCCTTCTGGGCGGCGACCGGAAGGGCGGCTAGGAGGAGGCACAAAGCTAGCGCAGGCCCGCGCAAAACTGCGCGAGCACAGAGGAATACAGTCATGTTCACAACCTCGAGAGGAAAGAATAAAGGATGCCTCGCCAGCGCAAGAGGGGGAAGCCAACGAGGAATACGCAGCTAATATATCAGAAATATCTACGCGCAACAATAAGTTCAGCCCTCGGCCGCGCTGGCGCTCGCCGCCAGGAGAACGCCTTAAATGTAACATCGGACCTACCGGTCCCATACCAGTTGGAGGGCTCAGCGATTGATCGCCGGCCCTCCATGGTAAGGGATCACGGAATGGCCCGTGCTAACTGAAGCAGGATCCTTCCTCTTCCTTAGATTCAGTGCATTCCTTGGTTAAAAATAAAGTCGAACCCAGTTTGAGGCACCTTATCGGCCCGCCGGGAAACCCAGGCTGATACTCAGGTACACGGCTTTGGTGGTCGGGTAACTCAGTATTGACGTTGATCCCAAACTGATCGAGCCCTGCTCCGGATCGTAGCCGGTGAAGTCGCTCCAGGACTTGAGGTTGCGACCTGACAGGGCAAACTCCAGTGAGGACAGCCAGTCGCCCAAGTGGAAGCGTCCTGGCTGGGGCTTATAGGCCAAGCGAACCTCCCTCAGGCGAACGTAGGAGCTATCCTGAATCCAGGGGCGGGTATCGCCGTTATACCAGTCAGTAAGGCGGTTGGGATGCTGATCCAGATCCGGGCTTGTCTGGGCAAGATCGGTGATCAAGCGGTTCAGCTCGATCGCATCGCCCCCCTCGCGCATGTCCAAGAGCCAGTTCAACGACCAAGCGCCGTATTGTAGGTCATTGTGCCAGGTGAGTTGATAGTCAGGGGTGACGTCGCCCAGCACGATCCGGTTCCCCGCGGCATCTATGTTGCTGCCAATGATTGAAGTAGGCGACAAACCAGGCTGAAGACTGTAGGCGCCCAGGCTGAAGGAGAGGCCGCCATACGATAGTCCAGGGAACAACATGTCGATGACCTTGGCCGAGTACTGATAGTAATCCATACGGGTCTGCCAACGCCAGTCATCGCCTTTCAGAGGTGTGAGCGACAGAGAGGCTTCCCAGCCATCGACGCTCATGCGGCGCGCATTGTCAAACATCTGGGTTTCCGATGGTTCGCTCGGTCGATACGAATACAGGTCCCAATCCTCTACTTTGCGATTGAAGTAGGTCAGCGCCAAAGCGCCTCTACCAGACCAGAAGCCCGCATCCAGACCCGCTTCCCATTCACGGTGGCGATCGGGCAGATCCGTGGTTGGTTGGACGAAAAACGAGATCGGTCTCTCGACGAAGGAACGGCCCCAGGCCGCGCGCAGTTTAAACTGCTGCACCCAAGGCGAAGCGGCACGCCAAAAGCCGCGCTGCGAGAGCAGCAACGCGCCATTGACCCAGGGTGCCTGATAGGTGTGGCGGGGCTCACGATCACTGCGTACCCCAGCACTGGCTGCGTACCATGAGCCAGTCAATGTTTCTTCGATGTAAAAGCCACGCTCTAGGGATGACGCCCTGGAGCGGGTAATCGATTGATAACCTTCATCATAAATCGACTTCGTGGACGCTCGTTCGCTTTCGTCGTATTGGTAGCCCAGGCGACTGCGCAACTGGACATGACCCAGTTCTCGACGATGGGTCAGCACCAGCCGGGCCGATTCGTCGCGATGGTCCTCCCGCTGGTTCACCCGAGCGCTTGTGAAGTTTTGCTCAGTATCCGCCACTGCATCGTCGAGGCCCGCAATCAGCGCGACATCCAGGGTGTCCTTATCCGTCCGCAACAAGTCGAAAGTCATGTTGACGGAGGCGGTGTTGCGGCGCACCTTGGTTTCAGAGTCGGCCAAGAAATCTCTTCGGCCATAGAGGTTCTCACTGGAAAAGGGGTTACCGGGATAGTTGCCCGCGGCGTCCGGGGCTTGACTGAGGAAACTTGGCGTGTTGGCAAGCACATCGATCAATTCCCTACTGGCGGCAAGCGGTTGGTCCCTGTGGGTGAAGCCCAGGTTCAGCCCCAAAGCGAAGCGGTCGCTGAAAGAGTGGTCGAGATTAAGGCGTAAACTTTTCCGATCATTTTCGCTGCCAGCCACGATGCCACTCTGACCCAAGCTGGTTCCTGAGAGGTAATAGCGGGTGTGACCAATGCTGCCCCGCGCGCTAAAAAGGGTTTCAAGGGCGGACGCATCATCCTGGAAAACCGCGGCTTCGTGGTCAATATATTCGGGTTGCCAGTAGGTGTCCACGCCAGACCCATAGGCGTCCGTGGCCGTTTGACGGGAAAAATGCCGCGACCCGAGTTTTTTGGCAACCGTGGTCGTGCCTAGGCTCTGCCGAAAAGAAAAGGTGGGCTTGCCCTCCGCGCCACGGCGGGTCTTCATCAGGATCACACCAAAGGTGCCGCGGGTGCCGTACAGGGCCGTGGCGGCCGGCCCCTTGAGGACGTCGATGGCGACCATATCCGCTGGGATCAAATCCGCCAGGCGCGCGCTGTCTGAACTGTCACTCAAGGGGACCCCATCCAAGACGTAGAGAGGTTGCTCGCCTGTTCCCAAGGAAGGGGGCATGCGCATCGCAAACGAGGTGATCCCACCTGACGATTCGCTGGTGGAGACAATCGTTAGGCCCACCACCTCGCCAGCAAGGACCTGCTGGATCGTTTCGCCGACCCGGCTGCTAATGGTTGCTTCGGTAACCTCGCCAGTCGCGACCGGCGTCAAGGCCTCCGAACATGGCGCCTCCGTCTCGGCGGTGGCGGTGGGGGCCGATGCTTGGACCGGGACTACGACAGGCACTGCGGTCGTTTCTGTAGCAATTGGCAAACTTGTTTGAAAGAGTAAAAACCACAACAGGAAACACATCTTCATCGCTCCAAAAATATTGTTGATAAGATCGCGTGCAGGTTTGATATTTTTGGTGCTGCCCACGCGCGATGGTTACTAGGACCTGGGGGATCATAACCCTAACACAGACAAGGTTGCGAGTGAATTTTAAGTGGAGATACCCATTCGGCCCCTGGCCACCCACGGAAAACAGGAAACACACGTAAGGCTGCAGGTCTTATTCCGTGTGCTCCGTTTTTTCCGTGGATTAAAAAATGTCTAAGTGTGATCCGAGGATTCCCCATCGCGGTTGGCAGCTCGCACGAAACTTTAACGACGTTTTGGCCTGCGCGAATCCGCACCGGTTCAGGGTTGCTGGGTCAGCTTGCCTGCCAACGCTTCTCGGGAACGCTTGATCTGCTGGCTCAGAATCTCCGGCCGCATGAACCACGCGGGTGTGGGCGCGTCGTTCTCGCCTGCGCTTTCAGGCGCCGCGAAGCTGACGTGGTCGGGCAGGACGTAATCGGGTTTAATCGCCGCAAGTCGCTCGAAGGTGCTGCGATAATCCGCAACCACGGTCGCATACTTGGGGTTTTGGATCAGGTTCGCATCGGAGAGCACCGAGATACTGCCTTGGAACAGAAGCTGGATCGGCTTCCCGCCTTGGTTGAGAGTCAAGCGCCAGCTGCTGCAGCCCGGCGTGTGACCGGGGGTCGCCAGGGTCGCCAGGTCCAGCGCCCCGCAGATCAGATGTTGGCCATCGGCTAAGGCTAGGGGACCGACCACGGCAGGATAGGGCAAGGCGTCGCCAAAGACGTAGTCCTCCCGTCCACCTTTCTCGAGCAGGGGCAGGTCGGCCACGCCGGCCATCACCTTGGCCCCGCTCAGGGCCTGGATCTTGGCAGCACCGCCAGCGTGGTCGGCATGAGCCTGGGTGATCAACACATAGCGGATGCGTTTTGGGTCGAAGCCCAGTTTATGGATGGCCTCGATCACCAAGGGCGCATTCTGCTCCATGCCGACATTGATCAAGATCAGGCCTGCTTCGTCGACCAGCAGGTAGGCTGCCAACTCTCGGCTGCCAACATAGTAGACGGGACCGACGATTTGGAAGGGCTCGACTGGCTGAGTCCAGGCTGCGGGCGGCCATTCATCCTCAAACACAGCGCCAGAAAGGGCCATCGCCAACATTCCTAACAGAGCATTCATTGTGAAATTCCTCGATTCAAGTTGCGACGCATTCATCCGCGTCGCTGCCCATTATCACGGCCGAAGGTGAAGGCCCTGTGAAGGTCAGTTGAAATCGCCGTGAATCTTGCGAACCCCCGGCCGTAGCCTCAGTTGCGGGCCAGGATCGCACCCAACTCCAGGCGCAGGGTGCCGGGATTGACGTTCATGACCAGCAGCGGTTCCTCGAGGCGATAGGCTTCTTGCAGATGGCGAAGGTCGCGGGCGAAACTGGCAATGTCGCAGGAGAAATAAAGCACCGAGTTAGGCCCGTGGTCGACAATCCATTGGCGCAAGGGGTTGCTCAAGCCCTCGCGCGGAGGGTCGAGCAACAGGCCGTCCTCCGGGCGCGGCTGGAAGAAGTCCCGTTTGAGGGCAGCTTCGGCGGTCCCTTGGAAGACGCCATGGGGGCTGCCTTGTGCGCGCAGGCCCTCGCGCAATTGGTCGAAACTGACCCGCTCCGGCTCACTTGCGAAAATCTCGACGCCACGCAAAAAGGAGCAAAGGAAGCCGGCGCCGGCGTGCATGTCCCACACCCGTTGTGGTTGCCACTGCTCCAACCAGGCCTTGACTTTGTGTCCAAAGACTGGCCAGGTAGCGGGGTTGGACTGGAGGAAGGCGGTCGGCGGCAATTGGACCTTGATGGCGCCCCACTGGAACTCGGTAAGAATCGTGCCCAGCTCGACGAGACGCAGATGATCCCAGCCGCGCAGCAGGAGTCCGGCGGCGCCAGTATCCTGCCAGATCTGTGGATCTGTGCCACCAACGCGGATACTGCCGACCAGTTCCAGGCGCGGCGCCATGGCGTGGGCGTCGGTCATGAAATGGATTTCGCCCTCAAAGCGCGCGGCCTTGACGGCTTGGGTCAATCTGGGCAGGATCGCGACCAGACTCTGGGGCAGCACATGGCAACTGTGGATGGCCGTGACCTTGTTGGCGCCCTCCTGGTGGAAGCCCAGGTTACCTGCCTGATCGGCATGGATTTTGCCCCGGATGCGCGATTGGCTGGGTGGAAAATCGACTGCCTCGAGCGCGACCTCCCGCACCCCACCGACCCGTGCCAGGACGTCGTAGAGAAACTCGATCTTGGTATTGAGCTCGAAACGAGGATGGATGTGAAGCAGCGCGCAACCGCCACAACTCCCAAAATGGGGGCAGGTCGGCTCCATGCGGATCGGCGCGTTGGTCAGGCGCGTGCCGTTGGCCCAATAGCTGCCGCGGCGCTTGACGATCTCCTCAACCTCCCAGGTTTCGCCCGGCAAGGCACCTTCAAGGAACAAGACGCGGCCATCGCTGGCGCGGGCCAAGCCTCGACCATTGCTGATCAGTTTCTCGATGGTCACCTGCTGCATGACCGCACCCCCTTAGCATGACCCATTATCCGGCATGCCCCAACACCCGACAAGCGCCATTTCAGGCAGAGCCAAATTCGACTTTGTCAGACCTATGACCAAGCTCCGTCGTCGAGACCTGCTCATCGCAGAAACGACCCTCGGGCACATCCCAATGTGGCCATCACACTATAAATAGGCTTGTGAACATCACGCCAGCCAGCGGATGGAGGAGGTTGAAAAGCTTTGCCGACGTGCTGTTGGCATATGCTCGGCAAGGTCTCGTAGGGGCCGCACAACGCCGGCAGGATCTTTTCGGCTAGGCAGAACAAAATGCCTGCCGGATGGGGTCCGGCAGGCCAGTAGCAGGAGAAGCACCATGCTCAGCGTTTGGCGTTGCTGCTCATGTTGGTGTTGCGGCTGGAATCGGTGCATTGACCGGGGTCGCGCATGCTGTTGGTGTGGCACCAGCCGGTTTTGTGGCCCATGTTGTTGCCGCCGCTCAGTTGGCCCTTGGACTTCTCGGTGGTGCCGTCGTCGGGGTCGCTGAGGAAGGGGTCGGTGGCGATGTGGCAGTAGTCGTAGGCGTACCAGACGTCCTTGAATGAGGTGGTCGAGAAGTAGACGTCGTCGCGCGCCGAGGTGGGGATGCCGCTCAGCCAGGCGGAGGCGCCGTCGTAGGTGAGGTCGTAATTGGTGCCGCAGCCGGCGCCGAAGATCTGGCCGAGGATGGCCAGGTTTCCGGCCAGCGACGTGCCCTGGTAGGGGGTGCCGACGGACTGGATCAAGCGCGAGCCCGAGGTGGTGTAGTCCAAGCCGGAATAGTAGTAGGTCCACAAGTGCAGGGCGGCGCAGCCACCCTGGGAGTGGGCGACGATCCCGAAGCCGTCAAACCCGGCGCCGGCACTCTTGATGCGCTGGGCAAAGGCGTCGTGGCTGCGGTTCTGATTGAAGTCCTGGAACTTGGTGGCGCTGGAGAAGTTGCCCATGTTGCCGCCCCAGACGTCGCCGGAGCAGTAGCCGTGGACGACCATCAGGGTGTGGCCGGCCTTGTTGGCGCCGTCGAGTTCGGGGCGAGGACCCATCAGCATCTCGTCATCAATGGTCTTGACAGTCTCGTAAGCCGCTTTGGGCAAGCTGGCGACCTCGATCGGCAGGGCCTTGGCGCGGGCCATGGGCACGAAGTGATCGGGATCCTCGATCCGCACATTGCGCAGTTCGAAAGGACCGACCGCGCCGCTCAGGGCGATCCAACGGGCGTCAAGGGTCAACGGCAGCAGGCCGTTCTCGGCGTAGACCATCCCGCCGATCCAGCCGACCGCCAGGTCATTGCCGTCAAGGTCTTTGCCCCAGACTTCCGCGAAGGTGCGAAATTTGTCGAGACCGCCCTCGAACGTTTCGACCTCGAGGCCGATCTGCATGCGCTTTTCGTCGATGACGCTGCTCTTGGCCGCCATGTCGTAGAGAATGATTTCGGGGGCCTTGACCTCGAGCAAGTGTTCGGAGGTACGCAGGAACGGGTGGCCCTCTGGGGTCCGGCCAGAGGCGACGATTTGGATCTGATAACTGCCAACCTCGGTGGGTTGCAATTCGCCGCCGTAGATGCCGTCGCCGGCAAGGTCGTCGTTGTGGGCGCCGTCATCGTACATGGCAAGGCGATGCTGGTTGCCGAAGGGGTCGGTGACCAGCATATGGGCGCGCTGGACCAGATCCAGGCGCGGCGAAGCGGCTGCCGCGTCGTAACCGGCTGCCACAAAGCCGATGTCGTTGCCGACCAGCGTGTCGGTCGTCGTTTTATAGGAGCGCAGGCGGTAGGGACCGGTGCTGCCGACCAGCAGGAAGCCGTCGTTGCGGGTGGGGTTGTCGGCTTCGACCTTGAGGGTCCAGGCGCCTTCGGCCATGTGTTCGAAGCTGTAGAAGTCGCCGGGGAAGTCGTTCTCCTCGATGCCGTAGGTGGTCTGTTTGAATTCGCTCAGCAGCTGGGTTGCCGGCACGAACGTGCGGGATCCCGGCGCGCGCAGGGAGAGCCGCCAGGTATCGCCACCGCTAAAGACGATCATCGAGAACTGCTCGCCGCTGTCGATCGGCAGCAGGCCGGACCAGCTCCAGACGCCGCTTTTGGTAGTCTGAAGCTGGATCGGCAGCATGGCCGACTTGCTGTGGATGGCGGCCTCGCTAGGGTCGATAGGGGCCATGAAGCCGGTCAGAAAGTCACTGGCGGGGCCGGCCAGTTTCTTAGTTGGCAGACGCTCGGCGGCGCTGAGCGAGAGGGCCACGAGGGCCAAGGATGCAAGACATAATCTTGAAAAGCTCACTGTAAGTCTCCAGAGGAACCAAATGTCCGAATTGGAATGGACCTGGGCTGATAATGCAAACCACTACAAATCCAGTCCGTTGCGTGGGCGCAACGACCGGTGGGGGTCCAATATCGGTAGATCCCAGAGTACCACCAACGCTGAAATGAGTCCATATTCATTTTGAGGAAATGTTAAAAATATTCCGATTGTGCGATGAACGCCTTCTTACGCCGGGCGGTGTACTTCAGCGCGCGTCCTGCCCCGATCTTGCGCTATCATGGTTGAATGGAGGCAGTTGTCATGGATTTTGAGGCGCTTTTGCGCGTGCTGCGACATCGTGGACTGGTGCCGCGCCTGGGTTCTGATGGGCGCCTAGCCGTGGCGGGCCCGAGCGCACAGCTCGACGAGGGCCTGCGCCAGGCGCTGTGCACCCATCGCGCACGCCTGCTGGCACTGTGCCTGGGCAACGAGACGCTGGTCGCCCTGCGCGAGGGCCCCGCGGCCTGGCCGTTGCTGCTGGTACCGGGCCTGGCCGCACAGCCCCAATCCTTTGCCGCGCTCGCTGCCTGCGCCGATTGGCGCCGTCCCTTGTATGGCGTCGCCACGCCACCGCCAGGAACAGCACCCACACTCGAGGGCCTGGTCGCCTGGCTGGCCGAGCGTTTGGCGCCAATGGCCCAGGCGCCCTACGTTTTGGGTGGACACAGCTTCGGCGGACTGGTCGCCTGCGCTCTGGCCGAGCGCTTGGCGCGGCAGGGTCGACCACCTGCTTTCTTGGTGTTGTTGGACGCTCGCTGCCCGTCCCCTGAGGACGAACGCCTGGCCGAATCGAGGCTGCGGGAGTTCTTCTTGTCCTGCGTGAGTGCCCTGGCGGGCAGACGCCCAAACCTCGAGCCCCATCGGTCCGACCTGCTCGAGGCGCTGCTTTGCCCGGCCAGTTGGTCCCAGGGCCTGCCGCCGCACATCGACAGAGTCGGCCTGACCTCGCTCTGGCAGCGCTGCCAGGAAGGGCAGGCACAATTTCTGGCCTTTCGGCCTGGACGCCCGCCCGCGCCGGTCCTGGCCGTCGTCGCCCGACAGGTGCCGCCTGGTTCCGCTCCGACCCTGCACGAGGCGGAAGCCGCGGTGCTGCGCCTCGACACGGATCACGAGGGCGTGCTTGGCGTTCCATCCGCGCAGGCGGTCGCCCGATTTATCGAGGCACAAGTTTCGTCCTGACGTTCCCTCCGCCAGGGATTAAAGCCGCCTTAAACCATACCTCGTGTGGTACTGACAGATCAGCTTCACAGAATGAGGAGAACCGTGCAATATGTCGAGTTGACGGTCGCGCCATCCTGGGATATAGTAAATGCAGGTAGGCGAAAGGGAGCGCATTCTTGAAATTTCTGGCCCTTGCACCTCTGCTACTGCAATATGTCGTGATCTGCTGCTGTGGGCAGTCCGCGATGGCCGTGTCCCAGTCCCAAACGTTGCCGCCCTGTCATCGCGCTGCCGCACAGGCCTGCCAGGTGATCGCCCAGCCGTCCTGCCACGCGCCGTCTGATCCGGGTTGTTGGCTCCAAGCGCCCTGCGCCTGTAGCGCCCGCAAGCATGTCGTGCAGCAATCGCTGCTTCCCGAAAAGCACGACGCGCCTCAAGCCCCTGTGGTCTTACCCTTCAGCCAACCGCTATTTGCCGCGCTGACCATCGACGCGCTGGCGCGCTTGGTCTTGGCGACCGTTGAACCCGCCAACCGGTCCGGGCCCGATTTGGCCCGCCTCTGCCTGCTCCGTATTTGATACCGCTCCCTGTCGCTGGCGCTATCCTGCCCAGCGAATGTCTGTTGTGACCCGTCACTTTTCACGTCACACGACTCTCTTTTCAGGAGCGGAACCATGATGATCAGAACGCTTTGCGGCCTGCTGGGCTTGGGCCTGTGCGGCTCGGCCTTGTTTGGCCAGGACATCGACAGCTATTTGCGCGAACTGGCCGAGCGCAACAATGCCTACCAGGCCGCCACCTTTCGGTGGCTCGCGGCCCAAAAAGAAGCCGAAGCGGCCGGAACTCTGCCCGACCCCACGCTTAATCTCGGTCTGCGCGCCACCGACATCGCGCAAGCTGGCCCTCAACTCCAACAGCTCAACTTTATGCAGGAACTGCCCCTCGCCGGTAAGTTGGGCCTGGAGCGGCAACAAGCGATCGCCATGGCCGCCATGGCCCGGCGCGAGCGCGACGTGGTCGCAATCGAGATTGTCTCGCGCTTCAAAGACATATGGGCAGACTACTATTTTGCCGGTCAGGCCGCGGCGACGACTCAGGAGCACCTGGAACTGCTGCGCGACCTGGAACAAGTGGTGACCAGTTCTTATCAAAACGGCATGGCCCATTACGCCGATCTCATCGGCATTCAGATCGAGCGCGACACGCTTGAGAACCAATTGCGCACCCAGCAGGCCGCCCTCGAACCCCAAGCGGCGGCCCTCGCGGTCCTGCTTGGTCGTGCGCCTGGCGAACCCTTTCCCCTGCCCCAAACCCTGCCGCTGGCACCTCCGCCCGCAGCGCTGGACGACGCCGCGCTGTTCCGCCGACTGATCGATCAGAACCCAACCTTAGCGGCCTTTAACGAACAAAAGATCGCCGATCGCTTCGCGCTCCAACGCATTGCCAAGCGCGCCATCCCCAACCTCCAGGTCGGGCTGGAGTGGATGAACCCACTGCGCACGAGCAGCCTTGGCGGCAGCGACGACTTGATGCTGATGGTCGGCGCCACCCTGCCGATCCACCGCAAGCGCTACCAGGCCGAGACCGTCGCTGCCTCGGCGCGGCTTGAGGCGGGCGGCCAAGCCTCGGAGCACCAACTGGCGGAACTGCGTGTCGCTTACCGCCAGGCCTGCTTCGAACGGGATGACGCCGAACGAAAGCTGGTGTTGTATCGCGATCAGGTCTTGCCCAAGGCCGAAGAGTCGTTCAAGGTCATCGCCAGCGCCTTTAAAAATGGTGAGCGCAGCTACCTCGATCTGATCGAGGCCGAGCGCGCCCTGCTGGCATTCCGTCTCTCGTCCCACGAAGCCATGGCCAATGGCTACAAGGCCCAGACCAAGCTCGAGGCCATCCTTGGGCTCAACCCGCTCGCCGACAAGGAGGACTGAGATGTGGCACCAAGACCCTAAAAACCGTTGGATCCTGGGCCTCAGCTGTCTGTGCCTGTTGCTGCTGGCGTTGTTGGTCGGGCATCGCGCCAGCCCCGCGCCTAAGCTCGTCCCCAAAGCGGATCCCCTTGCCGAAGGCGAACAGGTGATCTGGACCTGTTCGATGCACCCGGAGATTCGTCGCGATCATGCAGGACAATGCCCGATTTGCGGCATGGACCTGACGCCACGGCCACAGGAACCCGATTCAGGACCCTGGGAACTGGTCCTGGATGAACGCGATCGCCAACTGGCAGGCATCGCCACAACGGTGGTCGACCGCCTGGACCAACCACATGACCTGCGGCTGGTCGGCAAGGTCGTCTATGACGAGCAGCGCATCAGCGAGATCAGCGCCAGGGTCAACGGGCGCATCGACCGCTTGTTCGTCGATTTCACCGGCATGAAGGTCAAGCAGGGCGACCACCTGGTAGAGCTCTACAGCCCCGACCTGGCGACGGCCCAAGAGGAGCTGCGCCAGGCCCAGATCAGCCTGGCGGAGGGCGCGCCGACCCTGGCACGGGCGGCCACGATCCGGCTCGAGGCCGCTCGCCGCAAGCTTGAGCTGCTGGGCCTTAGCACGACTCAGATTGAGGGTATCGCTCAAAAAGACCAGCCCAGCGAGAACCTGGTCCTCGAATCGCCCGTCAGCGGGATCGTGGTCACCAAACACTTCAACGAGGGCGCCTATGTGCCCCTGGGCACACCCATCTACACCGTCGCCGACCTCTCGCGGGTCTGGATCGTGCTCGAGGCCTATGAGTCAGACCTGGTCTGGCTGCGCTTTGGTCAAACGGTGCGCTTCGAGTTGGAGGCCTATCCCGGCGAGTCCTTCGAGAGCCGCATCGTCTTCATCGACCCGACCGTCAATCCCGAGACACGCACGGTCAAGGTCCGCCTCAACCTGGCCAACAGCAACGGCCGCCTCAAACCCGATATGTTCGTGCGGGCGACTGTCCGCGCTAGGCTCGCCCCCAACGGCAAGGCGATTGACCCCAGCCTGGCAGGCAAATGGATCAGCCCCATGCATCCTGAAATCATCAAGGATCGCCCTGGCACCTGCGACGTCTGTGGGATGGCCCTGGTGCGCGCCGAAACGCTGGGTCTTGTCACGGGCGAGAGCAAGAATTTACCGCTGGTGGTCCCCACCAGCGCGGCCTTGATCACGGGCGAGCGCGCGGTCGTCTATGTGGAGAAGGAACCGGGTCGCTACGAGGGCCGGGAGGTCGTGTTAGGCCCCCAGAACGGTGACTTTTACGTGGTCAAAGACGGCCTCGAGGTCGGCGAGAAGGTCGTCACCAACGGCGCTTTCAAGATCGACAGCGAGCTACAGATCCGTGCCAAGCACTACATGCTCCACCCCGAGCAAGCGACGCCCGCGCCGGCCCCTGGCACGCGGGAAGTCAAGCCAAAGGCGCGCCACAAAGAAGTGCCAGGCATGCTGGAAGCGTACTTTGCCATGCAGCGGGCACTCGGCAAGGATCAGCTGGGACCGGCCAAAGCCGCCGCCACAAAAATGCGGGCCATCGTCCGTGCAAGCACCGCAGCTGCCGAGCCCCTAGGCGCGCTCGATGCCGCACTCGCCTCTTTGCCGGATACCGACGATCTGGCGAACTTTCGCCGCGGTTTTGCGGCCCTGTCCATCGCGGTCATCGATCTGTCTAGAAATACTGCGCTGACCGCGCCGGTCTACCACTTCAGCTGCCCCATGGCCTTTGGCTCAGAGGCCGCCGATTGGCTGCAAGACCAGGACCAAATTGCCAATCCCTACCTTGGCAAAACCATGCCCAAGTGCGGGAGCAGGATCGAGTCCTTGGGAGGCCATCATGACTGAGCCAAGGGTCCAACCCAAGGGCCTGATCGAACATGTCATCTGGTACTGCCTCACCCATCGGCTGGTCGTCTGCCTGTTATTGGGCTTGGTCGTCGGTGGCGGGGTGCTGGTGGCCCCGTTTGACTGGAACCTCGAGGGTATCGTGCGAGAGCCGGTACCGGTCGACGCCATTCCCGACTTGGGCGAGAATCAGCAGATCGTCTTGACCGAGTGGATGGGTCGCTCGCCGCGCGACATCGACGACCAGATTACCTATCCTTTGACCGCATCACTGCTGGGCGTCAGCGGCATTCGCACCGTGCGCAGCTATAGCTACTTCGGAGCCTCCTATATCTACCTGATTTTCGAGGAAAAGGTGCCGTTCTACGATGCCCGCTCGCGGATCTTGGAAAAGCTCGCCTCGATTCCCTCCGAAAACCTGCCCGCCGGCGTCCAGCCGAAACTAGGACCCGACGCGACTGGCCTGGGTCAGGTGTTTCAATACACCCTTGAGGGCCGCGACCCTTCCGGTCGACCCAGCGGTGGCTGGGACCTTCACGAACTGCGCACGGTCCAGGATTGGTACGTGCGCTATGCCCTATTGGGTGCTCACGGCGTCGCCGAGGTCGCCTCGATCGGCGGCCATGTCCAGGAATACCAGATCGATGTCGATCCCGACGCGATGCGCGCACACGGCGTGCGCATCGGCGATGTCTTCGCGGCCGTTCGCCGCAGCAATCAGGAGATTGGCGCGGGCAATCTCGAAGTCAATCGCGTCGAGTACTTCATCCGCGGTCTCGGCTACGTCCGCAGTCTCGATGACCTGAACTACGCGGTCGTCAAGACGACAGCCAATGTGCCGCTCTATGTGAAGGATATTGGCACGGTACGACTGGGCCCGGCCTTGCGCCGAGGGGTCCTGGACAATCGCGGAAAAGAGGCCGTGGGTGGCACGGTCATCGCCCGTTACGGGGAAAACCCAATGGCCACCATCCAAGCCGTCAAACGCAAAATCGAAGAGATTGGACCTGGGCTACCCGAGAAGGTTCTGGCGGATGGCACGGTCAGCAAGGTCACGATCGTGCCCTACTACGACCGCTCGGGCCTGATTCAAGAAACGCTCGGCACGCTCGACACATCGATCAGCTATCAAATCCTGATTACGATGATCGTGATCCTGATCATGTTGGGCCATTTGCGTGGCTCTCTGCTGGTCTCAGTGCTATTGCCCCTATCGGTGCTGCTGACCTTCCTAGCTATGAAGTTTTTCAAGGTGGACGCCAATATCGTCGCGCTCTCGGGGATCGCCATCGCCATCGGCACCCTGGTTGATATGGGCATCATCCTGGTCGAAAACAATATCCGCCACTTTCAAAGCGCACCAGCGGACGAGCCGGCTGTGGTCACGACCTTCCGCGCGACGACCCAGGTGGGCGGCGAGGTGCTGACGGCGGTCGCAACGACCATCGTCAGCTTCCTGCCGGTCTTCGCGATGGAGGCTGCAGAGGGCAAGCTGTTCAAACCGTTGGCCTTCACGAAGACGTTCGCACTTCTGGCCTCGATCCTGCTCACCCTCACACTCTTGCCAACCCTGACGCAAATTCTGTTAGCGCGGCGCCGCCTGCCCGGGCGCGCCTGGCGCCGAGCGGGAGGCGCGCTCTTGCTGAGCGCCGGGATAGGGCTGGGCTACGCTTGGAGCTGGTGGCTCGCGCCGCTGCTGTGTGGTTGGGCGCTCTATCGCGTGTGGGGCGATCGCCTTGAGGGTCGGTGGCGCGCTCGATTGCATGCGGCGATCAATCCGATCGGCGCCCTGATCGTCACGGCCGTCCTTACGAACGCCTGGCTGCCGCTGGGGCTGGGCCGCGGCTTTTGGATCAACTATCTGTTCGTGACGGCCATGATGGCCTTGACGTTGTTGTTTTTCACGGCCTTCAAGTGGGCCTATCCGACGATGCTGGCCTGGGCTCTGCGCCACCGCCTGTTGTTCTCGCTTGCGCCCGCTTGCGTGCTGATCTGGGGCCTGGCCACCTGGCTCGGCGCTGCCCGACTGTTGCCCCTGTCCGAGAAAAGCCTCAACAGCTGGCCGTTCGTCGGTTTGGTCCACGCCTTCCCAGGTCTGGGCCGTGAGTTCATGCCGCCGCTGGACGAGGGATCCTTCCTATGGATGCCCACCACCGCCGGCCATGCCGCCATCAACGAGGCCACCGATATCCTCCAGCAACAGGACCGAGCCTTTTCCAAAATTCCAGAGCTTGAACAAGTGGTCGGAAAGCTCGGAGGCGACGGCACCGCCTTGGATCCAGCGCCCATCTCGATGTTCGAGACCAACCTCAGTTATCGCTCGGAATGGGCCCAGGACCTTCATGGACGCCACCTGCGCTTCCGCTTTGACGCTCAGGCCACCGACCTCTTTCGCGACCTAGACGGCACGCCTGTACCTGCGCCCGACGGCCAACCCTATAGCGTGCAGGGACGCTTCAGCCGTGAAAACGGCAAGCTCATCCCAGACCCCGATGGCGCACCGTTCCGCCTGTGGCGACCAGCACTGGACCCAATGCTCAATCCTGGGCGTTCGGCCTGGCCCGGAATCCACCAACCTGACGATATTTGGCAGGAAATCGTGCGCCAGGGCGAATTGCCTGGCACAACGACTGCGCCCAAGCTTCAGCCGATCGCGACCCGCATGATCATGTTGCAGAGCGGCATGCGCGCACCGATGGGGATCAAGGTCAAGGGTCCCGACCTCGAGACGATCGAAGCCTTTGGCATTGAACTGGAACGCCTGCTCAAACAAGTGCCGAACATCCGGACAGACGCAGTCTTTGCCGACCGCATCATCGGCAAACCCTACCTGGAGTTCGAACTGGACCGCCGCGCCATGGCCCGCTACAACCTGACCATCGCAGAGGTCCAGGAGGTGATTGAGGTCGCCATCGGCGGCGCTCTGGTCACGACCACCCTGGAGGGTCGCGAGCGCTACCCGGTGCGGATCCGCTACCAGCGCGAGCTGCGCGACACCTTGGCCAAGCTGGAACAGGTGATTTTGCCCACTCCTTCGGGTGCGGAGATCCCCATTGCCCAGATCGCTCGACTCAACTACACGGCAGGCCCAATGGTGATCAAAAGCGAGGATAACTTCTTGACCAGCTACGTCTTGTTCGACAAACGCGAGGGCTACGCCGAGGTCGACGTCGTCGAGCAGGCTCGTGACTGGTTGGAACGGATGATCGTGCGCAGCCAGAGCGCCGAACTCAAACCCGGCCAGGTCCGCTTGCCCAAGGGCGTCAGCTACCAGTTCGCCGGCAACTACGAGAATCAGGTTCGGGCCAGCCGAAAATTGGCCCTGGTACTACCACTGGCACTGGTTCTGATCTTTGTCATCCTCTACCTGCAGTTCAAGCGCATTCCCACGACCCTGCTGATCTTTTCAAGCATCGGCGTGGCCTGGGCTGGTGGTTTCATCATGATCTGGCTCTATGGCCAAGCCTGGTTTTTGGATTTCGACCTATTTGGCACCTCAATGCGAGCGCTGTTTCAGGTGGCGCCGATCAATCTCAGCGTCGCCGTTTGGGTCGGATTTCTGGCGCTGTTCGGCATCGCCTCGGACGACGGCGTGCTGATCTCCAGCTACCTGGACCAGGTTTTCGAGCGCGAGCAACCAAACACGGTCGAGGCGATCCGAGCGGCCACGCTGGAGGCAGGAATCATGCGGGTGCGCCCGGCGCTGATGACGACTGCCACCACGGTAATCGCGCTGATTCCCGTGCTGACGGCCAGTGGCCGAGGGGCCGACATCATGCGACCGATGGCGATCCCGACGTTCGGTGGCATGGTGATCGAAGTGATAACCATTTTGATCGTTCCGGTCTACTACAGCCTCATCGCCGAATGGCGCTTGGGCCACGGTCGCTCTAATCGTGCAGTGACGGCCACGGCGCAGGAGTCAGCCGACACCGCGGCTCCGTGATTAAAAAAAATCGCGTGGTCCCCGGGGTTTACGCCAGGGACCACGCGCTGACGGCAATATCGGCGCCGGTTGGGTACGCCGACACGCCACCAATCGGAACGGGAAGTGAAGGGATTGGGCAGCGCTAGGAAGCAGGATCGCCGTTGATAATCGTGCGCAGTATTTCAAGGACGTCTTCGTCCCGTTCCAGCTCTACGGCCGCCTTGGCCAGCTGGACTACTTCAGGGACAGGAATCAATTCCAAGGCGGCCGCCGCCACCAGACGAACCTCAACACGGTCTTCGCGCAGCAATCTGCCCAGCGGCTCGACCAACAGCGGATGAGGAAAGTAACGCGCCGTGTCGGCCGACCAGGTGCGCGTCACCTCACGCTCATGGGCCAGGCCAACGCGCAAATGAGGCACCACCTCCTGGGCCTTGAACTGGCGCAACACGGATTGCACGCTATCGTAGAGGGACCAGTCATCCCAATGGGCCAAGGCGTTGAGCAGAAGGGGAATACACGCAGGATCGGGATGCTGGAATAGAAAGTGTGTGACCGCACGAAAGCGCTGCAAAAGGGGCTCTTCGGGATCGTTAGGCATGGGTTGTTGACTTTTCAGAAAGGCAAGCGCTTCGGCAAGTGTCATGGTGCCCCTCCAAGGGACCAGGAGAGCGGTACTCCCCTATCGACAACCTTCAAACAAGTTCGCTGAGGTGTGGCGAAATGCCTGTCGGCTGGTGTACGTTGGTGTTGCCAAGCCCGCACACACGCATCCCGAAGGAGCTGCGGGGGGCTCAAATAGGCATGAGGATGAAGAGTACCCGCCTGCGGGCAGACGGGTACTCGGTAGGTAGTGAAGTTCTCGCAGAGTATGAAACTCGGGCTGGTCGGGCCGAGGGGTTGAGGAGTGGTGGGGTAAGCGGGCTCGACTCCAACCAGAAAACGAGAACGATTGAGGCGAAAGGCAGCCCGCCTGGTCAGCGTACTGCCTTTGCGCGATGGGAGGGCTAGGGTCCGTCCGAAGTGACCCGAGTGTCGATACGTTGGCTGTCTCGACTCCCCAAGAATAACAAATGCGCGAGCACAATACAACCAAAAAGTTGTTTTAATTTGTCATAACAACCAAGCTCCACCATTCAAAGGACTTGGGGCGCACCCTCAGACTTCCTCTTCCTCATCGGCCTGCGAAATCGGTAGACGACGACGTCGGTCTGCGTCCTCGGCGAGCATGGTGCGAATCACGGCGGCGATTGCTTGAGCCCCGCCCATGCGCTGGGCGACCTGTTGGGCGGTCTCTTTGCGGGTCTTGGCCGTCTGCGGGGGTTGCCGTTCTGGGATGCCAGGCACCGACAGGATCGCACCATACATTTTGGTGACGGTCGGCTTGAGGGGCTTGTCTTTGGGGGTTTTCTTTTTGTTCCAGAACATCAGACCCTCCCGATCCACTCATCGGAACGAGTTAAAGGCTCAGCAGGCTGTAAAGGTCCGCGACATCCAAAAGTCCCCCCTTCTCCATCCGCTCTGCCAAATAGGCCAGCATGCCCGCGTTGTGGGAGATATTGCGAGAGAAGGTTTGCACTGCCTTCACAGCCACCTGATCCAACCTTGCCACAGCGGCTGGATCATCGCCGTCGCGCTGGGCCAGATCGGCGGTATCGGGATGGCCCAAAATCAGAAATTTCACAACCGCGAAGCTCAGCGCGAATTGACGCACCTCAACCGAGAGCTTGCCGGCTTGACCCATGCGCTGCTGCTGCCAATAGTTCAGACTGTAATTGCGCAGGTATAGGGAAAGGCGCTTTTCATAGCGCTCCATCAGTGCCTGCGCGCGGGCCAGATAGGCGGGCCAGATTTGAGCCAAGGCCGACTCGATCATGATCGTCAGCGGCGCGCCGAAGCCTTTGACCACACTCGCCACCATGCTGTTGTAGCGGGCGCTGTTGGTATGGTTGGAGCGTGCGGCCAGAACGAAACCCAAAAAGAGTCGTGGCAAGTGGGGATCCGGCGTTTCGTCCAGGTTCCGCAACAGTTTTTCTTGGTGGCTTGGATCCAACATTTTGTTCATCACGCTTTCGGCACGCTGTGTAAACGCGTTCTCGCTGGCCAACAGTACATCCAATTTGCGGACGAGGTAGGCGACCAGGTAGATAGAGCGCGCCAGCGGACGATTGGGTTCGGCGAGGAGGGTCAAGATTGCTTGGCGCAGCATATGAACTAAGGTAATGATGCTCTGGGGCGAATGGTCGTCGACAATCTCCATGCGCACGGGCACCTGCTGCCATTCGGCGGCAGTGACGTCCATGGCCCGCTCCTCGAGCAAGCAGAGGCGCGCCACCTCTGGGCAGGACAGACTCCCGCTCAGCAAGTAGTGTTGGTCTTGGCGCAGGACCAAACGTGGGTAGGTGGCGCAGGTCTTGGGCAGGATGTGCTCGCCAAATGTAGCGTGAAGCGCACAAAGACCCCCTTGCTCGAAGTGGCAGTGACCGTTGGAGGCGAACCCCATTAGGGCCGGATACTTTTTGTCGGGATCTGGAATGATGGCCTGATCGAGCACCGCGTCTACCAAGGGAGATTCAGCCCTTAGGCCTTCCAGTCTGGCAACATCCTCGCGCTCCAAAGGAATCCGCCAACCCTGGCAACAGATATCTTCACACTCGGGGCCCAGGCAGCGGTAACCTTTCATATAGTTGAGCGTCAAAAGTTTCTGGTCGCGCATGGCAAGGCCTCCTACGCCTGTTCATCACTCGATGCGCCAGCGGCTGTTGGCAGCTGAAGCCACATACTGGTTTCGACTCAAGGGCGTTTCGCTAAAAACTTGTGAAAACAGGCGCCCGCGCATGACGTCGGCAAAGACATAGGTGCCGTTAAACTCGAGCCGCAAGCCAGGCGGCTGCCCCGAGGCATCGAGGATCCCCAGCGGCTGATTGGCAAAAATGCGATCACCAGGCACAGCCCGCAGCGAATCGGGCAAGATCGGGCTCAGTGCGACGGTACCGTTACCGATTTTGAGCACGAGCGTCTGACCCGAGATTGACTGAACGATTCCATCGCCGGGCGCAAAAACCGGACGGCCCTCGTTGGGATCCTGGTCCTGGGCCGAGGTTTTCTCTGGGCGGTCGGTGCGGATGAAATAGAAAACCTCAGGCTGGAACGGATGATCCGTCCAAACCAGGGCCTTGCCGTGAAAGGGCAAATAAAGGGGCGTCGCCGCGGTCGGCGGCACGATGGCATCGCGAAAATGCCACGCCAGCAGCGGCACCAACAGCAGACAGGAGCGCCACTGACCCTGCGAGACGCCGGCACTCAAACCGTAATCGCCGATGAAGTCGACAACAGCAACGACCACGATCAAGCCGAGCAAGGCCTCGAACGCAAAAATCGGGACACGCCAAGCAGGAAAAAATGCAGAAAATAGGATCCAGACGAAAGGCCACACCCAAAACATTGCGAAAACCGGCCGTGGACGCTGCGCCGCGCCACGCAGACGCATGAGCCGCCAGCCCGCGTAGCTCGTCAGGCTCAGCGCCAGGGCAGTCAGCATGACGAAGTAGGTGTTTATCGGCAATGGATGACTCCGCTATGGTCGAAGTGGCCCACCAAACTGGGGCGATGGCCGCTTGTGCGCAAGTCGGCGAGCAGCGCTTGTGCCTGCTCAGCAGGCAGCGCCAAAAGCAAGCCCCCACTCGTCTGAGGGTCGAACAGCAAGTCGCCGAAGCGATTCAGCGCGGGCGTCTCGACTACAGCGGTCACGTATTCGCGGTTGGTGCGGTGGGCGCGGGTCAGGGCCTTGGCCTGGATCGCCTCCCAGGTGCCTGGAAAACTCGCCAGTGCCTCACCGTCGACGACCGCGCCCAAGCCGGCCGGGCGGATCATTTCAAACAAGTGGCCCATCAGGCCAAAGCCCGTAACGTCCGTGGCCGCGTGAATCTCATAGCCGCGAGCAATCTCTGCGGCGGCGCGGTTGAGCCGCAACATTTCGGCGATCGGTTCCTCGAGAAAGGCGGGAGCCAGCTTGTCCTGTTTAATCGCGGTGGTGAGCGTGCCCGTGCCCAGCGGCTTGGTCAAGACCAGGGCATCACCGGCTTGGCCGCTGTCGTTGCGCCAGACCTGATCCGGATGGATCAGGCCTGTGACAGCGTAACCAAATTTAATTTCCTCGTCCGAAACCGAGTGACCGCCAACGACTAAGGCCCCGCTCTCGGCGATCTTGGCGGCACCGCCGCGCACGATCGCGGTCAGAATCTCAGGCGCCATGACGGTGTAGGGGAAGCAAACGAGGCTAAGGGCCGTTAGCGGACGACCGCCCATGGCGTAGATATCGGACAAGCTGTTAGCGGCCGCAATCGCCCCAAAGGTCTCGGGATCGTCGACAATCGGCGTGAAAAAATCGACCGTCTGCACCAAGGCCGTTCGGTCGTCCAAGCGGAAGACCGCGCTGTCGTCCGACGTCTTGAACCCCACCAGCAGGCGGGGATCGTCGGGCTGGTTGATAGCACCAAAAATTTCACCCAAGACCTTGGGCGGAATCTTGCCTGCTCAACCTGCGCATTTGGCGGTTTGCGTCAATCTAACGTCAGCCAACGACTTCCTCCTTCAACGAGATCGGGCTATTATAGCTCAGGTCATTTGGATCACCACGCGCAAGCGACCGATTGCCAGGAGATTGTCATGAATCAGCTGCCCAAGCCCCCCAAGCGTTTTCAGGAATTTGTCGGCCGTTTTCCTAAACTGGGCGAAGCCTGGAATGCGATCGGCGAAGCGGGCGCCGAAGGGCCGCTGGACCCTCGCACCCAGCGTCTGATCAAGCTGGCGATCGCCGCCGGCGCGATGCGCGAGGGCGCGGTCCATTCCAGCGTGCGCAAGGCCAAGGCCATGGGCATCACCCGCGAAGAAATGCACCAAGTTGTGGCCCTGGCGGCAGGCACCTTGGGTATGCCTTCGACGGTTGCCGTCTACAGTTGGATCGAGGAAGAGTTCGAGGGCCGTTGAGCGGCTTCCTTGATTTATCGAACCCTCCGGAGCCGCGCAAAGGCTAGACAATTCGCCTCGAACCGGTAGAATAGGGCGCGCGGCCTGCGCTTTGACCCATCACCTCATAAAGGAACTGGACACGATGAACGCGAGAACATGGCAGGAACACTTGGCCACGGCCCTCAATACCCAGGACCCCGAGGTCATGAAAAAGGCACTGGCGAACGTGCCGCCCCAGCATTTGCAGCTTACCCTCCAAGCCATTAAGGACCAAGGTCACGCCCACTATCAGCGCGGCGCCTTCGCAGAGGCTGTCGAAGCCTACAATCAGATTCTCAGCTTGGGCACCAAAGACTACTTCGTGTTGTTGCACCGCACCCACAGCCTGCTACAGCTGCAGCGGTTGGACGAGGCCTATCAGGCCGGCCTGCAACTGGTTGCTCTGCACGGCGAGTACCACCGCGCCTTTCGCTTGCTCGCCCAGATCTGTGAGGCGCGTAAAGACCAAGACGGCATGCTCGAGGCCTTGCAGAAGGCTTCGGCCCTGGATCCCAAGGACAAGCAACTGGCCGAGCAGGTCCGGGCGCTGGAGGTCCAGGTCAAGGAAAAACAGGACCTGCTCAATCGCGTGTTAAACCCGGATCAGGCCGGCGCCGAACAGGCCCCCGAATTGCCGCCTTTGCCGGACCTAGCATTCGACCCCGCGCTTTACAGCGAGCCCGGAGCGGTGGAAGCCAATGAGAACATGCGCAAGGGCTTGATTTCGTTCCTGCAGAGTTTCGGCGAATTGGACGCCCCGCGCGAGTTGATCCAGCGCATCGAAGACCCGCACTGGATCGCGACCTTCGCCCGAGTCCTAGAGCGCAACCCCGGCAAACGCTGGGCCATCGTGGGTCCGGAGGCTGGGCTCCTGCCCCTGATCGCCATGGCCAGCGGCGCCAGCAGCGTCGCCTGTTGGGATGAAAAGAGCATGACGCGACGCCTCAGCGAGGGCCATGTCCAGAAGCGCTTGATCGGCGATCTTCAGCGCGATTTGGGGGCGGATTGGCTGGACAAACCCAAAGAGGAGCGCCAGCAGGATTTCGAGGGACGGGCCAAACCCTACCAGATGCTGGCTGCGCTCGAGGCAGAGCTGCCAGGCGATTTCGCGCGCTGTGACGGCCTCTTGTTTACCCGTTTCGAACACGATCCCCTAAGCCGCAACCTGATCCCGCGCCTGCGTCGCCTGCGCGAACAGGTGCTCAGTGCCGACGCCAAAATCTTTCCCAGCCGCTTGCGCGTCTACGCCTGCCCCATCCAGTGGGATTTGGCGTGCGCTGGCTTCTCCCTAGAAAAACTCGCTGATTACCACTGGCACCCGTTCGCGCTGCAGGTCACGGCCGACAGTGGACCACGCCGTCTGTTGGCAGCGCCGCAGCTCGTACTGGACCAGGCCTTGGCCGAGCTGGAATGCGGCCGCCACACCTTGAATTTTCCGATCACGGAAAAAGGTCGCGTCCACGGCTTGCTCTATTGGTACAGTCTGGAACTGGACGATGAAATGCTGGATACGGGTCCCGAAGGCAATCTCGCCTGGCCCGGTCAAGCGTTCCAGTACGTGGATACCCGTAAGGTCAACCCCGGCGATGCCCTGGACTGCACTCTGGAAGTGCGTGAGGACCGCCTGTTTTTCCAAACCGTGCCGGCCATCGCGGCGAAGCGCGCCGCTTGCCTGGCACCCTGGCACATCCACGGCGCCACGGAGAATGCCTTTAACGCCAGCTTGGTGACAGCCGTGCGCGAGGCCGTTGCCCAGCACCGCCCCAAACGAGTGCTCAACATCGGCGCCGGCAATGGTTTGCTGGCGCTGGCTGCGGCCGCCGAAGGTGCGCAGGTGATTGCCTGCGAAACTTCGCCGCTGTTATGCGAGGCCCTCATCGCCAACGCAGAGGCCGCGGGCCTGTCCGACCGGATCACGGTCGTCAACGAGGATTGCCGTAAATTGACGATCCCCGAACACCTCCCGGCAAAAGCGGACATGGTCGTCTTCGACAAGTTCGACTGCGGCCTGCTCGGGGACGGCATCCTCCACTACCTCGAGCCTGCCTTGGCAAACCTGGTCGCCGAGGGCGCGACGATCCTGCCCCACGGCGCTCGCATGGAAGGGATGTTGATCGAGCGCCGTATCGAGGAGGTAGCCGGCCAGCACGCCGTGCTCTTGACACCCTACCTCTTCAGTCCCGAATACATTCACGTGCAGTTGCCGCGCCTGCGCCATCGTCGCCTGAGTGCGCCGTTCTCGCTGTTCAGTTTCGACTTCGGCCAGGCAAAGGTCGGGGAGGAAGAAAAACAGTTTACGGTGGAACTTAGCGAATCCGGCATTTCTGGCGCCGTGGTTTTCTGGTACGAGCTGGATTTAGGCGAGGGCCGCTCACTTTCCACCAGCCCCCTGAGCGGGCAAACCGACCGAGGGCAGGCATTGCAGTACTTGCCCGAAATCCGCTTGGCTGCGGGTGATAAGTTGGGCTTCAAGGTCAAGCACACCGGCAGCAACATCATGTTCGGCATTGACCCTGAAACGGTCGACAAAGAAAAGATCCTGGCGCTTCCGCGCTTCGATCCGAACTGGCTCAACGGTCACCGCAACGCCATGCACCAGAGCGGTCAGATCATGCAGCAGCTGCGCATGAACCCTGCTGAATACGCGAAAGCCTTTGCCTTGGCCTGTCAGTATGCGATTGCGCCTGGCAGCCATGACCTAGATGCCAACGTGGCGGCTCGCTTTCTGCACATGTTCCTGTAACCCATTCGGAAGCATGAACGCCGCACCCGGCAGTTACCGGCCCGGCCGGTTAAGCGGGTCCCAGATCGCGGGCCACTTCCCGCAGGATCACGACCACATCGGCGCCAGTCTCGGGTCGATGCTCTGGATCCTTCTGGAGCAGCCAATCGACGACTGCTGAGAGCTTGGGATGGGTACCGGGGAATCCTTGAGCCAGCGGCTGGGGGCGAACGTGCAGCAACCGATAAAGCGTGTCTTCGCGATTGGCACCGATGAACGGGTTCTGCCGGGTCATGAGCTCGTAGATCATGCCGCCCAGTGCGAAGAAATCGGTGCGGTGATCAACCTTCTCTGAGCGCAACTGTTCCGGCGACATGGCGACCAGATGCTCAAGCCGGGATAGATTATCTGGCACATGCAACACACCGAAGCCCAGCCCAAGCACGCGCAAGCCCTTGGCGTCCCGACGCAGTTGGCCGGCATGGAGCGCGCGGTGAATCAGACCTCGAGCGTGGGCCTCCAGAAGTGCTTCGAGGACTTCGAGAGCGATCGCGACGACTTTGGCCTGAGAGTATGCAGTAGACTTGAGTTCGGCACGCAGGCTCGGACCGGCGACATATTCGGTGATCACATGCAGCGACTTCGCCTCGGCGACTGTGTCGTGAATACGAACAAAACCAGGGCATTGCAGCTGCGAGACCTGTTCGATTTCGCGACGTATTAAGCGCAATTCCCGCGGGGTGACATAGTTGTCCAAGGTCACCGAGCGTACCGCCACTTCCTGACCGACCTCCTCGTCCATGGCCAGCCAGAGTTCGGCCGAACCGGACACGGCCAGTCGCTTAATCAGCAGCCAATGGCCAATTCGGTGGGTGGCAGGATTTTCCTCGGTGGAACGTTGCGTCATATATGCCTCGCGAACGTAATCGCCCAAAACCATCATCCACCGAGGTCAGAAACAGGTCAACGATAATTTTTGATCCCTGCACAATTTAATCAGCCTGCGCTCTTTACGCGGGAATTAATGCGCTAAGAGCGGGGCATCTCGCCCAGGACAACCAACAACCGCTCGAATCGTTCCAGCGCCTTAGGAAAATCGCCAGGCTCGAGGGCACCTTGCCAGGCGAGCAAAAGGCGGTCCTCGTCGACCTCCAACCACAAGGGGCCCTCGCTGAGCAGAAACTCGATAACCTGTTGATTGAGCAGCTCGTCCGCACCCTTGCGATTGCGACAGAACAAGCCGTAGCGCTCACCAAAGGCCTCGGACCCCAGCACGATCACCGATTCGCCAGTCGGGTCGGTAAAGTCGTTAAGGCTGCGATCGAAGGCCAGCAGCCGCACCTTTGCTTGGTTTAGCTTGGCGATCAAGCAGACAAACCCGGCGCGCAGCGCCCGGAAGTCGGTACTCGACTGATAGAACCAGTTGAAGGCCAAGAGCTCCTTCCTGCGCCAAGTACCCGAAAGCATTTCGGTGGGATCGTCGATGACCGAATTGCCAAGTAAGCGGAACATGGGCAGATAGGGTTTATGCAGGAGGCCGCCCTTGTCCTGAAAGATGAAGTTCATGGCCGCCGCGCGCTTGGACCAAGTAGAGGTATGGCGGCGTCCACGAAGCAATAAGACCACCGCCAGCACGAAAAAGAAGGTCATGAAGAAGACATGGAAAACCCAATTAATGGGGAACATGGCTCAGCTCAGACTCAGGGTTTGGGGATCCAGCGTTGCCGGAAACACGCCCTCGGCATGGTTGGGTCGGCCGCCGCCGCGGCCGCCAAGCGCCTTGGCACAGTTCCGGAACCAGCCGCCGGCATCGAACCCCGCGGCGCTGCCAGCATCCAAGGAGAGGCGCCAACTATCCCCGTCACTGTCGTGGGTCGCGGCGATGACCAAGACATCGGCGCGGCGCGCCAGGGCGGCTGCCAGGGCTTTGAGGTAGTCGAAGTCCTCGTCGGGTCGCACCAAGCGCAACAGACATGGCGCGTCGCCGACCGGGTGCTCCCGCAATATCTGCTCGGCTTCGAGTTGAACGAGCGCACCGCGCGTGGCACCCAGGCGACGCTGCAGGTCCTTGAGCTCGCGGGCCTGTTTGACGACCGCATCGCCAATGCCAGCGGCGCCGCAACCCAATAGATCACCCAGCTCGACCCGTTCGGACTCGAGTTTGGCCAAGCGCTGCAGGACCCGGTCCCCGCAGAGGAAGTTGATGCGTACGTTGCCTTTGTAGCGCTCGCGGGTGGTCATGACCACCGGACCGATCTCGCCGGTGGCACGGCAGTGGGTGCCGCCACAGGGGGTAAAGTCGACCCCCTCGATCTCGACGATACGGATGTCCTTTTCGACTTTAGGGGCGCGGCGCAGGGCCATCGCTTGGAGCTGGGCGGCATCTGGGTAGTGGACGCGCAAGGGCCGGTTCTCGAGGATGATTTGGTTGGTCAAGGCCAACGCCTGCGCGATCTGGTCATCACTTAGCTCGGCGACCGCGAGATCCAAGGTCGAAAGCGCGCTGCCCAAGCGCGAGGACTGGGTCTCGGCGTCGAAGAGCGCAACGAAGGCGGCAGACAGCAAATGCTGGCCACTGTGCTGACTCATCATGTCACGACGCCGGGCAAATTGAACTTGTCCGCAAACAGTCTCGCCAGTCGCAGGCAACGGGCTAGCATCAGCCAATAGGTGGTAGAGGGTGCCGTCCTCGTCGTATTGGCAGTCGATGACGTCAAAGACGCGAGCACCGGCGCGAATCTGACCCAGGTCGGCCAGCTGGCCGCCTGCTTCGCCGTAAAAAGCGGAGCGATCGAGGACCAGCGCCGGACGGTCTTGCCAGTGGGTGGATTGGAGGATTTGAGCTTCAAATTCCAGGGCGAGTGAGTCGTGGAGGTAGAGTTTCTCGGTCATGCATGCTCCTGCTGGCGTTGTTCCCGCCAAACTATAGCAAATCTGGGCACAATTGGAAGGGTCTGGTGCCCGCTGGATCCACAGCTATGGCGGTAGGCAAAGGATTAGTAGTGACGCAGTCAATCTTCCCTTGCGGACCATTGTCTTTGGTGCCAACAGATACCTGCTTTCACGGGGGGTCCTGAAGGTATCGTCATACTGCGCGCTGGATCCGCTGACCATTTAGTCGGGCTCGAGCCCGGGAAAATGCTAAAATGCGCGTGGTTCTCATGAGGTCTCAGGCCGTGGGGGTAGGATGGACCTGATCCACAAAATCCTCAATGATTGGATTGGCAAGCCGTTCGCCTTCCCAGAACGAATCACGGAAGAAATGGGCGATCTGGTCTGCGTCGGCGGCACGATGGCGGCCGAAACGGTAAAACAGGCCTATGCCCTTGGACTGTTTCCCTGGACGGGCGAGCCGCCGATTCCTTGGTACTCGCCTAACCCGCGCCTGATCCTGCGACCCGATGCGTTCAAGGCCAGCCACAGCTTGGCAAAGCTGCGCCGCACGGGCAGGTTTCGCGTCGTCTTCGACAGTTGCTTCGAGGCGGTGATGGCCCGCTGCGCGGGCGTAGCCCGGGCCGGCCAGCAGGGCACCTGGATCACGGGGAACATGATCAAGGCCTATGGCGACCTCCATCGCGAAGGCCTAGCCCACAGCGTCGAGGTCTACGAGGGCGAAGTCCTGGTGGGTGGGCTCTACGGCCTGGCCATGGGCCGCATCTTCTTTGGCGAGAGCATGTTCTCGGCCAGGCGCGACACGTCTAAACTCGCCTTGTACGAGCTTTGCCTCTGGATGACGCGCTACCGCTTCGAACTTATCGACTGTCAGCAAGTGACGACGCACCTACTGAGCCTGGGGGCCGAGCCGATTCGGCGGGAGGAATACCTGATCCGGCTGGCGCAGGCCTTGCGCAAGCCGGACCTGGCAGGACCGTGGCAGCGCGACTAGAGCCGCAGCGTGCTGTGGCGCCCCGGGACGACGCAAAAAGCCTCATCCCGGAGCCCCACGGCTTGGGCCTCAACCAGTGACGAACTGCGGCAGTACGAAGCCATTGCGGTTATTGAGGAAGATCGGTGCTTGCCAGGCGCCGTCGGCCTGCCAGCGGAAGGTGCCCGCGGCGCGGATCCCCTTGAGCTGGGCCGGTTGGTACTGTTGCAGTAGCGCCAGCGGCCCAAAGACCGCAAACATCGGGCTCGTCCAGCCACCCGTTGCCGTGGTATCGCGGGCGTAGTTGGCGTAGGCCTGCATCAAGCCAAGCAGGGCTGCGTCGGTCTTGGCCTGGACCGCACTGTCGAAAGTGGCCTTCATGCGTTTGTACTGAGCCACGGCCTGCCATCTGGCATCGGCCATATATTTCAGCGACGGCCAGAAGTTGACGGTTTTCAATTTGAGGTTGTTCGGCCCGATGACAGGCAGACCGTTGAGCGAGGTGGGTTGATCGAAGTGGTCGCGGTAGTTCTTGCTGTTGGCGATATACCAAGCCAGCTCCGCGCCCTTGTCGCCGTCGGGCGCCCGCATGGCTAGCGGCGTGTTGTGCCAGAGGAAGCCTGCATTGAGAAATGCCAAATCGGTCTTGGCCGGATCGCTGAGATTGAGCAGCGTGTCCAGCGAGCCCAGCCGCAGGTCGAGACTCAGCGCCAGGCGGGTGCCTGTGCCCTCTGCGATATGGGCGTTCTGGATTTGTTCGTAGATGCCAGGGAAACCCAAGAGATTGATCAGTTCAAGCAGGCCCGCCAATTCGGCGGCGCTGGTCTGATCGTCGTTGCGACTGATGGTCAGCAACAAATCAAAAATGACATGGTCGTAAGGCAGGTCAAAGTTGCCGTTCGCCGCAGCCGCCTGAGCGGTCAAGGCGACCGTGGCCTGCCAGGGCTTGCCGTTCTCGGTGATGATGTTGCTAAACGAACCGGAGTAGGCGCCCCGGCGCTCTTTTGCATCATCGGGTTCCTGGATCAAGCGCAGGGAGGATGAGTAAATGCGCTGGTTCGTGTTTTTGACCCCAAAGATGCCGAACGTGAAGGTAAGCGCCTTGGTGCTTGTCAGCAGGCTGTCGTGCAGCGCGTAGTGGTCGGCCTTTTCCGGCAGCGCGGCCAGGAAACCTTGCACATCGCCCGCGGCAAGCTTGGCAAAGGCCGCCAACATGTCGGGGTCGGCGGGATCGAAACTGACGTCGACCAGCGCCGTGCGGCTGACGACCCGCTCCCATTCGAAGCTGAGCGACAGACCTGTCGTGCCCTTGAGCTTGGCCAGCATGTCCTGGAGCTGCTGCTTCTTGTCGCCGATCTGGTCGATGTAGCCGAGCACCTGCTTGGCGAAGTCCTGGATTTGGGCCAGATAGGCGGGGTCGATCTGCGCGACGGCGCGGTCGATCAAACCCTGAATGCGCTCCTGCATGAGCTCCCCGGCCTTGGCCTTGAGCGTGTTCTCAAAGGTCGTCAGGTCGCCGTCGGCGGGGATGTTGGCGTCCAACCAGCGCATCGTGCCATCAATTCCCGTCCGCACCGCGAAATCCTTGACCCGACCTGCTACGTCCGCAGGGAACTGCTCGATGAAACCCTGCATCTGCTTGGCGAGCGCGACCGCGCGGGCCAGCCATTGCTTGACCAGCGCGTCGTCGCCGATGACCATGTCCTCCAGCGTCCGGCCCGTCAGGTCCTGCAGCGCGGCGACCGCCGCTTGCGCGTTAGCGGAGAGCAGGTCCTCGAGAGAGGCCTCGAGGTTGTTGGGATCCAACTTGGCGATCAGCGCCAGTGCATCGGCGAACGGCGAACCCGCCTGCAGGTTGCCGTAGGCGAGGACCCGATTCCAGAGGTCCTGAATCTCACCGTCGAGATTCTGATAGGCTTTGCTGACCTCGAGTAACTGGCCCAGCACCTTGCGGCCGTCCTCGGTGTCGATGTAGCTGAACACCTGGTCCAGGCCCTTATCGAGGTAGGTGCTCAGCACAGCCGAAACCTTGGTGCTGATTTTCTGGGGGAGGTCCGCCAGGGCCTGGCCAGAGGCGACCTGCTCCAACACCGCCGAGACCTGATCGATCTCGCCAAACAGCTGCTTGACGGGCGGCGTGCCCAAAACCTGGTCGAGCAGACCCAGCAGCCCAGTCCCCAAATCGTAATTGACCTCTAAATCCAACTTGGCCGCCAAGGACAGGCGATTCTCATGTTTCTTGTGGACGATGGCGCGAACCCAGGTGGGCTGCCCGGCCAGATTGCTGATGCGCTCGAGGGTGAAATCCAGGGAGCCGCTGAGGCCTAAGCCGAAAGAGGCGTTGAGGGCGGCATTGATGCCTAGGTCGAACGGCACCTTGCTATTGCCGAACAGGCTGGTCTGGTATTGCTTGACCAGCCCGTAACTGGCCGTGATGCCAAAATCGACAAAGCTATCGAACTCGAGCGACTGCAGCGTCGCGTCACCAAGTTCCGCGGGTTTGAGCAGTTGGGGAAGCGTGGAGCTGGCCACCAGGCGCTCGAGTGCCTGACTCTTGGCCTCGCTGCCCAGGGCGGCAAGCACGTGACGGTAGCTAAGGTTCAGCCCACCGCGCGCCGAGAATCCCAACGTGACGCCGCCACCCACCGCGGTACTGCCCTCGCTCTCGAGATTGGCCCGCGCCGTGACCTGGGCCTCGACGAAGGCCGAATCCGCGGGCGGTGGATAGAAACCACCGGCAACCGCCACCGTTTGGCCGAGCGGATGAATCTCCAGCGAGGCCGTCAGATCGCCCTTGATGCCCACTGTCTGTCCGTAGACATCGAAATTCTGGGCCTTCTCTAAGTCCAGCGTCTTAGGGGGCAGCCCGTCGGAAACGGGACCCTCGAGCGTCGCCAATACGGGCGCCGCGGAGTCGAGCAGATTGCCAAGAGCCATAAACCACCTCGGATAAGGAATGTGCCGGGATCGGCAAGTACTATTAAGGAGAGACACTTATTATAGCGCAATCGCGCCTTTCTATTCTTCGGAATATTTCCACCAATGACAGATTTATCACACTTTCAGCGAACCAAGCCCGCAATTGGCTGGTTTCAAACCTTTTTGCCCGAGTCACTCGACACTGCCCGGGGATCGGACTAAAATGAACGCAAGATACCCGTGTTTTTTTGCCGGTTTCCTGGGCGGCCGTCGATTACAGCCTACAGGTGAACGAGTAGGAGGGGTTTTTGGTCACGCCCTTGACACAAGAGAACAGCAGAAGCGAGAGGTTACAGCGCCTGGCCGCGGTCGAATCCGAGATCGCCCTGGCACTGACGTTGACGCCGCCGCAGTTGCTGGAACGCAGTGCCCGCGCCGAGGGCAGCGCCGACAGCCTCTCCTGCGAATGCCTGGTCTACCTGATCCGCGCGGACCTGCGCCAACAGGACACGCCCCTGCTTGAATTGTTGTTACCGGTCCTGCTGGCACGCTGTGCGGCCAACCTGAAATTCACGGTCCGCGGCTTCCGCGAGCCCACCCTAGGCATCGTCCGCGAAGAGATACTGGGCGAGCTGGCCCTACAGCTGATCGAGCCGGGCAGCCGCGCAGATTTTTTCGAGGTGCGCTTCTGGCTGGCCTTTGCCCGACTGCGCATCGACTATTGTCATAAATTCAAACGCCACGACGACCATTTGGTCTTTGTGGACGAACGCGGCGACGGCGAGGACGAACTCCCCGGCCAAATTCTGGAGATCGGCGGCGAACGCTTGCCCGAGTCACTGGATCCGGAACAGGCCTGTATCATAAGGGATGCAATGGCTCGCCTGAACCCCGACGAGCGCAAGGTCTATGCCCTGCACCTGATGGGGTTTCCGACCAACGCTGGCGACATCAACCTAGTCAGCCTGACCGGCTGGTCGGAGCGCACGGTGCGCAACCGATTGCGTTCAGCGGAACAGACCCTGGCCGCCTATAAGGAGCGTGTGAGATGACCCAAATAGAAACGCCTCTCTGCGAAGTGCTGGAATCCTTTATGACCGCGGTGGACCACCCCGACCGCGAGAGCCTAGAACGCTACGTGGCCGACTACCCCCATTACGCCGAGGCCCTGGCCGAGTTCGCGGCCGAATGGCTGTTGCTCGACGCAGCGCCAACCCTGGCCCAGCAGCCGGTCGGCGTGGACGAGAAGGTGATGGCGCGCAGTGTGATGGAGCGCCTGCGACCCGCCCTGCGCAAGGTCCAGTCCGGGCACGAGGCGCTGGTCAACCCCTTCGAGGGTCGCAATCCCCTCGAGCTCAAAACTGCCGCGAGCCGGGTCGGCCTCGACACGACGCTTTTGGCCAAGCTCAAGAATCGCCTGATCCTGTTCGAAACCATCCCCAAGTCGCTGGTCGAGCGCCTGGCCTCGGAACTGGGCGTCCTGGCCGAAGCCGTCGCGGCATGGCTGCAGGCGCCGCCCCGACTCCAGGCAGCGCGCTTCAAAGCGGAAGACAAACCCAGCGCCACCCGCCAGGAGAGCTTCTCCGAGGCGGTCGAGCGCTCCGATCTCGACGCGGCGCAGAAGCGCCAGTGGCTAGGCAAAACGCCCTGAAGGTGAGCGGACATGGACTCTTTTGAAAGTATCCGAGAGCAAGCCCGGGAGCTGCGCGCCCAGGCCGAAATCCAGCAGGCGCGCAGCCTCAGCGGCCCAGAACTGGTCGCGGCCTTGTTGGCCCAGAATGGGTATGAGGTGATTGAACGCGACGAGGACGACGCCCTGCTGCACACGGCGATCGCGGTGCTGGACATGGAGTTGGCGGCAATTTACATCCGCCGTGGCCTGGCGGTCGAGGACCGCGCCGCCCTGATCGCCCACGAGCTCGGCCACCTCTACCTCCATCGCGACTCGCGCACCTGCGAGGGCGAGGAGGTCGACTGCAGCCTGCCCGACGAGGCCGCCGCCAGCGGCGTCGCCGAGGGCTACGGTTCGCGCGAGCGCCGCGAACTCCAGGCCAACGTCTTTGGCCGCGAGCTGCTCTTGCCGCGTGCGCTGGCTCGCGAGCTGTTCATGCGCGAGCGCCTGCGCGCCAGCGCCATCGCCGCACACATGGCGATACCCCGCGACCTGGTTTTCCAACAACTGTGCGATGCCCTGCTGATCCCGCTCGAGTCGGTCGCGGAGCCGGCCAAGTCCGGCCAGCGACCCGGCCTCAACGAGGCCCAGCGCCTGGCCGCCGAGCATTCCGGCAGCCCGCTGCTGTTGGAGGCCGGGCCTGGCACGGGCAAGACCCGCACCCTGGTGGCGCGCATTGTCGACCTGGTCAAACGCGGCGCCGACCCCGGCTCGATCCTGGCGCTGACGTTCTCCAACAAGGCCGCGCGCGAGCTCAGCGAGCGGGTCGCCGAGGAACTGCCCGAGGCCGCGCCCTTGATCTGGACCGGCACCTTTCACGCCTTTGGTCTTGAAATTCTGCGCAAGTACTACCAGTTCTTCGAGCTGAGCGCCGATATCCGCATGTTCTCGCGCACCGACGCCATCGAGTTGTTGGAGGAGATGCTGCCGACGCTTGGCCTGGTCTACCACCAGAACCTCTACGAGCCGGCCCTCGAGCTAAAAGAGATGCTGGCCGCGATCTCGCGCGCCAAGGACGAGCTGGTCGACGCCGCCTCCTACATGAATTTGGCCAAAGCCATGCGCGAGGCCGCCGCAGACGAGGACCAGATCGAGGCCGCCGAGCGCGCCATGGAAGTCGCCCAGGTCTACGAGGTCTACGAGCAGGCGCTGAAGGAGAAGAAGGTCGTCGATTTTGGCGACTTGATCATGAAGCCGACCCTGTTGCTCGAGGCCCAGCCGGCCGTCTGCGAGGCCGTGCGCATCCGCCACCGCCACGTCCTCGTCGACGAGTACCAGGACGTCAACCGCGCCTCGGCTCGGCTGCTGAAAGTCATCGCCGGCAAGGGCGACCGCCTCTGGGTCGTCGGCGACGCGCGCCAGTCGATCTACCGCTTCCGCGGCGCCTCCTCCGCCAACATGGCACTGTTCCAAAAGGACTTTCCTGGCGCCACGCGCATGGCCCTGGAGACCAACTACCGCTCGGGCGCCGATATCGTCCAGCTGTTCACCGGCTTTTCCCGCGAGATGATGGCCTCGCGCGCGGCGCTGTCGCTGGAGCTGGTCGCCGCCCGCGGCCAGATCGGCAGCGAGCCCGACCTCAGCGAGCTGCCCGACGCCAACGGCGAATTGGCCGCCGTGGCGGCACGCATCGGCGCTCTCCAACGGGAAGGCGTGGCCTATCGCAACCAGGCCGTGCTGTGCCGCTCCAACAAGACGCTCAACGATTTCGCCGAGGCGCTGGAGGCGCGCGGCATCCCGGTACTCTACTTCGGCAGTCTGTTCGAGCGCGAGGAAGTGCGCGACATGCTGGCGCTGCTGTCGATCGCCGCCGAGAATATGGGTGGCGGCCTGATGCGGGTCGCCCACTTCCCCGACTACCAGATCCCGCTCAACGACGTCTCGCTGTTCCTCAATGGCGTGCGCGAGCGCAAAACACCGGTGCTGCAGGCGCTGGAAGCGATAGACGGCTTCAGCGAGGGCATGAGCGAGGCGGGCCGCCACGGCCTGGCCCGCCTGCGGGAGGACCTCCAGGACCTGGAACGCCACCGCACGCCCTGGACGATGATCGTGACCTACCTGTTCGAGAAGAGCAGCTACCTGCGCAGCCTGCTGGAGGCCGACACCATCGCCGAACGCATGCGCTGCCTCGCCCTTTACCAGTTTCTCAACTTCGTGCGCAGCCAACAGCCCGGCGGCCAGGGCATGCCCGCCATGCGCCTGTTGCAGAAGGTGCGCCTGCTGATCCTGTTGGGCGAGGAACGGCACCTCAGCCAGATCCCTGCCGCCGCTCTGGGTCTGGACGCCGTGCGCCTGATGACGATCCACGGCTCCAAGGGTCTCGAGTTCGAGGCCGTCCACCTGCCCTCGCTGGTCGTCACTGGCTTCCCCATGTCCTACCGCCCCGTGCGCTGCCCACCGCCGGCCGGCATGCTGACCCTGGCCGACGGTGTCGACGAGCTGGAACCGATCAAGGCCCTGCACGAGGAAGAGGAGGAGTGCTTGTTCTATGTCGCGCTCTCCCGCGCCAAGCAGCACCTCCACCTCTATCGCTTCCGCACCGCCAGCAACCGCAACCGCTCCCCTTCCCCGTTCCTTGCCCGCCTCGTGCCTTCGCCGCGCCTGGTCGACGTGCCCGACCTGCTGATCCTGCCCGAGCGCGATCCGTTCGACGATCGGGTCAGCACCGACGAACCGCCGCCGGAGGAGACGACGGCGCAGCAGCTTGAGGAATACGAGCGCTGCCCGCGCCGCTATTTCTATGCCCGCGTCTTCGGCCTGGCCGGCACGCGCAAACAGAGCGCCTTCGTCAAGACGCACCGCTGCATTTACGATGTCATCGACTGGGTCAAGCGCATGGAGCCCGGTCAGAAGCCGACCATGGACGCAGTCCATGAAAAGCTCGGCACCTCCTGGAAAGAGCACGGTCCCGTCGACCACGGCTTCGAGGCCAAGTACCGCGAGTTGGCCGAGCGCCTCGTCGGCAATCTCGTCTTCAGCCAGGCCGGTTTGACCGTCGCGCCGGCCCAGAACCTGACCGTGCAGCTGACCCACGGCAAGGTCCGGATCGAACCGGATCAGGTCGTCACCACCGACGAGGGCGGCACCCTGCTGCGGGTCATCAAGACCGGCCGCAAGGGCTCGTTCACCGGCGAGGACACGATCTACAGCCTCTACCAGGTCGGCACCGAGCAACACTTCGGTCCAGGCCGCAGCGCCGTCGAGGTCGTCCACCTGAGCGACCGCAAGACCACGCCGATCGGCATGACCGAGCGCAAGTGCGCGACCCGTATCGGCAAGGTCGACGGCTTTCTGGCCGACATCAAGCAGGGCCACTTCCCGCCCAGCACGGATCCCGTCACTTGCCCGCGCTGCCCCTACTTCTTCGTCTGTCCGACGATCCCCAAGGGCACGCTCTGCCGACGCCGCGACAGCGAAGGCTGGCCGCCCGGCGACAAGGGGGAGTGACGAGCAGGCAGGACAGGCACCGCGACAACATCTCTGATCCCTATCCGCGATGCCTGTTTTGTATCTCACGAAGGCAGTAGAGTAGGGGCGACAATAGGCGCTGTAGCTGCTGTAGCGCAAGATGCAATCTTGCGCCGGGCGGCGGGGTGAATATTTAAGCGGTCCTTTCAATAGAGCGTAACTGCGGGAACGTCCCTCTAAAATGATTCTGCTTTTTGCCAAACGTCGAATGGAGACGCCTTTTCGGCTTTTCGGTTTTACCTTGGAGAGAGGCGGTGAGTGAGGAGACCTCTCCCCGCCATAGGAACCGCCGCCGCCTTTTAGGGTCGAGGGCCTCCAGCGGGCGAGGCCGGCCACCCAAGAAGAAAATAAACCGCCTGTAGCTGAATTATTAATTTGACACATTGAACCTTTCAGTGATTATACCAGTCTAATCCAATGCACAGGTCTGCACCCTCACGAAGAACGGACATTTTCAACAGCTTTTGTGGTCATTGAGATTGTATGAGATCAAGATGCGCACCTACAAAAGTACAACCTAGACTTTCGCAATCGCTCAAATTAGGAGAGCAAAATGGCACAGAGACAAAATGACAACTGGGTGTTTGGTGCAGGCGTTAAGCTGAATTTCACAACACCTATACCTACCATCTCCACGACATCTACCTTAAATACTTTTGAAGGATGCGCCAGCATCTCTGATTCTAACGGAAACCTCTTGCTTTATACAGATGGCAAAAACGTCTGGGATGGAACCGAAACGTTACGTGCCACGAACCTTCAAGGAAACTCTTCTTCCACTCAATCCGCTATAATCGTACCCAACCCAGGTAACACGTACCAGTATTATGTGTTTACAGCCGATGGCGCCACGGGATCCAACAATCACCTAAACGGTGCGCTCTTTGATGTAACAAATTGGGGCAACCAAGTAGCATTGTCCAGTATCCTCCCTATTTTGAGCGACCCCAATTTCACTGCCGGCAAGTCGCCTACGGAAAAGGTACTTGCAATCCAGCATGCAAACTGTCGCGACTTCTGGGTAATAACCGTCTACCAAAATGCCCCCCAGAACGCTGGCCTGGGCCCCGCGGGATTCCGCTTGTTCCTGGTCCACAGCTCTGGCGTTAATCATGTGGCCGATATCAACCTTGAAGTCAGGGTTCATGACGTCGGTTATCTCAAGGCCAGCCCCGACGGCACAAAGCTGGCCTTGGCTAACTGGTCTTCAGGTTTGATGGTTTTCCCGTTCAATCCAGCCAATGGTACCATCGGCACCAGTCCCTTGACCCTTCTGCCACCGAACGTTGCTCCTAAAGGCCACCCTAGGTTAGTGTATGGCACAGAGTTTTCTCCAGACAGCAGATATCTGTACTACAGCGTCCATGGCAATACCAGTAATACCAGTCAGGCGACTGGCTTTGTATTCCAGCATGACTTGAACGGGTCGGCGCTCTCAGTATTAGTGGGCACTCATAAAAATCAAGCGGGTAGGTTCGCCCTTGGCGCGTTGCAACTTGGCCCCGACAACCGCATCTACATAGCTCAGGACGGCGAGTCGTTCTTGGGTGCCATCCACCAACCCAATCAGCCCGGAGCTTTGTGTCAACTTCAATTCAGTTGGCTCACCTTGACAAGGGCGTGTTACCTGGGTCTCCCCAACCTGATCGCGAATTTTTGTGATTGCGCTTGCCTGGGTTGTGACATTGACGAGGAGAACCAACGCCTGAATGCTCGCGCAAAAGCACGCAACTTCACGGTTTTCAACGATGGTGTTCAAGTACCACGAACATGCGGTCCGGCCTTCAAACCCAAAGACCTCAAACTTGCCTTCACGCTCCATTGGGGCGATGGTCCCAACGACCGACTGGAAACACATGACACCGAAGTCGTTTATGTCTGTATCCGCAATCCCTACAGCAATCTCTGTTTCAAGGGCATCACCCTTACCGGGATCGAGATTGTGCCCAATTTCGTTCTGCCCAACTCTGAAGCCGCATTGAGGTTGGTACCTGAAGAGGTCGTCTGTTTCGATGAGGTCGGACCCTGTGCTTCGATCTGTCGCGACTTCACGCTCATCCTTCGCAACGCCGCTCCGCAAAACTACACGATCAGATTCGAATACTGTATCGAAGAGGTATGTCTCCTCATGGAAAAAACAGGCAGCGTGACCTTTACGATCCCCGTCGACGAAAGCTAGCCGAAATAAACGACAGGAACGGCCGCCGCCCTTTTTAGGGCGACGGCCGCCTAGGGACCTGAGCGTGGGCACAAAGAGCAGGCGGCGATAAGGGGGATTGACGAGCAGCAGGACATGTACAAATAAGTCGAGTTGGCTAACAACCAATGGTAGGATTGCGGTAGCAGTCTGTATCTGCTCAAACCTACCTGAGGCAATTTTCCATGCGGGCCTTTATTTTTCTAATGCTTTTCAGTAGCGCCATGCTCTTTGCCGGAACGCGCAGCATCACCGTACTTTCGGCCACCGTCAAGGATCAATACATTCAAGGTGCGCAAGTCATTCTCCAGAAAAATGGTGCGACCTCCGTTTCCGGCACCACGAACGCTGCCGGTCAGGTAACGCTGACCACCGAGTACGCGGCAGACGATGCCTCCGTGACCCTAATCATCAGTAAGTCCGGCTATTCGACGCTCGTCGCCAAGGGACCGGTCGACGGACTTACCTTTGCGCTCAGTCCCGTCATGGCCCTGGTCGATGGCTTGCGCGTGGTGCTGAGCTGGGCGAAGAACCCCGCAGATCTGGATTTGCATTTGTTTTATCCCAACAATCACGTCTATTTCGGCAAGAGAACGGGCACAGGAGCCGCACTCGACGTCGATGACACGGATGGTTATGGTCCAGAAACCATCACGGTTCCTAGGAAGAATCAAGCCACCTACAAGTTCTACGTCTATCGCTACGACGGCGTGCCAGATTTGGGTGCAAGCGGCGCCAAGGTGTACCTGTATGTGGGGGCCTCCCTGCTGCGTACCTACAGCGTGCCGACCGGCAGAGGTTTCGACACCTGGCAGCCTTTTGAGATCAATGAGCGCGGCGAAATTGTGGAAACGTATTTAGTGGCGGATTCTCGCAAGGGTGGCAGCCGACCGGATATGACCAAACTCATGAGCGTGATCGGCGATGCCCACCGCGCGGACCAACCGTCTGTAAGGACCTATAGCAGTGCGGTGACCGCGCGTGACCCCGAAGCGGCCAAACGCAGCAATCAACGCGGCGAGGAGGTTTATCAGAGTAAGGATTATGCAGCTGCCCTCGAACTGTTTCGCGATGCCGTCGATCTTGATGACACCAACGCCCAAGCCTGGAGCAACCTGGGCCTGACCTACCAGAAGCTGGAACGCATCCCCGAAGCGCTAACCGCCAATCAGGCTGCCATTCAACGGGCACGAGGCAATAACGCCAATACGGTCAGAGCCAGCTCTTACTTCAACAATGCCAAGATCTACGAGAAATTGGGCGATTGGGCCGTGGCACTGCGCAACTTCGAGTGGGCGCAAGCCGAGAAACCCAAGGACGCCTATGCACAGGGCATCGCACGCATGAAGGAAAAACTCCGTCAATGAAAGGCCTACTGCTCTTCATGATCTGCGGGTCCAGGCTTCTCGCTGGTCCCGCTTGGATTGACCGAACCACCTACCCGGTCGTCATCGACGGCGTGAAATCCTTCAATCAGGCCAGCCGCATCGAGCTCCTGGTCTGCCTGGAGACGTTGGAGGAGAACCCAATTGCAGCTTCAGAGCGAGAAATGGCCGCGCAACTGGGCATCAAGTCGGTTAACCTGCAGAGCCTCAAGCAATGGCGCGTCAAGCTCACGGAGCGCCTGCTGCGCCATTATGCAGCAGCACAGCCTGCGCAGGTTCTGCCGTTTGGCGGCTGGCCAACGGCTGAAGACAGCACAGGATTGGTACGACAGGCGCGCACGCTGTTCGCGGCCGCCCCGCCAGCCTGGCAGGCCTGGCTTGCGACGGATAGAGCCTTTTACCGCGATTATCTGGTCGAGTTGCAGCGCCTCGCAGGCCTATGGCCGCGAATCAGCAGCGAGATTGCCCTTTTCGATGCCGACGAAACGCGCGGCGAAGAGCTGCCGGACCTCAACTTTCACCTCACCTTCGACGATGGACCCACTGCGCCCGGACAGGCCACGGACCAAGTGATTGCCGAACTCCGCCAACAGGGCATCTCCGCGACGTTCTTTCTGCTTGGCGGCAGGTTGAGAGAGGAACAGCGTCTGCGCGGAAACGATGCCCTGGTGCGCCGTTATGCCGGCATGAGCGTCGCAAGCCATGGCGAAGTCCACGAATCGTTTGCCAAGAATCCCAACTGGCAAAAAGACCTCCAAGGAACGCGCGAGCTCATCCAATCGATCTTTGGCCTCGAGGCTCACGAGCCGATCTTCTTCAGGCCACCCTATGGACAGCGCACCGCAGAGATCGCCAAGGGCACGCCGGACCTGAACATGCCGATCGTCCTGTGGAATATGGATTCCCAGGATTGGCAGGCCAAGCACACGGCCCAGGCCATCGCAGACCGCGTCATGACCTTGATGTTGCTTGAGCGGTCCGGAGTGATCCTCTTCCATGATTTGAAGAGCCGCAGCGCCGAGGCAGCGAAGATCGTGGTTCGCACCCTCAAACCCGCAGGACTTCAATGGACATCGTCGCCAAGACCCTGAGCCCCGCAACCCCAAGAACGTCCGCTGCCTGGTCAAAGCGACAGGTATTTGGGGGCTGAAGAGGGCCGAAGGTGATCGGGTCGAATCCAGACACGACATCTGGTATGATCAGTGTCGGATTCTTCAAAACGAGCACTCCGAGGCGGTTATGTTTCTCAAAAAAGTAAGCATAAGGCAGATAAAGTCCCTGAAGGAATTTACCTGGGAGTGCGGCGACCGTGGTCCAGGCTGGCACGTCTTTTTAGGTGACAACGGCTCGGGGAAGACAACGGTATTGCGGGCCATAGCACTGGCGTTGATCGGAACACTTGAAGGACGCGCTTTAGGTGAGGTCTTTCCTAACTGGATCGCTGAAGGCGCCCATGACGGCGAGATATCCTTGAATATACAGCAGCACCCTCAGTGGGATACGCAAGAGGGCGGAGGCCGTCCTCCGGAAGGCGGCATTTTTAAGGTAGGTGTTCGTATCTCTCACAAAGAACCAGTTCTGGGTCCCCTGAACAAACAGTCCAACCGGGTTTGGAATAGTGAAAGAGGGTGGTTTTCTGCATCCTACGGACCCTTTCGGCGGTTTTCGGGCGGTGACCAGGGACTGCTGCGGCTCTACTATGCCAACCCGCGCTCATCGCCGCACCTCTCACTGTTCAACGAGGGCATGGCCTTGACCGAATCCTTGCGCTGGTTGAGCGATCTTTGCACCAAAGATGGGGAGGCCTTTGAAAAAATCAGAACCTTCTTGAATCAGGACGGGTTCCTGCCCCAGGGAACGCATATTGAAACCTTTGAAGACGAAAGGCTGAGCCTGAAAAACCCCTTGGGCGTTACCCATGAATTGGCAGAATTGAGCGATGGTTATCGTTCGGTCCTGAGTATGAGCTTCGAGCTCCTGCGCCAAATGGAGCGTTCATTTGGTCTGCAGCGACTACTCGACCTCAAAGCCGGAGCCATTCAAGTGCCAGGTGTCGTTCTGATCGACGAAATCGATGCCCACCTACACCCCATCTGGCAGAAGCGCATCGGCTGGTGGCTGACCTCCCGCTTCCCGAATATCCAGTTTCTCGTCTCTACCCATAGCTCATTTATCTGTCATGCGGCCGAAACTGGCAGTGTTTGCAAATTGGAACTGGGCCAAACGCAACAAGGAAAGTGTCTTTCAGAGGTTGAGTTGAACCGTTTGCTGTACGGCAATGTTCTGGAAGCATATTCCAGCAGCGCGTTTATGCGCGAAGACACCCGATCGCCCTTGGGCAGGCAGAAACTGAATCGCCTGGCAAAGCTGAACATCAAGGAGCTTCAAAGCGAATTGACGGCGGAGGAAAGTGCAGAGCAAGAGGCATTGCGTGCTATCTTCCCCATGGGCGCAAGAGATCGAGGAGCCACATGTTCAAATTAAAAAACTGCCACCTCGACCCAAAAACGAAATCAGAGCTCGCAAAGGCCACTGACAAGGTAGATCAGGAGGATGGTCACCAGAACCAGAAGAAGAAGGCAAAAAATCTGTGGGATCAATTTGAAAAAGACCCCCTGATAAACTATCTGAGTGCATGCGGGAATGGACCAGACCTTTCACTTTGTGCCTACTGCACCCGATGGCTCACATAGGTATCGTAGAGCCGAGTACACGCTTGAAACCCTGAAGCTGAATCAAGGCGGGCTACCTGAATTCCGCGATGAGGCCTATCGGGATTATCTCGATCTCCTGAAGAAGTATGTGTCAAAACCGTCCAAGAATAACCGAGAGAGATTGGCAAAACGCAGCTCTTATAAATGTGTTTGGCTGGAAATGAAACGACAACATCTGTCCATCCCTGAACTGCGAGATTTGTTCGACCAAGCCCCAAAAGCTCTGCGTTTCTAGTACGACTTTGTCAGGTTGACAGCTCCGCGAAACCTACAAGTTCAAATGCTGCTAGGTTAAGATGTCTTTACCGCGGAAAAAAGTGGGACACCGAAAGGTGCCACATGCCTTTCCGTGTGTTCCGTGGTTAAAATACTCCTGTCTGTACGGACATTGCCGGTGGTGGCGAAAAACGCCCTTGTTGCACGGTCAGTCGCGGGTTTGGCAAAAAGAAGAATCATTTCAGAGGGACGCTCCCGGAGTTACGCTCTACTTAAAAGAACGCTTTAACTTTCACCCTCCGCCCGGCGCAAGATTGCATCTTGCGCTACAGCAGCTACAGCACCTGCGGGATCTTTTCGCCTAGGCTCAAGCTAGCCGAAATGGCCGCCCCGAAGCCACAGGAACGGCCGCCGCCTTTGGAGGGCGACGGCCGCCTGGGGGCTGGAGCGGGGGGCACTAAGAGCAGCAAGAAAACTCGGGTCAGAAGCGCAGGTTCAGCGAACCGGCCCAAACCATCCCTTCGTAGAGCGGGATCAAAGTGTTGACCTGCTTGTTGGGGTAGTCGACGTAGGTGATTTCCTTGTCGAGCAGGTTGTCGACCTCCAGCGAGAGGCTGAGGTCGCCGCCCTGGCCTAGCTTCGTCAGATGGGCGCGATACTTGGCGGAGAGCAGGTTGTAGGCGTCGGCTTCGGGGTTGGCGACGTTGCTGCCGGGATTGACAAGCGTCGTCGACTGGCTGGCGCCGACGTAGGTGTTGAACACACCCAGCGACCAGGCGCCGGTGTTGTAGAGCAGGCCGAGTTTGACCATTTCATTGGGATGCAGGGTGGCATCGTCGACACCGGCCCGCTCGTTGGTTTGGTAGCTGGCGTTGGCGGTGCCCAGCAACTGCTTGCTGAAGCTCCATTTGCCCTCGAACTCAAGGCCCTCGAAGTCCCAGGTGCCACCGTTGAGGTACTGGAGATAGAACGGTGGCCTCAGTTCGGGCGCGTCGAAGTACTTGCGGGAAATGATGTCGCTCATATGGCTCTTGAACAGGGTGATGCTGACCTGGCCGGTCTTGCCGGTGTAGAACAGCTGGGCCTCCGTCGTCTGGATCAGCTCCGGCGCCAGGTCGGGGTTGCCGCGGAAGACGATGATCGCAAACGAGGTTTCCAGGGGGTAGGCGCGGCGGAAGGCCTCGCTGTAGAGCAGCTTGCCGCCCCAGCGCTCGTTGAAGTGGCCGACCACGCCGACCCGCGGTGAGGCATGGCCGTCGATGCGCTGAATCTTGTTGTACTGAACGCCACCGATCAACTTGATCTGCTCGGTGGCGGCATAGTCGATCTGGGTGTAGAAGAAGTTCGAGTCCTGTTCACCGGAATTGACCAGGACGCCGCCCCAGTCAGTGGCCTCGAAACCACCGCCGACGACGATGTTGAGTTTATCGTTGGGATGGATGAAACCGGTCGCCTCGTAGAGATTAGAAGTGCCCTCGGTCACGCCCGCATCGAGCGCGGACTCCCAGTGATGCTTGTTATAAGTGCCGTTCAGGCTCAGGGAGAAGCGATCGCCGAACTTGTGGTTGTAGCCCAGGTCGAAGTTCGTTAGCTTGTGGTCGTTGTGGTAGCCGGGGTCCCAGTATTCCGAGCCGTTGAGGGAGTAGGGCTCATAGTTGCCCAGGTAGGCGTTGAGGCTAAAATCGCGGTAATTCATGGTCGTGACCATGCCATAGCCGCCGCGATAGAAGTTATCGCTGGAATGGACGTTGCGGTAATCGGTGAACTCGAATTCGGGGCCGTCATCGTCGTAGTGGCTGAAGCCTAGGTTGCCCTTGAGCTCGCCCTTGCCAAAGCGCAGATTGGCGTTTTGGGCGAAGGCGCTGTAGGAGCCGGCGCGGGCCGAGACGCCACCCGTGAGTGGCTCGCTGGTGTGCTTGTTGGTGATGATATTGATCACGCCGGAGTAGGCGCAGGATCCGTAGAGCACGGAACCGGGTCCGCGGATGATCTCGATCTGATCGATCGCGTCCAACGGAAAGCCGTTCCAAACGACGCCGTTGAGACCGCCGCTGATGGGGTCGCGCAGGGGCCGACCGTTGAGCAGGATCAACGTATGGTTGTTGTAGGGGGTGACCTCCTGGCCGCGGAACATCAAGGTTTGGTTGGAAAACACGTCTGGGGAAAGGAAGGCGGTGCCGACGACCCTGTTGAGCACTTGGCCAAGATTTTCGGCGGCGAAACCCTCGATCTCCTGGCGGCTGATAACGGTGATGATGCCCGGCGCATCATGGATTGACTCGGCTTTTTTAGAGGCAACCGTGACCTCGACATTGAGCAGTTCTTCGAGCGAGAGCTCGAGCAGGTTGCGGTCCTCGCCATCCTCGGCGAAGACAGAAGACCAGGGAAGCAGTAGACAAAGCGCGGCCACTCTGCAAAGTTTGCGATGCATAATTCCTCCTGCCGTAGATACCAATGGGACCAATAGGCCACATTCGCAACGAAATGCTGAGAGATGTTTCGGCTAGGCGAAGTGTGAACTTAAACACATTTCAACGATTTATAAACAATCTCTCAAGAGGCGATCTCATCGTTCTATTCTGGCGATAAAAGCTCATAAATCACACGGAACCACTGTTGGGTCTGATAGTGTTCCAGGCGATCAGGTTGGATCGCAAACACAGATCATTAATTACATCCACCAACAAACAATCTCCAACAAAAGCATATTTCCTCGAAAACTGTCTTTCGACTCCTTATTGACATTGGCGTGGGAAAAGCTGATCGACTCCACTTCACACCTAAAGGTTGTCAGAGGACAAGAACAGACGTCCATGCTGTCAATTATGTTTGAGTCGCGCACCCATTGCCCCCGGCCGACGGTTGGCGGAAAATTGAATCATTCCACGGGGACGCTCACGGGATCTCGCTCTATTTAAAAGGTCCCTTTAACTTTCATCCGCCGCCCGGCGCAAGATTGCAGCTTGCGCCACAGCAGCTACAGCTTGCGGGACCTTTTCGACTAGACACTAGCTCTCTGTTTTAGCTGTCTTCAGCATGTCGCCCCATTGCATCCTCGGTCCTACCACGGCGACCAGCATGCCACCCGAAACCAAGAACAGACCTATTACTTCTAATAGGTTGGGGCGGTGGCCTAGCACAGGCCAGGCCAGTACCAACGAGAACACGGGTGAGAGCGCGGAGAACATCGAGCCGCGACCGGCACCCAGGAGTGCCGTGGCGCGCGTGAACATGACCAGCGCCAGAATCGCGGTGATCAGGCCTTGAAAGACACCGTGAAAAAGGAGCTCGCCGACCGGAGCGGCAAGCATGTGATCGAGCCCCCAGACCAGATAAAACGGCAGGTAGAGGATCATGGAAAAGACACTGACGATGGCCGTGCCGTGGAGAGGATCGATGTGGTAATGACGCGAAGCGATATTGTAGACCGCCCACATGGAACCACACAGGATGAACAACAAGTGACCTGGCCCCAAATGGCCACCCGCTTGCATCATGCCCTCGTAACCGACCAGGGAGATGCCACACAAGACCAGAATCAGTCCGATCAAGCGGATGCGGGTCATGGTCTCGCCCAGGATCCACCAGGCGCCGAGACTGGAAGCCGTCAGCATCGCCGACGGCGTGATAATGCCGAAATGGGCAGCGGGCGCGAGCTCGAGCGCACCTATTCCGAGCAACACATAAGGCGCGCCGGCACCCAGCACGAGCAAGAGGACACCGCGTTTGGGCACCTGGCGCAAGCCGCGGCGCCACAGCACCGGAAGGAGCACTAGACCCGAAATGCCGAAGCGCAGGGCAGTCAGATCATAGACGCTGAGATGGCCTTCGACGGCCAAGCGCGAAATGATCGGCCAAGAACCCCAGACAAGCGCGGCGATTAGGCCGCTGAAGATACCGGCACCGAGATGGGATGATGTGGCACGCATGTAGCCTCGATAGGAAAGGTCGAATCTCCCCCTGGGAGAGATACGGATGGCCTCAATGCTTGTTGCTCGCCTGCATACGGCGGCGCAACAGCCAAACCAGGCGGCAGTTGTGGAGCAGGGCGGCCAGGGTCAAGCCTGCCACCAGACCGGTCCAGAAGCCGGTGGGTCCTTGACCGCACAGCTTGCCGAGGTAAAGTCCGAGTGGCAGTCCGACTCCCCAGTAGGCGAAGATGTTGGCGAGCATGGGGATCTTGGTGTCCTTGATACCGCGCAGGGCGCCAGAGCCAACGACCTGAAGCCCATCGGAGACTTGGAAGACCGCGGCATAGAGCAGTAACAGTGCCGCCAGTCGCGTCAGCTCGGGATCTTGGCTGTACCAATGAACGATGGTCGTGGCGCAGAGCGCCATCGTGGCCGCGATCAGGATCTGGAGGACGACCGTCAAGATCAGCCCAGCCTTCACCGTCGACCAAACGGCGCTATAGTTGCCCGCTCCGGCGGCTTGGCCGACGCGGATCCCCAGCGCCAAGGCGATGCCCAGTGGCACCATGAACGTCACCGAGGAGACGTTGAGCGCGATTTGGTGCGCGCCGACCTGAGTCGGTCCGAGGCTGGCGATAAACATCGCCACCAATGCGAACATGGTGACTTCCATGCCGAGGCTGACGCCATTGGGCAGGCCCAGCGCCAGTTGCTCGCGCAGATCGCGCCAGCGGGGCCAGCTGAAATGGAGAAAATCGTAGCGTTTGCCCAGCACTGGCACGGTCCAGGAGGCTAGGCTGAGGAACAGGTAGAGCATGACCAGCGAGGAGGAGTAACCCGTGCCGATGGCGCCCAGGCGCGGCAGACCAAAATGGCCGTACATCAACGCGTAGTTGCCGAGGATGTTGAGCGGCAACGCACCGGCAATCACGAAGGCGGTCGGCTTGACATGGGCGAGTCCTTCATTGAAAAAACGCACGGACATGAACAGGAACGAGAAGGGAAAACCAAAGGAGAGCGCGTGCAGATAGCCGGCGGCTAGGTGCGCGATTTCGTGCTCGATGCCCATGGCCTCGAGAATCGGCTCGGCTAGGTTCATCAAGGTCACGGCCGGGACGGAAAGGAACAGGGAGAGCCAGAGCGACTGCTGGAGCTTGGCGCCTATGCGGGCGTGGTCGCCAGCGCCGTAGAGGTGGGCGACGATCGGATTGACCAGCATGAGGATACCCATGGAGACCAAGTAAATGGGCATCTGGAACGAGGCGCCAACCGAAACCGCGGCCAGATCGAGCGCCGAAAGCCGGCCGGACATGACGATGTCGGCCACGCCGATGCCCATAAAGGCGAGCTGGGTGCCGACCACGGGCAAGGCCAGCCGGACGATATGCTTGAGCTCGAGCCAGAAGGCACCAGGAGCGGCAGACTCAGTCATGGGGATGATCCTGAGAACAAAGAACCGGGCCCGCAGCCCGCGCTCGGCCTAATATAGCCTGTTTACCAGCGATCGGGGCAGAACATTTTGTGGGGCCAGCCGCCCAATACGGTTAAGTTACGAAGTCTTTACCGCGGAAAAGAGTGGGACACCAAAAGGCGCCACCTGCTTTTCCCTGTGCTCCGTTTTTTCCGTGGTTTAATTCCTCTTTTCTGTTCGACGCTACGAGGTTCCATTTGTTTAACCACGGAGCTCATTGAACACACGGAGGGGAACTCAGAAAGCGGGTCAGTCTTCCCTTGAAAGCGCGAGTGCATAGCGGATCGAATCAGGCACCGCTCCCTCGCCCTCGCAGCGGAAGCCAAGGCGCTCTAGGACGCGGACCGAGGCTTGGTTGTCGGGGCGGGTGTGGGCAATGACCCTACGCACCTCGGGGAACTGGCTCAGGCGCTGCATCAAGCCTGCGACTAGCTCGCCAGCGACGCCGCGGCGACGGTATTTTGCCACGACCGAGTAGCCGATCTCGACCTCGCCCTCGGCGTTGGGCGGGCCAAAGAAACCTGCGGCACCCACGGCGATGCGGCGCCGGCCCTGCAACAAGATACCATACCAGACCAACCAACCGGCCAGATTGGCGTCCTGTAGAAAACGCTCGCGAAAGTAGTGAATCGCGCCGCGATCGTAATCGCCCGGAGGCCAACCTTCGGGAATATCGGCGCGCAGCATGCGACCAATCGCCCGCGTCGACTCCAATTCAGCCTCGATATGCGCCAAAGTGGCAGGCAACAGGTGCAGGCGCTCGGTCACTTCGAATTCTCCGGTCACGTTGGCCTCCTTGGCAAACCTGCGGCCACGACCGTGCTGGGAGGAAGATTGCTCCTTGTGAACTGCTCGCGCTGTGATGGGCTCGGTCATGATGGCCACCCTTGCAAAGCAATACTCGGGCCAACCAAAAACATATCGAACCAGGGCAGGACACCCATTTTTCGACCTCCGAAACTCAGTGCGACGGTGATGTGGCACGGTTATTATATGTCAGAGGTGCGAAAAAACCAATGATTGCGCCCAAAAACCGCGCGCGCGATTTCTGGGCGCAGGCGGCGATCAGACCAGCTGTTTGCTCCAGTATTCCTGACGCAGTTGCTTGATGTCCTCGTCGGCCAGATACTCGTCGAAGGTCGTGCGCTTCTCGATCACGCCCCCTGGCGTCAGCTCGATGATGCGGTTGGCGATCGACTCGACGAATTGGTGGTCGTGGGAGGAGAACAGCACGACCTCGGAGAAGCCGATCAAGGCGTCGTTGAGGGCGGTAATGCTCTCGAGGTCGAGGTGGTTGGTGGGCTCGTCGAGCACGAGGGCATTGCCGGACATCATCATCATGCGAGACAGCATGCAGCGCACCTTTTCGCCACCGGAGAGAACGCTGACCTTCTTGAGCGCCTCCTCGCCGCTGAACAGCATGCGGCCGAGGAAGCCGCGCACGAAGCTCTCTTCCTGATCGGACGAATACTGGCGCAGCCAGTCGATCATGCTGACCTCGCGCTTGAAGAACGCGGTGTTATCGGCGGGGAAGTAGCTGGGTCGGATCGTGCCCCCCCAGGCGACGGTGCCGGAATCGGGCTTGACCTCGCCCATCAGAATGTCGAACAGGGTCGAGATCGCCTGGGAAAAGTTGCCGACAAAAGCGACCTTATCGCCCTGGGCGAGCGTCATGCTGAAGTTGTCCAGCAGGACGACGCCGTCGACGGTCTTGCTGACATTCTCGACGGTGAGGATGTTGCGCCCGCACTCGCGCTCGGGCTTGAAGATGATGTAGGGCGGCTTGCGGGTCGAGGCGGGCAGGTCCTCAATGTTGAGCTTGTCCAACAACTTCTTGCGGCTGGTGGCCTGGCGAGCCTTGGAGGCATTAGAGCTGAAGCGGGCAATGAAGGCCTTGAGGGCAGCGGCCTTGTCCTCGAGCTTGCGGTTTTTGTCGGAGAGCTGGGTGCGCTTCAATTCGCGGGCCTGGTACCAGAAGTCGTAGTTGCCGACGTAGAGGGTGATCTTGCCGTAGTCGATGTCGGCCATGTGGGTACAGACTTTGTTGAGGAAGTGGCGGTCGTGGCTGACGACGAGGACGGTGTTCTGGAAGTTGAGCAGGAACTCCTCGAGCCACTGGATCGTGGCCATGTCGAGGTGGTTGGTGGGCTCGTCCATCAGCAAGATGTCGGGGTTGCCGTACAGCGCCTGGGCCAGCAGGACGCGGACCTTTTGGCCGCCCTCCAATTCGTTCATGGCCTTGTAGTGCAGGGACTCCTCAATGCCCAGCCCGGAGAGCAGGATGGCGGCGTCGGACTCGGCTTCCCAGACGTTGAGCTCGGCCAGCTCGTGCTCGATCTCGGCGGCGCGCAGGCCGTCGGCTTCGGAGAACTCGGCCTTGGCGTAGAGCGCGTCGCGCTCCTGCATCAGCTCATAGAGGCGCTCGTGGCCCATGATGACGGTTTCGAGCACCGGGAAGGCGTCGTAGGCATAGTGGTCCTGACGCAGCACGGCCAGTCGCTTGCCGGGTTCGATGTGGACGCTGCCCTCAGTCGGGTCGATCTCGCCAGAGAGGATTTTCAGGAAGGTGGACTTGCCGGCTCCGTTGGCGCCGATCAGGCCGTAGCAGTTTCCAGGGGAAAAGGTGATGTTGACCTCATTGAAAAGCGTGCGCTTTCCATAGGTGAGTGAAACTCCGTTGGTACTGATCATGGGGCAATCTCCAGACTTGGGCTCGGGATGGCGGCACCCTTGTGAGGCGACCGACAAAAGCCCAATATGATAGAGATCCCCACCAAACCTGTCAACCTTTTGGCGCAGGAAAATTTATCGGGTTTAGGTGATCAGCTGCTGTGGCGCTCCTCGTCGTTGGTCGCAGGCCCCTTATGGCTGCGGGTCTGAACCATCCACAGGTCGATCATTTCATCGAGCACGGTACGAGAGGGCTCCAGTTCAGGATCCTGGTCCTGGGGGACGGGCAGGGTTTGTGCGGCTTCGATCATGATCACTCCTCGCGGCAGGTAAGTGGCTCACGCCGCGCGGAAGCGACTGTGAACCCGTAGATGATACGTCCGCCCCCCGCATCAGGATGTGTAAATTTATTGTGCTAATTGGAGATGAAACATTTTCTTTTCAGCAAGTTAGCATAATGAAGGATAAATTTCAGCGAGATATATAAATTACCCAACCTCGGCAGACGGACCGCCTCGCCCTCCGCACGAACCTGTTGGGAAATTCCCGGCCGCGAAACCCCAAAAACAGTGTAAAATATATGGAACTAGCAGGTAAGGCCGAATTGCGCCTACGGAGAAGACATGACACACTATCGTCCCCACTCCATTGAAATGCACGGTCATGTGCGGAATGATCCCTACTTCTGGATGCGCGATCGCGACAACCCCGAGGTCTTGGCCTACCTGGAGGCGGAAAACGCGCGCACCGACCAGGCGCTGGCCCACCTGGAACCGCTGCGGACGACGCTTTTCGAGGAGATCAAGGGCCGCATGAAGAAGGACGACAGCACGTCCCCTTACCGCAATCGCGACTACTATTACTACTCGCGCTACGAGGCCGACAAGGAATACCCCCTGCACTGCCGCAAGTTCGCCAGCCTGGACGCCCCCGAAGAGGTCATGCTGGACGTCAACCTCGAAAGCCGCGGCGAGAACTACTTTCATGTGGGCGGCCTCAACGTCAGCGCCGAGCAGGATATCTTGGCCTATTCGGTCGACCGCACCGGCGGCCGCCTGCACACGATTCACTTCAAGAACCTCAGGACCGGCGAGATGTTTCCCGACCGCCTGGAAGAGGTTTCGGGCGCCATGGCCTGGGCCAACGACAACAAAACCTTGTTTTACGCGCACCTGGATCCGGTCACCTTGCGCAGCGATCGCATCTTCCGCCACGTGTTGGGCACCGATCCCGCCTCCGACGAACTGGTCTACGAGGAAAAGGACGATACCTTCCGAGTCACGGTCTTCAAGTCAAAATCACGGCGTCATTTGATGATCTTCAGCAACCAGACCTTGACCACCGAGTTCCGCCTTGTCGACGCCAACCACCCGGAGCAGGAGCCGCACGTCTTTTTGCCGCGCCAGCGCGGTCACGAGTACATCGTCGACCATCTGGCAGATCAGTTCTACATCCTCAGCAATGACAAAGCCCCCAACTTCCGGCTGTTCAAGGCGCCCGACAGCGAACGGGGACGCGAGGCCTGGTCGGAACTGGTGGCTCACCGCGAGGACGTCTACCTGGAAAACTTCGAGCTCTTCGACCATTACTTCGTCACGGAGGAGCGCAGCGATGGCCTGGTCTCCCTGCAAATTTTCCCCGCCGACGGCGGACCCTCCCATTTCCTCGACTTTGGCGAGCCGGCCTACATTGCGTACCTGGGCACGAACATTGAGGCGGACACAGATCTTCTGCGCTTCGGCTACACCTCAATGACCACGCCCTCCTCGGTCTACCACTACCATATGGGCACGCGCGAAAAGACCTTGCTCAAGCGCCAGGAAATCCTCGGCAGCTTCCGCCAGGAGGACTACCGCACCGAACGCTTGCACGCGGTCGGCCACGACGGCGTCTCGATACCGATCTCGCTGGTCTACCGCATCGACACCTTCGTCCCAGGCCAGAACCCGTTGCTGCTGCACGGCTACGGCGCCTATGGCTCGTCGGGTGACACGGTCTTCAGCAATGCCCGGCTCTCGCTGCTGGACCGGGGCTTTGTCTTTGCCGAGGCCCACATCCGCGGCGGCCAGGAGCTGGGCCGCCAATGGTACGATGGCGGTCGGCTGCTCAATAAGCGGAACACCTTTTTGGACTTCATCCACTGCGCGCGCCACCTGCGCGAGCTGCGCTATGGGGCGCCAGACCGTCTCTACGCCATCGGCGGCAGCGCTGGCGGCCTGTTGATGGGCGCGGTCATGAACATCGAGCCCGAGCTGTTCCACGGCGTCATCGCCCATGTCCCCTTTGTCGACGTGGTCACGACCATGCTCGACGCCGACCTACCGCTGACCACGGGCGAATACGACGAATGGGGCCACCCTGAGGACCCTGAGTACTATCATTATATGCTCTCCTACTCGCCCTATGACAACGTCGCGCCCAGGCCCTACCCGCACCTGCTGGTGACCACGGGCATCAACGATACCCAGGTCCACTACTGGGAACCGGCCAAATGGGTCGCCAAGCTGCGCGCCAACAAGACGAGCGACACGCTGCTGCTGCTCAAGACCGATCTGGACGTCGGCCACGGCGGACCCAGCGGCCGCTTCGAACAGATTCAGAAGACCGCGTTTGACTATGCCTTCCTGTTATACCTGGCAGGACGCGCCTGAGCCAAGTCTCGAGCTGCGCCCCAACGAGGCAGAAGAGCTCACGCGAAGTCGCGAAGACGCGAAGAAGGGTTGTGAAGAGGGTCGTCGTTGGCTGAAGGTAAGCGGCTTGGCGGGTCCTTCATCGGAGCAGCGCTTGTGAGCAGTGGCGGCGCTCTGTTATAGTTGGGGAAACGCTTCGTGGAGGCTCGCATGCTACGTTTCGCCCCCTTCCTGCTCCTGTCTTCGCTCGCTGTCCTGGCCCAATCACCCGCGCTCGTGAAGGTGAGCTTGGGGAAGGGCATGGCCGACAGCCCGCTCGACGGTCGCCTGTTGGTGATCTTCTCCACCAAGGACGAGGACGAACCGCGCTTCCAGATCGGCATCGATCAGAGCACGCAGCAGCTGTTCGGGATCGACGTGAACGGTTGGCAGCTCGACCAGCCCGCCACCCTTGGCGCCGACGCCTTTGGCTACCCACTCCAGAGCCTGAGTCAGGTGCCGGCGGGCGACTACACGGTGCAGGCGCTGCTCCACCGCTACGAGACCTTTCAGCTGGCCTCCGGCCACAGCGTCAAGCTGCCGATGGACGACGGCGAGGGCCAACACTGGAACAGCTCGCCCGGTAACCTCTTCTGCAAGCCCCTAAAACTGCATTTCGACCCCGCCGCCACCAAGCCCCTGGAACTCGTGCTAGACCAGGTGATCCCGCCGATCGAGCCGCCCAAAGACACGACCTGGGTCAAGCACCTCCGCATCGAGTCGCCGCGGCTCTCCAAATTCTGGGGCCGTTCCATGCACCTGGGCGCGCACGTGCTGCTGCCAGCCGGTTTCGCGGAACACCCCGACGCCCATTACCCCGTGGTCATCATGCACGGCCACCTCCCCCAGGACATGGAGGGCTTTCGCGAGGAACCGCCCGCCGACGATGCCGACGACACGCCTAAGGGCAGAAGCGCCTCGCAGAAGACCCGCCAGGCCGAAGCCCACGCCTTTTTCAAACAATGGACCGGTCCCGACTTTCCGCGCGTGTTGCTGGTCGTGATCCAGCACGCCAATCCTTATTTCGACGATTCCTACGCGGTCAACTCCGCCAACCTTGGCCCCTATGGCGACGCCATCACCTACGATCTGATCCCCGCCATCGAACGCCAGTTCCGCGGCATCGGTGCCGGCTGGGCGCGCTTCCTCTACGGCGGCTCGACGGGCGGCTGGGAGGCCCTGGCGGTGCAGGTTTTCTACCCGCGCGAATACAACGGTTGCTGGGCCGCCTGTCCGGACCCCGTCGATTTCCGCCAGTACACGCTGGTCGACATTTATAAGGACGACAACGCCTATTACGATCAAGGACCGTGGACAAAGATCGCGCGTCCTGGCAGTCGCAATTACCTGGGTCACGTCTTCTCGACCGTCGAGAGCCAGAACCTGTACGAGTTGGCACTGGGCACCCACAACCGCTCTGGGGACCAATGGGACATCTGGGAGGCCGTATTCAGTCCCCAAGGTCCTGACGGCTACCCGCGCCGCCTCTGGGACAAGCGCACCGGCAAGATCGACCACGAGGTCGCCGCCTACTGGCGGGAGCACTACGACCTGCGCTACATCCTCGAGCGCGATTGGGAGAAACTGGGCCCCGACCTGGTCGGCAAGATCCACGTCTACGCCGGCGACATGGATACCTACTACCTCAACAACGCCGTCTACCTGCTCGAGGCCTTTCTGAAGACCACGACCAACCCCTTTTACGGCGGCCAGGTCGATTACGGAGACCGCGCCGAACACTGCTGGAACGGCGACCACGAGCAGCACATTTCAATCGCCTCGCTGCGCTACCACAGCATGTTCATCCCCAAAATCCTCGACCGCATCCTGGCCTCGGCGCCCAGCGGCGCGGACCTCACCAGTTGGCGCTATTAGAGTGCAAGTCATCTTGAAACAATTGTGACGACTGCGCGACCAAGACAAGGGACAGGTACACGGCTTGACGCAACTGGCGCCAACGCCGTTGCTTTTCCAAACAATCTGGGTCACACTGAAGGCCCCCCTAACTTCCCCTCGAGGTGAGCACGTGACCCTATTCTTCGAAGCCTACCCCAAAAGCCAGCAAGTCTCCTACGAGGAGATCTTGCCGAACGCCGAAACCGCACCCGCGATCGCCCACCGCGCCGTCTACGCCGGTCTGGTCCGCAAGCTCCATACGCTCGTGGCGGCCGAGGTCCGCGACCTGGCCGAAACCCTGCTGCGTCCCACCCGCCTGCGCGCCGAACAGGGCCAGCTCAGCGACGCCGACTTCGCCCGCCTGCACGAGCATTTCGAATTTTTCCGCGCCGAGTGCCGCGCCCGCTACACGCCCTTCACGGCCTATAAGAGCACCAACGGCCTGGCCGCCCAAATCGCCATGCTGCTGTTCGTCGACAACGCCCTCAAGCAAGGCCTTGCCGCATTGGCCCACCCCGCCAATGCCGAAACCCAAGCCCAGCTGGCCGAGGCGATCAGCGCCTGCCATCGCCAGCAGGGCCTTGCACTACACCCCGACAATGCCCGCTTCTACGCCGCCTACTTCGTCTGGCAGACGCTTTTCGACAAAATCTTCGTCGGTGACGAGGAATGTGTCAGCCACGGCGCCGACGGCAGCCTGCAGGTGACCGCCGCCTACGATCACTATACCGGCTACCTCAGACTGGCCAACCAACGTCTGGTTCTCGCCGGCGACGCCGAGCGCGCGCTCAGCTACGCCATCACCACCGGCTGGCGCGAGGGCATTGATGTCGACACCTGGAACGAGCTCAACCGCGACTACTATAGCCGCTCCGACGACAACTTCTTCTCCAACGACTACGACGACCACCTGGACAAGATGCTGCCCCAGTTCCCCTTGGGGAAAGCGCGGGCGGCCGCCGACGTCGTCAGCGCCTGGTCGGGCGAGCGCGACCTGGACCTGATCGAAATCGGCGCCGGCTCCGGCAGCTTCGCCATCGACCTCTTCTTCGCGATCCGCCAGCAGCACAAGCCGCTGGCGCGCTTCCGCTACCGCGGTCTCGAACCCGCGGGCGAGATGATGGCCGTCTTCCGCGACCACTTCCGCAAGCGCACCGGCCAGGAACCGCCACCCGGCTGGACGATCGAGGAGGCCGGCCTGGAGGGGTTTCTGGAGCGCTACCCTAGTTACCTGGCCGCGGATCGCGAGAACCAGCTCGTCTTCTCCTACTCGGCCCACCACTGTTACCGCGACTCGCTCAATCGCATGATCCGCAACCCTTCCATCCAGGCCGCCGTCAGCATGATTTACATCCTCGACGGCACCCGCGAGCACGGTTGGACCAAGTGGACCTACATGCCGCTTGACTGCCGCTCGCCCGAAGACTTCGACAACGTCGCCCTGACCGGGCCCTGGCACTCGGAGACGCTCTGGCACGAGCCCCATGCGCCGCTGCCACACCATGGCGTCAGCACCGCCTGGAGCGCGCTGCGGCGGCTGACACCGCCGGCCCAACACCTCTTTGGCACTGCCGCACCGGCCTTCCTGATCGATCTCGACGGCACGCTCTATCGCGGCCAGGACGCCATCCCCGGCGCGATCGAGTTCCTCCATGCCCTGCGCGCTCGCGGCCTGCACTTCGCGCTGCTAACTAACCGCAGCGAACGCAGCCCGCGCACGATCGCCGAGCACCTGGCCCGTCTGGGCTTCGAGGGCATGGACCCGGCCGCGATCCTGACCTCGGCCACGGCCACCGCCGCCGCGTTCGCACCGGCCGGTGCCTACTGGATCGGCGGCGAGGGTTTGGGCCAGGCCCTGCAGCAGGCCGGCTACCACTGGGATGAGACGACGCCGCGCTACGTGATCGTCGGCCTTGACCGCGAGCTCACCTACGCCAAGCTGCAGCGCGCGGTCGACCTGATCGTGCGCGGCGCGCATTTCATCGCCACCAATACCGACAAGCGCATCAACACCGAACAAGGCTTTGCGCCGGGCTGCGGCGCCCTGGTCGCGGCGGTGGCCACCGCCACGGGCGTGAGTCCGACCGTGATCGGCAAACCCGAGCACGTGCTGTTCGACCAAGCCATCGCCCTCCTAGGTCTGCCAAGGGAGCGCATCTTTGTCATCGGCGACAGCCTGGCCACGGATATCGCCGGCGGCAAGGCAGCGGGTCTGCGCACGATCATGACCCTGACCGGCGTCAACAGCCTGGAAGATAGTTTCACGGCCGAACAGCAACCGGACCTGGTCGTCGAACGTCTGACCGACCTGATCCCCTTTCTTTAAGCGCTTCGAAAAAATTTCAGTATTTTGTCGAATCCTGAAACGCGCGTTCGACCTAGAGCTAACCGGGCAGCCGAGCTGCCGATGATCAACCATAAGGATTGAACCCATGACCCATACCGTGAGACTCCACCGCGTCCTGGCCACCACGCCCGAGAAACTCTACCGCGCCTTCCTGGACCCGGACGCCATGGCCAAGTGGCTGCCGCCCAACGGCTTCACCGGCAAGGTCACGCACATGGACGCCGTCGTTGGCGGCTCCTACAAAATGGCCTTCACGAACTTCACGACCGGCTCCAGCCACAGTTTCGGCGGTACCTTCGTCGAACTGGAGCCCAACAGCCGCTTGCGCTACACCGACCGCTTCGACGATCCCAACCTGCCCGGCGAGATGATCACGACCGTGACCCTCGCGCAAGTCTCCTGCGGCACGGAACTGCATATCGTCCAGGAGGGGATCCCCGAGATGATTCCCGTCGAGGCCTGCTACCTGGGCTGGCAAGAGTCGCTCATCATGCTGGCCAAACTGGTCGAACCCAACATCCCCGATCAGGGTTGCTGAGCGAGCACCGGCGCGGTCGCGACCGCGCCGGTAGGTCATCGGCTGCGCTTGGAACGCGTGTTCCCCGCGCGTTCTACTAGAGCTGCAGACTCTTCAGCTCCAAATACTCCCTGAGCCCATGGGGTCCAAGTTCGCGGCCGTTGCCGCTGCGCTTGTAGCCACCAAAGGGGGCCATGATGTTCCAGCGCCCGTTGTTGATGCTGACCTGGCCGGTGCGCAGGCGTCGTGCCACCCTTTGCGCGTGCTCTGGGTCCGTCGACCAGACCGCGCCCGAAAGGCCGTAGTCGCTGTCGTTGGCGATGGCGATCGCCTCTTCCTCGTCGTCGTAGGGCATGATGCACAGCACCGGCCCAAAGATCTCCTCGCGTGCCACCGTCATCGCGGGGGTTACCTCGCGAAACACCGTCGGCGCCACGAAGCAACCCTGACTCAGGCCCGCGGGCGGCTCCAGACCACCCGCCACCAGCACCGCGCCCTCCGCCAGGCCCTTGCGGATATAGCCCAGCACCCGCTCCTTTTGGGCCGCACTGACCAGCGGGCCCATGTGGGTCGTGGGTGCGGCGGGATCGCCGACTGGCGTCTTGGCCGCCACTTCCGCCGCCAGGGCCGCCGCCTCGTCTTGGCGCTGGCGCGGCACCAGCATGCGCGTCAGGGCGCTGCAGGTCTGGCCGCTGTTGAAGAACACGTCGCGGGCGCCAGCCACGACCGCTTTGGCCAAATCCGCATCGGCCAGAATCAGGTTCGCGGACTTGCCGCCCAACTCCTGGGTGACCCGCTTGACCGAGGCCGCGGCCAGCTCGGCCACCCGGATGCCGGCCCGCGTCGAGCCGGTAAACGAAACCAGGTCCACGCCCGGATGACGCGCGATCGCCTCGCCGACGATCGGGCCATCGCCGCTGACCAGGTTGAAAACGCCGGGTGGCAAGCCAACCTCGTCCACGACCTCGGCCAAAATGAAGGCCGAGTAGGGCGCGAGCTCCGAGGGCTTGAGCACCATCGTGCAGCCCGCCGCCAGGGCCGGCGCCACCTTGCCGACGATCTGGTGCAGCGGGTAGTTCCAGGGCGTGATCATGCCACAGACACCAACCGGCTCCTGGATCACCAGCGAGTTCCCCAGCCGCTGCTCGAAGGCGACCTCTTCGACCAGGGCCGCGTAGCTCTCCATGACCGAGATCGGCATCTGCACTTGGACCATCAAAGCCAGGCGCCGCGGCGCACCCATCTCGGTAGAAATGGCTTCCGCCAGCTGCTCGGCGCGGGTCTTCATGCCCTTGGCGACCGCCTCGAGCAGCGACCTGCGCTCGGCCACGGTCGTCGCCGCCCAACGGGGGAAGGCGGCTCGCGCCGCGGCCACGGCCTGGGCCACGTCGGCTTCGTCGCCCATGGGAATGCGGCCAAAGGGCCGATTATCGGCGGGATTGACAACCTGGCGGAAACCCGCGCCGGCTGGTGCGACCCAGCGACCGTCGATGTAAAACTGGCTGCGATCGAACACGGCGTCCTCCTGAAAAGAGAAAGGGAGGAACGAACCGTCCCTCCCCTGCTGGCATGACTATCGGCGAATGGCTCAGATGTGGGCCAGGGCGCCTTCGTAGTTGGGCTCTTGGGCAATTTCGGGGACCAGTTCGGTGTAGGCGACCTTGCCCTGCTCGTCGACGACGACGACCGCGCGGGCCAGCAGACCGGCCAGAGGGCCATCGACCAGGTTCACGCCATAGCCCGCGCCGAAGGATGCATCGCGGAAACTGGAAAGCGTTGCCACATTGGCAATACCCTCGGCACCGCAGAAACGTTTCTGGGCGAAGGGCAGGTCGGCGGAGACGCAGAGCACCACGGCATCGCCCTTGCCAGCCGCTTCGGCGTTGAAGCGGCGCACCGAGGTGGCGCAGGTCGGCGTATCGATGCTGGGGAAGATGTTGAGCACCACTTTCTTGCCGGCGTAATCGCTCAGCGACTTCTGAGACAGATCGGCGGCGGTCAGGCTGAAGCCGGGTGCGACAGAGCCCACGGCGGGAAGTTCGCCGGAGGTGTGGATCGGGTTCCCCTTGAGGGTAATGGCTGCCATTTCGGTTACTCCTTAGTGATCGAGATTCGCAAAACGGACCTATTCTAACCGAATTCGTTGTGGCACATGCGGAAAACCTCGCCAAAGTTGCTGCGCCCGACCCGTCATCATCAGATCCTCACGTGCCAAGCTGGTAATCATGATGCGAAAATTCACCCTTCGCAGTGAAAGCGCAAAAACGTCAGGGACACTCATACTTTTGGGATTAATTTTGCCTTTCAGTGAACATTTGTGTTCCGTTGGTGTCTTAATCAGTTAGACAACCGCGACTCGAATGGCAATTCGAGGTAAGATAGCCAATAGATACTGGATATGGAACATATTCAAGGAGCATCAATGACCAGTCGGATCAAGATTCCTTATTTTCCGCTATTTCAGGCCGGCAGCATAGCTCGCCACTGGCTCGAAGGCTGGATGGACAACCGCAGGGAAGACCAACAACGTGGTTGGGCGTTGGTCGTTCCCGAGTCGATCGACCCGATATTTATGGTGATGCTGCGGGGCCTGATGGAGCACCGCCAGCGCACACTTTGCCAGAGAGGAGGTAGGCTCGAAGTTTTTCGCTTCCGCAAAGGTGAGTCCTGCGACTCTTTTATCCGCTACCACGGCTTGGGTGGCGACAACGTCAAATCACGACCCTATTACCTGCTGTTGATCGGTGGCACCCGCTGCCTGCCGATCAGCCTGGAACAGACCCTTACCAACGCGCATGCGGTCGGCCGCCTCGAACTGCCCATTCCAGAGGCCTATCTGCACTATGTCTCCAATCTGATTCGCGTCGAGACCCGGGCGATCCAGGTCAACCGCGGCGTCACCTTTCTCAACCACACGGAGGAAGGCGTGCAGGTCGCGGAGCGCTTCATGCGCGAGGCGGCCTCCAGCAAATGGCGGGTCTGCGAAATGTCCAGCCATCCCCACGGCGACGGCACGCGCGCACTCAGCCTGCATGTAGCGCGCGACAACGAACAGCGTCTGCCCTGGTCGAATGGCGAACCGGTCCTGCGCGAGGCCCCCCTGGACCCCAGTGGCCAGGTGATCGTCAGGGTCGAGGACAACTCGCCCAGCCAGCCGCCCCATCCCTACCACCATCGCAGCAGCACCCATATGCTCAGCCACCCCTTCGGCAGCGCCCTGGCCATGATTCACCTCCACCCCGCCCACGCCTCTCAGGGAATGCACGCCGCCCTCACCGGCCTGTTGGCCGGTCTGCCCGTGGGTGCCTCACTCCACACCGGCCCGGCCCCAGAACGCCATAGCCGGCCGTCGCGGCCCAAGGGCTACCGCATCTCCGGGGATCCGGCCGCCTGCCTGGGCTAACCTCAGACCTCGGCCAGCAGGGGCCCCAAAATGCTCTCGCGGTAGTCGATGAACTGCCGCAAGAGTAGCCCCATGCGGTCGAGGTCGCGCGGGTGGATGTTGAGGTCCATGCTCCACTGGTAGAAAACCTGGGACTCGACCGAGGCGATGCCCGGTGTGAGCAGGACCACCACCTGGGCGCGGCGGATCTCCAGCGGCGTCTCGCGCAGCAGCTGGAACAGCATCCGCCCGGCCTCGCCGTTGAGGAACTGCTGGTCCAGCACGATCACCTGGTAGTGGTTCTGGCGCAACTGGGCCAGCGCCTTTTCCAGGGTGTTGGCACCTTCCAGACGATAGCCTGACTCGGTCAGGACTGCCCGGCACTTGTTGAAGATAGCGGCGTTCTGGGTGCAGATCAGCGCTTCGCCGACGCGCACCAGGAAGTGGCCGATCGCTTGGCGCCCGGTGACCGCGGCGGCCCCACCGCCACGCCCGCCAAACATGCTGATCTGGCGATCGAAGTCGGCGCGCAGACGCGACTCCAACTCGCGGATGCGGTCGTCCATGGCGTTGTCATTGCCATTGAAGGCCGGGGGCTGATCACCGGTCGCGAAGTCCATGGTGCTGTCGAAGGAGGCGCTCCAGCTTTCATCGTCGCTGCTCGGCGCCGCGACTTGCGCCACCGGAGCCGGTCGCAGCTGATCGAGCTCCTCGCCACCGACATTGTTGGCGAAACCGCAAGCGGTGCATTTCTGGGTATAGCCGGCGGGCAGAGGGATATCGGGCACGATGATGATACGGCCGCAATTGGTACAGGGTCGGTTCATGGCGTGCTCCTAATCGACCACTTCGAGGGCGATCGAATCGTCCAGCTCGAAAACGCGGTTGCGCGAACCCGGCGTGGTCGTCAGGGCCTCGACCGTCGGCGCCTGCAACTTGATTTGGCTGTCTTCCTCGCGAATCATGCCCGCGCGGGCTAAACGGGCAAGATCGGTCTGGAAGCTCTGAGCGCCGAGGCTCGCGGTCTGACGGAAAATATCTTTGAGGTCAAAGGGGCCGCCCCGTTCGATCAGCTTGGCCAGGGCGTCGTTGGCGAAAAGTATCTCGTAGGTGGCGATGCGGCCACCATCGCGGCGCGGCAAGAGGTCCTGGCTGACGATCGCCCGCAGTTGACCGGCCAGGCGTGCCCGGGACGGAACCTCGGCCTGGAAGCCGCGCAGCCGATCGAGGGTAGCCGTCGCGCCCAGCGTGCGCAGGCCACCCAAGACCAGGTGGCCGGATTCGGCGGCATCCAGAGCGGCCTCGAACAGCTCGGGCGTGTCGAGCGTACCGCAAACGAGGATCTGAGCGCCGTGGCGCTGACCCTTGCGCAGTCCGCCCAGGTAGCCGGCCGGGTCGTTGTCGACCTCGATCTGCTGGATCAGTCCCAATCCCTGGGGCAGGCGATACTCGACCGGCCCCTCGACGGTGACGATGTGGCGCGGACCGCTCTGATTGATGTGGTTGATCAGTGCGGCCAGGGTCGTCGTCTTGCCGCCGCGATCCGGCGAAGTCACCAGAATCAGGCCGCGGCGCTCGGAGAGCAGCGCCTGCAGGGTTTTGGGCAGCCCCAGCGACTCCATCGTCGGCGGGTGGAACGGCACGACCCGCAGCGACAGCGAGAAACCCTCCAGCTGGCGCAGGACTTGGATGCGGAAGTGGCCGGTTTTGGCGATGCTCAGGGACAGCGAAGCGGCGCCCTCGCGCTGCAGCTGGCGGCGCGCGCGCGGCGATTGGGCCAGCAGGCTGGCGGCGATAATTTCGGTCTGGTAAGCGGAGAGCTTCTTGAGGTCCTTGAGCGGTGCGTTGAGCACGTCCAAACCGACCGCGATCTTGGGCGCATGGTCGGGTACGAACAGAATCTCCTCAATGCCAGCCGCACTGGCGAGGATTCGTTTGATGATGGGCGCGATGTCGAAAGGGTTCACCGGGGCTTCACTCCTTCCCCAAAGTACTGGAGTGGCACACCATAGGGACCATACGCTGTCTCCAGTCTACTGAAGCGGGCTGGCATTTGCAATGTTTTCGTGAGACCCGGTCGCAAAAAAGTGGTGCTGGGTGCCCCGATACCCACTGACGTGCGGGCTCGTGATACCATGGGACGACGCCCCGGCCGCGGGCCGCCGATCAACTCGAGGATGGATCATGTCTAAGAAAATCAAGCGACTGGCGATTATCGTCGCCTTGTGCCTGGCCGCCTATTTCGGTCAAGTCGAGGTCAACACTTACCTGGGCAAACGCGCCCTCGCCGAAACCGGCCTGGAGCCGCTGCCCCTGCCCGAAGCCTTTGCCAAGGCCAAGCTGGAGAACAAGCAAGTCCTGGCTGACCTCAGCGCGATCTGGTGCCCCAACTGCCGCAAACTGGACAAGCACGTGTTGTCCCAGGCCGAGGTCAAGCGCGCGATTGCCGAAAAATATGTCTTCGCCCGCGTCGAGTACGAGTCGGAGGATGGCCAAGCCTTTCAGAAACGCTACAAGGTCCAGGGCTTCCCGCACCTGCTCGTCCTGGATGCAACCGGTGAGGTCGTGCGCCACCTGCCGCTGACCTTTGACCCCGCTTCCTTCGTTCAGGCGCTGTGAGCAAAAAAAAGCCGCGCTCCCGAGGGGCGCGGCCTTTTTTTTGGGTCCATTGGGTGGCGGGAGCGACGGGACTTGAACCCGCGACCTCCGGCGTGACAGGCCGGCGTTGTAACCGACTCAACTACACCCCCGCATCAATGGGTGGTGGGCGATAACGGATTTGAACCGCTGACATCTTGCTTGTAAGGCAAGCGCTCTACCAACTGAGCTAATCGCCCGCCGTTGGGTGTCACTTGGCAGAAAAAGTGGCGGGAGCGACGGGACTTGAACCCGCGACCTCCGGCGTGACAGGCCGGCGTTGTAACCGACTCAACTACACCCCCGCTCTTTTCCTGCTCGGGCGAGGCAAGTACCTCACGAGCAACAAGGCGTTATTATCGTGATTTGGTTTTAGCCTGTCAAGCTGAAATCACAAAAATAATTTACTCGAACCCTTTGGGGTCGCAGAGGTTGATTGCGCCCTCCACGACCCCGCCGGAGCCTGCGATCAATAGCTGTAGCGCACCGCGCGTTCCTTGAGCTGGGCGGCGTCGAGTTTGCCGTCGCGGCAGGCCAACAGGTCGTTCTTGGTGAAGACGTAAACCAGGTCGCGGGCCTGGCCCCCGGCGCGGTCGGCGTTGCGGAAGACCACCGTCAGCCGCTCGTTGGCAGGGAGACTCTTGAGACTGGCGCCGTATTCGCAAACCGCTCCGAGGAACTCGTCCACAAACGGCCTGAAGCGCTCGCCCCACTTCTGATCGCTCTCGGCGCGCAGCTTGTCCATGCGATCGCGCATCGCCTTGCCTTCGCTCTGGATGCGCTCGGCCAAACTCTTGGCTTGATCCCGCAGCTTTTGACGCTCCGCGTCGCTGAGCGCTTTGTCTTCGTGCAGCTTCTTCATCGCATCGCGGCGCTTTTCTTGGACATCTTTCATCAGTTTGGCGCGGTCCTTGGCCACTTCCCGATATTTGAGACGGATGCTGTCGTCCATTTCATCGCCTTCGAAGGCAAAATCCGCCTCTTCAAGGGCCTGATGCGCCTCTTCAAAAGCACGATCGATCTCCTCGCCCACTTCCACTTCCGGCGCAAACCCTTCCATGGCATCGAAACTCATGGCGATTGCCGGTCCGAAGTCGAAAGAGAAGTCACCGGGCATGAAGCCAAAACCGCCACTGCCGACGTTGACCTCCAGCAGCACGCCCTGGCCGTCCAGATACAGCGCGTCCATGTGGTTGGGTCGCAGCCGTTGGTCGCGACCGCGCTGTTCGCCCTCGAAGGTCGTGTCGATGACGTTTTGCAGCACGCGAATTTCTTTCTTGATTTTGTCCGTGTCCACGCCGCTGTCCAGAGCGACCGATGCCAGTGCCGCCAGGGCGCAGACCCCGGCCAGTGCCACTTTATACAGTTTCATCATCTTACTCCTTTAATCACTCCAGCCGCTCAGCGCGCATCCTCGCGGCTCACGTAGCTGGCTAGTTTGTTGAGATTGCTATGGGTTCGCTCCTGGCGCAGGGCGACATTCTCCAACCGTTGCTGCACCCAGAGCAGGTCCTTGTCCCGCTGATCCTGAAGGGCGCCGACGAGGGTTTTCATGGACTGGACCTGATCCTCGCGCACGACCTGGGCCACCTGGGCGACCTGGGTCTGGGTCACTTCCTGTTGCTTTTTGCCAAATTCGGCCAGCAGCGTTTGGGTCGCGCTCCGCTGCCGCGCGTCGTACTGGTTGAGCAGTTCGGTCAGGCGCTGATCGCTGTTGACCCGTTCCTGAGCGGCCATGGTCCGCACCGTCTCCAGCAGCGCCTGTTCGCGGGCCGCGCCACCAAAGCTGAGATGCCAACCGCGGTCGTCGACTTGGACCTCGGCCCGGGCGACCACCAGCAACCCCATCAGCAGACAGGCCGCCATGGGTAGCCAGGTCGTCAACCAGGTTTTGGGCTGGCGCCGCGGCTGTAGAGGCGGGCGTTCCCAGGTAGGCACCGGCTCGTCCTGCCAGGCGCCGCGCCATTCCTCCGCCGTCGCCAAGCCATCGACCAGGTCCCCGCAAGCGCCACAGCTGCGCAGATGTGACGCCAGCTCGCCCTGTCGCAGCTCGTTCGCGCTCCGACCCGCCGCTACCAGATTGCGCACACTCTCACAGGACATGGGCCACCTCCGCCATGGTTTTGATTTTCCTTAGCGCCGTGTAGAGGCGCGACTTGATGGTGTTGGTCGAAACCCCCACCGACGCGCCGATCTCCTCGAACGTCAGGTCTTGAAAGAACTTGAGTTCCACCACCAGGCGCTGCTCCGCCGGCAGTTGGGCCAGCATGCCGACAATGCGGTGATTGCGCTGCCGCTGGACCAGCACCTCGAAGGCCGTGTCTTCCTCGTCCTCGATCAACTCCTCGTTCTCGAGCGCGTCCTCTGGCCTGCGTCGGCGAAACTGAGAGCGCGCGTGATTGGAGGCCACGGCAAACAGCCAGGAACAGAAGCTGGACTCGCCGCGGAACTCGGACAAGCCGCGAAACACGGCCAGGAACACGGTCTGCATCAGGTCCATGGCATCCTCGCGGTTGCCAAGCAGACGCAGACCGAAGTTGAATACGCGGGTCTCGTAGCGACCGATCAGGGTATCCCAGGCATCCGCCTTGCCCGCGAGGGCTCGTTTCACCAGTGCATCATCCGTGGGGTTCCCGAACATGTGGCCTCCTCGACCGTATTCACCAGGGGAGTCGCACCGGTTTCGAAAATAGTTTGAAGGTGGTGATTTTTTTTTGCCGAACCTAGGATTTGCTGGTCGACTTGGCGCGCCGCGCCGATTTGCGCCGGGTTGGCTGGGGCAGCTGCTTGTGGAGGATGAACAGGTTGCGCTTGCGCAGGCGCCGGTAAATGACGCGGTCAATCACGCGGTTGACCAAGAAACAGCCAAAGCCGCGCTCCGGCAACAGCTTGGCGTCGGGGATCGCGCCCTCGCGGGGCCAGGGCGCCAGCTCGCGGTCTGAAAAATAGGCGATGCGGATCTCGACCGCGCTGACGCCGATTTCTAAGTGGACGCCGATGCGCGTGCCCGTGCGGAAGCCCAGGTCGTGTTCGATGATGTTGTTGAGGATCTCGTCCACCGCCAGGACCAGCTCGTAGCGCAACAGGCGCGCCACGCTGTGATGCGCCAGCAAAGCCTGGATCGCCACACAGGCCAGCGAAATCTCCTCCACCGCGCTGTCGATCTCGACCATGACCCCCCTGCGCTGGCTCATGACGGCTGCTCCTCGAGCGCGAACTCGATGCCGACCAGGCTGACGTCGTCGGCAAAATGGTCCTGGCCGCACCAGGCGCGCACGCCCGTGAAGACTTCGTCGAGAATCACGCCCAGATCCTGCGTCCGAACCTGGTCCAAGCGCAGGGCCAGCCGATCCACGCCAAATGCTTGGCTTTCGCCGTTCCGGCACTCGGTAATGCCGTCGGAGTAGAGATAGACGCGGTCGCCAGGCTGCCAGTTGAACGAGAACGGCTCGTAGACCGCATCCTCGAAACAGCCGATCGGCAGGCCGCCCCCCTCCAAGGTGCGGGCCGGCTCGTCGCGACGCTGCAAGATCAGCGGCGGGTGGCCGGCCTGACAGTAACGCACCCTGCGCTCGCGCCGCGCGATCACGCCGTAAATCAGGGTGAACGAGCGCCAGTCCTCGCTGCGGCCCTGAAAGCCGCGATTGAGCCAGGTCGCCACCGCCACCGGATCGTGCAGGTCCAGCAGCGCCTCGCTGTTGGGCTGCGCACCCGCGGAGACCTTCGACAGGAAGTGACTGAGCGTGAACGACAGCATCGCCGCCGGCACGCCGTGGCCCTCCACGTCCAGCAGGTAGAAGGCCAGGTGGTTCTCGTCCAGCGCGAAGTGGTTGTACATGTCGCCCGTGGCGAACTCGCAGGGCATCGAGCGCGAGCACAGGCGGATGCCGGGGTAGTCGACCCGCGCCGGCGGCAACAGCGCCTGGTGAAAGTCGCCGACCGCGCGCAGACTGCGCTGCTGCTCGGCGTGGGCGCGCGCCAGACGGCGGTTGCGATCGACCAACTTGCGCTCGTACTTGAGGACCCGCATGGCCGTGAACAACATCACCCGCAGCTGGGCCAGCGAGCAGGGCTTGACCAGGAAGTTGTCGGCGCCGGCATCGATCCCCGTCACCATGTCGTCCTTCTCGTCTTTGATCGTCAATAAAATAATGTATACATAGCGGCGCAGGTTGGCGGCGCGAATGCGGCGGCAGAGTTCAAGCCCGCTCATGTTGGGCATGATCCAATCCGTGATGACGATGTTGATCTTGGCACTCTGCATCAGGTCCCAGGCCTGCTGGCCATCGCTGGCCTCGACCACCTCGTGGCCGAGCGTGGCCAGCTGTTGGCGCAGCAGGGCGCGGGAATAAGCGCTGTCGTCGACGATCATGATCGAAGGCATCTGCAACCTCGGCACTGGCCGGCGTCCCGGCCGCGGCCACATAACACTGGTCTTGACCTCCCGTTTATAGCATACTAATGCCGTTTTGGCATGGCCGGAATGCGTCGCACCGCCGTGGCGGCGCGAAGATCAGCGAAGAGGCAAGCGTGGCCGTTTTCTGGGATATCGTGGGCATCGTCGCCTGGCTCTGTCTCGCCCTGGCCCTGCCCTGGTCGGCCTGGCTGGGCCTGCTCGCCCTCGCCGCCTGGCCGCGCGGCCGCGCCGCTGACCGACCAACCGCCATCGCGCCGCGCCCCATCGCCATCGTCGTGCCCGCTCACGACGAGGCCCTGCTGATCGCCGAGACCGTGCGCGGCCTGCGCGCCCAAGAGTATCCCCCTGACGCCTTCCAGGTCGTCGTCATCGCCGACAACTGCCGCGACCGGACCGCCGCCATCGCCCGCGAGGCCGGCGCCCGCGGCCAGGCCCTCGACCACGCCTTCGGCGTTCTGCTCGCCGAAGACTGGCAGGCCGTGCTCATCGTCGACGCCGACAGCCGCCTCCATCCCCGCGCCCTGGCCCGTCTCGACCAGGCCTTGGCCGCCGGCGCCCTGGCCCTGCAGCTGCGCTACGGCGTCGAGAACCCCGCCGCCAGCTGGCGCACCGCCGCCATGGAGCTGGCCCTGGCCTCGTTCGGCCTCTTCGGCAACGGCTTCTGCCTCAGTCCCGAGGCCCTCATCCGCGTCCCCTACGGCGCCGGCTCCGTCGTCGAGGACCTCGAATACCACACCATGCTGTTGCGCGAAGGCATCCCCGTGCGCTTCCTCGCCGACACCTGGGTCGTTGCCCAAATGCCCACCGACGCCGCCGCCAGCCGCTCCCAACGGGTGCGCTGGGAGCGCGGCCGCGCCAGCCTGGCCCGCCAACTCCTGGCGGTCGGGCGGCGGGAAGAGGCGCTTGGCCAC
>CAYRFM010000026.1:3977-6099 GCA_964423555.1 uncultured Holophagae bacterium | reverse complement strand
GCCCTGCTGCCGCCCCTGGCCCTGCCAGGCCTGACCCGCCTCGCCGCCGCGCTCGGCCTGGCGGCCCTGATCCTCCACTACGCCGTCGCCACCCTGCGCTTCGGCCACCCCCTGCGCGCCCTCAACGTCGCCCTCCACCTGCCCTGGTACGTCGTCTGGAAGCTCTGGATCCTGCTCGCCTCCTTCGCCCGCCAGCGCAACCTGCCCTGGATCCGCACCCAACGCCACGAGAGAGAACCATGAAGCCTGCCTGCGACGTCAGCGTCGTCATCGTCAACTACCATAGCAAGGACGTACTCGCCCCCTGCCTCGACCACCTGCGCCGCGCTGAGTTCCAGGGCGGCATCGAGCTGCTCGTCGTCGACAACAGCCCCGGCGACGGCGCCGCCGAGCTGCTGGCCGAGCGCTACCCCGAGGTCCGCGTCCTCGGCACCGGGGCCAACCTCGGCTTCGGCCCGGCCTGTAACCTGGCCTTCGCCGAGGCCCGCGGCCACTACGTGCTGCTGGTCAATCCCGACGCCTTCGTGCCGCCCGAGGCCATCGGCAGCAGCGTCGCCTATTTCCGCGAGCATCCGAAGGTCGGCGTTCTGGGCGTGCGCCTGACCGCCGAGGATGGCGGCTGGCACCCCTCCGCCCGCAATTTCCCCAGCCTGCTCGACAAAATCGTCGTCCTCGCCGGACTCAGCAGCCGCTTCCCCAAGAACCGCTTCTTCGGCCGGCTCGACCACACCTGGTGGGACCACGCCAGCCCCCGCAAGGTCGACTGGGTCGTCGGCGCCTATTTCATGATCCGCGCCGACCTGCTGCGCCAGCTGGGCGGCTTTGATCCGCGCTTTTTCATCTACTTCGAGGAGATGGAGTTCTGCAAGCGCGTCGCCGCCGCCGGCAGCGAGGTCCACTTCGTGCCCTGCGCCGAGGTCCGCCACGTCGGCGGCGTCTCCTCGAGCGGCAAGCACATGGACCCCGCCGCCATTGAGGGCAAGCAGATCACCCACTTCCGCCTCTTCTCCGAGGCGCTCTACTACGGCAAGTACCATGGCCGCCTGGGCGCGGCCACCATGCTCGGCGTCGAGTGGCTGTGGACCAGCCTGCGCCAGCTGCGCAACCGCTTTGGCGGCGGCCCCGAGCGCCGCGCCAAATACGCGGCGCTGGCCCTGTTCGCCCGCAAGATCCGCTTCGCCCTGCGCGAGACCGCCTGGGGCACCGTCGTGCCGCCCCAGCCCTGGTCCGCCAAACTCGACGACTACCCCAACTGGAAGCGCTCATGATCGCGCGCCTCGCCTACCTCTGCAGCCAGTACCCGGCCGTCTCGCACACCTTCATCAACCGCGAGATCGAACAGCTCCAAGCCCAGGGCCTGGAGATTGCGCCGTTCTCCATGCGGCCAGGCCAGGTGCTCGAGGGCGCAACGGACTTCGAGCGCAGCCAGCTGCGCGACACCTGGGTCATCCACCAACAGCCGATCTGGCGGGTGCTGACGGCGACGATTGCCATGGCCGCGCGCCAGCCGCTGGGCTTTGCCCGCGGCCTGTTCTTCGCCCTGACCCTGCACAAGGGTCGCCCGCGCGAGAGCCTGTGGGCGCTGTTCCACTTCGTCGAGGCCTGCCTGCTCGTCTGGCGCATGCGCCAGCTGGGCCTGACCCACGTACACGTGCACTTCGCCAATTCCGAGACCGCCATCGCCCTCTACGCCCACCGCGCCTTCGGCGTGACCTACAGCTTCACCCTCCACGGCCCCGACTGCTTCTACAACCTCGAGCTCGGTCAGTTCGCCGCCAAAGTCCGCCACGCCCGCGCCATCGTCGCCATCAGCCACTTCGCCCGCGGCCAGATCCTGCGCGTCGCCGGCATCGAGGCCCTGGCCAAAATCGCCGTCGTCCACTGCGGTGTCGATCCCGACGTCTACACGCCTGTCGCCCACCCGCACGCGGCCGAACCGGTCATCGCCTGCACCGGCCGCATGACCTCGACCAAGGGCCAGAGTCTGCTGCTCGAGGCGGCCGCTCGCCTGGCCGGTGCGGGCCTGCGCTTCCGCCTGGTCTTGATCGGCGCCGGCGAGGAGCTGGAACGCCACCGCGCCTTCGTCGCCGAGCGCGGACTCGGCGAGTGCGTGACCCTCACC
>CAYRFM010000026.1:0-3867 GCA_964423555.1 uncultured Holophagae bacterium | reverse complement strand
TGCCCCAACAGGGCGTGCGCGCCCAGCTCGCCGCCGCCGACCTGTTCGTGTTGCCCAGCTTCGCCGAGGGCGTGCCCGTCGTGCTGATGGAGGCCATGAGCATGGCCATCCCCTGCATCTCGACCCGCGTTGGCGGCATCGCCGAACTGATCGACCACGACCGCGACGGCTGGCTGATCCACAGCGGCGACCTGGACGGCCTGACCGCCGCCCTGCGCAGCGCCCTGGCCGATCCCGAGCGCCTGCGCCAGGTTGGCCAAGCCGCTCGCGCCAAGATCTGCACCGCGTTCGACGTGCGCGAGAGCGGCCGTCAGTTGGCCACCTTTTTTGGAGCCCTGTTGCGCGACTGAACCCTCGAGGATGCGACTTTCTTCGCAGCGCGATCGTATACCACTCGGGGCTGACGCCCCCACAACCGATGGAGGAACCCATGAAGATGCTCACACGGGGCGCGCTTGCCGTCCTGGTCCTGGCCGCACTGTCCGCCGTTGCCGCCGACGATCACCTCGCCCACGTCCTTGCAGGCCCACAGCGCTCCGCCGCGAACAAGGCCCGCGACACCTATCGCAAGCCTGCCGAAGTCCTCGATTTTCTCGGCCTGCGCGCCGACATGACCGTCGTCGAGATGTACCCCAGCTCCGGCTGGTACACCGAGATCCTGGCGCCCTACCTCAAGGACAAGGGCCACCTGATCGCCGTGCTCAACGATCGCAATCCCGAGACCCAGAGCCAGGGCGCCGCGCGCCGCAACAAGCAGTTCGAAGAGCAGTTCGTCGCCAAACCCGAGCAGTTTGGCAAAATCACCCTGGGCGAAGCCTCTGATAAGCGGCCCGTCCAGATCGCCGCTGACGGTACCGTCGACCTGATTCTCGACACCCGCAACGCCCACAACTGGACGCGCTGGGGCGCCGACACCGTCGCCGCCGCCTGGTTCAAGGCCCTCAAACCCGGTGGCGTCGTCGGCCTCGTCGACCACCGCGCCAGCGAGAGCGAGGCCTACAACCCCGAGAGCGGCTACATCCACGAGAAGACCCTGATCGAGCTGATGGAGCGCCACGGCTTCAAGCTGGTCGCCAAGTCGGACCTGCTCGCCAACCCCAAGGACAACCACCAGCACCCCGAGGGCGTCTGGACCCTGCCGCCGACCCTCGCCCTGGGCGAGAAGGACGCCGACGTCTATAAGGCCATCGGCGAGAGCGACCGCATGCTGCTGAAGTTCGTCAAGCCCTGATCGCCGCCGCGCCGGAGGCACCTGTCCGCCCGGCGCGGTTTTTTTCCTAAGCCGCTGAAAACCGTGGTATAACGACCCATGCGTTGCGGTCCTTATCGTCCTGTTTCAGCCCTGAAACAGACTGAAACATGAAACGCCGAAAGGTGGGCTGAAACAGCCCAAAAATGCGGCACGGGCTTTGCTCTTTCGTGACCGGGACGCAGTTCCCAATCCGAACTAGGAGACCTGCCATGAAAGCATTCGCTCACCTCTTCGTCCTGCTCGCCAGCTTCGCCCTGCCGGCCGTCGCCGCCGAGAGCGTCGACGAGATCGTCACCAAGGCCAACCAGGCCGCCTACTACAGCGGTAAGGACGGGCGCGCCACCGTCAAGATGGTGATCGAGGATGCCAAGGGCGGCAAGCGCGATCGCGCCTTCAAGATCCTGCGCCTCAACGGCGAGGGCGGCAACCAGAAGTTCTACGTCTACTTCGAGGAGCCCGCCGATGTACGCAAGATGGCCTTCCTGGTCTGGAAGAACGCCACCGGCGAGGATGACCGTTGGCTGTGGTTGCCGGCGCTGAACCTGGTCAAGCGCATTGCCCCAGGCGACAAGCGCACCAGCTTTGTCGGCAGCGACTTCGTCTACGAAGACGTCAGTGGCCGCCGCCTCAGCGATGACAGCCACGAGTTGGTCAAGGAAGAGAACGGCCAGTACCTGCTCAAGAACGTGCCCAAATCGACGACCGGCGTGGACTTCGCCTACTACCTGATGTGGATCGACAAGGGCAGCTACCTGCCGCGCAAGGCCGAGTACTACGACGCTCAGGGCAAGCTCTTCCGCACCGTTGAGGCGCTTAAGGTCGAGACCATCGAGGGCCTGCCGACCGTAACCGTCTCGCGGGTCAAGGACCTGCGCACCGGCTCGACCACGAACCTGACCTTCAGCGACATCCACTACAACCTCGGCCTCGAAGACCGCATCTTCACCGAACGCTTCCTGCGCCGCCCGCCCAAAGAAGTCGCCGCCAACTAAGCGTTTCTGGATCCAAGAAGGAGGCCGCCATGAACCTCAAAGCCCTCGCCCTGTGCCTGACCCTGTTGTCGTCGCCCCTCGCCGTGGCCGGTGACTGGACCCCGCACGGCTTTTTCGATGCCCGCTACGGCGCCCGTACCGGCACCGACCCCTACGAGCGCGACACCAGCCTGGCCGAGGGCCGGCTCCAGCTGGAGCTGGGTCACCAGGCCAGCGCCTACCAATTGCAGCTGCGCGCCGACGCCCTCTACGACGACCTGGCCGGCGACCACGGCGAGATCGACCTCGACGGCGGCGAGACCGCGCTCGACCTGCGCGAGGCCTGGCTCTCCTTCTCGCTCTCCGACACCCTCGACGTCAAACTCGGCCGCCAGATCCTGACCTGGGGCAGCGGCGACCTGATCTTCATCAACGATCTCTTCGCCAAGGACTGGAACAGCTTCTTCTCCGGCCGCGATACCGAGTACCTGAAGGCGCCCAGCGACGCTCTGATGCTCTCCTGGTTCCCCGGTGACCTCGCCCTGGACCTGGTCTACCTGCCGCGCTTCGGCGCCGACCGCTACATCGACGGCTCGCGTTTCTCGCTCTACAATCCCCTACTGGCCCGCCGTTCCGGTCGCGACGCCGTGCTCGATGCGATCCGGCCCGACGACGCCTTCGACGAGGACGAGCTGGCCCTGCGTTTTTCCGGCAACCGCAACGGCATCGAGTGGGCGCTCTACGGCTACGACGGCTACTGGAAGAGCCCGGCCGGCTTCGACGCCGCCAGTGGCCGGCCGATCTTCCCCGCCCTGCGGGTGCTGGGTGCGTCCGTGCGCATGCCGCTCGGCAAGGGCCTGGCCAACGCCGAGACCGGCATCTACGACAGTCGCGACGACCGCGACGGGTCCGACCCCTTCCTGCCCAACAGCGAGTGGCGCGCGCTACTGGGTTACGAGCGCGAGCTGGCCCGCAACTTGACGCTCGGCCTCCAAGCCTACCTGGAGCACCTGCAGGATGAGGACGCCTACCGCGCCAGCCTGCCACCCGGCGCGCCCGCCCGCGACCGGGACCGCACCCTACTGACGGCGCGACTGACCCGGCGCCTGCACAAGGACGACCTGACGCTTTCGCTATTCGTCTTCCATTCGCCGAGCGACCACGACGGCTACGCGCGCCCGGCGATCAGCTACAAACTCAACGACAGCTGGCTGCTAACGGCAGGTGGCAACCACTTCTGGGGCGAGCAGCAGCACACCTTCTTCGGCCAATTCGAAGACAACAGCAACCTCTACGCCGGCGCCCGCTGGACTTTTTGATCGAAATCAAAGGGCAAGTTTGCCTCAGCCGCAGGGAACACGAATGGCCCGCGGAGCCAGGAAATGTGCGGTAAGGCTAGGCGCCCCCGCCGCTAGCTTGCCTCAGCCGCAGGGAACACGAAGGACCCGCGAAGCCAGGGTGAGTGCGGTAAGCCGCCGGCTTGCCTCAGCCGCAGGGAACACGAATGGCCCGCGAAGCCAGGAAAAGTGCGGTAAGCCGCCGGCTTGCCTCAGCCGCAGGGAACACGAATGGTGAGCGAAGCCAGGAAAAGTGCGGTAAGGCTAGGCGCCCCCGCCGCTAGCTTGCCTCAGCCGCAGGGAACAC
>CAYRFM010000025.1:4595-79330 GCA_964423555.1 uncultured Holophagae bacterium | reverse complement strand
GCAAACGGATCCTGACTGCGACGGCGCAAATTTGGAATTTGCGCTACAAACGCCCGGTCGACTCGGCCTCCAGTTGGCAAACGGATCCTGACTGCGACGGCGCAAATTTGGTATTTATGATACAAACCCTTAATCGGCTGGTCCCCGGTTGGTCAACCAGCGGTTGAGGTTTTTCGCGATCTCACCTAGAATTTACGGGATATCTTTCTTTGCCTGCCCTATCACTGCCGAGGTGCCCATGTCCGCCCAGCCGCCGCAGATTGTTATCAGTTATGCCAAAGAAGATGCGAACTGGCTCCAGGAGCTGGAAAAAACCCTGAAGCCCTTGCAGCGCCAGGGCCATTACCTGCATTGGGTCGACAAGGGCATCGAAACCGGAGCGCTGTGGCTCCAGGAGATCGAGAATGCCCTGAATAGCGCACGCATGGCGATCCTGCTGGTCTCGCGGCATTTCCTGGCCTCTGACTTCATTATGAAGGAGGAGTTGCCGCTTCTGATGAAACGCGCAGAGCAGGGTCAACTTTTGGTGTTCTGGATCCCCGTCAGTGATGCGTCCTGGGAAAAGGAGCCATTCTATAAATACCAGGCCGCCTGGCCGACCGAGAACCCACTGGACAAATTAAGTCCCTCCGATTTGGCCACCGCCTTGCGCAAGATCCGTGAGGATTTCGAGAAGGCCCTTGACAGAGTGCCCGTAACCGATATTCCCAATACATCCGGCCCCTTCCGCGTGCTGCTGCTTGCCACGGACGGCGACCTGGGCGCGACGCGGCAGAAGCTAGCCAAACACCTGCGCGATGTCCAGGGCATGCTGGTCGACGAAAACAGCGCCTACGCGGACCAGCAAGCCGTGGTCCTGCTGCAGGGCTACCGCTGGGAGGGTGGCGCCCTGGCCCAAACCTGGCAACAGGTACCCGCATCCCAGCGACTACTGTTCCTCAGCAATGATGAGAGCGGCTGGCCCCCAATGGTTCATTTCGAAAAAGCGGCCATGGCTGACATCGAAAGCTTCCGCGCCCACCAGCCCACCGCCCTATTCGACCATCCCGACCAGCTCCAGGAACCCGTCGTCGACGCCCTGATCGAGTTGCGTCAGGCGAGCAGCAGTGCGCCAGCCGTGGGCGCGACGCCGGCGGAGCGGGCCTACCTGCGCCATTGGCAGAAATTCTGGAGCCGCGGCCGCACCCGTGGCAAGCAGTCAGAAACGGATGAAATCTACCAGCAAGAGCTCTACGTGCCGTTGTCCGGTACCTCACCCCAATTCGAGCAGGACGAGCAGGGTCGGATCCAGCACAGGAAACGGAGTGAAGATCTCAAAGTGACCCATGACGAAGCCGCGCTGCTGCGCCTGCCCCTGGCGCGCTGGGCTGCGGCCCATCATCTGCGCCTGCTGGTCCTGAGCGGCTCACCCGGTGCCGGTAAAACCGTCTTCCTGACCCGCTTCGCCGCAGCACTGGCCAAGCTGCTGCTCGGTATGGAGCCGGAGCGCGAGGAAGGCGTGACTTGGGACCAGGGCCCGCCGCCGATTCCAGTGGTGCTGGACGCGACCACGTTGGCGGTAGAGCGGCTCACGGTTCCTAGACTTGCGACCTTGCTGCGGAGCGAGTTGACCCAGGTCCAAACTGAGGACTTGCCCGACGTGGGCGAACTGGAGCGCCAGCTGGGCGAGGGTCGCTATTTATTGCTGATCGATGCCCTGGACGAGGTTGCGGAGAAGAAGTCCCGCAACGATTTGGTGGCGGCTCTCAACGACCTGGTCGAGGCGCTGCCGACCACGCGCCTGTTGCTGACCACGCGCCCGCCGCGCTATACCGACGACCTGGCCCTGGCGCCAAACTTCGCGACGATCGAGGTAGACCGCTTGGACCAGGACCAAGTCGACCAGCTCTGCGCCAAGTTCGTGGCCAGGAACCCGGATACCGAACTTGACAAGGGCGCGCTGCGCCAGGCCGTGACCGAGCTGGACGCACACCTAAAGGCCCGCGGCGAGGAGCCGTTCAGCACCAACGCCCTGATGCTGACCTGCGTCTGCACGGTCTACAAGCGCTACCACACCCTGCCGGACGAGCGCGTGCCGCTTTTGGACAAACTGGTCGAGGAGCTGTGCCAGGCGCGCCAGGCGGCGCTAAACCCCAAACAAAAGCGCGAGCTCTTGGAGCGCCTGGCCCTGGCCATGCAGGAGGGCGGACGCCAGCAGCTGAGCCAGGTTCAGGCCGAATGCCTGCTGGCCCAGGCCCAGTCGGGGTCCTGCGGCCAGAAAGACCTGCAGGGCCAGGTGACGATGCTGTTGGAGACTGGCCTGCTCTACGAGGAAGCCGGCGCGGCGGGCTCTTGCCTGCGCTTTGCCCATCGCCTGTTCCGCGAGTATCTGTGCGCCTGTCGCCTTGTGGGCGATGGCAGCATGGAAGAGCTGGTTGCCCAGCGCGAAACCCAGCTGGCCGACCCGACCTGGCTGGACGTCTTCGGCCTGCTACCCGGCGTCCGCTACCGCCAAGACCTGGCCGCTGCCTATGGGGAGGCCCTGCAACAGCGGGCCGATTCAGGCAAGGAAGGCCGCCTCTGGGGCCTGCTGGCGGCGGGCATGGTGGAGAATCGCTCGCTCTACCCGGACGCGGCGCGGAAGCAGGTGGCCAAAGCGATCGCGGCGCGCTACGAGGCCCAGGGTGCCGAATGGCCCCTGGAGACGCGGCTATTCGTGCTGGAGCAGCTGGGTCGTCTGGGCGATCCACGGTTGGATCTGCTTCAGGAGCAATCTTGGGTCCGCCTCCCCGCAGGTCGCTACCCCATGGGCAGCGAGGAAGGCGATGAAAATGAAAGACCGCCCCACCACATTCACTTGAGTGCCGACTGTTGGCTCGGACGCTTTCCGGTCACCAACGCCGAGTACGGCAAATTCATGGCAGCGGGTGGTTATGAGCAAGAGCATCTGTGGGACCCGGAAGGATGGACCTGGCTAAATTTGGACGAACAGGGCTTCAACGCTTGGTTTGTTGCCCAGTGCAAACAGGTTCCAGGCACCAAGGAAAAATGGGTGGATTATTTCCGGCCAGAACGCCGGCCCAAATACTGGAACGAGGCCGACTTCAATCGTACCAATCAACCCGTGGTGGGTGTGAACTGGTACGAAGCGAAGGCCTACTGCCGGTGGTTGACGGAACAGTTGGAAAAGCGTGAGTGGGGCAAAGGCCGCGCTGAAGTGCGCCTATTGCGCGAGGCGGAGTGGGAAGCAGGTGCGCGCGGCGCGGAGGGTAGACGCTTTCCCTGGGGCCATGAGCAACCGGACCGGGAGCGGGCAAACTTTGATAGCCAGCTGGGCAGGACCAGCCCGGTAGGTGGCTATCCTCGTGGTCAGGCAGGCCAGTTGGCGGACCTAATGGGCAATGTTTGGGAATGGTGTCTTGATATTTGGGATGAAAAGGCTTATGCCCGTCGCGAAGGCGCAGTGGATCCGGAGGTGGGAGGCTCCGGGTCGCTGCGCGTCGTGCGCGGCGGCGCCTGGCACTACCCGGCCCAGGACCTGACCGGCTCGTACCGGGTTTGGAACTGGGCTGGCCTCCGCGTCGGGAACGGCGGCTTCCGTTGTTGCCTTCAAGAATCAAGCTCTTGACCACGATAGAAAGCGAGGCTACGCCGGGAACCAACAGTCGGGTCGACAAGGACATCAAGCCGGAGCCCTTTGGCGCCAGGAAATCGGAGATGGAGTCAGGCCCAGGGCCAAAGGCGAAGCCGAATGTGGCGCAACTTCCAAAGTTGCGCTGTTGGCAGTGCCGGCCAAGTGGCCCCAAAAGGGACCAAGCCATGTGGCGCAACTTCCAAAGTTGCGCTGGTGGCAGTTCCCCGGCCGCTCATTTGATCCTAAAGACGGCGCAAGCACCTGTGGCCAAGTTTCGCTCCTGGCAGAGGGTTTTAAGTCAACCGCACGTAGCTCCACGGCCACAGCCATGATCGCTGGTACAGGCACTGAGGAAGCAGGAAAACATATTCATTCCTAGAAGAAGGTGTGTGGTCGTTGCTTTTCCGTGTGGTCCGTGTTTTGCGTGGTTAAAAATGCCGCATGGAAGTCAAAATCAATTCACCCAGGGATTAGGATACACCCACAGTCGGAAAATCCGACCGTGGGTGTGAGCCGCCAAAACCAGTTGGATGACAGGCCGCTACCCTGTTCTGATTCAACCTAACTGCTTGGCCATGACGGAACTCAAGGGCAATTTGCCAGACAGGCGATCCGTTGTTCTACAGCCAAAGGCTCGGGGACCGCACACAAGCAACAACGGAAGCCGACGACCCTGTTGCGGAAACCGGCCCTGCTCCAGTTGCGGAACGAGCCGGTCAGGTACAGGGCCGGGTTGTGCCAGGCGCCGCCGCGCAAGACGCGCAGCGGGCCTCCTTGCTCCAGAGGGATGGGGGGCTCCGCTGGCTTGCCGTAAAGATTCCAAGGATCAAGGACCCACTCCCAAACATTGCCAGCCATATCGCCCAGCCTCAGAGCGATGGCACCCAGTGGATAGGCACCCACCGGGGTGGTGTGACCAAACTTTCCAGCGAAGTTGCAGAGATCCGCCGTCGGCGCGTCAGGCCCCCAAGGGTAGGGACGGCCCTCGCTGCCCCGCGTGGCATACTCCCACTGGGCCTCGCTGGGAAGGTCAAGGGTGAGGACCTGGCCCTGCAACCACGCGGGACGGTCTGCGTTCAGGCGCGCCAGCAGCCATTGGCAATAGGCGCTCGCCTCATACCAGCTAAGGCCCACGACGGGTTGGTTGCTGGCGGAGAAGTTTGGATCCCGCCAGCCGCTTGGCGACGGGTTAGGCCTAAATTCTTCCTTCCAGCGCAGATGGATGTCGTATTTTTTGGCCAGCGCCGCGAAATAGCGGTCGTAGTCAGCGCCTTCCAAGCAACGCCAGGCCCAGCCTTCGTCGTCCCAATAGCCGCGCTGGTCATAGCCTCCGTCATCAATGAAGCGCTTGTACTCGGCGTTGGTAACTGAGAAGCGGGCCAACCAGTAATCCTGGCCCAGGGTTTGCGGATGTTCCGGCTTACACCAGGCATATTCGCTTTGATCATCCCCCATGGTGAAGCTGCCCGCCGGAATCCGCACCCAATAGAGCTCGGCCATGGGGTCCAGGCGCGGGTCGTCGACTGTGCGGTCGCGGCCGCGGTGCGCTGCTCCAGTTCCGCCGCGAAGGCACGGGCCACCTGGGTGCTGTTGCGGATCCCCGGCAGTAGGCAAAAGACGTCCAGCCAGAAGGGATCGGCCAGCTGTTCGTCATGGGTCTTCAACAGTTGCGCCAAATCCATGTTTTGGCCGTCCAGCTGGACGGCGGCCAGGTACTCGCGGAAGAGGCGGTGGCTGAAGCGCAGCTGGGCGCCCTGCTCGCCGGCCTCTTCGCGGATCAGGCCGGTTTCCACCAGGGCCAGCAGCTCGCGCTCCAGTTGGGCGGTTTCGCCGCCCTCGGGCCCGGCGATCAGGGTCAAGGCGCGGGCCGCGGATAGGGCTTGCAGGCCCTCGCGCTGCATGGCGTAGGCCAGTTGGGCCAGGCGACGGCGCTTGTCCTTGGGCAGCAGCCCGGCCTCGCGGGCCTCGGTCAGCTCGTCGATCAGGCGGTCCAGCAGGGCCCCGCGGCCATCGGGCAGGCGGCGGTAGCGGCGATAGAGCATGCAGACGCAGGTCAGTAGCAGGGCGTTTGTGACAAACGGCTCGGCGCGGGCCAGGCGTTGGCGGCGTTCGAGGTTGGCGACGGCGCCGCGCAGGGCGCCGGGTTCCGGTTCGGCATTGCGGTACTGGGCGACGAACTGGTCGCAGAGCTGATCCACCTGAGCTTCGTCAAGGGGCTCGAGCGTCAGCTGCACCATGCTTGGGTCGAAGTCCAGATGGCCGGTATAGCGCGGCGGCCGGGTGGTGATCAGCAGGCGCGTCTGGGTCGTGCGGGCGGCGAAGCGCTCTAGTGCTTTTAGTAACTGGCGGCGCTGGCGCTCGTCGGCCACCTCGTCCAGGGCGTCGACCAGCAGCAGGAAGCGGCCGGCGGCCAGCTGGCCCTCAAGGTGGTAGCGGTGGGTGCCGGCGAGTTTCAAGGCAGCGGCAATGGCGGTGCTTAACCTGGTACCAGCGGCGGCCAGGCGGGTCGCCTCCAGCACGATCGGCAGCGGTGGCAGGGCGCGGTTGGCACACAGCGGCGCCAGTTCGGGCATGTCTTCGGCGGCCGAGGCAGGGCTCAACAGGCGCTTGGCCAGCTCGGCGGCCAGGCGGGTCAGGAATACGGTTTTACCCGCACCGGGCGAGCCGATCAGGACGATGCGGGTCAGGCTGGGCGCGGCCAGCCACCGGGCGAGCGGCAGGCGCAGCGTGCCGCGCTCGCCAGCCAGCTGGTGATCGTCACGTGGGGTCTCGCTGCGAGGCTGGATTTCCCCCTCATCGCTCAGTTCAAAGCGTGGCGAGCTGGCGTCCATGGGGACGTAGAGCTCCTTGCGGTAGCATTCCTCGGTGACAAAGGCGCGACCGAGGGTGCGATCCTCCAGCCAGTCGGGCAGGCGCTGTTCCAGGTAGGCGCGCTCATAGGTGCTGAGCTGGCCGGCGTCCGGGTCGCTGCGCAGCTGGCTGAGGATCGTGTCCAATTGCTCGGCGACCTCCAGCCAGGCCTGGTCGCGCTGGGCCTTGGTCTCCCAGGCGGCCAGGGGCTTACTGGGATTGCCCAGGGGTTTCAGCTCGGCAAGCTTGGTTTTGTGGACCATGCAGGCGCTGATCGGGAGCCATAGCAGCAGCGGCGGGTTGGGGCGGTCCAGCCAGGTTTCTAGGAATGTGTAGTCGGGCGAGGCCAGGTAATCGCTGGTGAGGAACAGGATCAGCAGGTCGGCCCGGTCTAGTTCGGTCTCCAGGGTGGCTTGGACCGGCGCGCCGGCGGGGATGTCGCGCTGGTCCCAGAGACGCAGGTCCTTCAGTTGGGCTACGGCTTTTTTGAACTCGTCCAGATAACCATGATCGCTGGTGCAGGCACTGAGGAAGCAGGAAAACATATTCATTCCTAGTAGAAGGTGTGCGGTCGTTGCTTTTCCGTGTGGTCCGTGTTTTCCGTGGTTAAAAAAGCCGCATGGAAGTCAAAATCAATTCACCCAGGGATTAGGATACACCCACGGTCGGAAAATCGGACCGTGGGTGTGAGCCGCCAAAACCAGTTGGATGACAGGCCGTTACCCTGTTCTGATTCAACCTAACTGCTTTGCCACGGAGCTCAAGGGCAATTTGCCAGACAGGCGATCCGTTGTTCTACAGCCAAAGTGACGCATTCCGTGAAGTCACTACCACTCGTCGTGCGGCCACAGATCACCAATTCCCTTCTGTATACCGACCAGCAGTTGTCGGTACATGTTGTTGCATATGCTGTAGTCTGTGGAAATGCAAGCAGTGCGACTGCGAGCAGGGTGATCGAAATCAATGTTTTCTTAATCATTGTTGCTCCTTGTTTTGAATCCAAATTAAAGACCCAATAGGCATGAAGTGTCGTTACCCCATACACGGCAAATTGGACTTTAGCGGTCAAGTTTTATGATATTTATTATCAACTGTCAAGGTGCAGGATCCTTGGCTTCCTTTTTGAGCTATCCCCATTCGCGATCACTTGGGGCTGCGACGGCGCAAATTTGGAATTTGCGCTACAAACGCCCAGTCGACCTGGTTCCCGTTTGGCAAACGGAGCCTGACTGCGACGGCGCAAATTTGGAATTTGCGCTACAAACGCCCAGACGACCTGGTCCCCGTTTGGCAAACGGATCCTGACTGCGACGGCGCAAATTTGGAATTTGCGCTACAAACGCCCAGACGACCTGGATCTTTTCCTGGCTCCGCGGATCATTCGCGTTCCCTTTCACCAAGGCAAACCGGCGGTTTACCGCACTTTTCCTGGCTCCGCGGATCATGCGCGTTCCCTGCTACCAAGGCAAGTCGGCGGCGTTCACTGCGACCAAGGGGTCTTGAGTCTTGGCTCTTGTCGCTTGACGCTTGGTTGGGTCAGGTTTGGACTTTTAATCGTCCGTCCTCTAGTTTGAGGATGCGGTCTGCCAGGTGGAAATAGCGGTCGTCGTGGGTGATCGCCAAAACGGTTTTGCCGCGGCGTTTGAGGTCTGGGATCAGTTCCTTGTAGAACGTCTCCTTGAACTGGGGGTCTTGGTCGGAGGCCCATTCGTCAAACAGATAGATTGGTCGGTCCTCCAAGTAGGTGACCAAGAGGGCCAAGCGCTTGCGCTGACCGGTGGAGAGATCGGTGGTGGAAAGGCGACCGCCGCGGTAGCTGACCTTCTTCTCGAGGTGAAGGCGTTCGAGGAAGGATTGTACCTTATCACCCGTATCTGGATCGTCGAGGCCGAGAAACTGGCTGAAGAGGTGGAAGTCCGTGAAGACGGTCGAAAAATGCTGGCGCAACCACTCGCGATTGGTGGCGTCGATGGCGCGGCCGTTGAGGGTCAGCTGACCACCCTCCGGCTCGTAGAGGCCGGTAATGACCTTGGCCAGGGTCGATTTGCCGCTGCCGTTGCCGCCGACCAGGTAGACCACTTCGCCAGGGCCGAGTTGGAGGTCGATCGGACCTAGGGTGAACTGCTCGTCCTGGCGCTCGTTGAAGTACGTGTGGGTAATGCCGCTCAAGACAAGGGATTGCAGGTTGTTGGCTGGCTCTAGGCGTGGCTGTTCGCGGCTGAGGTTCTGGTTTAGGCTCAGGCCAAGCGACTCGACTTTCTGGAGTGCCACTGTTGCCGGCATCATCTGGGTGATCATGTTAAACAGGCCCAGCATGGGCGACATCATGTAAATGAAGATCAGGACGATCCCGGCCAGCTCGTTGCCTTGGACCAAATTTAGTTGCGGCAGGGCAAACAGCATGAATCCGATGGTCAGGAAGAAGCCGACCTGGCCAAAGCCACCGGCGATTTCCATCTGAACCTGGCCGGCGATGCGCTGGCTTCGATAGTTCTCGGCGCTGGGTCGCAACAGGTCGGCGAGGAAGGACTCGCGTCTGGCAGCGTGGAGTTTGAGTTCCTTGATGCCTTCGGTCACATCGCGGAACTGCGCGAACAGTTCGTCGCCGATCTCCCGTGCTTTGGCGAAGCGGCGCTGGGCACGGCCCGAGGCGAGTTTGATGGCAACGCCCATGACGGCGACAAACAGCAGCAAGGCGAACAGCACCTTGACCGAGATGGATGCCAGGTAGATGGTGCAACCCAGCACGGTCGCCAGGTTGACAATGATCCGCGGCACGGTCACTAGGCCTTGGGCGATCATGCCGATATCGCTGGAGAGGCTGGCGTACAGGCGGTGTTTTCCCTGCTCCTCGAGGAAGCGCAGACGGGCGTCGAGGATCTTGCGAATCATGCCCAGGCGCAGGTCGTAAACCGCGTTTTCGGACAGGTAGAACAGTGGAATTTGGCTGCCCAGCACGACGATCAGGTAGGCAATCGTCAGCAACACGAATCGCCTCATGAGATCGCCTTGGGCGGCCAGCTCCGGATCGACCGCAGCATGGATGGTGCGCAACAGCAAGGCGCTGGTGGCGCCGGAAAGCAGGCCAAAGCACACGGCTGTGAGCATGGTGTACTTCGAGTTCCGGATCAGAAAAAGAAAAAGTTTCAAGCGGGCCTCCAGGGTGGCGGCAGAGGCGAGGTGCGCGGCGGTCAGAGGACCGCGCGGTCCTCGCGGATGAAGAGTTCGGCGATGCGGTCCAGGTTGGTGCCCTGGAGCAGATTGAAGTGATGGCCGTCGAGGACCAAGGTGGTCATGTGGACCAGATACTGGGACCAAGCCTCGGTGGTTTGGGTTTCACGGGCGCGCACGAAGACGGTGGGTGTCGACTGAACGGACGGGCGGTAGGCGCAGCCGGCCAGGGCGTGGCTGCGGTAGACCTGCCACAGGCGCTGAAGGCGGGCACCGTCGAACTCGGCGGGCAGCAGGCGATCGCGCGCGACAATCTGGGCAAGAGTGGCAAGTGGGTCAGTGGGCTCGCCGACAGCGGCGAAACTGCGCGCCATGGTCTCGGGGTCGACACCGGCCTGGCTGAGCAGGTCGATGGCAAAGCCGCGCAACAGATCGCGGTCGGTGGGTGGGGTGGGTTGGTTCACAAAGCCGGTGTCGATCATGGTGATGCGGCACGCCTGTCCAGCGCGCTCGAGCTGGCGCGCGAGTTCCAGGGCGATCAGGCCGCCGAAGGACCAACCGCCAAGGTGGTAGGGCCCTTCGGGCTGGACGCCGCGAATCTGTGTCAGATAGCGGGTGGCGAGCGACTCAAGGGTGGTGAGAGCGGGTGCTTCGGCCTCGAGGCCGGGTGATTGGATGGCCCAGACAGGGCGATTCAGGCGATCGGCGAGGGCCAGATAGGCGGCGACTGAGCCGCCAATGGGGTGGACCAGAAACAGGGCTTGTCCTTGGGGCGCGGAACGGAGCGGTACGATCCAGTTAGGGTGATCGGCGTCGCGGGGCGCGGCGGCGGAGGCGATGGCGGCGATGGTCGGCTGGGCGAAGAGGTGGGCCAGGGGCAGGTCCAGGCTCAGTTCGCGGTTGAGGCTGGCGAGCATGGAGATTGCCAGAATAGAGTGGCCGCCAAGGCTGAAGAAGCTCTGGTCAACGCCGATGGTCTCGGGCTCGCACTGGAGCACGCGGGCCCAGATGGCGCGGATCTGGTGTTCGAGCTCGCTCTGCGGGGCGAGGATGGCGGACTGGTGCGATGGCGCATCGGCGCTGAGGGCGAGCAAGGCCTTGCGGTCGAGCTTGCGGTTGGCGGTCAGGGGCAGGGTTTGGTGGAAGAACCAGCGGGTCGGGATCATGGTCTCGGGCAGGCTGACGGCCAGGTGGCGGCGCAGGTCCTGGGTTTCGAGTGGACTGGTGGCGACGACGAAGGCGCAGAGCTGTTGCGCTTGGGCGTCGACGATGACGGCGGCCTCGCGAATCTGGGGGTGGCGCAGCAGGAGGTTTTCGAGCTCGCCCAGCTCGATGCGCAGGCCGCGCAGCTTGACTTGGTGGTCGATGCGGCCGAGCAGGCGCAGGGCGCCATCATCGAGGTGGCGGGCCAGGTCGCCGGTCAGGTAGAGGCGCTGGCCGGGCTCGTTGGCGAAGGGGTCGGGCACGAAACGGGAGGCGGTAAGCGCGGGTCGGCCGAGGTAGCCGCGGGCGAGGCCCAAACCGGCGAGGGCCAGTTCACCGGCGGCATCGCGGGAGACGAGGTTGAGCCAGCGATCAAGGACATAGGCACGGGTCCCGGTCAGCGGTCGGCCGATGCTGGCCTGGCCGCCGGGCCGGCGCAGGACGTAGGTCGAATAGGTGGTGTCCTCGCTGGGACCGTAGAGGTCGTAGAGGCGCTCAAGCTGGGGATTGCGGTAGAGGTCGTCGACGAGGTTTTGGGGCAAGAGCTCACCGGCCAGGTTCATGACCTTGACACCGGTGGGAAGAGGGCCTTGGCGGAGGTAGTCGGCGGCGACGGAGGGCACGGTGTTGACGAGCGTGATCTGGTCTGCGTCGACAAGCTGGTAAAGGGCCAGGGCATTGTCGGCAAGGTGGACGGCGCCGCCAACGCTGAGTGGCAGGAACAGCTCGAAGATCGAGAGGTCGAAGCAGACGGAGGTGCCGGCCAGGACATGGGCCAGATCGGCGGGAGCGTAGAGCGAGCGAGCCCAGGCCAGCAGGACGGCGGCGGCGTGTTCGGCGATGGCGACGGCCTTGGGCCGACCGGTGGAGCCGGAGGTATAGATCAGGTAGGCCAGGCGCTCGGGTGGGTAACCGGCATAGACCGGCGTGGGCGCCGGCGTGGCCGCTTGGTCGAGCAGGAGCTGGGGCAGGTCGGCGGGCAATTCCAGGCGATCGAGCAGCTCGCTGCGGCTGAGCAGTAAGCATGCGTCGGAGTCGGCGAGCATGAAGGTCAAGCGGTCGGCCGGGTAGTTGGGATCGAGCGGTACGTAAGCGGCCCCACAGCGCAGGACGGCGAGGAGGCAGACGAGCAGGTCGGGCTCGCGGCGCAGGAGCACGGCGACGCGGTGTTCGCAGCGCATGCCCCGCAGCCAAAGCTGGGCGGCGAGGGCGTCGACACGCAGGTCGAGTTCGCGGTAGCTGAGCGAAGCGCTGCCGTGGCAGAGGGCCGGGGCCGCGGGCGTGCGCCGGGCTTGGCGGCGAAAACCCTCGTCCAAGCCAAGCAAGGGGACGGGGGCCAGATCGGCGCCGGCGGCGACCTGGCAGAGCCAGGCGCGCTCGTCGGCGGCCAGCATCGACAAGCGCTGGATGGGCGCGGCGGGCTGGTCGAGGCAGGCCTCGGTGAGGGTCAGGAAATAGCCGAGCCAGCGGCGCGCGGTGGCCTGCTCGAAGAGGTCGCGGTTAAATTCGAAGGTGCCGATCAGGCCGGCGGGCGTTTCGGCCAGGGTCAGGCTGAGCTCGAACTTGGCCAGCGTCTGGTCCTGAAAGGCCAGGATCGCCTGGTCCCGTTGCTCGGTGATGGGCAGGGTGCCGGCCTGGTAGTTGACGAAGGCTTGGAACAGGGGCGAGCGGCTAAGGTCGCGGGTCGGGCTGAGGGCTTCGACTAACTTCTCGAACGGCAGGTCCTGATGGGCGTAGGCGGCGAGCAGGGTGTCGCGGGTGGCGTGGATGCGGGCCTGGACGGTGGCGGGGACGAGCCGGTGGCGCAGGACGAGGGTGTTGACGAAGAGGCCGATCAGGCCTTCCAGTTCGGCGAAGCGGCGGTTGGCGATGGGACTGCCGAGCACGACCTCCTCGCTGCTGGCGAGGCGACCGAGGATTTCGGCGAAAACGGCTTGAATGAGGATGAACGGGGTGGCTTGGGTGGCGCGGGCCAGCTCGGCCAGGCGGCGGCTGGTGGCGCTGCCGAGGGCGAATTCGTAGCTGGCGCCGCGGTAACTTTGGAGGGCCGGGCGAGCTGCGCGCGTGGGGAGGTCGAGGCTGGGGGGTGCGCCGGCAAGGGTTTGGGTCCAGAAGGCGAGCTGTTGGTCCAGGGTGGGGCCGGCGAGCCATTGGCGTTGCCAGAGCGCAAAGTCGGGGTACTGCAACGGCAAAGCGGGCAGCGTGTGGCCCAGGCGCTCGGGGTTCAACAGAGCGGCACGATAGAGCTGGACCAGCTCGCGGTTGAAGATTTCGATGGACCAGGCGTCGGCGATGATGTGGTGCATGTTCCAGAGCAAGGTCTGATGGTCAGGCGCCAGGCGGAGCAGGGTCAGACGGCAGAGCGGACCGGACTCGAGCAGGAAGGGCTTGGCGGCGTCGCGAGCGGCGAGCGCGGCGACCAGCGCGCTCTGGCGCGCGGGTGTGAGGCCGGAAAGATCGATGAGCGGCAGGGAGCGCTCACGGGCTGGCGTGATCAGCTGGAAGGCTTGGCCCTGTTGGAGCAGAAACAGGGTGCGCAGGCTCTCGTGGCGCGCGGTCAGGGCGTTGAAGGCGCGCTCCAGCGCCTGTGCGGCCAAGGGCTGGTGTAGGGGCAGCTGGCCAGGAATATTGTAAATGGGACTGGGACCCTCGAGGCGGTAGAGGAAGAACAGGCGCTGCTGGGCGAAGGAGAGCGGGACCGCGCCGTCGCGAGGGACGGCGGTCGGTCCGGCCATTGCTAGCGTGGTCTCGCCCCGCGTCTGGCGCAGGGCACGGGCCATGGCGGCGAGCGTGGGCTCCGCGAAGACCTGGCGCAGCGGCAATTCGAGGTTGAAGGTCCTGCGCACGAGGCCGATCAGGCGGGCGACGCTGAGGCTGTGACCGCCCAAGTTGAAGAAGCTGGCGTTGGCGGCAATGGTGGTGGGCTCACGGTCGAGGACGGCGGCCCAGAGGTCGCGCAGAACCAGGGCGGCGGGGTCGAGCAGCGGGGCCTCCTCCGTACGGGGCAGGTCCTCGAGGGACGGTTCTGCCAGCGCCTTGCGGTCGATCTTGCCGTTGGGGGTCATGGGAAGGGCGGCAAGGACGACGAAGCGACTGGGGACCATATAGGCGGGCAGTTGGCAAGCGAGGTGTGTCTGCAGGGAGGTCAGATCGAAGGTTGCGGAGGCGGCGAGATAGGCGGCCAGGTAAGGGTCTCCCCCACCCCAGACCTTGACGGCGGCCTCGGCAACGCCTGGGCAGCGAAGAATGGCACGCTCGATCTCGCCGAGCTCGATGCGGAACCCGCGGATCTTGATCTGGCGATCGATGCGGCCGAGGAAGTTGAGGTTCATCAGCTCGGGCGAGGCGTCGGCACGGTGGCGGGCGAGGTCGCCGCAGAGGTAGAGGCGTGAGCCGGGGTGTAGGGAGAAGGAATTGGGCACGAACTTTTCGGCAGTCAGCGCGGGCCGGTCGAAATAGCCGCGAGCCAAGCCGAGGCCGGCCAGGGCGACCTCGCCAGGGATGCCGAGCGGGCAGAGCTGGCCTTGGCGGTCCAAAAGGTAGAGTTGGCTATTGGCGATGGGCGCGCCGATGGTCGGAGGCGCTTCACAGGGACGGGGCACAAGGGCGAAGGTCGAATAGGTGGTGTCCTCGGAGGGGCCGTAGAGGTTGAAGACAGCGCGCACGTGGGGCAAGGCGTAGAGGCCTTGAGCGAGCCGCTGCGGCAGGGGCTCGCCGGCGAGGTTGACGACGGCGACCGAGGTGGGGATGGCGTCGGCGGCGAGCAACTCGCGGGCAGCGGAGGGCACGGTGTTGATCAGGGTCACGGGCTGGCGGGCCTCGGCGAGGGCGAGTGCGTTTTCGACGAGGATCAGGGTGCCGCCGCGGGCGAGGGTGACAAAGATTTCGAAGATGGAGAGGTCGAAGTTGATCGAGGTGGAGGCCAGGGTGCCGCGCAAATCGGCATCGCTGAAGACGAGGCGGCTCCAGGCGACGAGCGCGACGGCGGAGGCGTGGGCGATGGCGACGCCCTTGGGGCGGCCGGTGGAGCCGGAGGTGTAGATCAGGTAGGCCAGGTTCTGGGGCGTGGCGCGCGTGGGCGGCGGCGCGCAGGTTGAGAGCTGGTCATCCGTTTGGCCAAAGGTGTAGGCAGGGAGGCTGTTGTCCGGCAAAAGCGCAAGGGTTTGCGGCTGGCCGATCAGGGCGGAGAGCCGACTGTCGGCGATGATAAAGGCGAGGCGCTCCTGGGGGTAGGTTGGGTCGAGCGGTACATAGGCAGCACCGGCGGCGAGCACGGCCAGCTGGGCGATGATCAACTCGGGACAGCGGGGCATGACGAGGCCGACGGTGTTCTCGGGGCCGATACCCCAGGCGAGCAGGCGCTGGGCCAGGGAGTGGGCCTGCGCGAGTAGCTCGCCATAGGTGAGTTGGCGTTCGCCCCAGCAGAGGGCGAGCCGCTGTGGCGTGCGCGCGGCCCAGGCCTCGAAGCCCTGATGGAGCAGCGGGGGCTCGGCGATGGGGGTCTGCGTGCGGTTCCAGCCCTCGAGCAACTGGTGGCGCTCCTGATCGTCGATCAGGGCGAGTTGGGCAAGGGGCGCCTCGGGCTGGCGGCAGGCGGCGGCCAGGAACACGAGCCAGTGGTGACAGAGACGCGCCATGGCGCCGTTGTGGAAGAGATCGCGGTTGTAGGAGAGGCTGGCGCCCATGTGATCCTGGTCGCTGGTGATCGCCAGGCTGAGTTCGAACTTGACGTGTTCGAACTGCAAGTCGAAGGGCGTGACGACGAGGTTAGGCAGGGTCGCGCCGCTGGCGGTGCCGATGAGGGAGGACTTGACCTCGTTGAACATGACTTGGAACAAGGGCGTGCGGGCCAAATCGCGTTCAGGATGGAGGCGTTCGACGACCTGCTCGAAAGGGATGTCCTGAAGGTCGAAGGCCTCGAGGCTATAGGCGCGGGTGGTGGTGGCGAGCGCCGCGAAACTGGCGCTGGCCTCGGCGCGCACGCGCATGACGAGGGTGTTGACGAAGAAGCCGATGAGGTCTTCGAGCTGGCGGTCGGGCCGGTTGGCGACGGGCATGCCGATGCAGACCTCGATCTGGCCCGAATAGCGGCAGAGCACCAGCCCGAGCGCCGTCATGGCCAGCATGGCGCGGGTGGCGCTGAGGCGGCTGGCGAGGGCGTCGAGGGCGCGGACCGTGTCGCTGGGCACGGCAAAATCGAGCTGGCCGCCGTTCTGCGTCTGGACGGCGGGCCGGGGTCCGTCGAGCGGCAGGTCGAGATGACTGGGCGCGCCGGCGAGCAGGCGTTCCCAGGCGAGGAGGCCCTGTTCGAGGCGGGCGGGATCGGCATGGCGCTGCCAGTGGGCGAAGTCGCGGTACTGAATGGTCAAGGGGCTCAGCGCGGGCTGTTGGCCTTGGGCAAGGGCCGAATAGCACTGGGCGAATTCGCGGGTGAGGATGCCGATCGACCAGCCATCGGTGATGATGTGGTGGTGGTTGAGCAACAGGACGTGATCGCGTTGGTCGAGACGGTAGAGAACGGCGCGCAGCAAGGGACCCTGTGGCAGTGAGAAGGGGCGACGGCACTCGAGCTGGATGGCAGAGCGGCAAGCGCCTTCCCGTCGCTCGCGGGGCAGCTCGGAGAGGTCCTGGTGGGCGATGGGCAGCGCCTCGGCGGGGTCGATCACCTGACGCGGCTCATAGGCATCGAAGCGGGTGCGCAGGCTCTCGTGGCGCGCGACGAGGGCGTCGAGGCTGGCCTGCAGCAGGTCCAGGCGCAGATCGCCCTGGAAGCGAATGGCCAGAGGCACGCTGTAGGCGGTGTTGTCGGGCTCGAGGCGGTCGAGGAACCAGAGCCGTTCTTGCGCGAAGGAAAGCACGCCCTCCGCATCTGGCGGTGCCTTGGCAATGACGCGGCGCGCGCTGCCGGCGAGCTGCTGTGCCTGTTGAAGGAAGGCCAAGAGCTCGGGCTTGCGCTGCACGATCTGTTCGCGCAGGGCATCGGTCATGGCACCCTTGCGGGCCTTGATGCGGAGTTGATCGGGCGGTTCCAAGTGAAGCTCGACGCCCTGGTCCTTGAGAGCGACGAGAAAATCAACCACGGTCATAGCAGCTCTTCCTCTTCGAAGTCCTCATCGGCGGTTGGCGCAGCAGGTCGTGCGGCCCAGCCGGCGACATCGAGATAGCGGGCGAGCGCGAAGATGGTTGGCTGTTCGAACAGGGTCTTGACGGGGAGTTCGAGTCCCAGCTCGGCGCGGACGGCGGCGGCTAGGCGGGTGGCGAGCAGGGAGTGGCCGCCGAGGGCGAAGAAGTTGTCCTCAATGCCGATGGGCCGGCGGTCGAGGAGCGCCTCCCAGAGCGGCACGAGGGCGCGTTCGGTGGCAGTGGTCGGCGCGACGAACGGGGTCTGTCGTTGGTGTTCGGCGCTGGCGGCCCGCAGCAGTGCCTGGCGGTCGAGTTTGCGGTTCGGGGTCAGGGGTAGGGACTCTAGGAAGAACCAGCGGGCGGGAATCAGGGCATCGGGCAGGCTGGCGGCGAGGTGGCGCTGCAGGGTCGGGCCGTCCAGGCTGGCAGCGGTCACGAGGAAGGCGCAGAGCTGCTGGCCGCTGGCATCGACGAGCACGGCGGCCTCCCGGACCTGAGGATGGCGCAATAACAGGTTTTCGAGTTCGCCGAGCTCAACCCTGAGACCGCGGATTTTGACCTGGTGATCGAGGCGGCCGAGCAGGCGGAGCTGGCCATCGGCAAGGTGTCGGGCCAGGTCGCCGGTGAGGTAGAGTCGCTGGCCAGGGCGGTCGGCGAAGGGGTCGGGCACGAAGCGGGCGGCGGTGAGGGCGGGTCGGGCGAGATAGCCGCGCGCCAGGCCGGCACCGGCGAGCGCGAGTTCTCCGGCGCCGTCGCGGGGGACCAGGTTGAGGTCGCGGTCGAGCAGGTAGGCACGGGTGGCGGCGATGGGGCGGCCGATGGAAGCCGGCGCGGTCGGGCGGCGCAGCACATAGGTGGAGTAGGTGGTGTCCTCGCTGGGTCCGTAGAGGTCGTAGAGGCGCTCGAGGCCGGGGTTCTGGTAGAGCGCTTCGACGAGGTGCTGGGACAACAGCTCGCCCGCCAGGTTCATCACGCGGATGGCGCTGGGGAGGGGGCCTTGTCGCACGAACTCGGCGGCCACGGAGGGCACGGTGTTGACGAGGGTGATCGACTCCGCGGACGGGAGTTGGTAGAGCGCCAGGGCGTTGTCGGCGAGGTGGACAGCCCCGCCGACGCTGAGCGGTAGGAAGAGCTCGAAGATCGAGAGGTCGAAACAGACAGAGGTGCCGGCCAGGACATGAGCCAGGTCGGTCGGGGTGTAGAGGGTGCGGGCCCAGGCCAGCAGGACGGCGGCCGAGTGGGCGGCGATGGCGACGGCCTTGGGGCGGCCAGTGGAGCCGGAGGTATAGATCAAGTAGGCCAGACGCTGGGGCGGCCAGGCAGGCCAGGGAGCGGACTCGGCGCGCGGTTCCGGCGGGAGGGCGTCGAGCGGGAGCACGGGCAGATCGGCGGGCAGGTCGAGGCCTGCCAGCAGGTCGTGACGGCTGAGCAGCAGGGCTGCCCCTGAGTCGGCGAGCATGAACGCAAGACGTTCGTTGGGGTAGTTGGGGTCCAAGGGCACGTAGGCGGCGCCACAGCGCAGCACGGCCAGCAGGCAGATCAGGAGTTCGGGTTCGCGCCGGAGCAGAACGCCGACGCGGTGTTCGCACCCGATCCCGCGCTGTTGTAGGATTCTGGCCAGCGCTTCGACGCGTTCGTCGAGTTGGCGGTAATCGAGACGGGCGTTGCCATGGCAGAGCGCCAGCGCGCCGGGGTTGCGACGCGCCTGGGCGCGGAAACCCTCGTCCAGATCCAGCAGCTGCTCGGGCGCGGCATCGGCGCTGGCGCTGTTGCGCAACAGCCAGAGGCGCTCATCCTCGGCCAGCAGCTTGAGTTGGTGCAGCGGTGCTTCCGGGCGGTCGAAGAGCTCGCTGCAGACGGCGGCAAAGCGGCTCACAAGGCGGTCGATGGTGGTGTCGTCAAAGAGGTCGGCGTTGTAGTTGAGCATGCCGCGGGTGTCTGGGCCACCGACGACCATGAACAGGGAGAGGTCGAACTTGGCGATGGGCGCCTCGAAGTCCAGGGCCTCGATCTCGATGCCGCTGCTAAAGCGCATGGCCTGGCGACCGCCCACTTCCTGGACGGTGAACAGGACCTGGAACAAGGGCGTGGTGCCGAGGTCGCGCTCGGGCTGGAGGCGCTCGACCAGATGTTCGAAGGGCAGGTCTTGATGGCTGTAGGCGTCCAGGGCGAGGTGGCGCACGCGCTCGAGGAGTTGGCGGAAACTGGGGTCACCGCCAAGGTCGATGCGCAGCACGAGCGTGTTGACGAAGAAGCCGACGAGTTGCTCGATCTCGGCATGGGTGCGGTTGGCGACAGGGGTGCCGAGGTTGAGTTCGGAAACGGCGGCGTAGCGGGCCAAGAGTACGGCGAAGGCGGCGCCCAAGACCATGAAGGGCGTGGTCCCCTGCTGTTGGCAGAGGCGCGTCATGGCGGTAGTGACGGCGGGCGTGAGGTGGAAGCTGGCGGTATTGCCGCGGCTGCCCTGGAGCCGTGGCCGGGGGCGATCGGTGGGGAGGTCGAGGAACGCGGGTGCACCGGCCAACTGTTGGGTCCAATAGCCGAGTTGGCGCTCGAGCACGGCGCCGGTCAGCCACTGGCGCTGCCATTGGGCGTAGTCAGGATACTGCAGGGCCAGCGTCGGCAGGGGCGAAGGGGCGCCGGCGGCGAAGGCCTCGTAGAGCGCGGCGAACTCGCGCTCGAGGATTTGCTGGGACCAGCCGTCGGTGACGATGTGGTGAATGTTGAGCATGAAGACCCAATCGCCTTCGGCCAGCTTGAACAGATGCAGGCGCAGCAACAGGCCGCTGGCCAAATCGAAGGGAAGCATGGCCCGTTCCGCCAGGGCCGCGCGGCAGACGCGCTCGGCCTCGGCGCGCTCCAGGTGGTGAAGGTCGACCAGCTCGAGCGGCAGCGCGGGTGCGGGCTCGACGCTCTGGACGGGGCGGCCGTCGCGTTCGTGGAAGCGGGTGCGCAGAGCCTCGTGGCGGGCGACAATCTCCTGGAAGCAGCGGCGGAACAGCTCGGGATCCAAGGGACCGCGGGTGCGGTAGGCGACGGGGATGTTGTAGGCGCTGTCGCCCGGATTGAGGCGGTCGAGGAACCAGAGGCGTTCCTGAGCGTAGGAGAGCGGCAGCGCTTGGGCGCGGTCGGCGCGGCCGATGGGTGGGCGCTCGGCGCGCGTTTGTTCGGTTTGGAAGTTCGCCAGTTCGAGGGCCAGGCCCTCCGGCGTGGGTGCCTGGAACAGGCAGCGCAGCGCCAGTTCGAGGCGAAAGCGCTCGCGAATGCGCGAGATCAGCTGGGTCGCCGAAAGGGAATGGCCGCCGAGTTCGAAGAAATTGTCGTGGATGCCGGCGGTGGGCAAGCCCAGCAGTTCGGACCACATCTCCACCAACGCGGACTCGATGGCGTTGCGCGGGCGCTCACCGGCTTGGTGCGCGGCCTCCGGACGCGGCAAGGCGGTCTTGTCCAGCTTGCCGTTGGGCAGCAGCGGCAGCGCGTCGAGGACGACGAAGGCGGCGGGCACCATGTAGGCGGGCAGCTTGGCCAGCAACAGCTGCTGCAGTTCGACCAAATGGAGCGCTTGTTCGGCCTTGGCCTCCTCATGGAGGCGCAGGTAGGCGACGAGGCGTTTGTCGCCGGCGACGTCCTCGCGGACGATGACGACGTTCTCGGCGACAGCGGGGTTACGGGCGATGGCGGCCTCAATTTCGCCAATCTCGATGCGGTAGCCGCGAATCTTGACCTGGTGGTCGAGCCGGCCGAGGTATTCGAGACGGCCGTCGGCAAGTTGGCGCACGAGGTCGCCACTGCGGTACATGCGCGCGCCAGCCTGGCTCGCGAACGGGTTGGGCAGGTAGCTGGCTGCGGTCAGTGCGCCTCTGCGGTGGTAGCCACGGGTGACGCCGGGGCTTTCGATGAAGAGCGCGCCGGGCACGCCGAGCGGCACGGGCTCGAGCCGGCGGTCGAGGATGTAGAAGCGGCAATTGGCGAGCGCTTCGCCCAGGGGCGCGACGTACTCGTCCGGGTGACACTGGCCAAGGGTGACGACGACGGTCGTCTCCGTGGGACCGTAGCCGTTGAAGGTGGCGGTGGTGCGCGACCATTCGGCCAGTAGACCGGGTGCGGGCGCCTCGCCGGCGCTGATCATGATGCGGAGCGCGGGGAAGCCAGTCGCGGGCAGCAGGGCTAGGGCCGAGGGTACCAGCATGGCGATGGTGATCTGGTGGTGGCGCAGGAAGTGGATTAGGTCGGGACCTGGCAGGAGGCGCTCGCGCGAGGCCAGGTAGAGCGTGGCGCCAAACAGCAAGCCCAGGTGCAGCTCGAGAATCGAGGCATCGAAACTGGGCGAGGAGAACTGCATGACTCGGTCACCCGGCATGGGGGCGAACTTCTCGCGCGTGGCCAGCCAGAGGTTGCCTTGGCCGAGGTGCTGGACGAGCGCGCCCTTGGGGCGACCGGTTGAGCCAGAGGTGTAGATGACGTAGGCGATGTTAGCCAGGTCGACCCCGCGCTCCGGCCGGTCGTCCGCATAGGGCGCCAGCTGGGCGTCGGCCTCGTCCAGGCAGAGCGGCTCGGCGTTGCCTGGCAGGCGGTCGAGCAGCGCGGTTTGGGTCAAAATGACATGGGCGGATGCATCCTCGAGCATGAAGGCGACCCGCTGTTCGGGATAGGTGATGTCCACGGGCAAGTAGGCCGCACCGGCCTTGAGGATGCCCAGCAGTCCAGCGACAAAGTCGAGGCCGCGCTCGACAAACAGGCCGACGATGCGGTCGGGTCCGACGCCGCGCCCTATCAGCCAGTGAGCGATGCGGTTGGCGCGGCGATCGAGCTCGCCATAGGTGTAGCTGCGACATGCGTCGCCGCGGTCGACTTGGACGGCCGCCAGGGCCGCGGGCGTGCGCGTCACCTGGTCTTCGAAGAGCTGGTGGAGCAGGCGTTCGGGCCGCGCGCGGGCGGTCTCGTTAAAGGCGGTTAGGACCTCGGCGCGCTCGTGGGCGGAGAGGAACGAGAAGGCGTCGATCGCTTGGGCCGGCTGGTGGACGAGCTGTGCGAGCACGGCGCCAAGCCAGGAGGCCAGCCGGGCCGCGGTGGCAGGCTCGAAGAGGTCGGCAGAGACGAGCAGGGTCAGCGCGAGCCGATCAGAGCCGCGGCTGGAGATCAGCGCAAGGTCGTAGCGGGAGCGCAGGCCGTGGATGTCGCGGGTGATGCCGGGCACGGCGGCGAGCCCCTGCCCTGCCCTGTGGCAGTACAGCAGCTGGGTGGACGGCTGACCGGCGACAAGCGGCAGCAAGTCGGCCATGGCTGCCTGAGGCAGCTGGTGGTGGGCAGCGACGCGCTGCCACTGATCGCCGAGGGTGTGTGCGAAAGCCTCGAGACTTGGCGTGCCGGTGATTTCCGCGCGCAGCGGCAGCAGGTTGATCAGGCCGCCTTCGAGACCCTCGCGCAGGTCGGGGCGGCGATTGGCGCAGGCGACGGAGACGACGGTCTCGCGCTGGCCGCAGAGGCGGTAGACAAGGGTCAGGAAGGCTGCGAGACAGGCCAGCGGGGTCCGCTCCTCGGCCAGCTGCTGCGCGAGCGCGGGCGCCAGGGCGAGCTGCTGAACGTGGCAGCGGAATCGCTGCTCTGTGGGCCGTCGGTGGTCCGAGGGCAAGGCCACCGCCACGGGCGCGCCGGCCAGGTAGTCGCGCCAGAAGCCAAACAGCTCCGCGTCGTGGCGTCCGCCCAGCCAGCGCTGTTGGCGGACCTCGAAGGCGTCCGGCCAGCTCAGCGTGCCATCGGCGTGGCGACAGGCCACCAAGCCAGAGCGCCAAGTCTCGCCAGCACGTTCGAAGACCAGGTCGCCAGCGGTGCCCACGGCTACCGGCTGGCCGTCCGCGTCGACAATCCGAGGCTGGCCGAGCTCGGCGGGCAGCTGCGCTTCCTCGAGCGGCAGACGCTCGGCCAAAAGGCGCGCGAGCTCGGCCCGATGCGGGGCGACGAGTGGGGCAAGTGCGTGGTCGTCGCAGATGTAGGCGACGTCGCGGTGATTGCGACCGTCATCTGCGACCATGTGGGCGATCACGGCGCGGTAGATGCGGGCAATCGCCTCGACCTGCGCGGGGCCCAGGCCCTGCGGGCCCGAGCTCTGCAAAGTGACGAGAATGCGCTCGCCGGTGGGGTCGACGCTGAAGGTCGGCTGCAGCGGATAGACGTTGGGTTCCTCGGTAAAACCGCGGCCCGTGACTTCTTCGAGCAGGCCTGCCTCGAGAACCCAGGCCATGGAGTGGAAGTGGACGTAGTTGAACAGGGTGTTGAACAGCTGGGCGCCGCCAAACAGGCTCTGCAAATGCGCGGACGGATAGCGGCGGTACGGCAGCGCCTCTTGCTCGGCCTCGAATAGGCGGCGCACGACGGTGCGCCAGGGCCCGTCGTCGAGGCGGTAGCGGAACGGCAGGATGTTGAGGAACAGGCCGCAGATGTGCTCGCCGGACTCGACCTCGGGGCGGCCGTGGCTGGCGAGGCCGGTGACGATGTCCTCGCGGCCGGTGATCAGGGTAAGCGTTTTGAGGTGGGCGGCCAGGAGCAGCGACTTCAGCGGCACGCCGGCGGATTCGGCCAGGGTCGTAAGCGCGCTGTACTGCTGCGGCTCGATGACCCACTCGGCCTTGATGATCTTGCCTGCATGAGCCTGGCGGTCCCAGTTCAGTACCGGCAAAACCGGCGTCAGGAAGCCGCTCAGTTTCTGGGTCCAGTAAGCCTTGAAGCGCGGTTCGCGCAGGGCTTCCTGTTCGAGCTTGATGAAGTCGCGGTAAGCGTATGGAAGCGGTTCCAGGGTGACGGCGCGACCCTCGAGCAGGGTGAAGAAGAGGCGGAACAGCTCCGAGAAGATCTGGTGCAGACTCCAGCCGTCGAGGATGGCGTGGCATTCGGTGACGCTGAAGCGAAACAGTTGGTGGTCGAGGTGGTGGACGGCGAAGCGCAGCAAGGTCGGCCGGGTCAGGTCGAAGGCACGGCGGCGCTCGGCGGTGACGTAGCGCTCGGCGATGCGGTCCTGCTCGGAGGGGTCGAGTCCGCGCAAGTCCTCCCAGTGGAGCGGCAACTCGGCCTTGCGATGGACGAGTTGGAGGGGTTCGCCGTAGGTGCTCAAGTGTAGGCCGGTGCGCAGGATCGGGTGGTGGGCGACGAGCAACTGCACGGCTTGGATGAAGGCGTCGCGGTCGACTGCGCCCTTGAAGACCCAGCTGTCGACGTTGTGGTAGGGCAACATCTCGGGCTCGAGCTCCATGTGGTAGATCATGCCGACCTGGAGCTTGCTCATGGGGTAGGCGTCCTCGACGTCTTCGGGCAGGCGCTGGCGGGTGGCCGGGTCGATCAGGGCGAAAGGCGCGGCGGTGGTCCAGTCGCGATCGCGGATCGCGTCGGTCCCCAGGGCCGAGGCCAGGGCGGCGACAGTCTGGTGCGTGAACAGCTGTTGGAGTTCGAAGTCCAGGCCGCGTTTGCGGGCCAGCGCGAGCAAGCGCACGCTCAAGATCGAATCGCCGCCGAGCGCGAAGAAGTTGTCGAGCACGGAGACTTGTTCAAGGCCCAAGGACTCGGCCCAGACTTCGGCCAAGCGGGCCTCGAGTTCGCTGCGCGGCGCGACGTAGGCGGCGGTTTGCGTTTCGACGACCAGGTCGGGCAGCGCTTTGAGGTCGAGCTTGCCGTGGGCGGTCATGGGGAACTGCTCGAGGAAGACGAAGCCGGCGGGCACCATGTAGTCGGGTAGGCGCGCCAGCAGGAAGTCGCGCAGATCCTCGCTGGCCGGGTGCGAGCCGGGCACGGGGATGACATAGGCGACGAGGCGGGCGCGGCCGTCTTTGTCGGGTTTGTTGCGGACGACGGTCTGGCCGACAGCTTCGTGGGTGGCGAGTTGCGCCTGAATTTCGCCCAATTCGATGCGGAAACCGCGGATCTTGACCTGGTGGTCGTTGCGGCCCAGGTAGGCCAGCTGGCCACCGGGAAAGACGCGGGCGCGATCGCCGGAGCGGTAGAGGCGACTGCCGGGCATGGCACTGAAGGGGTCGGGAACGAAGCGTTCGGCGGTGAGGCCGGGCCGCTTGAAATAGCCGCGGGCTGGGCCGGCGCCGCCGACGAAGATTTCGCCAGGCACGCCCAGGGGCGCCGGCTGGTGCTCCTGGTCCAGGACATAGAGCGTCAGGTCGGGGATGGCGACGCCGATGGGGCTGTCCTGGCCGTGATGGACGTCGGCCAGGCCGACGACGCGCCAGGTGACGTGGACGGTCGTTTCGGTGATGCCATACATGTTGACGAGGGTCGTGGCGGGATTGCGGCGCAGCCAGGGTTCGAGGACTTTGACGTCCAGGGCCTCGGCGCCAAACACAACGTAGCGCAGATAGTGGCGCTCGCCGGCGGTAAGCTGCTCGTGCGCCTCGAGATAGGCCAACTGGCCAAAGGCGGAGGGCGACTGGTTGAGGACGGTCACCCGTTCCCGGCAGAGCAGCTGGTAGAAGGCGCGGGCGTCGCGACTGACCCAGTAGGGCACGACGACGACCTGGCCGCCGTAGAACAAGGCGCCCCAAAGCTCCCACACGGAAAAGTCGAAGGCGTAGGAGTGGAACAGACTCCAGCGGTCGTGCTCGTTGAAGCCGAACCACTGGTGGGTGGCGTTGAACAGGCGCACGACATTGCGGTGTGGGACGGGCACGCCCTTGGGCTTGCCGGTCGAGCCGGAGGTGTAGATCGTGTAGGCGGCGTTGTCGGGGTCGAGGGCGACGCTGGGCGCGTGATCGGGTTCGTCGGCAAAAGCGTTGGCATCGACCACGATCAGGTTGTCGAGGGTCAAGCGCTCGCGGCTTTCGGCGTCGCACAGGGTCAGCGCCAGACCGGCGTCTTGCGCGATGAAGCTGAGGCGGTCCTGGGGATAGCTGGGATCGAGCGGCACGTAGATGCCGCCGGCCTTGAGGATGCCGAGGATGGCGGCGACGAGCCCTGTGGCGCGCTGCATGCACAGGCCGACTTGAACCTCGGGGCGCACGCCGCGGCGGATCAGGAAGTGGGCGATGCGGTTGGCCTGGCGTTCGAGCTGGGCGTAGCTGAGGCGGTCCTGCTCGCAGGAAACGGCGCAGGCATCGCCAAAGCGCGCGACCATGCGCTGGAAGTGGGCGTGAATTGGGGCTTGGTCGTCAAAGGGACCCGCCCAGGCAATCGGTAGGCGCTGGCCGTGGCGGCCGTTGGTGAGCAGTGCCAGCTCGTCGCTGGAGAGCATGGGCAGGGCGGAAAGGCGCTGGCCGGGATCGGCGACGATGGCCTTCAGGAGGTTGGTGAAGTGCTGGGCCAGAGCCTCGATGCCGGGGCGACCGAAGAGTTGGGGCTGGTACTCGAGCGAGCCGCGCAGGCCCTGCCCGGTCTCGACGAGGTTGAGGGTCAGGTCGAATTTAGAGGTGGCGGTCGAAACGGCCAGCACCTCGCCCACCAGGTCGGGGGCTAGGCTGAGGTGGCTGGGTTGGAGTTTTTGGAAGTTGAAGACGACTTGGTAGAGCGGCGTGCGGCTGGGGTCGCGCTCGAGCGCTAGGGCCTCGACCAGTTGCTCGAACGGCAGGGCCTGGTGGGACTGGGCGTCGAGGCTGGTGCGGTGGACCGCGGCCAGGAGCTCGTGGAATGAGCCCTGCGGGTTGAAACGGGTGCGCAGCGGCAGGGTGTTGACGAAGAAACCGATGAGGCCCGTCAGCTCGACGCGCCCGCGGTTGGCGAAGGGGCCGCCGACGACGATGTCGTCCTGCTGGGTGTAGCGGAACAACAGCAGCTTGAAGGTTGCCAAGAGGACGTTGAACAGGGTCGTGCCCTCGCGCTGGGCGAGCTCGGCGAGCTGGCGCTCAAGCGCGGGGTCGGTGGGCGGCAGTTCGAGCCGGGCGCCCTGGAAGGTCTGGCGCGCCGGGCGGGCGCCGTCGGTCGGCAGTTCGAGGGTTGGCGCATCGGCCATGTGGTCGCGCCAATAGCGCAAACTGTCCGCTTGCGGCGCGCGCGCTTGCCAGGCGGCAAAGTCGCCGAACTGGATCGGCAGCGGTTCGAGCTGGCTTTGGCCGCCGGCGCGCAGGGCGCCGTAAAGGGCGCGCAGCTCGTCGAGGAGGATGTCCAGGGACCAACCGTCAAAGGCGATGTGGTGGACATTGAAGATGAACAGGTGCTGGCTCGGATCGAGCTGGAGCAGGGCGCAGCGGAGGATGGGACCAGCTGCCAGGTCGAACGGCAGGCGGGCCTCGTTTTCCAGCCAAGCGATGGCGTGCTGTTCCCCACTGGGGCCGCTAAAGTCGAGCCTGCGCAGCAGCGAGGTCGGAGGCGGCCCGACGCGCTGGGCAGGTTGGCCGTCGCGGTCGAGGTAGGTCGTGCGGAGAATCTCATGGCGTTCGACCAGGGCGAGCAGCGAGACTTCGAACAGCGCGGCATCGAGCGGACCGTGGAGGCGCAGCACCAGCGGCAGGTTGTAGGCAGGGTTGTTGGGGTACAGGCGGTCGAGGAACCACAGGCGTTCCTGCGCGGCGGTAAGGGGCAGTGGTTGGTCCCTGGGCACGGGTTTGAGTTGGGTCAGGTCGGTGTCCGCGGCCGAGGCTTGGTGGAGCTGTTGGGCCAGGGTGGCGATCGTGGGCGCCTCGAACAGCGCGCGCAAGGGCAGCTCGATGCGGAACCGGGCGCGCAGTCGCAAGACCAACTGCATGGCCAGCAGGGAGTTGCCGCCGCTGTCAAAGAAGCTCTCGTGGATGCTCGGTTGCTCGCGGCCCAGGACCTGGCTCCAGAGTTCGGCCAGGACCGACTCGGTCTGGTCGCGCGGCGCTTCGTGGGCCGCATTGGATTCGGCGCGCAGGTCCTCGGGCGCCGGCAGGGCCTTGCGGTCCAGTTTGCCATTGGCGGTGAGCGGGAACTGCTCGAGCGTGATGAAGGCGGACGGCACCATGTAGTCGGGTAAACGCGCGCCGAGTGCCTCGCGCAGCTGGGCCGGTGCGGCGGGGGCCGCGCCTTCGCTGGGCAACAGGTAGGCGGCAATGCGGCGATCGCCGACGCGATCCTCGCGCACGATGGCGACGGCCTCGCGCACGCCGGGCTGCTCCATCAGCACGGTTTCGATCTCGCCGAGCTCGATGCGGAAACCGCGAATCTTGACCTGGGCGTCGAGGCGGCCAAGGAAGACGAGGTTGCCATCGCTCATGCGGCTGGCGCGGTCACCGGTGTGGTAGAGGATCATGCCGGGGCGTTGGCTGAAGGGGTCTGGCAGGTAGCGCGCGGCACTGAGGCCGGGCTGGCGGAAATAGCCGCGCGAGAGGCAGTCGGAGCCAATGTAGAGATCGCCGGCCACGCCGATCGGACACGGCTCGAGGGCGCCGTTGAGGACGTGGTAGTGGGCGTTTTGGATGGGCAGGCCGTAGGGCACGCTCTTCCAGGTGGGGTGCAATTCGCCGATGTCGAAGAAGTTGGACCAGATCGCGGCTTCCGTGGCGCCGCCCAAGCCGACGACCTGGATGCGCGGGAAGGCGCGCTGCATGGCGGGTGGCAGCGACAGCGGGATCCAGTCGCCGCTGAGGAAGCAGAGCCGCAAGGCGGGACTCCCCTGCCCTGGTTTGGGCAGGAACGGCACGAGTTGCAGCAGCGTGGCGGGCGCGCTGTCCCAGAAGGTGATGCCATCGCCGTCGAGGACTTGCATGAGCAGCTCGGGGTTGCGGATCTGCTCCTCGCTGGCGATGTAGACCTCGGCGCCAGCAGCGAGGATGCCGAAGATGTCGTAGACGGACAGGTCAAAACACAGCGAGGTCGTGAACAGCAGGCGGTCGCCTGGGCCGACGGCATAGGTCTGGTTGACCCATTCGATCAGATTGACCACTGGGCGGTGCTGGAGGACCACGCCCTTGGGACGACCGGTCGAGCCAGAGGTGAAGATGATGTAGGCGAGCTGGTCGGAGGGCACGACGAGATCAGGGTTATGGCTGGGTTGGTCGCGGAAGCGCTCGGGGTCGGCGACGATCGCTTGGGCGCAGTCATTGCCCAGTGCCGCCGCAATCTCCGCATGGGCTAGATAAAAACGTGCGGCGATATCGCGGAGGATCGTGCGCATGCGCTCGTGAGGAAAGATCGGGTCCATGGGCACGTAGGTGGCACCGGCCTTGAGGATGCCCAGCAGGCCCTCGACCAGCTCGATCCGGCGGTGAAAGCAAACGGCGACGAAATCGCCCTGGCCAATGCCCCTGGCAATGAGGTGATGGGCGATGCGGTTGGCGCGCTGATTGAGTTGGTTGTAGTCGAGATGGTCCTGGCCCGACCAGACGGCGGGCGCGTCTGGCGTGCGCCGCACCTGGGCTTCGAACAGGCCCTGCAAGGTCTGGTGCTCGGAGAAGGGTTTGGCGGTATCGTTCCAACCGTGGACCAGCTGGCGCAACTGCTGTGGGGTCAACAAGGGCAGGCGCTCGAGCGCGCATTCGGGTGCGGCGGCGATGCCTTCGATCAGGACCTGGAAGCTAGAGGCCAGGCGCTCGATCGTGGCGCGGGTGAACAGGTCGGTGTTGTACTCGAGCGCGGCCTCGAGACCGTGCGCGCTCTCGGTCAGAAACAGCAACAGGTCGAATTTGGCGGTGACGGTCTCGACCTCGATCGGGGCAAGCTCGAGACCTGGCAGGGTCAAGTCGCGGCGCGGCTGTTTGAGCAGCACGAACATGACCTGGAACAGCGGGCTGAAACTGAGGTTGCGCTCGATCTGGAGGCCCTCGACGAGATGCTCGAAGGGGATGTCCTGATGGTTGTAGGCGGCGAGCGCGCAGGCGCGCAGACGCTGAAGGGCAGCTGTGAAGCCGGGTTTGCCACGGAGGTCGTTGCGCAGGACCAGGGTGTTGGCAAAAAAGCCGATCAGCGGTTCGACTTCCTTGAGTGAGCGGTTGGCGACGGGGGTGCCGATCATGACTTCCGACTGATTGCTGAAGCGCGCGAGCAGCATGGCGAGCGCGGTCTCCATGGCCATGAACAGCGTCGCATTACAAGCGCGGCTCAAGCCCTCGAAACGATCGACCAGCGCCTGGGGCAAGGCGAAGCGCACGGCGGCACCGTTAAAGGTCTGCAGCGAGGGTCGGCCAAAATCCCAGGGCATCTCAAGCAGGGCTGGCGCGCCCTGCAATTGCAGGCGCCAGTACTCGAGCTGGCGCTCGAGCTCGCCACCGTGGAGCCACTGGCGCTGCCAGTGGGCGAAGTCGGCGTACTGAACGGGCAAAAACTCGAGTTGGGTGCGACCGTCCTGGACATGAGCGCGATAGAGCTCGACCAGCTCGCCAAACCAGATATCGAGGGACCAGCCATCGGAGACGAGGTGGTGCATGACGGCGCTGAGGATATGTTCCCGAGCATCGAGGCGGAGAGCCTTGACGCGTACCAGCGGGCCGTGCTCGAGGTCGAAGGGGCGAGCGAACTCGGCGTTCAACAGGGCGCGGACGGCCTGTTGGCGCTCGGCTATGGGAAGGCCGCCAAGGTCGACCAGGTAGACGCCGACAGGTAATTGGCCATGAATGACTTGGAGCGGCAGCTCGCCCTCGGTGGTGAAGGTCGTGCGCAGGACCTCGTGGCGGTCACAGATGTCCTGCAGGGCCAGTTCAAGCGCGCCCAGTTGGAGGGCGCCGATCAAGCGTGTGGCACTGGGCAAATGGTAGGTGGCATTGCCGCCGACGAGTTGGTGTAGGAGCCACATGCGCTGTTGGGCGAAGGATAGTTGGGTGCGCTCGATGATGGGCGCGGGTCCCAGGGGTGGCAGGGCGCTGGCATGACTGTGAACGTCGAGAAAGGCGCCGAGCTGGGCGATGGTGGGGTGCTCGAAGGTTTCGCGCAGGGGTAGTTCGATGCGGAAGGTCTCGCGGATGCGGGTGATCAGCTGGATCGCCAGCAGCGAGTGGCCGCCGAGTTCGAAGAAGTTGTCGTCGACGCCGAGGCTATCGGTGCCCAGAAGATCGCGCCAGATTGCGGCCAGGACCTCCTCGCTGGGGGTCGAGGGCGGTCGGTGGCGGACGGCGAGATGGGTGGGATCGGGCAGCGCGGCCTTGTCCAGTTTGCCACTGCTCTTGAGCGGAAAACTGGGCAAGGGGATGAAGAAGGTCGGCACCATGTACTCGGGCAAGCGGGCCTGGAGGTTGGCGCGCAGCAGGTCGGGAGAGGCCAGGCCGAGGTAGTAGGCGACCAGTTGTTTCCCGCCATGGCCTGGCAGGTCGCGGGCAATGACGACGGCATCGTCGACGGAGACAATCTCGCGGAGCGCATTTTCGATCTCGCCGAGTTCGATGCGAAAGCCGCGCAGTTTGACCTGATCGTCGATACGGCCGAGGAAGGTGAGGCGGCGATCCTCGAGAAAACAGGCTAGGTCACCAGAGCGGTAGAGGCGTTGACCGGGGATGGTGGTGAAGGGATGGGGCACGAAGGCGGTAGCGGTCAGGCGAGGTCGGGCGAGGTAGCCCCGTGCCAAGCCGTGACCGCCGATCAGCAGTTCGCCCGGCGTGCCAAGGGGCACCAAGTCGAGCCGACTGTCGACGACGTAGAGTTGGTAGTTCAACAGTGGGTCGCCGATCGAGGGCGCGATGCCAGGCGTGGTGATGGCGCAGCCGCTGGCGTCGACCGTGCACTCGGTCGGGCCGTAAATGTCGAAGAACTTGGTGCGCTTGCTGGTCGCCAGCTGGTCCCAGAAATGCTGCTCGATGGCTCCGCCGGCGACCTGGACCAGGCTCGGCACGGGGCCGGGGCAGTCCAACAGCCCGGCGCCCACGAGCACGGCGAGGTGCGTCGGGGTGCAGTCCAGCACGTCGATGGCGTGGCGACTGAGGTAGTCGACCATGGCGCGGCCATCCAGGCGAATTTCTTGGGGAATGATGTACAGGCTGTGGCCGGCGGTCAAGGTAATGATCTGTTGCATCGAGGCGTCAAACGACAGCGGGGCGTTCATGCTGACGCGCAGGCCGCGCGTCGCGGCGCCGTCATAGACCAGTCGCTGCAGGCCCGCGAGCAGGTTGACCGGGCTGTGGTGGCGGATCTGCACCCCTTTGGGCAGGCCCGTGGAGCCGGACGTGTAAATGACGTAGGCGAGGTTGTCAGGATCGCTGAGATTGACCGGGTTCGTCTCCGGAAAACGCGCCAGGTCGGTGGCGGTCGGCGTGCCGACATGGTCGTCCAACAGGATCAGGGCCTGGCATGCGCTATCGGCGACGATGGTGCGCAGGCGCTCGGCTGGGTTTTCGGGATCGAGCGGCAGGTAGGCGCCGCCGGACTTGAGCACGCCGAGCACGGCGATGATCATATCGACAGAACGGTTCATGCAGAGGGCGACAATCGACTCGGGGCCGACGCCGTGGTGGCGCAGGTAATGGGCCAGGCGATTGGCCGCGCGGTTGAGCTGGTCATAGGTCAGGGTCGTAGCTTCGTAGAACACGGCCAGCTGATCGGGTTGTTGCGCGGCGCGCTCTTCAAAGAGCAGATGAATGCACTGTGTGCCCGGTAGTTCAGGGGTGTTTGCAGATGGCTTGTTGAACGTCTCGAGAAGATAGCTGTATTCCCTAGACCCGAGCATGCTGAACTCGCACAGACGTTCGCTGGTGTGGCCCATGGTGCTGTACAGCAGTGTGCCATAGGCATCCAGAAGGTCCTGGGCGGCCTGGTCGGAAAGGGCGCCTGGCAGATAGGAGAGGCGCAGGCCCAATCGGTAGTCATAGGGTTCGATGCTCAGCACCACGGGGTGGTCCGAGCTCTGGATCCGCAAGGCGATGACATCGCTTTTGAGCCCGCCCTCCATCGGCAGGTATTGGAACCCATAAAACGGCAGATCCTGGTCAGCGAACTGTTCTGGGAACCAGGCGCCTTGGAATTTGCTCAGCTCCTCGAGCTGGTCCTCGACCCTCTGCTCGAGATCGCCAAAGTACTCGTCGGCCTTCATGGCGATGACCATCGGCGGACTCTGGTCGACGAGTCCCAGGGTTTCGGTCATTTCTTCCAGGTCGCGGCCCGGCATGTGCACGCCGATGACGACTTGGAGCTGACCGCTGCGGCGGGCCAGCAACAGCGCCCAGGTGGCCAGCAGCCAGGGCTTGAGGTCGTCGTAGAGGTCGTCGAGCACGCCTTCGGTGCCTTCTTCGAGCAGGAGCCGATAGTGTCGGTGAGCGCCCTGCTGGGGCTGGCCCTGGAACGGCAAGCGGGTACCTTGGCGCAGGGCCGGCTCGAGGCCGCTGAAGTAGCTGCGCGTCTGCTGTGCCTCCGCGCATTTTTCGTTCAACCATTCGCTGAGGTCGGCATATTGAAGCGGCTCCTCTTCCCTGCTGTCGCCGACCAGCATGTTCATCAGCAAGTGGGCGGTGGTCAGATCGCAGGCCAGTTCTGGCAGGCTGATCAGCAAAAAGCGCCGCCCATCCGTGTCGACCAAGGGCTCCACGACCAAAACCGGACCCCTGGCGGGGTCGAGCGCGACGGGTTCGTCCATCAGCTCTTCGAGATCGGAATCCGAGCTAATTGTGCGCAGCGGCAACCACCGCGTGAGGTGCTCCTCGATGATTTGCAGGGGTTCGTCGCAGCCCTCGAGGAAGTCGTAGCGGGTGCGCAAGACCTCGTGGCGCGCCACCAGGGCATCCACGGTGGCGGCCAGTTGTTCCCAGCTGGTGTCGCCGTGAAATTCGACAATCAAGCGGGCCGGTGTGACGCTATTGCCGCGACGGCGCATGTAACAGCGCTGGGGCGGTGCGAGTTTGAAACCTTCGGACTGGGCCAAGAGATCCTCCTACCCTGCACGGGCACTAGCGATGAGGCGTGAGACTGATGACGTGAAGATCGAGTTCGCGAGCCCAGGCCCCGGTGGTATTGGGCAGAGGCGTGAGAGGGTCGGGCAGCGGCAGCGACGCGCGGTTGACGGTGCCTTGCGGGGTCATGGGCCAATGCTCGACCAGAGTCAGGTAGAAGTCTGCGTTGTGCAAGGGGTGTTCGCGCGGCAGCTCGGCCAGGCGCTGGCTGAGCCAGTCGGCGACCGCGACGCGGTCGCGGCCGAGTGGCTTGAGCTGGCGCTGCCATGGCTGCTCGCCTTCAGGAGGTCGGGCTTCCGCCCGCGACTTGTGGCGCGCGTAGAGCTGGTCGTGGGCGCTAAAGACGTGAAAGCCATGGCCCTCCAGCAGTGCCGTAAGCGGCGAACCGGTCAGGTCCCTGCCCTCGAGCGCGACCAAAAGCTGTTTGAGTCGCATCCAATCCGTTGGCGCTAGGTCGCTCAGCCAGGCCAGGGCCGCGTCGGGGTTGGCCAGCAAGACTAAGTCGAGGCGTTCCTCGGGCAGGTCACTCGGATGTGCTTGCGCGGCGACGCTTGGGTCCAGCGCGTAGAGTGCCATGTTCGTCCGAAAAAGGGCGCGCAGCTCGGGATCGGCTTCGGCGCAGTGCAGGCGGAGGTGCTTGTGCCCCTGTTGGAGCCAGAGGGCGCGCAGTCCATAGCCCGCGCAGGCATCGAGGACGACATCGCCCTCATTGAGTGACAGGCCGCCTTGCAGCGGGAGTTGGCGTTCGAACAGATCGCGGTAGTGGTGGGCGCTTGCGGCGGGGTTTGGCGAGGCGATCAGCAGTCCGTTGGGCAAGCGCGCCAGCTCCGCCAGGCGTGCCCAGAGCGCGATCTTGCCGTCCAGCAGGTCCCATTGAACGATTGGATCGATGCCCGGAAAGCCGGTCAGCAGATCCGCCAGGGCGCTTGCGGCTTCGCTTCGGTTCATGCCTCGTCTCCCTTCGCGCCCACACCGCGGCGGCGCCCTTTGAGCGAGAGCCCTGCGCGCTCTTGTTGCAGCTGCTGCTCGCGCTCCGCGATCCGTGCCTTGCGGGCCATCTCCGACAGTGATTCGACGACTGTGGCCAGGTCCGTCTCTGGCTGGCCCGGCAACCAGCCGACCAGGAACTGCAGGTGGCCGATAAAGGCGGCGATCGTGGCGGGCTCGTAGAGATCCGTGTTGTATTCCACATGACCGCGGATCCCCTGAGGCGAATCGGTGAGATGCAGGATCAGGTCGAGTTGGGCGGAGACCCACTGAGGATAGATCAGCTCGGTCTCGAGGTCATCCAGGCGGTCGCTGTCGATGGCGATCGGCTGGAAGGCGAAAAGAACCTGGTGAACAGCTGCGTGGCTGGGGTTGCGCTTGGGCTTGAGGGCCTCGACGAGGGTGTTGAAGGGCACGTCCTGGTGCTTGAAGGACTCGGTCACGTTCTCGCGCACGGCGCTCAGGTAAGCGCGGAAGCTCTGCGGGTCCTGGGGCTGGAGACGCAGCGGCAACTGGTCGACAAACAGCCCGATCAAGTGCTCGACCTCGGGCTGCTGGCGACCTGCGACCATGACGCCAAGCACCATGTCGTGTTGCTGGGTGTACCAGCGCATCAGCCAGCCGAGTAAGGCCAGCAGGGTTTGGAAGGGCGTGACTTGCTCGGCTTTGCAAAAGTTGCGGAGCTGGTCGGAGTGTTCGGCCGAAATGCTGAAGCGGGTGCGACGACCGGCGCTGGTGACCCGTGGCGGTCGCTCGCGGTCGCCGGGCAGACTGCAGAATTCGGGCGCGCCCTGTAGGCGGCGCTTCCACCAGTCGAGACTGCCGGCCAAGCGATCGGCACCGAGGTGCTGTTGTTGCCAGAAGGAGAAGTCGGCGTACTGGACCGGCAGGGTCGGCAGGTCGGCTGGCTTCCCGGCGCGAATGGCTGAATAGAGCGCGTTAAGCTCCGTGACCAATACGCCCATCGACCACTCATCCATAATGATATGGTGGAAGGCCAGGGTCAACAGGTGGTCCTCGGCGTCGAGCTGATAGAGCCGCGCTTGCCAGAGGGGACCGCGCTCGAGGTTGAAGTCGAAGGCGGCGTCGGCGTCGACGGTCTGCTGGATGCGCGCCTCGAGTGGGCCCTCACCCGGCAGCGCGGTCGCCGCGAGCGTCATTTCTCGCCAGGGATCGATCACCTGCACGGGGCGCTCGCCCTCGAGCACAAAGCGCGTGCGCAAGGATTCCTGGCGCTCGGCCAGGCGATTGAAGGCGGCGCTGAGGGCGGCCCGGTCCAGTGGGCCGCGGATGCGCACCGCGATCGGCACGCGGAACAAGGGATTGTGGGGGTCTAAGCGGTAGATGAAGTACAGGCCCTGCTGGCCGAACGAGAGCGGCAGTGGCTGTTGGCGAGAGATCGGTTTGGGGCCCTCACCCTGCCCTGCTCCAGCGCTAGTGGCGCGAGCCGAGGCGATGTACAGGCAGAGCTGCTCGATCGTCTTGGCCTCGAAGAGGATGCCCAGGGGCAGGGTCAGGTCGAAGGCTTTGCGGACCCGTGACAGCACTAAAGTAGCCAGTAGCGAGTGGCCGCCGACCTCGAAGAAGTTGTCTTGGACGCCGACCCTCTCGACCTTGAGGATCTTGGCCCAAATCGCGGCCATCGTCTCTTCGTCCTGGTTGCGCGGAGCCACATAACCTGCTTTCTGGTCGAGTGCTTGCAGTTTGGGTGCGGGCAGGGCCTTGCGGTCGATTTTGCCGTTGATCAGGCGCGGCAGTTGGTCGAGGTGCACGAACAGGCTGGGTACCAGGGTCTCGGGTAATTCCTCCGCCAAGAACGTGTGCAGGACATGGTCGTCGATTTTCACACCCGTGGCCGGCACCACATAGGCGACCAGGCGCTTTTCGGTCTCGCCCTCCAGTTCACTGGCGACCACGGCCGCTTCGACGAGCTCGGGATGCTCGTTGAGCAAGGTCTCGATCTCGCCGAGCTCGATGCGCACACCGCGGATTTTGACCTGTTGGTCCATGCGGCCCAGACACTCGAAGCTGCCGTCAGGCAGTTGCCGGCCAAAATCGCCGGTTTTGTAGAGCAGGTCGTCGGGATGTGGGTTGAAGGGGTTCTGGATGAAGGCGGCGGCCGTCAGCTCCGGCTGGCGGTAGTAGCCGAGACTGCGGTACGGGGTGCGGATGACGATCTCGCCAACCGCGCCGGGCGCGCAGGGATTGCCACGGGCGTCGAGAATCATGGCCTTGCAACCCTGCATCGGTTTGCCGATCGGCACGAAGCGTTTGTTTTTGTCGTCCACCGCCACATGGTGGCAGAACTTGATCATGGTCGTTTCGGAGGGACCGTAGAAATTGTGCAGGGCGATGCGCTCGCCAAAAAGATCGGTCCATTGGCGGACGTCGGAGGGCAGCACGGGCTCGCCGGAAAGGCAGACATGGTGCAGTTCCGGGAACCGCTGGGGGCCGAGTTCCTCACTGAGGAGGATGCGGAACAGCGAGGGTACCGTGTGGATCAGGGTGACGCCGGCACGCTCCAACCAGGAGGCCAGCGAAGTCGCGTCCAGCAGCGTTTGCGGGCTGTCCGGCACGCAGATCGTACCACCGGCGCAGAGCGGCGCGAAGATATCGCGCAGGTAGGCGTCGAAGGTCGGCGCGGTCAATTGGCTGACTCTGACGGTCGCGTCCAGTGCGAAGGTTTCAATCTCCCACTGAATGAAGTGGTCCACGCTTTTCAGGCGCCCTGCGATTGCCTTGGGCAGACCGGTCGTGCCGGACGTGAAGTAGAGGTAGCAGAGATCGTCGGGCTCGCTGTGGAGCGCGACCGTTTCTGTCTGGGGCGGCTGCTGGGTCAGATCGATGGCTCCTGCGACAGCGCCTTCAGCGGTGCTGATCAGGATTTGCCCAGGGCGAGCGCCAAGCTCCTGGGCGAGTTTTGCAAACGGGCCCTCGACCAGGTACCAGCTTGGCTCCGCCACGGCGACCATTTTGTGCAGGCGCGGCAAGGGCAGCTTGGGGTCGAGCACGACAAAGGCCGCGCCCGCTTCGAGGGTGCCCAGGAGCGCAGGCACCATCTCCACCGTGTTCTCGGCGGCAATGGCGACAATCTCGCCCTTGGCGCAGCCGGCCGCCCGCAGGTAATGGGCGATGTGGTGGGCCTTGTGACTCACGGTCCGGTAGGTGACCCGCTGGTCCTGCCAGGCGATCGCAATCGCGTCGGGCTGGCGGTCGACCTGTTCCTGAAAGAGACTGTAAATGGGTTGGTGTTTCAAGCGCAACTCCTAAGCAGGGTGTAACCTCGGACCGGCGGGCCGGAGGTCCGTAGCGACAGTGGCGGCATGAACCAGGGGTATCCCTGGCTCACGCTAGGTCTGGCAGATTGAAGCGGTCTAGTAACAGGCCCAGGGTCAGGGCCACCAGCAGGAGGTCCGTCTCCTGGTGGGGGTTGAACTCGTTGGCTCGCGCGCGGTAATCCTTCTTGAGGAATTCAATGGCGTCGGGATTGAGATAGCCTTGGCGTTTAATGCGTTCATACGACAGCAAGTCCTCGACCCAGTCGACCTTTTGCTGCAGCAGATAGGGGCTGGCCGGTGCGCGGAAACCGAACTTCTCGCGGTTGCGGATCTCGTCGGGCACGAAGCTCTTGGCCACCTCGCGCACGATGTATTTCTCGCAGAAGCCCTTGATTTTGAGGTGTGGCGGGATCTCGCGGGCGAATTCGATCAAATCGAGGTCCAGGAACGGGTAGCGGGCTTCCACGGAGTTGGCGAGCGCCATGCGGTCGCCGTGGTCGCCGAGCAGGTGATCGGCAAGCCGCAGCTTGGCGTCCAGGTAGCTGCGCTGGTGAACATGGTGGCGACCGGCCAGCTGCTGTTTGTCGACCAGGAAATGGTTGGAGAAGTCAAACGCGTCAAAGCTCAGGTTGAGAGCATCGGAATAAAAGGCCTGCTTGTGGGCGCGCAGTTGGTATTGCTGCTTCTCGAAAAAGATATCCGCGCTGCCCCAAATCTTGGCGCGCATGTCGTCCTCGAGAATCTCTTCCAGGTCCAGGCCGTCGCCGCGGTGGCGGGAGCGCTGGTCGAAGCGGTAGCCCATGTAGCCGGCAAAGAACTCGTCGGCACCCTCGCCCGTGAGAATCACGGTGATGCCATCGTTCTTGGCGGAACGGCTCAGCGCCATCGAACAGGTGTTGTAGGTCTCCTTGACCGGACACTCGCAGTACCAGACCATGTCCGAGAGCGTTTCGAGGATTTGGCTCCAGCCGAAATGGGTGGCGTGATGGGTGGTGCCGATGCGCTCCGCCATCATGCGCTGGTAGCGCTGCTCGTTGATTTCCTGGTCGTCGAAACAAATCGAGAACGAGCTGCGCCGCGAGTCAGGGCTGAGCCGTTGGCCGAGGCTGGCGATCAGCGAGGAGTCCAGGCCGCCGCTGAGGTAGAAACCGACCGGTACGTCGGCGTGCAGGCGCAGGCGCACGGACGTCTCGAGCAGGTGCGCCAGGCGCTCGACATAATAGCTCTCGGGTTTGTCGTAGGACAGCTCGCCATCGCACGGGTAGTTCAGGTCCCAATAGGTGCGGGGCGCCAGGCGGCCGGCCTCGAGGGTCATCAGCTCGCCGGGTTTCAGGGATTGAATGCCTGCGAACATCGTGCGCGGGCTGACGATCCCCGGAAACGACAGCAGCTGGTCGAGACCCGTGGGATCCAATTGGCGGGGCGCTTGCGGATGGGCGAGAATCGCTTTGATCTCAGAGCCGAAAATGAAGAGCCCATCGACCATGGTGTAGAAGAAGGGAATGATGCCGAACTGGTCACGGGCCATCAGGAACCGACGGCGCTTGCGGTCGTAGACCACAAAGGCGAACTGGCCGTTGAGACGGGCCACGAACTGATCGCCGTACTCCTCGTAGAGGTGGACGATGACCTCGATATCGCAGTTGGTGCGGAAGCGATGGCCCTTGGCCTGAAGCTCCTCGCGCAGCTCGACGTAATTGAAAATCTCGCCGTTGCAGACCATGACCGCGCTCTCGTCCTCGTTGAACAGCGGCTGATGGCCGCCGGCCAGATCGATGATGCTGAGTCGGCGAAAGCCGATACCGACCTCGCGCTCGATGAAATAGCCCTCGTCATCGGGACCCCGGTGCACGATCGTATCGGCCATGGCCTTGAGGATCTCGCCATTGGCCTGCGTCCGTTCCTTGGTGTCTACATAGCCCGTGAATCCACACATGCAAAAGCCTCACTCGGTGTTCAGTACAGATCGTCGAAATCGTCGGCCAGTTGATGAGCCCAAGCGGCCCTTTCGCTCGCGTCCGCCAGGGCGTAAGTGGAGATCGCTTGTCCGGGATCGGCCAAAATCTCGCCCATCAGCGTGAGCAGTTGTTTCGCCATGCCAGCGATCGTTGTTTCAGTGAACAGATCGGTATTGTATTCGAAAAAGCACAGCAGGCGCCCGCCCGTGTCGCGGAAAGAGACCGAGAGGTCGAATTTGGCGGTGACGTGGTCCTCCTCGAACAGCGCCAACGCCACGCCTTCGATCGGCGCGCTCTCGAGCGTCACGGTCTGGACCTCGAACAAAAGTTGGAACAGGGGCGAGTAGGCAGGATCGCGCTTCGGCGAAACCGCCTCGACGACCTGTTCAAAGGTGACGTCCTGGTGGTCGTAGGCCTCGAGGGTCGTGCGGCGGACCCGGGCCAACAACTCGGTGAAACTGGGGTCACCGGCGAGGTCGTTGCGCAGCACGAGGGTATTGACGAAGAAGCCCATCAGCGGTTCCAACTCGGGGCGTGAGCGGTTGGCGACCGTGGTGCCGAGGCTGAGGTCATCCTGGCCGCTGAGGCGCTGGAGCAGCACGAGGTAGATGGCCAGCAGCGCCATGTGCAGGGTGACCACCTGTTCGCGGCACAGGCGCTGCAGCGCGCTGGTCTCGGCCTCTTCGACCCAGAAGGTGTGATGGGCGCCGTTGTTGGTCATCTTGGGCGGGCGTGGGAAGTCCGTGTGGAGTTGGTGGAGCGGCGGGGCCGCAGCCAGACGAGCCTTCCAGTAGGCCAGTTGGGGCGCCAGGCGATCGCCGTCCAGGTAGCGGTGCTGCCAGGCGGCGAAGTCGGCATATTGGATCACCAGCGGTTGCAGAGCCGGCTCCTCGCCCTTGGCGAAGGCCTGGTAAAAAAGCGAGATCTCGCGCACCATGATCCCCAGTGACCAGGCATCGGAGACGATGTGGTGGACGTTGACCAACAGGCGCGCGCACTGCCCTTCCAGGCGCAGCAGGGTGAAGCGCAACAGCAGGTCGCTGTCGAGCTTGAACGTGCGCAGGGCGTCGCGCCGCGCCAGCAGCTGGGCATGGTGGTCGCGCTCGTGCGCCGCTAGGCCGCTGAGGTCGATGACGGGCAAGCGCGGAGGCGCCGGCGGGGCGATCACCTGATGGGCGCGATCGTCCCAGGTCGGGTAGTGGCTGCGCAGCACTTCGTGGCGTTCGAACAGTGCCGCCAGCGCCCGCTTCAGCACGCCGACCTGCAGCGCGCCCCGCAATTCGATCACGAACGGCATATTGTAGGTCGGGTTGTTGGGCTGCAGTTGGTCGAGGAACCACAGGCGTTGCTGTGTGATCGAGAGCGGCAGCTCGCCGTCCCGAGCAATCGCGGTTACGGCCGGAGCCTCCAGTGCCGCGCGGCCTTTGCTGTGACCGAGCTGTTTGCAGAAGGCGCCAAGGGTCGGTGCCTCGAACAAGCTGCGCAGCGGCAGCTCGAGCCCCAGCGCCTCGCGCAGGCGCCCCAGCATCTGGGTCGCCAGCAGACTGTGGCCACCGAGCGCGAAGAAGTCCGCTTGAGCCGTTACCCCGGGCACGCCCAAGACCGTCGACCAGATCCCGGCCACCAACTCCTCGGTTTGATCGAGGGCGTGCGCGCTCGTCTCCTCCTTGCCGAAATGGCGGAGTTCGGGCATAACCGCCGCCAGCGCCTTGCGATCGATTTTGCCGTTGGGCGTGAGCGGGAAGTGCTCGTGGAAGACATAGGCGACCGGCACCATGTAGCCGGGCAGGCGTTCGGCCATATAGGCGCGCAAATGTCGCAGCGACGGCGGAGTCGCGTTGGCGGCGACGACATGGGCCACCAGCTGTTCCTCGGCCGCGCGCACGCAGACCACGGCGTTGGCGACCTCAGGGTGTTGGGCCAGTTTGGCCTCGATATCGGTCAGCTCGATGCGGTAGCCGCGCAACTTGATTTGGTGGTCGAAGCGGCCCAGGAACGCCAAGGAGTGGGGCGTGCCCCGATCGTCGCGGAGGAAGCGGACCTGATCGCCCGTGCGATAGAGCCTGGCGCCGGCGCTCGAGGCGAACGGGTCGGGCACGAATTTGGCCGCGGTTAGGGCGGGTTGGTCCAGATAACCGCGGGCCAAGCCCAGGCCGCCGATCGCCAGTTCGCCGGGAACACCCAGCGGCAGCGGCCGCAGGTGATGGTCGAGCACGTAAATGCCGGTGTTGGCGATGGGGTGGCCCATGGGCACGGCGGGATCGCTCTCCGGCGCCACGCGGCTGACGGCCGACCAGATCGTCGTTTCCGTGGGTCCGTACATGTTCCACAGGGAGGCCGTTCGGGCAGCCAGGATGCGCGCCAGCTCGGCGGGCAGGGCCTCGCCGCCGCACAGCGCTTTCAGGCCGGCTGACCCGGCCCAGCCTGCCTCCAGCAGCATGCGCCAGGTCGCGGGTGTTGCCTGCATCACCGTCGCGCCGCTGGTGTCGAGCAACGCCGCCAGGGCCGCGCCATCTGCGGCCGTTTCGCGAGAGGCGATGACCAAGCGGGCGCCCTGCGTCAACGGCAGGTAGAGTTCCAGCGCGGCGATATCGAAAGACAGCGTGGTCACCGCGACCAGCACGTCGTCGGCGCCCAGGCCTGGCTTCTCGGCCATGCTGAACAAGAAGTTCGTCAGCGCGCCCATGGTGACTTGCACGCCCTTGGGGCGGCCGGTCGAGCCGGAGGTAAAAATCACATAGGCCAAGTCCTCGCCCTGGGGCGGCGCACCGGACCAGGGTGCGGCGGCATAGACCGTGTCGTCGGCCAAGTCGAGGAACGCGCCTGCGAAAGTCAGGGCCGGTCCGCTATCGCCGCGACCTACCATGACCCGCGGTTTGGCGTCTTCGAGCATAAAGCCCAGGCGCTCGGCTGGAAAACTTGGGTCCATGGGCACATAGGCGGCACCGCACAGCCAAGTCGCCAACAGCGCCTCGACCATGGCCGCGCCGCGCGGCAGGCAGACCGCCACGAGCTGTCCAGGCCCAGCTCCCCGAGCGCGCAGTTGCGCCGCCAGGTACTGGGCGCGCTGGGCCAACTGGCCATAGGTTAGCTGCCGCTCGCCAGCGATCAGGGCAATCGCCGCGCCGCGGCTGCTCACCTGTCTCGCGATTCCCTGCCACACTGATTCAGCTGGGAACTCGCGCGCCGTGGCGTTCCAATCGACCAGCAGGCTCGCGCGTTCCAACGGGTCCAACAGCGAGAGCTGACTAACAGGACGAGTAGGCTGCTCCAGAACCTGTTCCAGCAAGTGGCTGAAGCGCCGGGCAAGGGCTGCGATCGTCATCGGCTTGTAAAGGTCTCGGTTGTAAACAATACTACAGTGGAACTGTCCCTGTTCGGCGCGCAGGTAAAATTCCAGATCGCAGCGCACCAGTCCGTAATCCATCAGGAAGGCGTCTTCCACCAGGAGCCCATCGAGCTTTAAGCCGAGCCCCATCGCTTCCTGGAAAATGATCTGGTACAAGGGGTTGCGGCTCAGATCGCGCTCGGGCCTAAGGCGTTCGACCAGGACCTCGAACGGCGCCTCCGGGTTGCTGTAGGCCTCGAGCGAGGTGCGCCGCACCTGTTCGAGGAGCTCGAGGAAGGTTGGCTCGCCGCTGAAGTTCGTGCGCATGACCAGCGTGTTGGTGAAGAAGCCGATCAAGCCCTTGACACTGGCGAGGTGGCGGTTGGCGACCGGAACGCCGCAATTGATATCCCGTTCGTCCGTATGGCGATGCAACAGGCAATGGAAGACCGCCAGATAGAACATGTGGCTGGTGGCGCGGGCCGAGGTCGCCAACTGGCGAGCCCGAGCATCATGGGCAAAAGGCAGGGTCATGATATGGACGGCGCCGCGGTAGCTCTCCTCCGCCGGCCTTGGCTCGTCTGCCAGCAGTTCCGTCACGCGCAAATCACCGAGCTGTTTTAGCCAGTAATCGATCTGTTTGTTCAACCTGGCTTGGTCCGCCTCCCGTTCCCGGGCCACGTGCAGGCGGTACTGCAGTTCCAGGGCCGGCAAGTGATCGCCGCGATAAAGCCGCTCCAGCTCTTCGTAAAACAGGCGGTAGGACCAGTTGTCGGTGATGATGTGGTGTTGAATCACCGCCAGGATGTGATCGTCCGCGCCCAATTCGAGGAGTAGGGCGCGCCAAGGGGGCCCGGCCTCCAAGTCGAACGGCGTGGTGGTGGCGGCGATGATCTGGCGATGGGCTTGTTCGAGCAAGGCGGCCACATTGCCTGGCCGGAGCCGCAGCCGCTCGAGACCGACCCGCGGCTGGGGGTTGATGCACTGCATCGGGCCTGTGGCGCTGTCGCGAAAATGGGTGCGCAAGGACTCGTGGCGGTGTTGCATTTGGGTCAGGGCTCGCTCCAGTGCGGCCTGGTACAAGCTGCCCTGCAGGCGGTGGGCGTACATCATGTTGTAACCGGCACTGCTGGGGTTGATCCTGGAAAGAATCCAGAGCCGGCGCTGGGTTGGCGAGAGCGGCGCCTCGATGAGTTGGTTGGCAGCGCGGCGCTTGGTCTGTTCGGCGAGCAGCTTGGCGAGCAGCGCCTGCTTTTGATCGGTCGGCATGTTTTCCAGGGGGCTCCCGTTAGACGATGTTTTCATGGTGCCAATCCTGTACAACTAAAAGTGTGATCGATTTTTCAAGAGCTCGTAACACCGTTGACCAAATCCTCAAATTGAGAGCACTTTCGCATTCAACAAGTGTACCCCAAAAGTCGTGATCGGGAAAATGGCTTCCTTCCGGACCTGTTTCAAACTATACTTTTTTTGGTGGAAGCAATCCATTTTCCAGTCCACGACAAACGTCTGTGAGGGGTTGGCAGCACGAGGGAGGGTCCATGATTTCTACCGGCGTATATCCAGGTCAAGCATTGTTGCCGTTCATGGTGGAGGCTGCGGATACGGCGGATAAGGTGTACGATCTCAGCGATTTGGTGGATTGGTTCAAGACCTTGGCCCCCCAATTCGAGGACTGCTTGGCCAAGCATGGCGCGGTTCTGTTTCGCGGCTACCACGTCGACACCACCCTGCAGTTCCAGCGCGCCCTCAAGCTCGTCGGCGGCAACCTCCTCGACTATATTGACGGCAATTCGCCCCGTACCAAACAATCCAAGGGCATCTATACGTCCACCGAATATCCTGCGGATCAGATCATTTCCCTTCACAACGAGTTATCCTATTGCGCCAAATGGCCCAGCTACCTGTACTTTTGCTGCGTCACGCCACCCGAAACCGAAGGCAGCACGATCCTCGCCGATTCTCGGGCGGTGCTTCGCGACCTCAATCCTGCCCTGGTCGAGCGCTTCGAGACCCGCGGCGTTTGTTACATTCGCAACCTTCACGGCGGCTACGGGTTTGGCCCTTCGTGGCAGGCGACGTTCGAGACCGAGGACCGCGGTCAGGTCGAGGCCTTCTGCCAACAGGCAGGCTCCAGCGTCAGTTGGCACGGCGACAGTTTGCGCGTCGTGCAGCATGGTCCGGGGGTCGCGACCCATCCTCGCACCGGCGAAAAAGTCTGGTTCAACCAGGCCGACCAGTTCCACCCCAGCAACCACGACGAAGAATACCGCGAGGCGCTGCTCGACATGGTCGATGGCGATGTGACGCAGCTGCCGATGTACTGCACCTATGGTGATGGTCAACCGATCGACGATGCCGATTTGGCCGAGGTGCGGCGATGTTTCACGCGCCATTCGGTCTATTTTCCCTGGAACAAGGGCGATTTTCTGGTTGTCGACAACATGCTTACGGCGCATGGTCGCGCTCGCTTCACCGGGACGCGGCGGATCCTCGTAGCGATGGCATGACGTTTCGGAGCCCCTGCTAGGGCTCCCCCTACTTGCTTAGGGAGGCGATACAGAGTGGAATCGAGAGCTGCCGAACCTATTGCCGAGTCCCCGACATGGGACGACACGAAGCAAGCGCTCACCGCCCTTACGGACGCTGGCGCGGCACAAGATCCGCCTTGGGCAAGCCTGGAACGCCTGATCGTAGGCATGATTGCCAACTTGCTCGAGCTCTCGCCGGACCAGATCGATCCTGGCGCCCGCCTTGGCGATTATGGCTTAGGCTCGGTGCATGCCCTGCGACTGGCCACGGCGCTCAGCGAGCATTTGGAGCAGGATGTACCGGCGACCCTGCCGTGGCAGTGTCCGACGATCCGCCGCATGGCTCAGCATCTGGCGGGCGTGGAACAGGATCAGGGTCCGGCCACCGGTCGGCGTCAGGTGCTCGAGCCGATCGCCCTGATCGGCATGGCCTGTCGTTTTCCCGGTGGTGCCGATACCCTCGAGGGCTACTTCCAAGTGCTTGCCCATGGTGTCGACACCACGCGCGAAGTGCCAGGCGAGCGCTGGGTTTCCGACCAGTGGTACGCGGAAGATCCGACCGAGCCCGGCAAGATCGTTTCCCGCCGCGGTGCCTTTCTCGATCAGGTGGATCTGTTCGACCCGGCCTTCTTCGGCATTTCACCCCGCGAAGCCCACGAGATGGATCCCCAGCAGCGCCTTTTCCTCGAAATGGCCTGGGAGGCCTTGGAGGATGCCGGGATTCAGCCGAGCGCGCTCCGCGATAGCCAGACGGCCGTGTTCGTCGGCGCCATGTGGCAGGACTATGGACTCTTGAGTTCGGCCGACCCGCTCGCCATCGCCCAACATACCCTGGCCGGCCAGGACACCAGCATCATTCCTGCTCGGGTCTCCTACGCGCTTGGCCTGCGCGGGCCCTGCCTGACCGTCAATACGGCCTGTTCCTCCGCGCTGGTCGCCGTCCATTTGGCCATGGCCAGCCTTCACCAGGGCGAGGCGGAGCTCGCCCTCGTCGGCGGCATCAACCTCATGCTTGCACCCCACACGGCCGTTGCCTTGACCAAGTTTGGCGGACTTGCGCCCGACGGCCGCTGTAAGACCTTCTCTGCCGCCGCCGACGGTTATGGTCGCGGCGAGGGCGGTGGCGTGGTCGTGCTCAAGCTGCTTTCCAAGGCCTTGCTCGAGGCCGACCACATCTACTGTGTGATCCGTGGTTCTGCCACCAACAACGACGGCGCCAGCAACGGCATGACCGCGCCCAGCCTCGAGGCCCAACGCGAGGTGCTGGCCTCTGCCTGGGCGCGCGCCGGGGCTTCGCCAGCCGATGCCGCCTACATCGAAGCCCATGGCACTGGCACAAAACTCGGCGATCCCATCGAAGCCGAGGCGCTGGGCAGCATCTTTGGTCGAGATCGCGCCACGACCCGTCCGCTGCGGATTGGCTCGGTCAAGACCAACATCGGCCACCTCGAGGCCGCCGCGGGCATCGCCGGCCTGATCAAGCTGGCGCTCGCCCTCAGCCGCAACGCCCTCTTCCCTTCCCTGCATTTTCACCAGCCTAACCCCCACATCGATTTCCAGCGTCTCAAGCTGACGGTGCAGACCCACTTCGAGCCCTGGCCAGAAACCAGTCGCCTGGTCGGTATCAGTGGCTTTGGTTTCGGCGGGACCAATTGCCATCTCGTGCTGGATGGCGCCCCAGGCGCCGATCTCCGGCCCGGACTGCGCGAGCCCGTGCTGCAGAGCCGCGGCGGTCGACGGCCACTCGTCTTCGTTTACGCCGGCTACGGCAACCACTGGGCCGGCATGGGCCAGCAACTGTTCTACCAAGAGCCGGTCTTCCGCGAAGCGATACGCGCCTGCGATGAGGCGATCCGCCCGATCGTCGACTTCTCGCTCTTGGAGGCGTTCTGCGCGCCACCCCAGCACCCCTTGCCGGAACGCATCGAAATTGGCGAGTCGCTGATGTTTGCCTTTCAGTACGGCCTGACGCGTCTGCTCGCCTCCTGGAACCTCGAGCCCGACATGGTGCTCGGCCAGAGTCTGGGCGAAATGATGGCCGCCCTGAGCGCGGGCGTGCTGGATCTGGCTGACGCGGCGCGCGTGGTGGTCGGTTTTGGCCGAGCCGGCGACCAGGTACGGGACCGCGGCGGCATGGCAGTGCTGGTGCTGCCCCGGGCGGAGGTCGAGCTCCTGATCGCGAACATGCCGATCGAGGTCGCCGGTGTCCTCGCCCCCAGGAACACCGTCGTTTCCGGCGACATCCACGCCTTGGAGGATCTGCTCCGCGACTTGCGCGGCCAGGGTGTCGACGTCTTCCGCATTCATACCCGCTATGCCTGTCACTGTTTCCACATGAGGTCCCAGCTTGGGATGATCGAGCGTCTGTTGGCGCCGATCAAGCCCAAACCGGCCAGAATCCCCTTTTACGCCACGACCTTCGGTCGCCGCATGGAAGGTCCCGAATGCGACGCCGCCTATTGGGCGGATAACAATCAGCGCACCGTGCAGACCGTGCAGGCGGTCGAGGCAATCCTCGAGCAGGGCGACGCGGTGTTTCTTGAAATTGGCCCCCATCCGGTGCTGCGCCAGCCTTTTGGGCAGATTTTCGCCGCTGCCCGTGGTGGCCAGGGCTCCGACTCGGTCGTGATTGGCACTGTCCGCCGCGCGGGCAACGAACGGGAAAACCTGATGGACGCCCTGGACCAGTTGCGCGCGCAGCAGGTGGAGATCGGCGATGTTGCCCAGTCGCGCCTCTGGCCGCCCGCCGGCAGTCGCTACCGCCAGCGGCGTCTGCACGTCTTTCCGCTCTCGGCCAAGCATCCGGACGCGCTCGGCGCCATGCGCCAACGCCTGGCCCTACATCTGGAAAACCGGCCCGAGCTGGCACTCCCCGACCTCGCTTACTCGCTCGCCACCTCCCGCAGCCAATTCGGGTGCAGGGCCGCCTTTGTCGCTGCCGATCGCAAGAGCCTGATCGCGGAGTTGCTCGACCCCAACGCCGGCTTCCAAAGTCAGCAACCGCCCGAGTCAGCGGGCAAGATTGCCTTCCTCTTCACTGGCCAGGGCAGTCAGTATGTCGGCATGGGCCGGGATCTCTACGACACCCACGCCACCTTTCGCGAGGCACTCGACGCATGTGCCCAACACCTGGCGGACCATCTCGAGCTGCCGTTGCTCGAGGTCATGTTTGGCGAGCGTGCCGATGCCGCTACATTGCTCGACCGCACCCTCTACACCCAGCCCGCCCTGTTTGCGCTCAATTACGCGACCTGTGTGCTGTGGCGTTCCTGGGGCGTCCAACCCGGCGCCGTGATGGGTCACAGTGTCGGCGAATTCGCCGCAGCCTGTGCGGCGGGTCTCTTCTCACTGGCCGACGGCTGCCGCTTCGTGGCCGAACGCGCCAAGCTCATGAACGAACTGCCCGAGGGCGGCGGCATGCTGGCCGTGCGCGCCACCGTCGAGCGCGTCCTACCCTTTCTCGCTGGTTTCCCGCTTTGGCTCGCCGCGGACAACGGTCGCAATGCCACCGTCGTCTCCGGCGCGACTGGCGATTTGGACGACCTGGAGCAACGCCTTGCCAGCGCGGGTATCGGCGCCAGCCCACTCAGGGTCTCCCACGCCTTCCACTCCGGCCTGATGGATCCGATCCTGGCGCGCTTCAAGGCGCTGGCCGAGACCATCAACTTCCGCCCGCTCTCCCTGCGCCTGGTCTGTAACCTCAGCGGCGATTGGGCCGACCAACGCCTGGCGACGCCCGCTTATTGGGTCGACCAATTGCGCCAACCCGTGCTCTTCCAGCGCGGCATTCACACCCTCTACGAGGCCGGCTTCACCAGTTTTGTCGAAGTCGGCCCGCGCCCGTTTTTGCTGGGCATGGCCAGCCACTGCCTGAGCGAACAGGCCGCCGTCATGGCCTTGCCCTCCATGAGCAAATCGCGCGGCGCCGATTTGATCCGCGAGAGTCTGGCCAAGCTCTACGCCACCGATCTGCGCATCGATTGGCGAAGCTATTTCGCCCACATGCCCGTGACCCGTGTCCCTCTGCCCAGCTACCCGTTCTTGCGCTCGCGCTACTGGTCGGCCGCTAAGCGCCTAGGCTCAGCCCAGGCCCGCATGACCCCGGTCAACCGCCTGCATCCCCTCCTGGACGGTCGCCTCGTCCTGGCTCACCGCCCACAGGACATCCTCTTCCAAGCGCGCCTGAAGCGCGAGCTCTTGGGTTTCCTGCAGGGCCATCAGCCGCAGGGCCACATGCGCTTGCCCACCAGCGCCTGGCTCGAGATGATGGTCGTCGCGGCCAGACAGGCCGGCCTCGCGCTGCCCCTGCATCTCGAGGATCTGAACTTCGGCCGCGAACCCGTGCTCGACGAACGCGAGCTCCAGGTTCAACTGCTGCTCGAGCAAGGCCCGAGCGGGGCCACGAAGCTCGCGCTCCATACGCTTACGGAAGGGACCGATGTGTGCGAAGTGCGCGCCGAAGGCACCCTGCTGCGCCATCCGGTGCCGTTGCTCGAGCCCACCGATCTGGGCCAGCTCGTCTCGACCTTCCCAAGCGAAGCGGCCAAATCGCGCCTGGCGGAGCTGGTCAACGAGGACGCGCTGATTGACGAATCGGACACGCTGTTGCTGCATCGACTATGGCAGGACGGGGGACGCGCACTGGGCTTGGTCGAATTGGACGGTGGGGCGGTCGCGCCCTTCACCCTGCATCCGCGCCTGTTCAAGACCTGTCTGCAAATCGCTTCCGCCTGCCTGCCCCGCAGGGACGCGCGCGGCTATTTTGCGGTCGCGACCATGCGCCGTCTGACCCAGTTCCGCGAACTGACGCGGCGGATCTGGTGTCTGGCCGTTTCGCCGCGGGACGGCGCCGCCGAGGTCGACCTGACGCTTTTCGACGAGCAGGGCCAGCTCTTGGTCAGGGTGGAAGGCATCGGCTTCGCCTGGCACGAGCACGAGGAGACGGCCCAATCCGAGTTGCTGTTTGTGCCCCAATGGGAGCGCATGCCGCACTTCAAGCCCCATCCGGCTGCCCTCAACGGCTCGTGGTTGATCCTCGACGGCACCCAGGGCGTGGGTGCCGCGCTGGCGCTGGCGATGCGCGCCTTGGGCGAGCGCTGCCAGCTGGCCCGTCCCGGCAGCGCCTTCGAACAGCTCGGCCCGGACCTCTTTGGCTACGACCCTGGTGTCGCCGAACATTACGCCGCGCTGCTGCAGGCCTCGCTGCGGGAGGGCGTCGCGCCCAGGGCCATCGTCTACCTGGCCGGCCTCGACGCCAGCCTCGAGGCCAGTGATGCCCCATTCCAACAGCATTACCGCCTCAGCTGTGGCGGCCTGCTCGCCCTGCTGCAGGCCGTTTTGGCCCACTGCGCCGTGCCGCCCTCGCTGTTCGTCGTCACGCGCGGTTCCCAGGCGCTACCCGACTCGCCCTGCACCGGCTTCGCTCAGGCGCCGCTCTGGAACCTGGGCCGGGTCATGGCCGCCGAACATCCCGAGCTGCATGTCCGCTGCCTCGATCTCGATCCCCTCGCGCCCGCCAACGAGACTCAGGTCCTGGCGGAAAAGATGCGCAACCTGATGGGCGGCGTCTCGCCCGAGAACCTGATCGCCCTGCGCGGCAACCTGGCCTATGTGGTTCGCCTGGTTCGCTATCAACCGCCGCCCGAGGGCGGCCTCGTGCTTCGCCCTGAGGGCACCTACCTGATCACCGGCGGTTTGGGCGGGCTGGGCCTGTCCTTGGCCAGCTTCCTCGTCGATCGCGGCGCTCGTCACCTGGTTTTGACCTCGCGCCGCGGTGCCAGCAGCAACGGCCAGTCCGAGGCCGTGGCCTCCATGACCGCGCGCGGGGCCACGGTCCACGTCGTCGCCGCCGACATCGCCTCCGCCACAGACGTCGACCAACTGTTGCGCTCGCTGTCGGGCCCACCCCTGCGCGGCATCGTTCACGCTGCCGGCGTGCTTGAAGACGGCGTGCTCGCCCACATGGACGACGAGCGTTTCCAGCGGGTCTTGGCACCCAAACTGGCGGGGGCCTGGAACCTCCATCGGGCCAGCCTCGACCAGCCTCTCGACTTTTTCATCCTGTTCTCTTCAGTGGCCGCGTTGTTCTCGCCCTCGGGTCAAGGCAACTACAGCGCCGCAAACGGCTTCCTCGCCAGCTTGGCGCAATGGCGCAGCGGTCATGGCCTGCCCGCCCTGTGCATCGACTGGGGTGCGTTTGAAAACCTCGGCATGACCGGCGAGGGTTTGAACCGGATCTGGGCGGAGCGCGGCCTGCGCCCCTTCCAGCCACACCAGGGTTGGCTGGCTCTGGCCGCCTTGCCCCAAACCAGTGGTCTTGAGGTCGGCGTGGCCGCCATGGGTCAATCGGCCTTTGGCAAAGACTGGGCCGACAGTCCCCTCTTCGCCGCGCTGCGCCCCCGACGCGAGGTGGTCGCGCCCAAGCTCGCCGATACCCTGCGTGAGCTGGCCCCCCATGAACGGGGTCATCAGCTCGCCCACTACTTGCGCGGGGTCGTCGGCGACCTGCTCGGCTATGCACCCAGCGATCCCCTGCCACGGAAGGAAAACTTCAGCGATCTTGGCCTTGACTCCCTGCAGGCCGTTGAACTGCGCAACCGCCTGCAGTCCGCACTCCAATGCAAACTGCCGGCCGCGCTGATCTTTGAATGTCCAAATCTGGAGCGGCTCGAAGCCTATGTCGGCGAACAGGTTTTTGGCCCGGCAAGCCCCACCCCGCCGCCAACACCCAGCGCAGCCGCGCCTCAGGACGAAGAGCTGGCCGCGCTGATGCAGGCCTGTGGCGACCTCGATGGCGAGGTCGAACGCATGATCGACGCCGAACTGGACGAACTCATCAAACTAGGAATCGAACTATGAGTGAACTGACCGAAGAACAGAAGCTGCGGGAAATGAAGACCCTGCTCGCCCTCAAGAGCTTGCGCACGCGCCTGGAACAGGTCGAGGCCGAGAAAAAGGAGGCGATCGCCATCATCGGCATGGCCTGCCGCTTTCCCGCTGGGGCCGACACGCCCGACCGGTTCTGGAACCTGCTCTGCGCGGGTGTCGACGCCATTTCCGAAGTGCCACCCGACCGTTGGGACCGCGACCGCTACTACGATCCCGACCCCGACAAGCCCGGAAAAATGAATATCCGCCACGGTGGTTTCCTCGAACGGGTTTTCGATTTCGACGCGGCCTTCTTTGGCATCGCGCCTCGTGAAGCCTGTAGTTTGGATCCCCAGCAGCGGCTCTTGCTCGAGGTTTCCTGGGAGGCCCTCGAACACGCCGGCTTGGCGGCGGACCGCCTGGTCGACCAGCCCGTTGGCGTCTTCGTCGGGCTCTGTTCTAGCGACCACCTGCGCCTCGTCAGCGCCGCCACCGAACTGGACGCCTACATGGCGACGGGCAACATGCCCAGTGTGCCTGCCGGCCGCCTCGCCTACTTCTTCGGGTTCCGCGGCCCGGCCATGATCGTCGATACGGCCTGTTCTTCCTCGCTTGTGTCGCTGCACCAGGCGTGTTCGGCGCTGCGCAACCGCGAATGTGATTTGGCGCTTGGCGGCGGAGTCAACCTTTTGCTTTTGCCCGACGTCAACATCTGTCTTTCTCACGCCCACATGCTCGCCGCCGACGGGCGTTGCAAGACCTTCGACGCCGCCGCCAATGGTTATATCCGCTCGGAGGGTTGTGGCGTCGTGGTGCTCAAGCGCCTCTCCGATGCCGTCGCCCAGGGCGACCGCATCCTGGCGACCATCCAGGCCAGCGTCGTCAACCAGGACGGGCGCACCAATGGCCTGACCGCGCCTAACGGCGCCTCTCAGGCCCAGCTGATCGAGTCGGCCCTGAACCGCGCCAACCTCGGCCCCGACGATCTTTCCTATCTCGAGGCCCATGGCACCGGCACGTCGCTCGGCGACTTCATCGAGGTCTCCGCCCTCGGCAAAGTTTTTGCCGCCCGCAAGACCCCGCTGGCCCTGGGTTCCGTCAAGTCCAACATGGGTCATCTCGAGGCCGCCGCCGGCATCATCGCTCTGATCAAGGTCGTGCTCGCGCTCGGCAAGCAGGCGCTGCCTGGCAACCTTCACTTCAAGGACCCCAATCCCCATATGGACTGGGCCAATCTGCCGCTCGAAGTGGTCACCGCCACCAAACCCTGGCCCGCCGGCGAGCGCCTGCGCTACGCCGGAATCAGCTCGTTTGGCTTCAGCGGCACCAACGCCCACCTGATCGTGGCCGAGGCGCCGCCAGCCGCGCCGATCGGCGCCGAGCGCCCGACCCTCCTGCCCTTGCCGCTCTCCGCCAGGAGCGAGAGCGCCCTCGACGCCCTGATCGACCGCCACCTCGAGGCCTTGAGCCAGTTGGACGATGCCCAGCTGCCGGCCTACTGCATGACCGCCGCCAGCGGTCGATCCGCCTTGGCCTACCGCTGTTTTTTCCAGGCCGCCGACCGCTCAGGTTTGCTCGACCAGCTGCGCATGGCCCGTCATGGCGCGCTCCCCGCCAGTCGGGTGCGCGACGACGAACGACCCCGGCTGGTCTGGCTGTTCAGCGGCCAAGGCGCCCAATACGCCGGCATGGGCCGCGAGCTTTACGCAACCCAACCAATCTTCAAGGCCGCCCTCGACCGCTGTGACGCCGTGGCCCGGCCCCTGCTGGGCACCTCCCTGCCCGAATTGCTGTTCAGCGCCGACCGCGATCTCGACCAAACCGCCCTGACCCAGCCGGCCCTATTCGCCCTGGAGTTCGCCCTGGCCCAGTGGTGGCTGGCCCTCGGTCTCGTGCCGGAGGCCGTCATGGGTCACAGCGTCGGCGAATACGTGGCCGCCGCCGTGGCCGGCGTGTTCTCGCCCGAGGACGGCATGCGGCTGATCACCGAGCGCTCCAGCCTGATGGCCTCACTGCCCGCCGGTGGCGCCATGGCCAGCATCGCCGCCTCGCCCGCCTTCCTCAACCAGTACCTCGAACTCTACGGCGGTCGGGTCGTGATCGGTGCCTACAACGGCCTCGAGCAGACCGTGATTTCCGGCCCCGAGGAGGATCTCCTCGCCATTCTCGAGCAGGTCCGCAAACAGGGCAAGCGCTGTACCCGACTGAAAGTCTCCCACGCCTTCCACTCCCCGCTGATGATGCCGATCTGCGATGCCTTTCGTGCGGTCGCCAACGGCATTGGCTTCCAAGCGCCGCGCTATACCTTTGTCTCCAATCTGCTCGGCAAAGCCTGCCATGACGAGGTCACTCGACCCGACTATTGGGTGCGCCACCTCCTCGAGCCCGTCCACTTTGGCCAAGGCGTGCACTTCCTGCTGGATCAGGGTTTCGTGCATTTCCTCGAACTGGGTCCCAAGCCCGTATTGCTGGGGATGTTGCCGGCCGATCAACCGCTTGTCAAAGTCGCCAGCATGCGCGCCGGCCAGGCCGAGGAACGGCAGCTCTTCGATGGCCTTGGCCAGCTCTGGCTCCAGGGCTTCCAAGTGCAGTGGTCGGCCCTGCAGCGCGGCCCCCGCCAGGTGGTCGACGTGCCTACTTACCCCTTCCAGCGCAAGACCTTTACCGTCCTCGCCAACGAGCGCGACCCGCGCCAACCACACCGGCTGGGCATCGTCGCCGAGGGCGTTCATCCCCTGCTCGGCAAGCGCCACCGCAGTCCGCTGCGCACGCGCGAGCGCTTTTACGACGGCCTCGTGGCCGCCGATCAGCCGTTCTTCCTCCAGGACCACCGCATCTTCGAGAGCGTCATCGTCCCAGGCGCGGCTTACCTCGAGATGGCTGTCGCGGCGGCGCGCGATGCGTTTGCCAGTGACCGCGTCTCCCTTGAGGACATGATGTTCCCCGCGGCGCTGAGCCTGGCCGAGCACCAGGCGGCGACCCTGCAACTATCGCTCTGTGATCTGGAACAGGACCGTGCCACGGTCGGCGTCTACAGCCTCGAAGCGGGCGAGAACTGGGTTCAGCATGCCGCCGGTTTTGTGCGCACAGGTCTCGTCTGCGATTCGGCCCCCGCCCTCCAGCTCGAGGCGCGCTGTCAAGATGCCCGTCAGGACTACGCCGGCGTCCACCTTTACGAGCGGCTCTGGTCCCGCGGGTACTTGCTGGGGCCCGCTTTTCAGGCCGTCCACCATCTCTGGGTCGGTGAGGGCACGGCCCTGGCCGAAATCAAGGCCCCGCCCATCTTGCATGGCGACCTGGCCCATTACAGCCTGCATCCGGTTCTGCTCGACGCCTGTCTGCAAAGCACCATGGCCGCCATGGCCGACACCCAGGATAACTTCCTGCCCTTTTCCATCGAGCGCCTCCACTTCCTCGCCTCTCTGCCCAGCCACTTCTATGTGCTGACCCGCGCTCGCCCCGGTCAGGCCCATGGCGCCGAAGTGCGCACTGTCGACCTAGACGCCTATGATCTCGAGGGCCGGCCCCTCCTGCGCATCGAGGGCTTCGTCGTCAAGCGAGCCACCAGCGAGCTCCTCGCCAAGGGCGACGCGCTCTGGTCGACCTGGCTCTACGAGACCCATTGGCGCGATCGCCCGCTGGTCCGCCCCCAGTGTACCGAAGCCGCCGAGGAGTCCTGGTTGCTGTTGGCGCCGGGATCTCCTTCTGGGCATACCCTGGCCGATCTGGCTCGCGAATTTGGTCGCGTTTGCCACCTCGCCGCCGCTGAATCGGCTCCCGCCTCAGATCAGGAGACCCATGCCGTGCCCATCTTCCGCGGCGATTACGACCGCTTGTTTCGCGCCACCCACCTGCCCTCTCAGATCGTCCTGCTGCTCGACGCCGCCCCAATCGCCGGCGCCTCCCCAACCGCCGAAGTCAGCGCCAGTTGCAACCGCTTGGTCAGCTTGGTCCAGGCGGCCCTCGACGTCTACGGCAACCGCTTGCCGAAACTGACCATCGTCACCCGCGGCGCCGTCGCCGCCCAGCCCAGCGATAACCTCGCCGGCTTGGCCCATGGGCCGCTGTGGGCGTTTGTCCGCGCCTTGGTGCTGGAGCAACCGGAGCTCGATTGCCGCTTGATCGACCTGGCGCCGACCCCCCAGGCCGGCGAGCTGTTCGAACTCATTGCCGAAATTGACCGCGGCGCACCAGAGGACCATGTCGCCCTGCGCGGCGGTCGCCGCCTCGTCGCCCGTCTCTGCCACGCGCGGCCCGGCAGCGCCGAGCCCCTGCCCGAATTGGATCGCGGCGCTACCTACTTGATCACGGGTGGACTGGGCAGTCTCGGATTGGGCGTGGCCCGCCTGCTCGCGCAATGCGGTGCCCGCCACCTGCTGCTGACCGGTCGCGGCGGCGTTCAGCCGCACCATCGCCCGCTGCTCGACGAGCTCGAAGCCATGGGCGTCCAGGTGCTCGTCCACCGCGCCGACATCGCCGCGCCCGAGCAATTGGCCGAGGTGTTCGCCGCCATTCGCGCCAGCGGCCGGCCCCTGCGCGGCCTGATCCACGCCGCTGGTTCGCTGATGGACGGCCTGATCACGGACATGGATGCCGAGCGTCTCGAGCGCGTCCTGGCACCCAAGGTCGCCGGCACCTGGAACCTCCACCAGCTCTGCCAGGACCAGCCCCTCGACTTCTTCGTGCTGTTTTCCTCCGTGGCTTCCCTGCTGGGCTCGCCAGCCCAGAGCAACTACGCCGCGGCCAATGGTTTCATGGACGCCTTTGCCCACTGGCGACGCGCCAACGGCCTGCCCGCCCTCAGTCTCAACTGGGGGACCTGGGCCGAAATTGGCATGGCCGCCGATCACCATGTCGTCGAACTGTGGTCGCGCAAGGGCATTGAGGCCTTGGATCCCAAAGGCGCCTTTGTCGCCCTCGCCAAACTCCTGCGCAGCCCCAAGCCCCAGCTGGGCATCGTGCAGTTGGCCGTCGCCCGCTACCTCGAGCAGCGCAAGCCCTCTCCGCTGTTCGACGAACTCTTGGCCAAGTCCGAACAGCCCACGCAACCGTTCCGGGAGCAGCTCGAGCAGCTGCCGCCCCACCAGCGCCCGCAACACTTGGCCAACCATGTGCTGAACCTGATCGCCGTCGTGCTCGGCCTCGACGCTGCCGCCGCCGTCGATCCCCAAAAGGGCTTCTTTGAAATGGGCATGGATTCGCTGACCTCCCTGGAGCTGCGCAACCGCTTGCAGTCTCTGTTGCAGATCAGCCTACCCTCGACCCTGGCCTTCACCTACGGAAAACCCGCCGAACTGTTGGACTTCCTCAATGGCGAGATCCTTGGTAGGCCTTCCAAGAGTGTCGCCGCCGCCGAGGTCGTCGTCGAACAGCCCGTCGAGATCAATGCCGACGATCACAGCGAATCGGATATCGCCGCCATGTTGGCCCAGGAACTCGCCGGCAGCGAGGAGGATGACTATTTATGAGCGCACTGGAACAGCCAAAGGGTGAGCAAGAAAACCCGACCGATACCAAGAGCTTGATGGCCTCCGCGCTCAACGAGCTCAAGCGCATCAAGTCCCAGTTGCAGACCATGGAGCGGGCCAAGACCGAACCGATCGCCGTGGTTGGCCTCGGTTGCCGCTTCCCAGGCGGGGCCGACACGCCGGACCGCTACTGGGAACTGTTGTTAGAGCGGCGCGACGCCATCGTCGAAATGCCGCCCGACCGCTGGGATGTGCCCGCTCACTACGACCCCGACCCTGACCGGATCGGCACCGCTTTCACGCGCCAGGGCGGTTTCATCGGCGACGTCGCCAGCTTCGACGCCCATTTCTTCGGCATCTCGCCCCGCGAGAGCATTGGCGTCGACCCCCAGCAACGCCTGGCCCTCGAGGTCTGCTGGGAGGCGCTTGAGCACGCCTGCATCCCGCCCTCCTCGCTGGCCGGGTCCCAGACTGGCGTCTTCATGGGCCTGTTCATCAGCGATTACGCCCAACTGGGCGCCTGCTCCAATGATCCGACCATGGTCGATACCTACAACGCCATGGGTAGCATGCGCAGTCTGATGTCCGGTCGCCTCTCCTATGTGCTCGGCCTGCATGGCCCCTCCATGCAGCTGGACACGGCCTGCTCCTCTTCGCTGCTGTCCGTGCACTTGGCCTGTCAGAGCCTGCGCAATCAGGAATGCCAGCTGGCACTCGCCGGCGGTGTCAACCTCCTGCTGGTGCCCAATGGCTTCATCGGCCTCACCAAGATGAAGGCCATTTCCGCCGATGGCCGCTGTCGCAGTTTCGATGCCGGCGCCAAGGGCTACGGTCGCGGCGAGGGCTGTGGCATCATGGTCCTCAAGCGCCTGAGCGATGCTTTGCGCGCCAACGACCGCATTTTTGCCGTCATTCGCGGTTCGGCCGTCAACCACGACGGTGCCAGTGCTGGCCTGACCACGCCCAACGGCCTGGCCCAGGAGATGGTCATCCAGCAGGCCCTCGCCTCCGCTCGCGTCACCCCCGAGCAGATTCACTACGTCGAGGCCCACGGCACCGGCACCTCGCTCGGTGATCCCATCGAAGTCTTGGCTCTCAACAAGGTGCTCGGGCCCGCCCATGCGCCGGCACAGCCGCTCCTGATCGGCTCGGTCAAGACCAATATCGGCCATCTGGAAGCCGCCGCCGGCGTTGCCGCCCTGATCAAGGCCGTGCTGATCCTGCACCACCGCACCATTCCCGCCCAACTCCATTTCCAAACACCCAACCCCCACATTCCCTGGGCGGAGATTCCCATCGAGGTCGTCACCCAGCAACGCGCCTGGCCCGAGGACGGCCCACCCCGCTTCATCGGGGTCAGTGCCTTTGGCATGAGCGGCACCAATGCCCACGTCATCCTGGGTCCGGCCCCGGCCCCCAAGCCCGACGCGAGCACCGTCGCCAGACCCGTCCACGACCAGCACCTGCTCGTGCTTTCAGCAAAAAGTGAAGCCGCACTCGAGCGCCTGGTCGAACGCTATGCCGAGCTGCTCGCCCATGAGCCCGACCCGGCCGCCCTCTGTTACAGCGCCGCCACCGGCCGCACTGCCCTACCCTACCGCATCGCGGCCTTTGGCGCAGACGCCGCCCAGTTGCGGCAAGCCCTCTCGCCTGGCGGCAACCGCAGCGCTGGCGAGAGCGCTCAGCCGCCCCGCGTCGCCTTCCTCTTCACCGGCCAGGGCAGTCAGTACAGCGGCATGGGCCGCCAGCTCTACGACTGCGAGCCCGTCTTCCGTGCCACCATCGACCGCTGTCACGAGCTGCTTTTGCCCTTGCTCGAGCGACCCCTCCGCGACGTGCTCTTTAGCCCAGAGTGCGGCGACCTGCTCGACCAGACCCAGTATACTCAGCCCGCCCTTTTCTCGATCGGCATCGCGCTGGCCCACCTCTGGCAGGCTTGGGGCGTTCAACCTCAGCTCGTGCTCGGTCACAGTGTCGGCGAGTTCGCCGCCGCCGTCGTGGCCGGCGTCATGACCCTCGAGACCGGCCTCGCGTTGATCGCCGAGCGGGCCCGGCTGATGAGCCTCTTGCCCCGCGATGGCGGCATGGCCGTGTTCTTTGCCCGTGAGGACGAGCTCCGCGAAGCGCTCCTTGCCTGCGGCGAGACGCTCTCCCTGGCCGCGCTCAATGGGCCACGCCAAACCGTTGTTTCCGGCAGTCTCGAGGCGCTTGACCAACTCTGCGCGACTTTGTCCGCCAAGGGCATTCGCCACAAGCGACTCAACGTCTCCCACGCCTTCCACTCGCCGCTGATGGCGCCCATGCAGGACGCCTTCGCCGCCTTCGTGGCCTCGCAGCAGCTGACACCACCTGGCATGGACCTGGTCTCCAACTTGACAGGCACCCTCGCCGGCGCCGAGATCGCCACGCCCGCTTACTGGCGCGACCACGTGCGCCAACCCGTTCGCTTTCTCGAGTCCATGCAGACCATGGCCCAGCAGGGCATTCAGGTGGTCCTCGAGATCGGCCCGCGCCCCGTCCTGTTGGGCATGGGCCGCGAGTGCCTGCCCGACCATGGCGGCGTTTGGCTGCCCAGCCTGCGACCCGGCCAGGACAGTGGCGTCAGCCTCTGCGCCGCCCTCGCCGAACTCTTCGTCCACGGCCTGCCCATCGACTTCAACGCCTACGCCGGGCCAGGGCCCCACCCCAAGATGACCCTGCCCTCCTATCCCTTCCAGCGCGAGCGTTTTTGGGAGAAACCGCTGAACTTCAGTCGCCAGGCAGCCGTGCGCTGGCCTGGGCGCCCCCTCGACCTGCCCGGCTCCGACGAAGTCCGCTACGCCATGCCGCTCAACGCCGAACAGCCGCCCTTCCTGGCCGAGCACAAGTTGTTTGGGACCATCGTCATGCCCGCGGCCGGTCAGCTTTCGCTGCTGCTCTCCGTCCTTGACGACCTGCACGGCGCCGGCTGTCACGGCCTGGACAACTTCCTCTTCTCCCAGCCCCTGGTCCTGCGCGCTAAAGGTCAACGCCAGCTCCAGACCCTGCTCCGGCCCGACGACCAACAGAGCTATACATTTAAACTGCTCAGCAAGGGGGAGGATGAAACCAAGGCCGCTTGGCTGGAACATGCCTCCGGCCAGTGTCGCACCCTGCCGGACCAGAGCCCTGCGCCCGTCGCACTGGACACCCTGCGCGCGCGTTGTCCAGAACAGCGCAGCGGCACCGCCTTTTACGAGGGCTTCCCCAGCGGCTACCAGTGGGGTCCCGCCTTCCGCTGGGTCGAGAGTCTCTGGCTCGGCAGCGGTGAAGCCCTGGCGCGCCTGGTCCGTCCGAGCTTGCCCGAGTCCGAGGACGACTACGCACTCTATCCCGGCCTGCTCGATTCCTGTTTCCAGCTCCTGGCCGCCGCTGCGCCCGTCACCCAGGACGAGCCCGGCCTATTCGTGCCGTTTGCCCTGACCAGCATGCGCTGCCACCGCCGACCGCCGGCCGGTGCCCTCTACTGCCACGTCCGTCAGCAGCCACAGCCCGACGCTCAGGCCCGGCGCGGCGATATCCAGCTCTACGACGAGGACGGCCGTCCGATCCTCGAGATCCTGGGCTTCGAGGCTCGGCGCACCAGTGAAGCGCAGTTGCGCGCCCACTTGGAGAACCTGACGGACAGCCTCTTTGCCGTGCACTGGTCGCCACTGACCCCGCCCGCGGCCATCGGGCCAGCCAGCTATGTGGTCTTTGCGGATCGCGGCGGGACCGGCGACCAGCTCGCCGTGGACCTGGCCCTGGCCGGTTCCTCCGTGCTGGTCGTGGAGCGCGCCGCCAGTTTCACGGCCTTGGCTCAGAACCGCATCGCCATCGACGCCAGCGATCCGGCCCAGTTTGGCCGGGTTTTGGCGCTCCTGCCCGCCGATCAAGGTCCGACGACCATCGTCTATGCCTGGGCCCTAGATCACAGCGCCGAAGCGGACGCCAGTGCCGAGCACCTCTTGGCCGCGCAGCGCGACGGGCTCGGCAGTTTGCTCTACCTACTGAGGGCGCTCCCGCAGTCCAAATGCCCAGACGCGCGCTTGGTCCTGCTCAGTCGCGGCGCTCAGGCCTGCGACAACCCGCGCGTCGAAGTCGCCCAAGCGCCGCTTTGGGGGCTGGGCAGCGTCATCGCCCTGGAGCACCCCGAATGCCAGTGCGCCCTCATCGACCTCGAGCCAGGTGGCGAGCCATCTGAACGCGCGCTGTTGGCCAGTCTCGTTGCCGCACCCACTGGTGAGAACCGGCTGTGCCTGCGCAAGGGTCAGGCGCTCAAGGCGCGCATGCGACCCTACCTGCCCAAGGGCAACCAGCCCATGGCGCTGGCTGCCGATGGCGCCTACCTGATCACGGGCGGCCTGGGCAGTCTGGGCCTGCTCATGGCCCGCTCCTTGGCCGATGCCGGCGCCCGCCACCTGATCCTCACCGGGCGCAGCGCACCCAGCGCCGCTGCCGCCGCTGCCCTTGCCGATATCATCGCGACTGGCGTCAGGGTCGATGTGGTCGCTGCCGATGTCGGGCAACGCGGCGATCTGGAAGCCTTGTTCCGCGCCACCCCCAATCTCAGGGGCATTATCCACGCCGCCGGCGTGCTCCAGGACGGCCTGCTGCTCGGTCTGGACTGGCAGTCCTTTGAACAGGTCATGGCCCCCAAGCTCAAGGGCGCCTGGCATCTACACCAGCTGTCGCGCGGCTTGGCCCTAGACTTCTTCGTGTGCACCTCCTCCGCCGCTTCCTCGCTGGGCTCGCCCGGTCAGGGCAACTACGCCGCCGGCAACGCCTTCATGGATGCCCTGATGGCCCTGCGCCACAGTCAGGGCCTGCCCGGCCAAAGCATCAATTGGGGGCCCTGGGGCGAGACCGGCATGGCCACCCAGCTCGGCGAAAGCGAGCGCCGGCGCTTGGAACAAAGCGGCCTGCGCCCGCTACCCGCCGCCAAAGGCGTCGCCATCGCCGCCATGTTGCTGCCTGACCCCCAGCCCCAGGTCACCGTCATCGACGTCGCCTGGAGCACTTATGCCGCCCACCAGGCGCCACCCGTCCAGGCCTTTCTCGGTGAACTCGTCGACAAGCCGGCCAAGCCGGCCGCCAGCCGCGCCGATTTTGCCAAGCAATTGGCCACCTGCGAACCAGAGCGACGGCACGCCTATCTCGAGGAGCAGGCCACCCAGGTCATTCAGCGAGTCATGGGCCTGGGCAGCGGGAGAACGCTCAAGGCCAGCACCAACCTTTTTGATTTGGGCATGGATTCGCTGATGGCCGTCGAACTCAAGAACCAGTTGGAGGCCGCCATGGGCCGACCGCTGCGCGCCACTCTGGCGTTCGATTACCCGACCATCGAATCCCTCGGCACCTACCTGGCCGAAAAAGTGTTCCCGGAACTCTGTCTCCAAGCTCAAGCCGTCGTCGCCGAGCCTGCTGGTGAAACCGCCCTTCTTGCCGAGGTCAAAGCCTTTTCCGAGGAAGAAGCCGAGGCCGAATTGCTGCGGGCGCTCGGCGACCTCAACCTCTGACCTGCTCATCAAAAGGAATTGCAACATGACCAACGAAGCCCACGAAGAACTTTCGCCGCTCAAGCGCGCCCTGCTGGCGATCAAGGAGCTGCAAGCTCGCGTCAAACAACTTGAACAGGAGAAGCGCGAACCCATCGCCGTGATCGGCATGGCCTGCCGCTTCCCCGGCGGCGGCTTGGGACCGGATGCGTTTTGGGACATGCTCTGCCAAGGGGTGGACGCATCCCGCGAAGTGCCTGCCGATCGCTGGGATGCCGCGGCCCTTTACGACGCCGACCCCAAGGCCGCCGGCAAGATGTACGTTCGGCGCGGCAGTTTCCTCGACGATCCCCGTGGCTTTGATCCCGAATTCTTTGCCATCTCCCCGCGCGAGGCCGAGGGCATGGATCCCCAACAGCGCATGTTGTTGGAGGTCGCCTGGGAGGCCCTTGAACATGCCGGACTCGCCGCCGATCGCCTGGTCAATAGCACCACCGGCGTCTATGTCGGTCTGATGGGCATGGACTACGGGCAACTGATGGTCAACCAACTCGACATGACCGATTTCGACCCCTATACCGGCAGCGGCATGTACCCCAGTTTTCCCGCCGGCCGGCTGTCCTTCAACCTTGGCCTGCAGGGGCCCTCGATGGTTGTGGCTACAGCCTGTTCCTCGTCCCTCGTCAGCAGCCACTTAGCCTGCCAGGCCCTGCGCAATCGCGAGTGCGAGCTGGCGCTCTCCGGTGGCGTCAGCCTGATCTTCGCGCCGGGTGTCAATGTCTACCTCTCGCGCATGGCGCTGCTCTCCCCCGATGGTCGCAGCAAGATCTTCGACGAGCGCGCTGACGGCTACGGCCGAGGCGAGGGCTGTGGCGTGGTCGTGCTCAAGCGCCTCAGCGACGCCGTTCGCGACCGCGACAGCGTTTATGCCGTCATTCGCGGTGGTGCCTTCGGCCATGTCGGACCCAGCGGTGGTCTAACCGTGCCCAATGGCCCAGCGCTGGAGAAAATGTTGCGGCGCGCCCTCGAAAGCGCGGGCGTCACGCCCGAGCAGGTCGGCTATGTCGAGGTCGGCGCCACCGGCACTGCCATGGCCGACCCGATCGAGGTCAGCGCCCTCAACGAGGTCTTTGGTCAGCGCGCCGCCGAGCGCCCGCTCTACATCGGCTCGCTCAAGACCAATATCGGTCACCTTGAGGCCGCTTCCGGCGTCGCCGGCCTGATCAAGGCCTGTCTGATGCTGCACCATCGCAAGATCCCGGCCCACCTACACCTGCAGACGGCCAACCCGAAGTTACCCTGGCAGCAAATGCCGCTCTCGATTTTGACGCGAACCAGCGATTGGCCGGAAAACTGCTCCGACATCGTCGGCGTCAGCGCGATCGGCCTGAGCGGCATCAACGCCCACCTCGTGCTCGAGCGCGCGCCCGAGGTCGTGCCCGTAGTCGAGGCGCCGGCCCGGCCCCTGCAGTTGCTGGCGCTCTCCGCCAAGAGCGACGCGGCCCTGCGCCAACTCGCAGGGCGCTACCAGTCACTGTTGCAGGCGGACCTGCCGCTCGCCGCGCTGTGCGCCAGCGCCGCACGGTGCCGTGTCCACCACGACTACCGCCTGGCCCTGGTGGTCGCCTCCCTCGACGAGCTGCGCCACGGCCTGGCTCAGTTCCTCGCCGGCGCCTCGGATCCAAGCTGGCACCAGGGTCGGGCCAACGCCAAGCCTGCCGCGTTGCCCTTTCAGGAGCCCGTCGATGCCGATGGCTTGTCGCGCCTGTTGCACGCCTGTGCCCGCCACTACGTCGACGGCGGGGACCTCCCGTCGCAACTGTTCCCCGAACACTTCCAGCGCCTGACCCTTCCCACCTATCCCTTCGAGCACCGCGAACTCTGGCCCCTGGCGCTCCGCGGTTCAGCTGCGAGTGGTCGGCCCCAGGGCAATCCCCTGCTGATCCACCGCCAGGCCGCTGTCCAAGTCACCCGCAAACACGACGGCCAGTGCCTCATGATCCCAGTCGTCGAGCTGGGTCAGGATCCCGAACTCGCCGAACGGGTCTGGCAACTGGGTCGCATCTTCGCCATGGCACCCGGTTGCGTCAGCCAGGTCACCGGTCGCGCCTATGTCTTCATCAACGAGAACGCGACCGCCTACTTTTTCTGCAACTTCCGCGAGCATATGCTGGTTGCCCAGGTCTATACCGGACCCGAGGAAGCCCACGACGACCTGGTCCGCGCCCTCCTTGACCACTGTGACCGCCACGGCCTCGAGTTGAACCTGATCGTCGAGCAGGAGCGCTTCCGCGCGCGCCTGGAGCGCATGGGTTTCAGCTCGACCGTGATGGGGGTCTGGCAAAATCTCGAAGACCTAGCCAACTATGGGCTTGAGGGCAACAAAATGCGGCGCCTGCGCTATGCCGTCAGCCAGTACCGCAAATTGGGCGGTCACCAAACCCAGGAGTATCGTCTCGGCTCCGATCCTCAGGTCGAGTCCGAAATGCTCGCCACCATTGAGGCTTGGCAGGCCCACAAGGGCGCCAACGCCGGCCCGTTGGTCGACCACCTCAAGGAGGCCCTAACCCTGGGTTGGCCGGGTTCCGAGTCGCGCATTTTCCTCGTGCGTCGCGACGGCGTCCTCGAAGGCGTCCTGATGGTGCTACCCGTACCAGGTCTGGACGACAACCTCATGGATGTCGAGTTCTATCGACCCGACGTACCCATGGGCAGCATGGAGTGCGGCATCCTCGACATCATCGAACTGCTCAAGGCCGAAGGCAAGAGCCGCTTCACCCTGGGCTTAACGCCCATGACCCAACTGGAGCCCCATCCCAACGAAGACCCCGCCGTGCGCGCCTTCTTCGAGGGCATCCACGCCCAGGGCCGCCTCAACGGCGACGCGAACTTCCAGTTCAAGAACAAGTTTCGCCCCAGCAATACTCAGGCTTGGCTTTGCCGACCCAGAGGGCTGGGCGTCACCTACCTGACCGAGTTCCTGATGATGATGGCCGATCCCACCAATGCCGCCGTTGTCGCCACCGCTGCCAAGCGCAAACCTGTCGCCGCCGCGGTCCTCGAGCCCAGTCTGACCTGCGCCGAGCTGGATGCCGCCGATGGCCCAGAGCGCCATCGGCTGCTGGCCGCTTACCTGCGCCGCAAACTGGCCGCTGTCCTCCATGCCGACCCCGAGCACATCGACACCGCTCGGGAGCTTCACCTCCTGGGTGTCGACTCCCTGATGGTCATGGAATTGCGCAACGAAATCCACCAGGATCTAGGGGTCGAAATACCCGCCGTCGTCTTCTTCGAGTTCCCCTCCCTGCTCCAGCTGGCGGAGATCGTGGCCCAGCATTATGATCAGGCCAACGCCCATGCTGCGGCGCCCGACCAAGCCGTGGTGGCCGATGCCGAGCTCGACGTCACCGCGCTCAGCAACGAGGAACTCGATGCCATGTTGGCCCGCATGATGGCCGAGGAGCAAGATTCATGATACCCAGCGATCCCGCCGCCAAGCGCGAAATGTTGCAGGAACTGCTCCTCGAGAAGCACCGCCGCGCCTTTCCGAGCTTGGCCCAGACCCGTTACTTCAACTATGGCGCCCAGGGTCTCCTGCCGGGCGAATGCGTCGAGACCATTCACCGCTACTATCAGAAACTGGCCAAGGATGTGCCCTTCACCCTCAACAACGGCTTGACCGTGGCCGAGACCCTCAAAAACGTGCGCCGCCTGTTGGCCGAGGAACTCAACGTCCCACCCCAGACCCTAGCACTCGTCGACAACACCTCAATGGGCTGCAACATCGCGCTTTGGGGCCTGGATTGGCGCCCTGGCGATCGCTTGCTGCTCAGTGACCAGGAGTATCCGGGCGTGCAGATCGCCGTCGGCGAATTGGCTCGGCGCTTTGAGCTGCAGGTCGATTTTTGGCCCGTCGATGTGGACGAGGCGACCCTGCTCGCGAACCTGGCCGAGCGCTTGCACCCGCGCACGCGCCTCGTCGTCCTCAGCCACATCCCCTGGACCAACGGCCGGATCCTGCCGCTGCGGCGCATCTGCGACCTCGTTCACGAACGCCAGCCAAGCGCCCGTGTGCTCGTCGATGGCGCCCAGGCCGTCGGCGTGCTGCCCTTGGACCTCAGCGGCGATCAGGTCGACTACTACGCCTTCACCTGCCACAAGTGGCTGTGCGGTCCCGAGGGGACCGGCGGCTTCTACGTGCGACCCGAGGCCGCCGCCGACCTCCAGCCGACCTTTACCGGCCCCCATGGCATCGATCTCAAGGCCAAGAGCGAACTGCGCTTCTGGGACGACAACCGACGATTCGAGATCAGCACCCTGCCCGTTGCACTCTATGCCGGGCTGGCGGAAGTCCTAAGCTTGCACCGCCGCGCTGGTACGCCGACCGAGCGCTTCGAGCGCCTCAACCGCCTGGCCCTTCGCTTCCACCAGGGGCTCCGCACCCTGCAGGCTCAGGGCTTGGCCATCGAGTGTCTGCAGCAGGCGGCCCCAGAAGCGGGCCTGGTCTATTTCAGAGTCGCCGACAACCGCAAACTCGTCCTCGCCCTCGAAGACAAGGGCCTCAATGTCCGCACCATTCCCACCCGGGACTGCGTGCGCGTCAGCATCCATTACCTGACCCTGCCACAGGAGCTTCAGGCCCTGTTGGACGGCATCAAAGCCTACTGCACACCGCACCCTTGAGCCGAGCGCACCTACGGCCAAGACGTCCGCAAGGAGAAAAACGATGAAGCTTTGCACCTGGATCCTCTTATGCGCGCTGATGGCGCCGGCCTGGGCCGCTGAAGTCAAGAACGGCGCTAAGCCTGCGGGTAAACCCAAGACGCTGCTCTTCACCGAGGAACTGCGGATCGGGCCCGAAGGCGACGACTTTTACGATGTCTGGAAGGGCGCCTGGGTCGCTGTCGCCGTCAACAAGGCCGGTCACATGTTTGTGGCCGACCAGGTCGAGAACCGCATCGTCCACTACGATGCCGCCGGCGATCTCGTCGGTCAACACGGCAAACGCGGCATGGCGCCGGGCGAATACATCGATCTTCGCAACCTCAGCCTGCTGGCCGACCAGAGCCTGGTCGTCTTCGAGTCGCGGGGCGGCAACGATACCTTGTCCAAGTTGGACAGCGCCGGCAACTACAAGGACCGCAAGACCTTGGAGCGCACGCCACGGGCCATGCAGTCGATGCTGATCGCGCCCAACGGCAAGACCCGCGCGGGCTTTTATTTCTCGACGCCCGTGGACGGCATGAACCAGATTGGCGTCGGCGTCTTCGATGAATCCGGCAAGGAGAAGTTGGTTATCTCCCAGGGAAAAGTGATGATGTTCAACTCGGCCATGACCAACGATCCCAAATGGTGGGTTCAATATGCCATTCCCTGGTTTTCCTTTACCACCAAGGATCAGGGCTATTTTGCCTTTGGTGCCGACTCTTCCGTGTATTTCGCTAAGGTCAATGATTATAAAGTCACTCATTACAGCCCCGACCTCTCCAAGAGCGTGGTTTTCACCAAGCCGATTGAACCCTCTTTCCGATCCGAGGAGGACGCGCAATTGCTGGTCGAGCAGTTCAAGGACGAGCTCAGTTCGATCATGCCACCCTTCGTGCTCGAGTCTCTGACACCGCGGGTGATCAAGGAGGCCCTTGAAAAGGCCGATGTGCCCAAGCGCAAAAACGTCATTTACGGACTGGTCCCCCTCGAGAATGGCGGACTGATCGTTGTCAGCAAACACAACTGGAAGACACGCGAGAGCCACGGCGATTTGTTCGACAAGAACGGCAAGCTGATCGGCAGTGCCAAACTACCGCCCATCGTGGTCAACTTGTCGTGCTATTTCTCCATCGCCGCCAAGCTTTGGTTCATCGGTGGCAAGGCTTACGCGATCGAGACCAATTCGGAAGACGAACTGTACCTCGTCCGCTACAGCTACAAGTGGGTCGACCAGAAGTCGTGATCCTTAGAACCCCGGTGCGGCGAGGCCCCGGGGTTCACCTGACTGGCGAGGCTTAGGGCTTGCTGGCCAAGGCGTCCAGACGTTCCTGATTATGGGGGTCTGCCTTCTCGTAGGCAGCGCCCTTGGTATAAGCTTCGCGAGCAAGTTCGAGGTTGCCCTGGGCCTCGTGGATCATGCCGATCCGCCAATAGGCTGACGAGAGCGTCGGCAGGCTGGGCAGGTCGACTTTGGCGCGGAGTTGCAGGTATTCCTCCAACAGCGTCCGTGCCTTGTCCAGATCAGTCTGAGCCATGATGCGCGCGCGGGCGCGCTGATAGACGAGGTGTGGATAGAAAGGCGAGCTCGAGTCGGTCGCGCGATCGAACGTGGCGATGGCGTTGGGAAAATCGCCGAGGTCGAAGGTGCACATGCCGATCGTGTAGGTAAGTTCCTGGTCATTGGGGCGCAGTGTGGCCGCCTCGTTCAGGACCGTCAGCGCCTCTTTCAACTTGCGCTGTTTCTGCAGGATTTTCCCCTGGGCGAACAGACCGCGGCCCCGGTCGACCGTGGTCAGCTCCAATGCGAGCTTCATCGCCTGTTCATCGCTGCCGCCGACCATTGCGGGTGCCATCAGGTAGAAAAACAGTTCCTGTTCACGGGCCGCGACATGGCTGCCATCCAACTCGACAGCACGGCGAATTTCCTTCAAGAAGTCGGCCGCAGACTGGCCAGCGGTGTACATATTGCCGAACTGGGTCTTGGCGACCAGCGCCTTGGCAAGCACATAGTGGGCCTGGGCCTGGTCGGGTGCCGCCTCGACGGCTTGCTGACCATAACTCACGGCTTGTTCAAAATCCTGAGGAGTGGCCAGCAATTCGGACAGCTGAAGCAGAGCATCGAGTTTGAGTTCGGGCACGTCGAGGGCTTGTTCGAACAGGCTGCGGGCCAGAGCCGCGTTTCCGGTCGCGACGGCCTCCCGACCGCGGGCTAGGGCATCGTCTCCAGGCGTGGCAAGTGACAGCGACAGGATCCATAAAAGAGCGAAAGACATGAGACCCCCTTGTGGGTGATTGCCGCGAGCCCGGTCGGTGCCGTGCCTCGCGGATGATGATTGCCCTAGTGTACCCGATCATGCGCACGCTACCGACAAAATGTCTGTCTAAGTGATCCGCGCCTTTCGGTTAAAGCCTCTGGCGGACTATGGAAAAAGGGAAATTTCTCTTGGCACTTGCAGAAAAGTAAACTTTCGAGAGCGGGTAAGCGTACTATGGGCGAAGAGGGCTGATCCTTCAAAAGTGCTGTGTTATCAAGACCTAGCTATATCCTTGCTATATCCTGTCCTATCGCTGTATCTGTCTTGGAGATGCTGACCATGCAAGCGTCAGCAGGGTGGTTTGCCAGCCATGTCACCGCTTCGGGACCGTCCAACGGGCCACTTCCCACCAGCGCCCCGTTGGACAGTCCCCCATTTATCCATCTCCTCGCCGCTCACTTCAAAACTTGGGTTTCCGCGGTGGTGAAGAAACTGCCGGAAAAACTCAGGCCCAACAGTTGGAAGCTCTCGCCCAGTTCCGTTTCCAATTGGTAATGGGTGCCTTCTTGCCGTTGGAACAGGCTGGACAGCACCGCCAGCTTCTTGGCGCCGGGTTCCAGGTTGCCCAGCGACTGGCTGGCCAAGGTCTCGCCGTTGGCGGCCACCAGTTTGGCGGTGATCTGGATCTCGTGATCGTTGGCCAGGTTGAGCACGGCCACGCCTTCGGCGCTGCTGTCCTGGCTGTTGGCCTCGACCAGCTGGATGGCGCCGGTGATCTCGCCGTCAAGCGTCGCGTTCTCGTTGTGCCAGACGGTGTAGCCGCCATTGAGCGACTTGTAGCCCAGCGAGAAACGCAGTGCATTGCTGCCGTCGCGGATGCCGAGGTGCGAGACTCTGTCGGTCAGGTTCGCGAATAGGCCGTCTGCCTCGTAGAGCGTCAGGTAGCGCGTCTCGCCGGCATTGAGCGACAGGCTCGCCTTTTCCAGGAACAGGCCGGTGGCGTCGTAGGCGAACAGGTCCGCCGTCAGGGCGCTGTCGGGGTTGAGATTGACGATGCGCACCACGCCCGCGAAGCCGCCGCTGCGCTTGGGCAGGTGCAGCAGCCAGCGGTCCAGTTCACTGGTCGTCGGTTCCGCGCTGGTGGTCGGCCGCTTGGGCACGTTCTGAATCCACTCCTCCGAAGTGCTCGTACCGCAGACCCTGCGAATGGCCACGGTGTACACTTGTGACAGGGTGTTGCCAGAAAGGGTAAAGACCACCGGCCAAAAGTCGGATTCGACAGGCAATAACACGAAACCCGAGATGACGATGTTGCTCTTATCGCGCAGCGTCACGGTATAGCTGCCGCCCTCGGGGCAGAGGCCGTCGCGGTCAGGAGAAGGCAGCATGCACATCAAATTGCCGGCGCTATCCCAGCCGAAATCCTGGCTGTCGAGATAGGTCGGCGGCGTCGCTGGATGGGTCGGCGTCGTCGGCGTGGGTTTTGGCGTCTGCGTGCCGCAGGCGTTGCAGGTGGTGCACTTCGAGGAGAGCGGGGTGCCGTCGGCGCAGCGGGTCACGCTGCCGAAACACTTGATGCCGCCGTGGTGGGAACAGCAGCCGGAACAGCCGAGTTTGTCTTGAAAAAGTAGGGAAAGCGCTAATAAGGCCAACATGGTAACTCCTCCGATATCTCGCTTATCGCACAATGACGAGCATTAGTTAAATGCGGAATAGGACCTACCATAAGCTCAGGCTCGGCCGCTTTTTTTCTTGGTGCGATCTTGCACTCAATCTCCGCTTCGATAAGGATCCTGGCGCAGGCGTTCCATCATGCGTTCAGGAGCGGTCAGCGGGGTGAAGCCGACCTCAGCGTAGAGACTGTGGGCGTCGCGCGTGGCCAGGGCGAAGCGGCGCACACCGGCGACCCGTGGATCACCGACCGCAGTCGCGATCAGCCAGCGGCCCAGGCCCAGACCGCGGCAGCTTTCCAACACGTAGACGTCGGCCAAGTAAGCGAAGGTCGCCTCGTCGGTGATCAGGCGCGCAAAGCCGACCTGGGCGCCGTCGGGCGCGAACAGGCCAAAACACAGGGAACCGGCGATCGCTTTGGCCACCGTTTCCAGGGGAATGCCCTCTGACCAGTAGGCGCGGCTGAGGTAGGCGTGGATCGCGCTTAGGTCCTGGTCCTCGTGGCGGGTCGCGATGCGGTAGGTGCCGGCGGCTGTGTCGCGGCGCAGTTCGATCATGGGTCACTCTTGCCGCTGAATGAAGCGCAGGCAGTTGCGGTCGGGGTCGCGCACGTACATTTCGCGGTTGCCCCAGGTCTGGTCGATCGGGCCCGTGTCGATGGCAACGCCCTTGGCGCGCAGTTCACGGGCAAGGGCGTCGACGTCATTGACGAGGATGTAGGCGGCCGAGCCCGCGACGCTGTCACCCGAAAACGAGGACAAGTGCAGTGCGGCGTGACCGCGCTGCACGCCCATGTAGACCGGATCCGTCAACTCGGGGTGGCCCTGATAGGCGAACTCGCATTGAAAGCCCAAAGCATCCACATAGAAGCGGCGTGCCGCCTGGGCGTTGGTGATGTGCAGGACGGGGATGGCCAGGCCCAGCTGGGTGCGCGGGGATTCTTGGCTCATGGTCGATCCAACAGCGCCAGGCCTGCCTGGTTGTGGAGGTTCTCAGCCAGATCACTGTGGCCGGCGTTCAGCGGGCCGTTGGTTTGCTGGAACAAGAGGCAAAACACGAAGTGCATGGTAGCCCCTCCGGATACGACATCGTCGCGGAACACTATCTTATACCAGCTAACCCAAGTGCTCAGATAAAAAGATCGCGAGGACGTCGCTCAGGGCGGGTCTAGCTGAGTCAGCGCTTCCTGATTGTGGCGGTCCGCATCGGGCAAGCCGGTACCGGTGGTGTAGGCCGCGCGCGCCTTGTCGCGATCGCCACACAGTTCGTAGGCCTGGCCCAGGCGCCAATAGGCGGTCGATAGCGAGGGCAGCTCCTGCCCGCTTCGCGACGGCCGCACGGCGATGTAGGCCAGAGCCAATTCGACCGCTTTCTCCGGCTCGGTCTTGCCCAAGATCCGGGCGCGGGCGCGGTGGTAGAGGATTTGGGCGCCAAACGGCACGTTGGGGTCCTGACCGCGGTCAAGGGTTTTGATGGCGCCGGCGTAATCCTCCTGGCGGATTTGAAAAAGACCCATCAAATAGATCAGCTCGGGGTTGTCCGGGATGTAGGCTTCGGCTTCCTTGAGTGTGGCCAGGGCCGTGGCGACGTGGTCACCGCGCCGCAGGATGCGGGCCTGGGCCAGGAGACCGAGTCCGGGTGCGACGGCCTTGTAGGCATCGGCCAGTTCCAGCGCCTTGGCCTCGTCGCCGCCGGCGACCTCATGGGCGCGCAGGTAGAAGTCGATCTCCAGTTCGCGCGCCTCGTTGAAGGTGGGGTCCAGCTCGACGGCGCGACGCACCTCCGCGCGGAAGGTCTCCAGCAGCGACAGATTCGCCATGGGATTGCCCAGCTGGGCCTTGGCCAGCAGCGCCCGGGCGTAGTGGTAATGGGCGCGGGCATTGTCCGGCGCGGCGGCGACGGCCTGCGCGCCATAGGGGATGGCCTGGTCGACGGTCGTGTTGGCAGTCAGCAGCTGGCAGAGCGCGATCAGCGCCTCGGCCTTCTGGGCGGGATCGGCCAAGGCGGCCTGGTAATGGATGCGGGCTTGCTCGGCGTCGCCAGCGGCCAGAGCCTGGTGGCCGGCGTTCAGTTCATCGCTGGCTTGCAGAAGTAGAAGGCAGAAAAGCAGGAGCATGGCAGACTCTCCGAGAAAGGCATCGTCGCGGATGGCTATCTTACACCAGCTGTGCCGGGATGGGAATGTTACGCCCCTGGTCAGTGGGGCCGACCACCGGTCGGCCTAAGACGTGGCAGTTCAACGAAGCCCATGGCGGAACCCAATGTGGGGCCGACCGCCGGTCGGCCTAAGACGTGGCAGTTCAACGAAGCCCATGGAGGGACCCAATGTGGGGCCGACCGCCGGTCGGCCTAAGACGTGGAAGTTCAACGAAGCCCATGGCGGGACCCAATGTGGGGCCGACCGCTGGTCGGCCTGAGACGTGGAAGTTCAACGAAGCCCATGGCGGGACCCAATGTGGGGCCGACCGCCGGTCGGCCT
>CAYRFM010000025.1:0-4495 GCA_964423555.1 uncultured Holophagae bacterium | reverse complement strand
AAGTTCAACGAAGCCCATGGCGGGACCCAATGTGGGGCCGACCGCCGGTCGGCCTAAGACGTGGAAGTTCAACGAAGCCCATGGCGGGACCCAATGTGGGGCCGACCGCCGGTCGGCCTGTACAGCTGGCAGTTCAGCGGGGCCAATGCATATAAGGCCCAATGCGTTAAAGGCAGGGACTTCAATCAAACTTTCCAGTTGATTTCCAATTCGGGAGGATAGGGCTCCAGCAAGGACAGCGGATCCAGCCCCCACCCGGCAAACAGTTCATCAAGGGTGACGATGCTGCCATCCTGGAAGACGACATCGCCGCGGATGAAGAACTGCAGGCCGCCACGGGTTATCTCGTCCGCGGTGGTTTCGGGGTGCTGTGCGCGTTGCATCAAAAGGGCTTGGTCTTGAACGGTTGAGCATCGCGCCACATGTCGGGCCAAGGCAGGCCAAAGTGGGTCGACATGTTTGTTTGGATCAAGGATTGGGGTTGGCTTAATAAGCATTGGGGCTGGCACATTCGCGGTGGCAGGCACCAACCAAGCTGCAAAGCAGGGTGCAGGTTGGGTCAAGCCTCAATGACCAAGGTCTTGGTCACCTGGTCATGCGCGCACTGGTGGCTTTCGCGGAAGATCAAGAGGACATCGATTAGGCCTAGGATCGAGGTAGCACCCAAAATAACAGCGACTGTGCTCCGGCCGAGAATTTGGCCAAAGCTGGCCTCCTCGCCATCCTCGTTAGCGATTTTGATTTTGAGGACTTTCTTGCCGATGGTTTGAGCGCTCTTATAGAGCAGGAAGAGTTGGACCGTCATACAGAGGCCGAGAGAGAGCATGTAGAACACCAAAATGTTCAACTGGAGGGGGTAGCTAACGCCGATACCGATAACGACACAGAGCGCCAGGAAAAAGTAGTCGATCAATTTGGCGCCCAACCTTTTCATACGACTGGCGAATTGGAACTTAGGGCCCAGCTTCAGGCTTGGAAAGCCGACTCTTGCTGAATAGGGATTTTGATTCATGTTTTCTCCGAAAAAATAGAAAGTGCGGTACCGTGCTGGCAAAAACACCGGGCCACTTGGTACCGCGAGGGTGTCGGTGGCAACCCTTGACCAAGCAGCCATTTAAGGGCCATTTTAAACGAGCGTGTATCGCCAGGATAGCGCTAAATATTGCCTCCCAATCTTGTCGTCAGGCAAATAACCCGTTTTGGCTACCTCGTGCAGGGTCACCCCCAAAACAGGTTGGTGGCGGTGCAAAGGGTGGAACGCCGTGAAGGGCGTTCCACCGATGTGAGGGGTTAACGGATCTGGAACTGGTAGGTGCCGACGCTGTCGCGGGTAGTGTCGCCGACCGTGATCGTGTAGGTACCGCCCAGGGTCAGGGTTTTGGCGCCTGGGTCACCACAGCCCAGGCAGCTGCTGAAGATCTGGGTGCCGTTGGCATCGGTGCATTTCCAGGTGGTCAGACTGACACCGCTGGTGCTTTGGCTATCGAAGTAAACCGAAGCACCTGCCGCCGCAGTGAACGTGTAGATATCCTTGGCTCCTGGGCTCTCGATGTTGCCTGCTCCAGCCTTTGGCACGCCGTTGGCAACCGTGCTGCCGATGGCGATCGCGAAGGATTGCGGTGCTGGCACATTCCAGACCTTGAACTTGTAGGTGCCCACCAGGTCTTCGCTGTTCGAGCCGACCTTGAGGGTGTAAGTTCCCGGCGTTGCCAGTGTCTTGACACCCGGCTCGCCGCAGCCCAGACAGGTATTGAAGAGGGATAGGCCATTGGGATCGGCACAGGACCAGTTGATGCTGGCTACCCCGCTTACCGACTGGATATCGAAGTAAACCGTGCGGCTGCTCGTCGTGGTGAAGGTATAGAGGTCCTTGACGCCCGGCGTCTCGATATTGCCCGCACCTGCCGCTGGCACGCCATTGCTGACGGTTTGGTTGATGGAGATGCCAAAGGTTTGGTCGGCGGGCACGTGCCACAGTTTGAACTGGTAGGTGCCGACACTGTCTCTCGTGCTTGAGCCGACGGTCAGGGTGTAGGTACCCGAGGTGGGCAGAGTCTTGATGCCGGGTTCGCCGCAGCCCAGGCAGGTTTGGAAGACCAACAGGCCGTTGGGGTCGCGACACTCCCAGTTGATATTGGATACGCCTGAGATGGCCTGGATGTCGAAGTACAGGGTTTGGCCGGCGCTGGCGCTGAAGGTATAGATATCCTTGACGCCAGGCGTCTCGATGTTGCCCGCGCCGGCGGCGGGGACGCCGTTCGCGACAGTGGCGCCGATCTGGATCCCGAAGCTCTGAGGACTGGGCACATTCCACAGCTTGAACTGGTAGGTGCCGACACTGTCTCTCGTGCTTGAGCCGACGGTCAGGGTGTAGGAACCCGAGGTGGGCAGGGTCTTAAGGCCGGGTTCGCCGCAGCCCAGGCAGGTTTGGAAGACCAGCAGGCCGTTGGGGTCGCGACACTCCCAGTTAATATTGGATACGCCTGAGATGGCCTGGGTGTCGAAGTACAGGGTTTGGCCGGCGCTGGCGCTGAAGGTGTAGATATCCTTGACGCCAGGCGTTTCGATGGTGCCGGCACCGGGTCCTGGCACACCGCTGGCAACCGTATTACCTACTTGGATCGCGAAGGCTTGTGGGGCTGGCACGTTCCAGACCTCGAAGCGATAGCTGCCGGTCTGGGTGCTGGTCGTTTTGCCGACGATCAAGCTGTAGGTACCGCCTGCTGTGACCGTGATCAGTCCCGGTTCGGAGCAGCCCAGGCAGGTCCTAAATAGTTGGGTGCCGTTGGGCGCGATCAAGCGCCAATCCACGCTGGCCACGCCGGAATACTGCTGCAGGTCGAAATACAGCGACTGGTTGGCCGCGGCCGTGAAGGTGTAGGTATCCTCCTCACCGGCCACGCCAATCGTGCCCTGTACTTGTTGGTTGAGCAGGATCGGGGTCGGCCCGCCGAGGCGTTCCCACTGGGTTGCGGTGGGTGCATGTGCCAAGTCATCCAGGGCCAGCTCGTAGTCTTCGACCGTGAAGGAGAGCTCGCCGCCGGGCAGACCGTCGCCGTCGAGGTCGATCATGCAGCCCAGGCTGTCGCGCAGTTCCTGAGCTAGAAGCTGCAGCGGCGCCATGGCCAGAAAGCGATCAGTCGTCATGGGGATGATCAGTTTGGTCGCGTCTGAAACAGTTGTTGCAAACAGGTTGTAAGGGTCCAGGCCAAGCGCCTGCAGCCAGTCTTGGCCGGCCGCAAGGGGTCGGGAGAAGGCGAGTTCCAGGCCCGCGATTTCACCGGCGTCATCGAGCAACAACCGGCAGTCCAGCCGAGTTGGATCAAGGGCATGGCAATCGGCAACCACCCTGAGCGGCAGCGTTAGGTTGGCCAGATCGTCTGCTTCGGCAGTGAAGGTAATCGTGAAGAGCCCCTCTTGTGCCGTATTTGGTGTGAACTCAAGTAGGCCGAGCGCGGCATCAAAACGCGCGCCGGAAGGCAGTGCTGAAGAGCGATAACGTGTGTGTTTCTCGCTGGTTGGCAGCTGAAACTGAAAGGGTTGATCGATTGTGAGCTGTTGCTCGGTCAAGGTGATGTGAACAGTGCTGTCCTGGCTGTTTCCGGCCAGTAGACAGAACGAGCATAACCCTAGCCATAACAAGGTCATAAGACGTAACATAACGCCTCCAATTGCATAATCTGATGAATGCTTAAAGACACCGTGGCATTCGACAAAAGCATACACAGATAGTTATCTACAGTCAATCGAATGCACGAGAGATGATTGTGAGCGTGTTTGTTGCTTTGTGAATGTCCTGATGCTGTTGAATTGTGTTGCGTATGCATTAAAAAATAATTTTCAAACAGTGAAACTTACGCCGCGCGATGCATTTAATGATTCGAGTTTTGAAGAAAATTTGCCAGATAGCAGATTTTCAACGTCGGTCGCACCGGTCTGTAGATCACACTCGTGGGGCCGACCGCCGGTCGGCCTGTGCCTTGCCAGTGCGACGGGGCCAAAGCTTCCGTGAGATTCAGTGTTTTCCGTGGTCAATCTCTGTTGGTTAACCACGGAGTCAGCCTAGTAAGACTTTGTCAGGTTGGTGATCAGGGCAGAGCCTACCCGAAAAGGTCCCGCAGGCGCTGTAGCTGCTGTAGCGCAAGATGCAATCTTGCGCCGGGCGGAGGGTCGATTTTTCCCCATGCTCCGCCGAACCATAGGTGTTGCCTATCGCGGCGGACGCTTCACCTCGCTTTTCCTGCCATTCAGACGCGTTCCCACAACGTCCGCATCGAGTCAAAGCGAAGTTGTGACGATTCATGCATAACATGCATTTGACAACGCAAACGCGCCGATCGGTTATCTCGCATAAAACGTTTGGAAATAGGCATATACACGACTGTTGCGAATCCCTTTGACGCCTGTTTTGCGCAGGTGCATGAGGCTGTCCGAGTTGTAGAAATCCGTTGGTGCACATTGTTTTTATTCGCGTCACGACAGGAAAAGTGTTCGT
>CAYRFM010000024.1:0-80908 GCA_964423555.1 uncultured Holophagae bacterium | reverse complement strand
CCCCGTATGAAACGTGCACGAACACTTTTCCTGTCGTGACGCGAATAAAAACAATTTGCACAAACGGATTTCTACAACTCGGACAGCCTCATGCACCTGCGCAAAACAGGCGCCAAATGAAATCGCAACAGTCGTGCATATGCCTATTTCCAAACATTTTATGCGTGATAGCCGGTCGACGCGTTTGCGTTGTCAAATGCATGTTATGCATGAATCGTCACAACTTCGCTTTGACTCGATGCGGACGTTGTGGGAACGCGTCTGAATGGCAGGAAAAGCGAGGTGAAGCGTCCTCCTCGATAGGTAACACCTATGGTCCCGCGGAGCCCGCCCGGCGCAAGATTGAATCTTGCGCTACAGCAGCTACAGCGCCTGCGGGACCCTTTCGGCTAGGCTCTGCCCTGATCACCAACCTGACAAAGTCGGACTAGCCAGCCCGAAAAGAAAGGTGCTAATTAATAGAGCGTTTGCTTGAAGTTTACAGAATGTTGACCGGCAAAGATTTTCTGATCTGCTAACATATTTAACGTTGGCATTTATTCTTGCAGACCGTTCCCAACCTAAAACCCCATGGCCGTGAAGAGCTCTTCCACGTAAAGCTCAATGGCTACTCATCAAAATACCTTAGGAGAATCATTTAGGATGTGTATGAAGAGTACCTTATTCATTGGAATCCTTTTAGCTGCTCTGGCATCGCCCGCTGCATTTGCTGATGACTGTTACGCTAAGGCTGTCGTCGACGCCTACATCGGCATGGGTGAAATTGGCAACGATCGATCCGCACCTAGTGCTGCTCTTGGCTCGAAGGACCATTACCACGTCGCTCTCGGCGGCCCAGATCATTGGGTTATTCTCGACATGGGCGCCAATACACCTATCATTGATGGCCCGGGTCAAGATTTGGAAATTCGGGAAGGTGGTCCCGTCAATGAGCCGTACGAAACCTGGTGCAGTGATGATCTTGTGAATTGGGTTTTTCTGGGTGAAGGCCTTTTGACACAGACTTACGATTTGAGTGGAAGTGGTATTTCTACTGCTCGCTACGTTAAAGTTGTCGACCTTTCTTTAGAAACCCAAGATACAAATACTCCGGGCGCTGATATCGACTATGTCGCCAGCCTCCATCTTGGCGATCCTGTCTGTCCCCGTGTTGCTGGCCTGAGCCTCACCCATACGTCCACCGGTACCACTCTTGACTGGGATGCATCCTCTGGTATTGATGGTTACCACATTCTCGTCTCTTCGAATGGGCCCTACTTCCAGTCTGCGGATTTCATTGGTGTAGCCACAAACACCTGGAACTATGCGTTTCCCTACGTGCAGAATTGGTATTTTGGCGCCAGCAGTACCTGTGACACTAGCGAAGAAAGCCCCTTGACTGTATTGATGCTTGAAGCTGAAGTAATCCAATTAGGGGCTAGTACGGTTCATCTCGGTGATGGGACCTTCTCTAGCTGGACGCCCAACGCCGGTGTCGCGACAAAAACCTATACCTTTCAGAGCCCAAGCCTGCCAGAAGGCGATATTGTCACGCTCTCCTTCGACGCGGATGACATTGACTTCTCTACCAACCAAATTTTTTTGAACGGTATTCTCGTCGGCACCATGCCTACTCAACCTGACCGTGGCTTCAAAGCTGTCAAGGTCAATCTCGATGCAAGCCAGGTGGTAGTTGGCTCCAATACCTTAGTCATCAAGGCTAATGACTCCACTGGTGGCACCTCAGGTAATCTTGACGACTATATGATCAGCAACCTTTACTACAGTTACTACCCTAATTAATAAAGGTTGGGCCGCCATTCTCGAATGGCGGCCACTTGAAAAATTTCATGTGAAGTCCAATGACTTGCCGTCCGCAAGTACCCGCAAGTACACGCTGAACTGTACGCTAACATTAGTTGTGGACAAGAAGAAGACTTTACTCTCTATCGGCCGGTCGCGTAGCCGCGGCGGGAGCCCTATTGGCTTAGGGGCAGAGGCCGGCAGAGGCCACAGTAGGCGCCCAGGCAGCTCGCGGGGCCAACTCAAACCGTTGCCATTGGCAAGATCAGCATGGAAGAGCGTCTGATTATGGAAGGTAAACTTGTCTGTTTTCCCTCGATCCAGGCTCGGGCGCAGGGGAATATTCGGGCCTGGGTTTGCTTTCCGTTGATTTGGCCGATGGCGGCGTCTTTGGGTGGGGCGCGGCAGGGGCGGGACTGGGGTCGGCCTTCGGGCTGACCAGTACCGCGGGTTGGGGGCTGGCACTAGCAGTCGGGGCACTGGACGAGACCGCTCGTGAACTGGGTGAGGCAGCTGCGGCCGGTGCCTCGGCCGAAACCGTTGAGGGTGCCGGGCTGGGGGCGGCAGCCGGCGCGGGGCGCGAAGGAGCTGCAGCCGGTGCTGGGCTCGAGACAGCCGGGGAGGGGCTCGGGGCAGCCGCAGCTGGGGACGGCGAGACTGCCGGGGTTGTCGTGTTGGAGACGGCAGGTGGGGCGGCGTTAGAGGTGGCTGCCATTGGGGCTGTCGGCGTCGTCGCCGCGCTTGCCGCGCTGGGTGTGGGTGGGGGGGCTGTTTTCGAGCCGGTTTGCTGGATGAGCGCTAGCCGTTCCTGGAATTCCAGGTTGTGGCGGTTCGCTGACACTAGCGCTTGCTGGAGCCGTTCCAGTTTCTGCTGCGTGGCCTGGCGTTCTGCAAGCCGTTGTTGTTTCTCCTGACTCGAGGTGGTTTGCAGCAGCAGTTGCGTCTGAAGCCTTTCCGATTCGAGCTGCTTGACCTTGGCCGCCAGCGCCAGTTCCGCTACAGACAGCATCTCGTGCTTTTTTTGGAACTCTTCCGCCTGGTGGCGTTCTTGCTCGGCTGTCAACGCGGCCTGTTCCAAGGCTAGCTGTTTGGAGCTAACCTCGAGGTTGCTTTGTTCCGCTTTTTGGATTTGCCTCTGTTTTCTGGCTATTTCCAATTCATCAATACTGCGGAGCGAAGCCCTTATCTGTTCTGTATAGGGCAGCAGTTCGCCTACGGGGTGGTTCTCGCCGTCGACCTCGAGGCTGATTCCCTGCTCTCCGACAAGGATCAGCATCTCTTTGTTGTCAATGGGTAGGTAGATACCGTTCAAACCTTTTTCATCCAGGACGTTTTTAATGAACTGGAGGTCCTGGGGAATGGTTTGGGGTTGAGTGATCGAATGTGACGCAAGCGCGCAGCCGGTCAGGGTGACGAGGATCAGGAGCAGAACCGGACCGCCGTCTAAGACAGGGCGCCAGCTTCTCGAAATTTGCGGACAGTGGGGTTGGAGCAGACGTTCGACACGGGCGCGCAAGCCGCTCCGTCCCGTCGCTGCCATGGCCCATGGGGCATCGTTCATAGGTACCTCCTCAAGGTGGACCAATGCTTTGGCCAGGGTAAAGGGATCATCGGAGACCTGAACCGCCAGGTCATCGCAACAATGCTCCCGTTCGACGCGCAGCTGCTTTGAAATCCACCAAAAGCCTGGGTGATAAAAGAATAGGCTCTCCAACACCACATGCAACAGGTTGACCAGATAGTCATTGCGCTTGATATGGGCAAGCTCATGGAGCAGGATCGCTTCCACCTCTTCTGAGGGCAGACCGGAAAGCATGCCGACAGGGACGAGAATCACCGGTTTGAGGTGGCCGATCACCATGGGCACGTTGACTTGACGCGAGACTCGCAGGACCACCTGGCGCTCGATATCTAGGCGCTCGAGCAATTGACCCAGCAACTTCTGCCAGACGGGGTCGGGGGCCTGAGCGAAGCGATGCATCATGTGGGTGGTCAGGCGCCAAGCGATCAGACCACGCAACATGTGCAGGACCGCACCCAGACACCAGGCCTTGGCGAGTAGTTGCAGGACAAAATGCAGTTTTTCCCCTGAGCTCAAACCGATGCCGTTGGCAAGTTCCGCGCTGCCGCGCAGCGATTCTTGGACGGCGACCCACTCTATATATAGCGTGGCGCCGAAGGCCAATGGAAAAAGCGCCAGCGATCCGACCAACAAGCCATAGCGAAGCTGTGCAGATTGATTTCTCGAAATCACCATGGCCAGCGCTACCCAAAGGCAGATCAGGAGTCCTTGCCAGAGCGAGTGTAGCAAGGTGCGGGCGATGCACTCGATGATCAGGTCAACGCTCATGGTCGGACTCCAGTCGATCGATATAGTCGCGAATGGCAGCGAGCTCCTCGCGCGAGGTCTTTTGGCCGCCTAGGGCTTGCATCACCAATTTCAGCGCCGAGCCACCGAACGCGGTCTCGAGGACGCGGTCGAGCAGCGCCTTTTGGGCCAAGTTCTCGCGCATCTTTGGCTTGTAGACATGACTGCGTGATTGTTCATCCCGGTCTAACAAGCCCTTTTCATGCATGATCTGCATCAGCTTGAGCGTCGTGGTATAGCCGACTTTGCGGGTCTCGTTGAGTCGTTCATTGACGAATCGCACCGTACTGGGGCCAACCGCCCACAGCACACTGAGAATTTCCAGCTCAGCCTCGGTCGGTTTGATGCGTTGTTCGAGATCCATCGGGGCTCCTTCAGCGACTGGCCTCGCACCCTTGAGTGCGATTGCCGTGAGTGATCTACAGTTGTACGAATTCATTCATAGGTGCGTTCAAGCAAGGCCGTCTGCACAGGGGAGGGAAGGCCCTCCTCCGTGACAGCCTGGCCTTTATAGCTGTTCAGCGCGCCCGTTGGGCCTTCGCCTGTCCATGTTGGTGTTGGTCGCGCTGCCGCTCTGCTGCCTCTTGTTGGCTCGCGGCGAGGTCGGCCTGCCGCTCTGCTGCCTCTTGTTGGCTCGCGGCGAGGTCGGCCTGCCGCTCTGCCTCGGCTTTTTGGTTCCGAACCTGAAGCAGTATGCCGGCCTGCTGGCTCTGCTGTTCCGCTTCGCGTGCCAATTCTTCGGCTCGCATGCGCGGTTCATGTTCGACCTCTGCTGCTTGTTTTTGCAATTGGTGCCGTTCACGCTCTTCTTCCAATTCGGCCAGGCTCGCTCTCAGGTCCTGGGCCTCGACCTCCAGGCGCGCTGCTGCATCCTTTTGATGCTCCAGTTCTGCATGCTGGTCCTGCAAGGCTTCCTCTGCATCGCCAAGTTCCTCAATGGCGCCTTCAAAGATTCCGAGATAGGGCAAGAGCGCGTCGAGGGGCTGGTCTTGCCCGTCGATGGCGCAGGCCAGGTGGCCGTTGACGAGCTTGGCGGTGATTTCCTGATCGTCAATGCGGGTTGTGAGCTCGTGTTCTCCCTTCTCGTTCAGAAAATTCTCGAGGAACTGCAGCTGCTTGGGCGTGGCCTGACCTTGAGTCTGTGCGATCGCCCAAAGACAGCTGAACAGCGCGAGCAGCAGGGTCAGTAAGCGCCGAGGAAAGAAACGCGCAACCGTGGACGGGAGGGCTTGGTCCTTCGCTTCCGTCGCCAAAATAGAGCAGTGGGATAATTTCATAGTGATCTCCTAGAGGTAGTCTGGGAAAGGCATGGGTCGATCTCGGATCTGCGTTGAATCTGATCTACGAAGATCTTCGTACAAGATAGCGACCTTCTTTGCAGTCGTCAAGTGGAAAGTACGAATGTCTTCGTAGATTGTTTTGAGAACTCCTTCAAGTTGGGTCGCTAGCTGCTGAAAAGCGCACTTGTCAGCCGTTATGGCGCCATGGTAGAGTATGCCCATCTGCGATAAATTCCCTTTTTAAGGCTAGGAAAGAAACGGGAGTGCAAAATTAAATGCAATTCGCTCCATGGCGGTTTCGGTGCTTAGTGTGGAAAAGGATTTCAGGTCTCTAAGGTGGAACGTATGTCTCGAAGCAAATTGATCGCTGCGATCGCGCTGCTCGCGGGGGTGCTCAGCATCCCACAACTCGTTTTGGCCCAGTCAGTTGGGGGGCAAGTCAACCAAGTCTTCCACGTGGGTATCGACGCCGACAAGAGCGCCAGCAGTGGCTGCGATTGGACGCGCGCCAACGGCTCGACGGTTCATGGTATCGATCTCCTGATGACGATTCAGGTCGACCCCAATCAAGTGCCCGCCCAGGTTGTGGATGTTTCCTTTAGTCACTGCGAGAATGGAGCCTTTGGCGATCCGATCCGCGTTGGCGGAGGCTGGCCCGTCGGCTCCAACGTCGGCGTGGACGGCAGCGATGCCATTGAGGCCTTTCTGCCGCTTGGCGTGTTGGGCCGCACCGACCGCCTGACCCTTTATGTCGACGCCTCCTCCAACCTTGGCGGAACCGATGCGCTCGACGCCGGTCTTTACGTATTTGCCGCAGAGATTCCGACGCTCGGCGCCTGGGGGCTCGGCCTTCTGCTCGTCGCCCTGCTTGCCGCCGGCATCCTCTATATAAGGCTTCGCCGCCGCTTCGGCAAGCTCGGCCTGACCGCCCTGCTCGGGCTGACGGCCGTGCTGGTCGTCCTGGCGATGGTGCCCCTGGCCGCTGACGGCGACGTCGCCGACTGGGCCGGTATCGCGCCCCTGGCGCTCGATCCCACCGGCGACAGCAGCGACACCGCTTCTGACCTAGCCGCCTTTTTCGCCGCCGATGATGGCGACGACCTATTCGTGCGCATCGACGTTGTCGACATCGAGAACCATCCCCCGGATGCCGTCGACGATGCCTTTACCGTCGCCGAGGACAGTGTCGCCAACGCCCTCGACGTCCTGGCCAACGACACCGATATCGAAAACGACCCGCTGACGATCACCGCTACTGGCACGCCTTCGGCCGGTGGTTCCGTATCGATCAGCGGCGGTGGCACGGGCCTGAGCTACACGCCGGCCGCCAACTTCTTTGGCACTGAGACCTTCACCTATACCATCGTCGACAGCCACAACAGCACGGATACCGCGACCGTGACCATGACCGTGACGAATGTCAACGACAACCCCGATGCGGTCGACGATGCCTTCACCGTGTTGGAGGACGCCTCTACCACCTCGCTCGCCGTGTTGACCAACGACCTGATCGCTCCCGACTCGGGTGAGACCTTGACCGTGACCGGGCTCGGCGCCACCTCACAGGGCGGCACCGTCGCCATCGCTGGCGGTGGCACTTCCGTCAACTACACGCCGGCCGCTGACGTCAATGGCACCGAGACCTTCACCTACACCATCTCCGACGGCAACGGCGGCAGCGACACCGCCACCGTGACCGTGACAATCACGCCGGTCAACGATGCGCCCGCCTTCACCAAGGGCGCCGACCAGACCGTGCTCGAGGACGCCGGCGCCCAGTCCGTGGCCGGTTGGGCGACCGCCATCGGCGATGGCGACGACGGTTCCCAGACCCTGACCTTCAACGTCACCGCCAACACCAACAGCGCCCTGTTCAGCGTCGCCCCCGCGGTCGACGCCAGTGGCACCCTGACTTACACCACCGCCGCCAACGCCAACGGCAGCGCCGACATCACCCTGACCCTCTCCGATAACGGCGGCACCGCCAACGGCGGCGTCGACACCTCGGCACCCCAGACCTTCACGATCAACGTGACCGCTGTCAACGATGCGCCCAGCTTCACCAGCGGCGGCGACGTGACCGTACTCGAGGATGCCGGTCCGCAGCGCCGCCCCGCGCGCCGCGTGGCTTGGGCCTCCAACCTCTCCGCCGGCCCGACCGACGAAAACGCTCAGGTCCTGACCTTCAACGTCACCGGCAACACCAACAACGCGCTGTTCGCGACCCAGCCCAGCATTGATGCCAGCACTGGCGAGCTCTCCTTTGAATCCGCCGCCAATGGCTTCGGCTCGGCCGACATCACCGTGACCTTGTCCGACGACGGTGGCACCGCCAACGGCGGCGACGACACCTCCGATCCGGTGACCTTCACGATTACCATCACCGGCGTCAATGATCCGCCCAGCTTCACGGTTGGTGCCGATCCGACGGTGCTCGAAGATGCCGGCGCCAGCTCGCTGGCCGGTTGGGCCACCAACATCCTCGACGGTGATGGCGGCGGTCAGGTGCTGACCTTCAACGTCACCGGCAACACCAACCCGGGCTTGTTCTCCGTGGCCCCGGCGGTGGATGCCAGCACCGGCACCTTGACCTTCACTTCCGCTGCCGACGCCAACGGCACGGCCGACATTACCCTCACCCTCAGCGACGACGGCGGTTCCGCCAATGGCGGCGGCAACACCTCCGCGCCGGCCAATTTCACGATCACCGTGACCGCCGTCAACGACGCCCCGACTTTCACCGCCGGCGGCGACCAGACGATCCTTGAGGACGCCGGCCCGCAGAAGCGGCTGGTGGCTTGGGCCAGCGCCATGAATGCCGGCCCCGCCGACGAGAGCGGCCAGAACCTGACCTTTAACATCACCGGCAACACCAATCCCGGCCTGTTCAGCGCCGGTCCCTCGATCGATGCCTCGACCGGGATCCTGAGCTATACCGCCGCAGCCGATGCGGTCGGCACCGCCACGATCACCGTGACCCTCTCAGACAATGGCGGCACGGCCAACGGTGGCGCCGACACCTCGGCACCGGCCTCCTTCGACATCAGCGTCACCGCCATCAACGACGAACCCAGCTTCACCTCCGGCGGCGATGTCACTTACGTCGGCGCGGCCGTGCTGCACACCGAGTCCGCCTGGGCCACCGCCATTAGCGCCGGCCCCGCCGACGAGAGCGGCCAGGTGCTGAGCTTCAACGTCACCGGCAATACCAACCCAGGCCTGTTCACTACCGGACCCGCTGTCGATGGCACGAGCGGTGATCTGACCTTCACGCCCGTCAACGGCATGACTGGTAGCGCCACCATCACCCTCGCGTTGATGGACGACGGCGGCACGGCCAACGGCGGCGATGACACCTCGCCTGCGGTCACGTTCGACATCGATATCACGGCTCAGAACCAGGAGCCCAGTTTCACAGCGGGCGCCGATGAGACCGTGCTTGAGGATGCCGGCGCCCAGACCGTCAACGGTTGGGCCACCAACATCGACGATGGCGACGGCGGCGGTCAGGTGCTGAGCTTCAACGTCACCGGCAACACCAATCCCGGCCTGTTCGCGGTTGCCCCCGCGGTCGATCCCACTTCGGGCAACCTCACTTACACGCCGGCCGCCAATGCCAATGGCAGCGCCGACATCACCCTCGAATTGATGGACGACGGCGGCACCGCGGGTGGCGGCGACGACACCTCGGCTCCGGCCACCTTCACGATCACCGTGACTGCCGTCAACGATGTGCCCAGTTTCACCCCCGGCGCCGACGAGAGCGTCAATGAAGACGCTGGCGCACAAACCGTCAACGGCTGGGCGACTGCGGTCAGTGCCGGCCCCGCCGACGAGAGCGGCCAGACCCTGACCTTCAACATCACCGGCAACACCCTGCCCGCCCTGTTCTCGGCAGGCCCGGCCATCGACAGCAGCGGCAACCTGACCTACACGCCGACGGCGGAGGCCAGTGGCACGGCGACGATCACCGTGACCCTCTCGGACAACGGCGGCACCGCCAACGGCGGCGTCGACACGAGCGCGGCGATCATGTTCGACATCGTCGTCAATGCCGTCGCCGATCCGCCCGTAGCCGGTGCTGACAGCGGCTACAAGACCCATCCCCACATTACGCTTGTCGTCGATCGCGCGGGGCCCGCTCACGGTCACCTGGTCTCGACCTTCACCAATGTGCTCGACAACGACAGCGACCCCGACTCCGTCAGCTTCGCGGTCACGACCATTGTCGGTTCCGGCGATACCACCGCACCCTTCACGGGCACGACCACCTTGGGCGGTACTGTCGAGATGTATGCCGATGGCAGCTTCCACTACCATCCGCCCGCAGGCGCCAGCAACACCACCGACACCTTCCAGTACACCGTCGAGGACACGGAGGGCGCATCCACGGATGCGACGGTCAGCATCGACATCGTCAACGAAGAGCCGATCTGGTTCGTCGACACCACCGCCAGCGGCGGCGGTGACGGCACGATCCACACACCCTTTAATAACGTCACCGACTTCTTTGCTTCGGCCCAGAATGACGACGACGTGATCTACCTCTACCGCGCGGACACTGGCACCACCCCGATCGACGCCGAGTGGGCGCTGGCACCAGGTCAAACCATCCACGGTGAGGGTAACGCGCTCAACCTGCTGCACCCCGAGGACGCTTCGCCCGTGACTCTGATCGTCGCAGGTAGCCGGCCGGTCCTGACCTCCTCCTCTGGTGACGTCGTCACCCTCGACACCGACTGCAGCGTGCTCGGCGTCGAGATCCTGGCTGCCAACGACTACGGCATCATCGGTGGCACGATTGCGCTCAAGCAGGGTCCGAACAAGGCCGGCGCCGTTGTCATCGACAACTGCGTGGTTACGCCCCAAGGTCTGACCGATGGCGTCGCCTTCGGCTCTCAGTCCGGCACGATCGACATCACTAATTCGGATCTCCGCGGCGCGGCCGGCCATATGGGCAACGGCGTCATTCTGTTCGACAACAGCGCCACCATCACGATCAGCGACAGCACCTTGGGCAGCAACGGGACAGCGCTGCGCATCTACGACCCCTCCGGCAGCCTGATCATCAACGACTCGACCATCGACCAGACCAATCCCGGCTTCAATAACCAGGCAATCCGCGTCTCCGGTAGCAACGGTGGCTCGATCTCCTTTACCGGCACGACCACGATCATGGTCGACAACCTGAGCGCCGGCCTCAACGGCTTTCACGTCGATGCCTCCACCGGTGAGCTCGACATTGATGCGGATGCGACCGCCTCGATTTCAATCGACGCCTCCGGTGGCAACCACGGCATGCTGCTTCAGAGCATGGGCGCGGGCTCGGTGGTCGACTTCGCCTGCCCGGTCGATATTACTGGCGCCGGTCAGAAGGGTCTAACCATGGACGGCCTCTCCGGCTCTGTCGGTTTCGGCGAACTGGCGATCAGCGGCGCGACCGGCACCCATCTCGAGATCACCAATAGCGACGCCGACTTCACCATCGCCCTGGACGGTACCGACGGGATCGAAAGCACGGGCGGCCGGGCACTCTCGATCACCAGCAATACTGGCGGGCATGTCGCCCTCAGTGGTGGTCCGATCGTCGATGCCGACCTCGGCATCGACATCAGCAGCAACGCTTGGGATTCCGCGTCGTCGATTGCCAACGACATGGACATCGACAATGTCTCGGGCACCGGCCTGTCGCTGCTCAGCAACACCGGCGGTCTCTCGCTGACCGGCACGATCACCGTCGATTGCGTCGACGTGGCGCCGGCCACGATCTCCTTCAACGACAGTCTGACCATCAGCGACGCCAGCCTGGTCCTAACCGACGGCGGCGGCGGTGGCGGCATCGCGCTCGACATGACCAACAACACCGCTCTCAACGTCACTTTCAGCACCATCAGTGGCGTCAATACCGCCGGCAAGGGCGTCAACCTGGCCACCAACACTGGCATCACCACGATTGGCAACCTCAACCTGACCACCACCGGTGGGATTGGTCTGGACGTCTCCAGCGGCGGTACGCTCAACCTCAACAACGGTGGCGGCGGCACGGCCACGATCAACACGACCAACGCCCTGGGCCTCGACATCGACAACACGACCTTCGGCAGCGGTGGCGGGACCTCCACCCTCTCCGATGTCCAGGTCAGCGGCACCGGCGGCGGCATCAATTTCGCCACCACTTCCGGCACCCTGATCATCAGCGACACGACCATCAACGTGTCCGGCGCCACCGGCTTTAGCGCCAGCAGCGCCACCGTCAACATCGACCCCAACAACACCAATAGCGCCACCATTACCGCCACGGGCCAGCGGGCCTTCCAGCTGACCTCGGTGACGACGACTGGTTTCAACTTCGCCAGCACCACCTCGACCGGCTCGACCTCCGGTATCACGGCCAGCTCCTGTAACGGTACGTTCAGCTTCGGCGACACGACCATTACCTCCTCGGGCAATGGCGTCGATCTGAGTTCCTCGCCTGTCGGAGCCTTCGGCTTCGAGGACCTGGACGTCACCAGTACCGCTGGCGTGGCCCTGGCCGCCTCCTCGGTCAATACGGTCGGCGTCGACACCAACGACGACGACAGCCCCACGCTCGCGGCCACGACCCGACCGGTGCTGGACATCGACAACTGCACGATCCACATGAACCTGGCGACCTTGACCTCGACCAACTCGACCACCCACGGCGTCGATCTGACCAATATCCTGGCCAACTCGACCATGAGCGTCAGCGGCACCACCACCGTCACCTCGCCCACCAGCATCGGCATCAACATTGATGACGTCGAGTCCGGCTCCAGCCTGGGCTTAGGCAACTTCTCCGTCACCAACCGCGGCAGCCACGGCATCTTCATTCAGGACCACGACGGCACCTTGATCGGTTTCGGCGATGCCGACATTACCAACGGCCTCAACGTCGGCGGCGATGGCGTTCACGTCCAGACCAGCGGCGGTGGCGCCACCTCGACCGGTTCCGTCAGCTTCACCAGCCTCGACATCAGCAGCACCAATGCCGTCACCAATCGCCTCGATGGTGGCGGCGATGGCATCCCCGACAACGAAACCCACGATGGCCACGGTGTCAAGTTGATCGACCACACCGGCGGTCTGATCGTCACGGGTGACGGCACCCAGGGCAACGGCGGCACGATCCAAAACATTGAGGGCGACGGCATTTGCCTGATCCGCTCGGGTGGCCTGAATCTGGACGAGCTGACGATCAACAACATCGGTACCTCCAACCAGGCGGCCGCCTCGACTGAAAGTGGCGGCATCTGGGCCTACAACCTCGTGGGCAGCAACGCCATCACCAACAGCACCATCAGCCGCTTCCAGGACGGCAGCTCCGCTGGCGGCAGCTCCTGTGGCGTGTTCATTACCAACAACAACACCAGCTTCACGAACTTCCACGTCACCGATACGACCTTCTTCAACGACAACAGCCTGCTTGGCGACGACGCCATTCAGCTGATCACCAACAACGCGGTCAGTGGCGCACTGATTGTCGACTCCGCCTTCAACCTGGGCAATGTCAACAACAACTCCGAGTTCTACCAAATCTCCGGCACCGGCGTGCAGGTCATCCAGAACGGCAGCGGCACTCTGACGGTTTCGATCAGCGACACCACGTTCCGCGATGCCATCACGGTTGGTGGCTTCGGCGGGATCGACATCGCCTCCTCCGGTTCCGGCATCCTCAGCAGCAACATTGACGAATGTCTGTTCCTCGAGCTCTACTCCGGCGGTGTCAACAATTCCGGTGTCATTTCCCTGTTCGGTACGGGGACGGTCGATTTTGACGCCACCGTCAACAACTGCACCTTCGGCAGTCCGACCCAGCGCACCAGTGATGGTCGTGGCGCCGTCCGCGCATCGACGGACACGGACCTGGCAGCGACGGTGACGGACTTCGACATCACCATCACCAACAACACCATTGACGACACCGATCGCGAGGCCATCTCGCTGCTTCCTCGCGGTGGCGCGGTGCCCTTGGCCAGTGGCCAGACGATGGACTTCATCGTCACCGGCAACGATATCGGCCAAACCACCCCGGTCGCCAATGATGCCGGTCTCGGCCGCGAGGGCATCGAGTTCGTCGCCACCGAAAGCGCAAAACTCATCAACATGACGATCTCCAACAACACCATCACCAATTTTGTCGACAGCAGCTCCGACGAGACCCTTGACATCAAGGTCAACGACAATACCAGTCTGGCGACGATCATCACCGGCAACACCTTCAACCAATCCGGTTCGCCCGGGACGGCGGATTCGATCGATGTCTCGATCAACAGCACAGGCTCCCTGTGTCTTGATCTGAACTCGGCCAACACCAGCGGTAATACCTGCCCCCACGGCATCGCCATTACCGAAACCGCCGGCACCTTCAACATCGAAGACATCGGCGGCGCCGCGATTCCCGCGGCCACGGTCGATACCTTCGTCGAGGCCCGCAACACGGGTTCCGCGACCGTCACCGGTACCTACGACTCCTGTAACAGTCACTGATTCATTCGGACCGAGGGCGCCAAGCGGCGCCCTCGGCCTCGTTCAATACCCCCGCTTCCCATCTATTACCCCTCTCTGCTTTTCCCGCTAGGACCACCCCATGAGCAGCTTGCCCGCTCGCTCGTTCTGCCCAGTGAATGAGGGCTCTTACAATTTTCATCCCATCTTGATAACTGCTTTCGAGGAGTCTGTATGACCGCGTTGCGTCCCATGGTTGCCCTGCTGCTGTGTATGACCTTTTTTGGCGCGTTGGCCCAATCACCAGGACAGCCTGGTACTCAAGTATTCCACGTGGCGATCGACGCAGACGGGGACAGCGCCAGCGGTGCGACCTGGGCCAGGATCGACGGCTCCTCGATCAACGGTATCGATATCCTCATGACGATCAGGGTCGACAGCACCTCCGTCAACCCACAAGTCACCGACGTCTTCTTTCAGCGCGGCCAACAGGGTCAATTTGACGGACCGATCCGCGTCGCCGGTGGCTGGCCGGTCGGCCTGGATGTCGGTGTCAATGGTGCCGACGCCGTCGAGGCCTTTTTGCCACTGGGTGTGCTCGGTCGCACCAGTCAGATGCGGATCTACGCCGATGCGGGCTCGGCCCTTGGCGGTGAGGACATCCTCTCGAACGCCGGCATGGTCTACGTTTTTGCCCGGGAGATCCCGACCCTAGGCCCGCTGGGCCTGACGCTCTTACTGATTGCCCTGTTGGGCTGTGGTCTGGTTCTGATCCGGCGCCGCAAACTGGGTCGTATCGGCCTGGGCGCTCTGTGTGTCTTCACGACGCTGCTGCTGTTTGCCGCCTTGGCGCCCTTCGCCGCCGACGGCGATATCACCGATTGGAACGGCATCGCGCCTCTGGGTCTGGATCCCGAGCAGGACAGCAGCGACCCCGCAGCGGATCTGGTTGCCTTCTTTGCAGCGGACGAGAACGACAATCTCTTCGTGCGCTGTGATGTCAAGGACATCGAAAACCATCCGCCCGACGCAATCGACGACAGCTTCAGCGTCGACGAGGACAGCACCGCCAATAACCTCGACGTTCTCGCCAACGACACAGACCCCGAGTCCGATGCCCTGACGATCACCGCTACGGGTGCTACCTCGGCTGGCGGCACCGTGACCATCGCCGCTGGTGGCACTGCGCTGACCTACACACCGGCCGCGGATTATTTCGGAAGCGAGACCTTCACCTATACCATCAGCGACAACCATAACGGCAGTGACACCGCCACCGTTACGGTCACGGTCAACAACGTCAACGACAACCCCGATGCGGTCGACGACAGTTTCAGCGCCTTCGAAGACAGCACTGCCAACACACTCGACCCTTTGGCCAACGACAGCATTCTTCCCGATACTGGTGAGTCCCTGACGATCACCGCTGTCGGCACGCCCAGCCAGGGCGGTAGCGTCAGCATCGGTGGCGGCGGCGCCAACCTCAGCTACACGCCGGCCGCAAACTACAATGGCGACGAGACCATTTCCTACACGATCGGCGACGGCAACGGCGGCAGCGATACCGCCACCATCACTGTGAACGTGACCGGCACCAACGACGCACCCATCTTTACCGTCGGCACCGACCCAGTCGTGCTGGAGGACTTCGGCACCCAAACCCTCACGGCCTGGGCCACCAACCTCGAGGACGGCGACGGCGGCGGCCAGACACTGACCTTCAACGTTACCGCCAACACCAACCCTGCCCTGTTCGCCATAGCACCCCAGGTCGATGGTGCGACCGGCACGCTCACATTCACGACCGCCGCCAACGCGAACGGCAGCGCCGACATCACCCTCACCTTGAGCGACAACGGTGGTACCGCCCACGGTGGTGTCGACACCTCCGCGCCGCAGACCTTTACGATCACCGTCACGCCCGTCAATGACGCGCCCAGTTTCACGAGCGGCGGTGACGTCACCGTGCTCGAGGACGCCGGCCCACAAAAGCGCAAGCGCTTGGTCGCCTGGGCCTCCGCCATCGCCGCCGGTCCCGCCGACGAGTCGGCTCAGACCCTGACCTTCAATATTACCGGCAATAGCAATCCGGGCCTGTTTGCCACAGCGCCATCGATCAATGCCGGTACCGGTGAGCTCAGTTACGAGACATCCGGCGACGCCAGTGGTAGCAGTACCTTGACCGTGACCCTGTCGGACAATGGCGGTACCGCCAACGGCGGCGTCGACACCTCAGCCCCACAGACCTTCACGATCACCGTCACCGATGTCAACGATCCGCCCAGTTTCACCGTTGGTGCCGATCCTACCTCGCTTGAGGACGCAACTGCCCAGTCGCTTGCCGGTTGGGCCACGGCCATCAGCGCCGGCCCAGGTGCCGAGAGCGCCCAGAACTTGACCTTCAACGTCACCGCCAACAGCAATCCGGCGCTGTTCGCCGTCGCGCCCGCCGTGGCCGCCGATGGGACGCTGACGTACACCAGCGCTGCCAACGCCAACGGCAGCGCAACCGTGACCCTCGAGTTACAGGACGATGGCGGCACCGCCAATGGCGGCAACGACACCTCGCCCGCTCAAACCTTCACCATCCATGTTACGGCCGTCAACGACGTGCCCTCCTTCACCGTCGGCGCCGATCAGACAGTGCTCGAAGGCGCCGGTGCTCAATCCGTGCCCGGCTGGGCCACCGCGCTCTCCGCCGGACCGGCAGACGAGGCCGGTCAGAGCCTGAGCTTCACGATCACCGCCAACAGCAACCCGACGCTGTTCAGCGCCGCCCCTGCCGTGGCCGCGGATGGGACCCTGTCCTACACCGCCGCCACCGAGGCCAATGGCAGCGCCACCCTCAGCCTGACACTTTCGGACAACGGTGGTACCGCCAACGGCGGCATCGATACCTCGACCGCCCAGAGTTTCACGATCGTGGTCACCGCCGTCAACGATGCGCCCAGCTTCACGCCCGGCGCCGACCAGACCGTTCTGGAGGATTCCGGTTCCCAGACCGTGAACGGCTGGGCCACCAACCTCGACGACGGTGATGGCGGCGGCCAGGTTCTGACCTTTATCGTCACCGGCAACACCAACCCAGGCCTGTTCAGCAGTGGTCCCGCCATTGACGGCAGTACCGGTAATTTGACCTATACTACAGCCGCCAACGCCAACGGTTCGGCGACCGTGACAATCACGCTCATGGACGATGCCGGCACCGCCAACGGCGGCATCGACACCTCCGCCGCCAGCAGCTTCGCCATCACCCTCACACCCGTCAACGACGTGCCCTCCTTTGCCGTCGGCGCCGACCAGACCGTGCTCGAAGGCGCAGGGGCACAGTCCGTGGCCGGCTGGGCCACCGCCCTTTCGACCGGACCTGCCGACGAGGCCGGCCAGTCCCTGAGCTTCGCCATCACCGGCAACACCAACCCTGGCCTGTTCAGCAGCGCCCCGGCCGTGGCCGCCGACGGCACCCTGAGCTTTACCGCCAACACCGAGGCCAATGGCGTCGCCACCGTGACCCTGACGCTCAGCGACAATGGCGGCACGGCCAACGGCGGCGTCGACACCTCCGCCGCCCAGAGCTTCACCATCACCCTCACCGCCGTCAACGATGCGCCCAGCTTCACGCCCGGCGCCGACCCGACCGTGCTCGAGGATGCGGGCGCCCAAACCGTCTCCGGCTGGGCCACCAGCCTGGATGACGGCGACGGCGGCGGCCAGACCCTGACCTTCGTCGTCACCGGCAACACCAACCCAGGTCTGTTCGCCAGCGCGCCCACCATCGACGGCAGCAGCGGCGATCTGAGCTTCACCACCGCCGCCAACGCCAACGGCAGTGCCACCCTGACGATCGAGCTGCAGGACGACGGCGGCACCGCTAACGGCGGCATCGACACCTCCGCCGCCAGCAGCTTTACCATCAATGTCACGCCCGTCAACGACGTGCCCTCCTTCACCGTGGGTGCCAATCAGACCGTGCTCGAAGGCGCCGGCGCCCAATCCGTGGCCGGCTGGGCCACCGCCCTTTCGCGCGGCCCCGCTGACGAGAGCGGCCAGACCCTGAACTTCGCCATTACCGGCAACACCAACCCTGGCCTGTTCAGCAGCGCCCCGGCCGTGGCCGCCGACGGCACCCTGAGCTTTACCGCCAACACCGAGGCCAATGGCGTCGCCACCGTGACCCTGACGCTCAGCGACAATGGCGGCACGGCCAACGGCGGCGTCGACACCTCAGCAGCACAAAGCTTCACCATCACCCTCACCGCCGTCAATGATGCGCCCAGCTTCACGCCCGGCGCTGACCCGACCGTGCTTGAGGATGCGGGCGCCCAATCCGTCTCCGGCTGGGCCACCAGCCTGGATGACGGCGATGGCGGCGGCCAGACCCTGACCTTTGTCGTCACCGGCAACACCAACCCGGGTTTGTTCGCCAGCGCGCCCACCATCGACGGCAGCAGCGGCGATCTGAGCTTTACCACTGCCGCCAACGCCAACGGCAGTGCCACCCTGACGATCGAGCTCCAGGATGACGGCGGCACCGCTAACGGCGGCATCGACACCTCCGCCGCCAGCAGCTTCACCATCAATGTCACGCCCGTCAACGACGTGCCCTCCTTCACCGTCGGTGCCAATCAGACCGTGCTCGAAGGCGCCGGCGCCCAATCCGTGGCCGGCTGGGCCACCGCCCTTTCCCGCGGACCCGCTGACGAGAGCGGCCAGACCCTGAGCTTCGCCATCACTGGCAATACCAATCCGGGCCTGTTCAGCAGCGCCCCGGCCGTGGCTGCAAACGGCACCCTGAGCTTCACCGCCAACGCCGAGGCCAACGGCGTCGCCACCGTGACCCTGACCTTGAGCGACGACGGCGGCACCGCCAACGGCGGCGTCGATACCTCCGCCGCCCAGAGCTTCACTATCACCCTCTCCGCCGTCAACGACCCGCCCAGCTTCACGCCCGGCGCCGACCAGACCGTGCTCGAGGACGCCGGCGCCCAGACCGTCAGCGGCTGGGCCACCAATCTCGACGACAACGACGGCGGCGGCCAGGTGCTGACCTTCAATGTCGTCGGCAATAGCAACCCAGGCCTGTTCGCCAGCGGCCCTGCCATCGACGGCAGCAGCGGTGACCTGACCTTTACCACCGCCGCCAATGCCAACGGCAGCGCCACCCTGACGATTGAGCTCCAGGACGACGGCGGCACCGCCAACGGTGGCGACGATACCTCTGCCAGCATCAGCCTCACGATCAGCGTCACCGCTGTCAACGACGTGCCCTCCTTCACCGTCGGTCTCGACCAAACCCTGCTCGAGGGCGCCGGTGCCCAAAGTGTCGCCGCATGGGCGACCGCGCTCTCCACCGGTCCCGCCGACGAGAGTGGCCAGGCGTTGAGCTTCAACATCACCGGCAACACCAATCCTGGGATGTTCAGCGTCGCCCCCGCCGTCGCCGCCGACGGCACCCTGACCTATACCGCCGCCCCCGACGCCAACGGCAGCGCCACCGTGACCCTGACCCTCAGCGATGACGGCGGCACCGCCGATGGCGGCGTCGACACCTCTGCCGCGCAGACCTTCATCATCGACGTCACCGGCGTCAACGACCCGCCCAGCTTCACGCCGGGTGCCGACCAGACCGTGCTCGAGGACGCCGGCGCGCAGACCGTCAGCGGCTGGGCCACCAACCTCGACGACAACGACGGCGGCGGCCAGGTCCTGACCTTCAATGTCACGGGCAATACCAACCCCGGCCTGTTCAGCAGCGCACCGAGCATCGATGGCAGCAGCGGTGACCTGACCTTCACCACCAGCGCCGACGCCAACGGCAGCGCAACCCTGACGATCGAGCTCCAGGATGACGGCGGCACCGCCAACGGCGGCGACGATACCTCCGCCAGCATCAGCCTCACGATCAACGTGACCGCCGTTAACGACGTGCCCGCCTTCACCGTCGGCGCCGACCAGACCGTGCTCGAGGGCGCCGGCGCCCAGTCCGTCGTCGGCTGGGCTACCGGTCTGAGCCGCGGTCCCAGCGACGAGAGTGGCCAAACCCTGTCGTTCAACATCACCGGCAACACCAACCCTGGCCTGTTCGCGGTCGCGCCCGCCGTGGCCGCCAATGGCACGCTCAGCTATACCGCCAACACCGAGGCTTTTGGCAGCGCCACCATCACCCTCAGCATCAGCGACGACGGCGGCACCGCCAACGGCGGCGTCGACACCTCGGCCACCCAGACTTTCGCCATCACAATCACTGGCATCAACGATGCGCCCAGCTTCACCGACGGCGCCGATCAGACCGTGCTCGAGGACGCCGGCGCCCAGACCGTCAACGGCTGGGCCACCAACCTCGACGACGGCGATGGCGGCGGTCAAACCCTGACCTTCAGCGTCACCGGCAACACCAACCCAGGTCTGTTCAGCGCCGGCCCTGCGGTCGATGGCAGCAATGGCGACCTGACCTTCACCCCTGCGGCCGACGCAGTCGGCAGCGCGACCCTCACCATCCAGCTGCAGGACAACGGCGGCACCGCCAACGGCGGCAACGACACCTCCGGCGCCGCGACCTTCACGATCAACGTTACCGCCGTCAACGACGCGCCGACCTTCAATCCCGGCAGCGATCAGACCGTGCTCGAGGACGCTGGCCCGCAGAAGCGTTTCGTCGCTTGGGCCTCGGCCCTAAGCCCCGGTCCCGCCGACGAGTCCGCCCAGAACCTGACGTTTAACATCACCGGCAACAGCAATCCCGGCCTGTTCAGCGCCGGCCCGAGCCTCGACGCTTCCGGTGTGCTCAGCTACACCACCGTCGCCGATGCCGTCGGCAGCGCCACCCTGACCGTGAGCCTGCAGGATGACGGCGGCACCGCCAACGGCGGCGACGACACCTCCGGCTCGGTCATGTTCGACATCACCGTGACCGGCGTCAACGACCCGCCCAGCTTCACCGCGGGCGCCGACGTCAGCTATATCGGCGCCGCCACGCTCCAAACCGTCGCCGGCTGGGCCACCAACCTCAGCCCTGGCCCCGCCGACGAGTCCGGCCAGAACCTGACCTTCAACGTCACCGGCAACACCAACAGCGGTCTTTTCACTAGCGGTCCCGCCATCGACGGCAGCAGCGGCGACCTGACCTACACGCCCGTCAACGGCGTCTCCGGCACCGCCACCGTCACCATCGAACTGCAGGACGATGGCGGCACCACCAACGGCGGCGACGACACTTCCGGCTCAGCCTCCTTCGACATCCAGATCACCGCCCAGAACCAGGAACCCTCGTTCACCGTCGGCGCCGATCAGACCGTGCTCGAGGACGCCGGTGCCCAGACCGTCAACGGCTGGGCCACCAATATGGACGACGGCGACGGCGGCACGCAGGTCCTGACCTTCAACATCACCGGCAACACCAATCCCGGCCTGTTCGATGTCGCTCCTGCCGTGGACCCCAGCAGCGGCGACCTGACCTACACGCCGGCGGCTGACGCCAACGGCAGCGCCACCATCACCCTCGCGCTCCAGGACGATGGCGGCACCGCCGGCGGCGGCGACGACACCTCCGCCAGCGCCATGTTCGTCATCAACGTCACCGCCGTCAACGACCAGCCCAGTTTCACTGATGCCGGCGACCAGACGGTCGGCGAGGACGCCGGCGCCCAGAACATTGCCTGGGCCAGCGCGATCAGTGCCGGTCCGGCCAACGAGAGCGGCCAGACTCTGACCTTCAACATCACCGGCAACACGCTGCCGGCCCTGTTCTCGGCCGCTCCGGCCATCGACAGCAGTGGCAACCTGACCTTTACCTCGACGGCCAACGCCAGCGGCACCGCCACCCTGACCGTGACCCTGTCCGACAACGGCGGCACCGCCAACGGCGGCGTCGACACCACCAGCGCCGTGATGTTCGACATCACCGTCACGCCCGTCAACGACCCGCCCAGCGTCGCCGCGGATGCCGGCTACGCCACCGCCCCCAACGTCAGCCTCGCCGTCGACCGCAGCGGCCCCAGTCACGGTCACCTGGTCTCGACCTTCACCAACGTCCTCGACAACGACAGCGACATCGACTCCGCCAGCTTCACTGTCAAGACCATCGTCGGCTCCGGCGACACCAGCGAGCCCTTCATCGGCACCACCACCCTCGGCGGCAGCGTCGAGATGTACGCCGATGGCAGCTTCCACTACCATCCGCCCGCCGGCACCAACAACACCACCGACACCTTCCAATACACCGCCGAGGACGTCGAGGGCGGCACCAACAACGGCACCGTCTCGATCGCGCTGGCCAATGCCGACCCGATCTGGTTCATCGACACCGCCGCGGCCGGTGGCGGCACGGGCACGATCCACACGCCTTTCAACACCCTGGCCGCCTTCCAGGCCTCGGCCCAGAACGCCAGCGACACGATTTTCATCTACCGCGGCAACACCGGCACGACGCCGATCAATGGCCAGATCACTCTGGCCGCAGGTCAGCACCTCCACGGCGAAGCGGTCGCGCTTTCGGTCACTCATCCCGAGGACGCCTCCTCCGTGCAGTTGGTCGCCGCCGGCTCACGGCCGGTCCTGGTTTCCACCAGCGGTGATGTCGTCACCCTGGGCAGCGGCACTAGCGTCGTCGGCGTAGAGATCCGACCCACCGTCGGCGCCGGCATCTTCTCCGGCACCAGCGCGCTCAAACGCGGCGATGCCACCGAGGATCCCAAACGCGCCGGCAGCGTCACCATCACCAACGTCATCGTCTCGCCCACGGGCGCCGAACGGGCGCTGCACCTGGGCAACGAGACCGGTACCTACACCATCAGCAACTGCGACTTCCGCGGTCTGGCCGGCCATACCGGCGCGGGCATGCTGCTCGAGGACAACGGCGCGACCGTCAACCTGACCAGCTGCCTGTTCGGCAGCAACGGCGTCGCCGTCCACCTGATCGACCCCACCGGCGACACGACCCTGGCCGACACGACCATCACCCAGACCGGCGCCGGCTTCAGCAATCAGGCGATCCTCGTCGACGGCAGCAGCAGTGGCTCGCCCAGCTTGACCTGCACCAGCACGGTTTCGGTCGCCAACCTCGGCGCAGGCAAGCATGCCATCGATATCGACGGCGCCGGCGGCGAGTTCGATCTGAGCTTCGCCTCGACCACCACCACCAATATCAACGCCTCCGGCGGTACCGACGGTCTGATCATGAGCGCGCTCGGCACCGGCTCAGTGGTCGACTTCGCCGGCGCCTTCAACATCACCGGCGCGGGCGGCAAGGGCGTCAACCTCTCGCAGCTGGTCGGCTCTTACAACTTCGACGACCTGGCCATCAGCGGCGTGACCGGCACCCACTTCGACCTCGACAACAGCAATGCCACCTTCACCGTGACCCTCGACGGCACCACCGGCATCACCAGTTCCGGTGGCCGCGCCCTCGAGATCACTAACCTGACCGGCGGCAGCGTCAACTTCGACGGCGGCACCATCACCGCGCCCAACCTCGGCGTCCACATCACCGGCAATGCCCTTGGTGCGACCTCGACGATCGCCAATAACCTGGACATCGACAATACGGGTGCGATTGGCCTGGTCCTGACCAACAACACCGGCAGCCAGTTGGCCCTGACCGGCAGCATCGACGTGCGCGCCACCGACATCCAGGCCGTCAACATCGCCACCAACAACAATATTGCCATCTCTGGCGCGGCGGTGACGACCGTCAACGGCGGCAGCGGCGGCGCCCTGGCGCTCAACATCAGCAACGTCACGACCCTGGCCGCGACCTTCACCTCCGTCACAGCCGTCAACACCGCTGGTGAGGGCATCAACCTCGACACCAACGGCGGCACGACCACCTTCAACAACCTGAATCTGACCACCACCGGCGGGATCGGCTTCGACGCCAGCAACGCCGGCACGATCAACATCAACAACAGTGGCGGCGGCACCTCAAGCGTGACCACCACCAATGCACTGGGCCTCGACATCAACAACACCACCTTCGGCACCAGCGGCGGGACCTCGCGCTTCTCCGCCGTCAACGTCACCGGCACCGGTGGCGGCATCAACCTCAACACCACCAGCGGGACCATCATCCTCGCCGACATCGGCATCAGCGTCTCGGGTACGACCGCCTTCGTGGCCAGCAGTGCCACCGTCAACGTCGACCCCACCGGCGCCAATAGCGCGACTCTGACCGCCACCGGTCAGCGCGCCTTCACCCTCAGCTCGGTCACCACCACCGGCTTCAACCTCTCGACCACCAGCTCCAGCGGCAGCACCAACGGCATCGTCGCCAGCTCCTGTAACGGCACCTTCAACTTCGGCGACACCACCATCACCTCCTCTGGTAACGGGGTCGACCTCTCCAGTTCCGCCTCGGGGACCTTCACCTTCGACGATCTGGACATCACCAGCAGCGCCGGCGTCGCACTTGCCGCCTCCTCGGCCGGCACGATCAACGTCGACACCAACGACGACGACTCGCCCGTCCTTTCAGCCACCACCAAACCGGTGCTGGACATCGACAACTGCACGATCCACCTGAACCTGGCTACGCTGACGTCGACGACCTCGACCACCCACGGCGTCGACCTGACCAACATCCTCAACAACTCGACCATGGGGGTCAGCGGCACCACCACCCTCAGCTCGCCCACCACCTACGGCGTCAACATCGACGACGTCGAATCCGGCTCCAGCCTGGTCTTCGGCAATATCGGCATCACCAACCGCGGCAGTCACGGTATCTTTATCCAGGACCACGACGGCACCACCATCACCTTCGGTGACGCCGACATCGCCAACGGCCTCAGCGTCGGTGGCAATGGCGTGCACGTCCAAAAGAGCGGCGTCGGCGCCACCTCGACCGGCTCGATCACTTTCGCCAGTCTCGATATCAGCAGCACCAACGCCACCGTCAACCGCGCCGATTCCGGTGGCGACGGTATCCCCGACAACGAAACCCACGACGGTCACGGCGTCATGTTGATCGACCATACCGGTGGCCTGATCGTCCACGGCGACGGCACCCAGGGCAATGGCGGCACGATCCAGACGATCGAAGGCGATGGTTTCAGCCTGATTCGCTCGGGCGGTCTCAACCTCGACGAAATGACCATCAACAATATCGGCACCACCAACCAAGCCGCCGCTTCGGTCGACAACGCCGGCATCTGGGCCTACAACCTGGTTGGCAGCAATACCATCGCCAACAGCACCATCAGTCGCTTCCAGGACGGCAGCGTCGGCGGCGGCAGCTCCTGCGGTGTCTGGATCACCAATAACGGCACCAGCTTCACGAACTTCCACACCACCGATACGACCTTCTTCAACGACAACAGCCTGTTGGGCGACGACGGCATCCAGCTGATCACCAACGGCGCCGTCTCGGGTGCGCTGATCGTCGACTCCGCCTTCAACCTGAACAACGTCAACAACAACTCCGAGTTCTACCACATCTCCGGGACCGGGATTCAGGTCATCCAAAACGGCAGCGGCACCCTGACCACCTCGATCAGTGATACGACCTTCCGCGACACCATCACCCCTGGTGGTTTCGGCGGTGTCGATATCGCTTCCGCAGGTTCGGGCATCCTCAGCAGCACCATCGACGAGTGCCTGTTCCTCGACCTCTACCCCGGCGGCGTCAACAACTCCGGCGTCATTTCGCTGTTCGCCACCGGTACGCCCGACTTTGATGCGACCGTCAACAACTGTACCTTCGGCAGCGCGACCCAGCGCACCAGCGACGGTCGCGGTGCCATCCGCGCGTCGACCGACACCGATCTGGCGGCGACGGTGACTGACTTCGACATCACCATCACCAACAACACCATCGACGACACCGATCGCGAGGCCATCTCCCTGCTGCCCCGCGGTGGGGCGGTACCCACGGCCGGTGGCAGGACGATGGACATCATCGTCAGTGGCAATACGATCGGTCAGACCACCGCCGTCGCCAACGACGCAGGCCTGGGTCGCGAGGGCATCGAGTTTGTCTCCACCGAAAACGCCAGGATCGTCAACTTCAGCCTGCTCAACAACACCATCAGAAACTTCGTCGACAGCTCCTCCGATGAGACCGTCGATATCGACGCCGATGGTGGTACCAGCCTCAATCTGACCGTCCGCGGCAACACCTTCAGCCAGTCGGGTTCGACCACCGACAGCATCGACATCGCGACCCTGAACGCATCCTCCTCGATCTGTCTGGACATGAACTCGGCCAACACCAGCTCCAACGCCTGTCCGAATGGGATCACCATCACCGAGACGGCCGGTACCTTCTCGCTCGAGGATATCGGTGGTAGCTCCATCTCCGCCGCCACCGTCAAGACCTTCATTGAGGCCCGCAACAGCGGCACCGCCACTGTTACCGGCACCTTTGATAGCTGCAACAGCCACTAATCGAGCACGGTCCACAGCTTACTTCTTACTTTTCAGATGAACGAATGTGCCGACAGAGCCAAGGGCGTTGATCCCTTGGCCTGATCGTGCCGACATTGCCAGAGGCGCGTCGTCATGGGCGTGATCGCACGCCGATAGCGCCAGAGGCGCGTCGTCATGGGCGTGATTGCAAGCCAATAGCGCCAGATGAACCCGGTTGATTCAGGACCACTGAATCGATAAAGCTGAAACGCTGTTCACAATTGAAACATGTGTGCGGCAATAAGGAGCACTCCTCTATTGTGTGGACGACAAGGCATCTCTTTAAAAAACTTCAAACATTTGAATTTTCGCGCGGTGTGATTCAATGGGCGGTTGGATAATCTGAAAATTTATATTTGTACTCGGAAATGACCAGTTGGGTTAGGTGTGGCGCTGCGGACATGAAAAAACATGCGCCGTTGAGTAAAGTGAAGACAGAGCGTTCTATGTTGCTCGCAACATGGGGCTTGAACTTCATTTATGGAAAGGTATAATGACCTCCTTGTGCTCATTACAAGAAATTCTGCATGGAGAATTCTGATGAAACATGCTCTTCTCGCAATAGCCTTAGCAGCTGCTACGGTATGTTTGTTTCCGACCAAGGCTCTGGCCTATCCGCCCAATGGGCAACGGATCATTTACTACTCGGATAGTTCCTACACAGTAGATGTGGGACGTCGCTACGTATGTTACGGATCGATGTTCTATTACGGCAAAACATCACGCTACTCCTCAGGGGGCGTCAACCTTGCCTATTGTGATGAAATCATTACTGAGCCCTTCGAGTATTGAGTTCCCTCCAGAACCACCTACCTGTCACTAGGTTAGGATCATCTCGTTAAGGGTATTAAGGGTATATGGGGCGCAGGCGCGCCCCATTTCTCTACAGGTTCGCTCTGGAGAGCAGATCCATTGGCATTTACGGCGTAGTGGGCTGGTCGGGCACTTGATACAGGCTGATCAAGTTGCCGCAGGTGTCTTCGAAGATGCACGAGGTGGAGCCGCACATTTCCGTGGGTTCATTGCGGAAGACCACGCCCAAATCACGTAAGCGCTTGTATTCCCTGTTAATATCGTCGACCCTGAAGGCCGTCGCGGGGATACCGGCCTCAAACAGCGCCTTCTGGTAGGTTGCCGTAGGCGGGAAGGCCACCGGCTCCAGTACCAGCTGGGCACCGTCGAGCGCCTCGCTAGAGACGACCGTCAACCAGCGGAACTCGCCAAAGGCCAAGTCAAATTTGGGAACGAAGCCAAGTACCCGGGTGTAGAAATCTAATGCCTGGTCCTGGTTGGCGACCGGTAAGCCATTGAGTTCGATTCTCATCTCATCCTCACTTTCAGCGTTCACGGCCGCCGTCTAGACTGGGCTCAGTCGGTAATCACCATGCGGGGCCCAATCTTGACAGATCTTTTGACAACCATGACGCACCTCTCAAGTTCGTTATCGGAAGGCAATGCCTTGATAGGGCATTATAACCGAATCTTTCTGGCGTGTTTGACTTATGAAATCAGGCCTCGTGCCCGAGCTTGCTGGTCGTTTAGCACGGCTAGGCTTGGTTGCGCGATCGCCCAAACACGCAAAACTGCTCGCAGTTGCTTGTTCAAGGCGTCACTCAAGGGAGGTAACCATTCCTTCTCATGGCCGTTGATCACAAGGATGAACATGAATTTGAGTTGGGCAAGATCGGACTGCGCGATGCTTTCAGGCAAGTCAGCATCCTGGTGGCGCTTTAGATGCATGGCTATTAAGAGGGATAGACCATTGGCGAATTTGTCGCGGATGTCGGAGAGGTAGTCAGTGAAATTAACAGAGGATGGCTGGGGCGAACTTTGCTTTGCTTCAACAAAAAACAAGCAGTTCTCCTGCTTCAATAGAATAAACTCCACCATTTTAACGTGCTGTTGGATGCGACAATAAGTGTCTGACTTCTCTATGTGGAGGCATCTTTCCGGGGCGAAGGGTCCAAATGCCATCCCTGACTCTTTGATGATAATTTCTTTCATGGAAATGCGGCCTCCAGCTCTTCCTCATAGAGCCGAATAGATTCGTCAATAATTGAGTTGTCAGGTCGTTCATCTCTGAGATTCGATTGCCGCCACCCGTCCTTGTCACCGGTGATCACGGAGATGTTTAGGTTAGCTTTGGCTAGCAAGGAAAGTTTCTTAACTACAAAGTATGAGTGACTTGCCATGAAGAATTGAATGCCGTATCTGGCCAATATCGCCACGATATCCAAAAATTTTGAAATCGCTGCCGGATGTAGGGCTGACTCGGGCTCGTCGATCAAAACAACCGATTCATTGTCTAAATACCGATTCCCTAGCAGTGTGTCGAGAATGGCGATCTTTTTGATGCCCTCGGCGGTTACTCCGATGGGGAATTTCTGATTGCCTTTTTTGAAGAGCCATCTGCTATTGGTCACATCAAACTCGATCTTCCCTCCGAGTATGTCCTCTAATTTTTTTCGTGAGTCAGCAAAGTGAGCGAAATTTTTCCCGCCTCTTGGCATCTGACGTAAGGCTTTGGCAAGGTCGAAGTAGGTGTCGTCGAACCCAAATGCCTTATCTCGTTCTCGAGATGTGAGAATGATCTGTTGAAGGGATAATACCTCTTTGGCGGGTAGAAAAATGGAATTTGTTTTGCGAGGAGGAATATGGTTTTCCAGAATCGCAATTTGCTTTGCGGTGTCTTTGCCAAAGCTGTAGGAAAACTCCAATTCGTTGAATGCTGCCATGAACTTCATCGGAGCATCGGCACCCTTGCTCACCAAGTCACCGATTCTGTCTGGTTGAAAAGTCCAATAGAGTTTGTCGGCAAGAATTTCGGATGCAGTGCGCTGCTCGTTGCCGCGCTTATACTCCTCAAGGGTTCGCATTGCGCAGTAGAGTGCCTTCAGGAGAAAGGTTTTCCCGCTGCCGTTTTCCCCCACTATCAGATTGATCTGGCCTAGTTGAGACCAATTCAGCGATGCAAGTGGACCAAAATTAGTCAGATGGACACGCGTCAACATAGAGGGCCTCCAAGGACAGCACGGGTGTGCGCTTTGTTTACAAATTACGTAGGAGGCCCAGATTTGTCAAGTGTTTGGTGAGTCGCTGGATCTTCCCGTCAGGAACGGCGCCAGACGCGGCGCTCGCCGGCGGAGGGGCGAGGCGGTTGGTCGTAGCGCAGCCGTACCGGTCCCGTGTGGGCGTGGCAGATCGCAAGGGCCAGCGCATCTGCGACATCGGGCGGATGGGGCACTTCGGCCAGGTTCAGCAGCAGACGCACCATCTCTTGGACTTGGGCTTTTTCGGCCTTGCCGTAGCCGCAAACGGCTTTCTTGACCTCACTGGGGCTGTATTCGGCGACCTGCAACTTGTAGCGCGCCGCCAGCATCAGCACCACGCCGCGCACGTAGCCCAAGGTCAGGGCCGACTGCGCGTTCTTGCCAAAAAAGGCCTTTTCCAGGCTGAGCGCGTCGGGCTGGTATTGTCGCACCCGCGTCTCCAGTTCGGTTGCCAGCTTGAGCAGGCGGTCGGGCAATTCTCCCGCGCTCTTGAGACGGATGGGCCCGGCTTCCAGAACCTGAAAGCGGTTCCCATCCGTTTCGATCAATCCGTAGCCCGTGATCAGCGAGCCCGGATCGACACCGAGAATGATCACCCCAGCTCCGCTTCGTCGAAGTCGGCGTTGGTGTAGACGTTCTGGACGTCGTCGTGATCGTCGAACAGTTCCACCAGCTTCATCAGCTTCTTGAGGTTGTCGCCCTCGACCGTGATCTCGTTGCTGGGGCTCATGATCAGCTTGGCGGATTCAATCTCGCAGCCCGCTTCTTCCAGAGCCTTGGAAACCGTGTGCAGGTCTTCTGTGGGCGTGCTGATGCCCCAGTACTCGTCCCCTTCCTCGTAGTCGTCGGCGCCGGCCTCGATCACCTTCTCGGCAATCGCATCCTCGTCGAGGTTGCCCTTGGCAACCTGGATGTAGCCCTTGCGCTGGAACTGCCAGGCGACCGAATTGGTCTCGCCGAGGTTGCCGCCGTGTTTGGCAAAGAGGTGGCGGATCTCTGGGGTGGTGCGGTTTTTGTTGTCGGTCATGACCTCGACGATGATCGCCACGCCACCGGGGCCATAGCCCTCGTAGGTCATTTCGTCCATGGTCGTGCCCTCGCCACCGCCGATGCCCTTGTCGATGGCGCGCTTGATGTTGTCATTGGGCATACTATTTTTACGGGCCTCGATCAGAGCTGCGCGCAGACGGGGATTACCGTCGGGATCAGCGCCGCCCTCGCGCGCGGCCACAGCGATCAGGCGCGCGATCTTGGTGAAAATCTTGCCGCGTTGGGCGTCGACCTTGCCTTTGCGGTGTTGGATATTGGCCCACTTACTATGTCCAGCCATGCTCAGTCCCCTTGCATGTAGTTGCACTTTGTCCAGGTCCTAGATGAAATGACAGGACCTGCAAAACCACCTATCCTATCAAGAGGTGGGAGTCACCAGCAATGAAAATCGATGTTTTCCGTGCCCCGCGGGTCTCATCGCGAATTCAACGCTGGTACCTGGGCGTGGGCTGCGGTATGATACCCGCACCAAGAAGCCATCGCCCGTTTCGACCACCGCCCGGTGGCGCATCACGGCAAATTTAGCCCCAAGAGGATTGCTCATGTTACAAGACTTGACCAAGCGCATTTCCGATTCGCTCGAGCGCCTGCTGACCCTGGAGATCATCACCGCCGTCGGCACTGTCGACCCCGCCCAACACGGCGAACCCAATTGGCCGGATCTGGCATCTGTCGAAAAGCCCCAAATGATCGTGAGTAAAATCAACCTGCTCGACGGCGATATCCGCACGATCTTTGGCGAGGCTTTTGTCACCGGCGATTACAAGTCACTCGTGGACTACCACGCCGCCCGTGAAAAGCAGGGGTTTGAGATCATCAACAACAATATCGCCGCGCTCAAGGCCCTGTTGCAGCTCGCGCGCGGTATCGACAACAAGCCCGAGGACGGCGCTTGAACCCTAGCCACAGCGGAGGCGCTGATTGAAAGCCGCACAATTCAAGCAAAAGCTCTCAGAGGTTGCCGAGGATCTGTTCAACCTCGAGGTCAACACCATCATCGTCGACCGCATCTCTGCGGTTAAAATGCCGGATCCTCGCCATGCCCTGATCGATATCGCCAAGGCTTATCATTACAGGATGCAGGTGTTCGGCGTCGTCGTCCCACTCACCGATCAGGATTTGGGGTCACACTCAGGCTTTGAGAGACTGGGTCAAGCGGCCAAGGACTGGCTGACAGAGTTCAAGGAACGCTGCCGCACGGGCGCGCAGACGGATCACGACCTGCAATCTGTCTACCTTTTCGACCGGGTCAATACCAAGTGCGCCCAGATCTGCGCCATGATGAAACGGCTCGAGGCGCGCGGCATCGCGGGCTGGGACAACGCCATGGGACGGTCAGGCGTGGCCCAAGCGGTCAAAATGGACCTGGATCCTAAGGACATGTTGTTGATTCGCAAGACTTGGGAACTTGGCACGGCCCAGATCGCGATCCAGACAGTGGTGCAGTTGGACGGCGACGTCATGACGCGGATCAGCCCGGCCTACGCCCATGGGGGCTGGCAGGGCCTGCACCGCGTCCACCACAAGGGCCTGCACGTCTCGATGGGGATGTGGAAGGAAATGGTGGGCTTGATTGAAACGCTGCTCGCCAAGGGCCTGACCTTGTTGGGGCTGCGATGAGAGAACTGCTTCGCTTGATGCACGAGGGCGCGCGTGAAATTTGTACGCCGGCAGAGGCCTGCCAGCTGCGCACGGTCGTCCAGTGGGACGGCGACGTGATGACCTTTGCAACCGAGGCCGCACTGGAACAGCAAGCGCTGGTCGAGCAGCACTTCCAGCAGGTGGGTCGCTGTTTTCGCGCCTTCAGTGGCGTTCGCCGGAGCCTGCAGGCCTTGTCCGGCCTCGGCGTGGCAGCGCCTGTGGCGCTGGTCATCCATGCTTGGAACCAGCCGGACCCGGCCGTTGGCGAGCTGGTTCGCCTCGCAGCGCCCTATGTCTCGGGCTCCCTATTCTGCTTTGCCGCGCCGACCCTGCTGCGCTGGTATTTGCGGCGCGCCTGGGGTTGAGTACCCCCAAAAAAAAACGCCCGGATGAACCGGGCGGAGATCCGGCGCGAGCCGGTCGTTGGGTGGTCTCGCGAACGATCGATCGCCCGCTACAACTTAGCTTCGCCTCCCTTCGCGGCTATTGGATGAGGTTGAACCCGTCCAATTAGGTTGGGTCACCTCGAAGGGCGGCAAAATCTGGAGGAGAGGGCCTCCAAACCAAGCTGTGAGCCTAATATAGACTGGATGATTCGCGGTCGTCACGATGCGCCTGTAACGACTTGCTGTGACAGATGTCATCGGCGGACACCTGCCACTCGCCCGCGCTTTTTGGTGGTCATGCGGATCGTCATCTGCGACACTGACGGGAGACCGTTCGCGTCGACCATGCCTCCCGGAGTGTTCCCATGCATGCCAGACTCCTGATGATCGTCAGCCTCGGTGCCGCTGCTTGGTTCTGCTGTGCCAGCGGCGGTTGCCCTCTGGTCGAGCAGCCCCTCGCGGCAGGGGACAAGCCCCTGGCGTTGGAACTGGATTTGGGCGAACTGGATATCCACGGCATCGACGTCTCTGACCACCAGGGACTCGTCGATTTTGAACGGGTCAAATGTGCCGGGGCAACGTTTGTGTTTCTACGTGCCTCCCAAGGCATCACCTTCAAGGACGACATGTACCAGCGCAATTACCAGGCGGCCAAGGCCGCCGGTTTGATCGTCGGCGCCTATCATTTTTATATGACCGACGACGATCCCAAATACCAGCTGGAGAACTTCATCCAGTCCGTCCACCTGAGTCCGGGCGACCTGCCGCCCGTGGTCGACATCGAGGTCATGAATCAGAACAGCCTGCCCGACCTAGATCATGAGCTCAAGCTCTTTCTGGATGCCCTGGAGCAGCACTACGGCGTGCGGCCGATCATTTACTCCGGCGAGCGCTTTGCCAATGCCGAACTAAAAGATTTTGGCGACTACCCGCTATGGTTGGCCGAGTATGAAGTGGCCAAGCCCACGCTGCCTTCGGGATGGGACCGCTACCACTTCTGGCAATTCAGCGAGAAGGGCGAAGTCGATGGGGTGGGTGGCGCTGTCGACACCTCCCGTTTCAATGGCAGCGGCGCCGACCTGCTGTCGCTGCTGATCCGCGACGAGGGTGCCAAGTAACCTGTGATTCGTTGGTGCCTAACGCCCCGAGGTCTGCGGCCTGGTCTTGGCTTCTTGATGGTAGCGCGTCTTGTCGCTCCCGATGTGGCGGGTCGGCGAGAAACGATACGATGTGCCGCAGCCGACCTCGAACGGTTGACCGCTTTCGAGGACGGCGATCAGCCGTTCGCGCGAGAGATCATGGCCGCCGCGGGTGATGGCTTCCAGCATCAAAGACAGTGCCGCGATGGTCTCGACCTGGGCGGCACTGGGCTGTGGGGCGAGACCCGCGGCTGGGGCCAAGGCCTGATACTTGCGCATGCCCGCATAGTCGAGGTGTTCGAGCGGCGGGTTGGCGACCCATGCGAGCGGTCGGCGTGCGCGAACAGCGGGGGTCATGAGCGCGGCCAGGGTACAGAACCGAGGCTGCCAATCGCCATGGCGACTCAGCTCGGCCAAGAATTCGGGCTCGACCTCGCCCAATCCCAAATAGAACAGGCGCTCGAAGCGTTTGGCTGCCAGCTGGGCGGCCAGGTTGGTGCCCGTCTGACCTGGGCGCAACAAGTGGATCGGCGGGATGACCTGCCAGCCCTGGGCTGCGCAGGCATCCGCCAGGCCCTGGGCCAGCTCGGCGCGATCCGCACGAGCGACGATGGCAGCCGCGCCCGCGGTTTTCGCCTGCTGTTTGACCAATGCTTGGGCTTGCTGGTTCAGGCTCGGCTGCAGGCTGAACAGCGCTGTCATCCCGAGGGCTGGTTCGGGTGCCAGAACCGTGAAGGTCGGCAGCGCGCGGGCGGCCACCACAACCTGAAGCTCGCGCTCATATCCGGTCAGGTCTGGCGCCAATAGGGCGAACGGCTGGATATGCTCCAGTGCCCTAGCCAAGCCAGCGGGCTGATCGACGGCCTCCGCCGGCAGGTAGTGGGGTTCGAGGCGGCGGCCGTAGATCCCACCACGGGCGTTCGTCCAGTCCAGGTAGGCCGATACGACCGCCTGGCGTTCGCTGCGCGCGGCATCCTGCGAGCGGTCTAGGAACACGGCCAGGATCAGGCGATCCGCGAAGATGCCGGGGTCGCGCTCGTCCTCGAGCGCCTGCAGATAGGCCAACAGGGCCGCGGCATCCGCGAGCGTCAGCTGGTAGCGCGGCATGGTCGGATCCAGCGTGTTGCCGCCCGCGTCGACGCCTTGGGCGATCGCCCGTTTGAGCAGGCTGGGCGTATAGGCCGGGCGCACGCGGGCAGGGATCTGGCCCGTGTGTAACGGGCGGCTGAGTGCGCTCCAGGTGATCTGGGCGGGTTCGACGCCGCCCTCGCTGCGGCCGCGGCCGTCCTTGCCGTGGCAGCCGGCACAGGGCAGGGTGTTGGCGCCCACCGTCACCGGTGGATTACCCAACAGGGCCGTGGGTGCGCTGCCGTCCGCTCGGGTCCCGCTGCGGTAGAGCTGGCGGCCAAGCGCCACAACCTCGTCCCCCGGGCCCATGCTTAGCGCAATCAGCAGGTACAGGGTCAAGGCGCGGGCTCCGCGCCCTTGTCGTCGACCACGGAACGCACGATCTCGCGGATCTGCTCGAACGGGGCCAGGCCCAGGGCCTTCTTCCAGAGACCCGTGGGCAGGTTGCCGATCAGGAACAGATTCGTATGGGCCTCGCGGAATGCCACGTTCTGACCCAGCTTCGCCAATGCCTCGTCCAGGCTGGCGCGGTCCGCGGTCAGCAGGTACCAGCCGTTCGGCGTGTGATGCTCCTCGGCATAGCGGCGCAGTTGGTCGACCGTGTCGTTGTCGGGGTCGACGGTGATGCTGAGGATGAAGACGTCGCGGCCCAGCCGCTCGCCCAGGTCGGTCGCGACCTTGTCGAGGGTCGACATGGTCAGGGTGCAGACCCCTTGGCAGGTCGTGAAGAAGGTATTGATAAGGACGATCTTGCCTTCCATCAGGTCGCGATAGAGATGGTGTTGGGTGCCCGTCTGGTCGGTCAACGAGGTGTTGGGAAAGTAGCGCGCGGCCGGCGAATCGAGCGGGTGGTTGTGTTCGGCCAGCTCGATCAGCGCCGGCGCCAGTTGTTCGGCACTGGTCAGGCCATTGCGGTACTGAAACCCCTGGCGGGCGTTGCCCAGGATCACGAACGGCGCGTGGGCGCCGATATCGGCGGAGAAGACTTGCAGGACCTTCAGCAGCCGGTCGATATCGCCCTTGCGGCCCGTGACCAGCTGCCAACCGGGTCGGCCGCCGAAGCGGTCGCGCCAGGCCTGCAGGCGCTCGGGCGAGTCGACGGTGGGGTTGATGCTGATCGAGATCAGGGCGACTTCGGGATGGCCGGCGGCGAGCAAGCGCTTCTGAACCTCGGCAAATTGCGCGCCCATGGGTGGACAGATGGTGGGGCAGGAGGTGAAGATGAATTGCAGGGCCACGGTCTTGCCGTCGACCAGCTCCGGGAAAGGGTGTTCGCGACCGTCCTGGTCGACGACTTGAATGTCGGGGAAGTGCAGGGTCATCCGCTGGCCCTGGTCCGGCACGGGGTCCGAGCGGAGGGCAAGGGTCAGAAAACACAGCAAAAGGGTCATGGTTGGGATGCTCCCTTGGCCGACGGGGTCGGGTCTTGTTTGGCCGTCCGAGCTGAAAGGACCAGCGGCGGGTTCTTCTCGAAGCCCAGAGCGAGGCTGTGTGAGGCCACGAAGACGCTGTAGGTGCCGGCTCGCGGCGGCACAAACTCGGCCGTATACACGCCGTTGCCCAGTTCGCGGGCGCTGAAGCGCTTGTGCCAATTGTCCGGGAGCGTGACCAAGACCTCGACATCGGTCAGGCCGGTGAAACCCTGATCGTTGTAATCGCCCAGATGGAAGCGGATCTGACGGGGCTGTGCCACGGCAACCACGCTTTCGTCGGGCGCGAAGATGACCCGTTTGACCTGTTGGCGACGGGCCGCCTCCTTGATCGGGTCGGGCGCGATCGTCAGGGGAAAGCAGGTGGCGATCTGGGGGGTTTGCAGGAAGAAGACCAGGTCGTAGGTGCCAGGTTCGTCGACCTTGATCACCGTTTCGTAGAGGCCAGGCTGGTGGCGCTCCTGCAGGCTGCGGTCGAGCACCGCAATGCCGCGCGGCACGTGGCCGTAGTTCTTGAAGCTGCCCATTGGCGCGGCCATGCCCTCGCTATAGAAGTAGATACTCTGATTGTCGGGGTCGGGGAAGATCACCGCCGGGTCGGCCGGGGTCGGGGCCAGGGCCGCGACCGGGGTGCGCGTGCCAATCGGCTCGAGCGGCAGGCGACCGCCGGGGAAGTCGACCATGGGCACGGGCTTGTCCTCGATACCGATCTCGGCCAGCGGCACCATCAGCACGGTCTCGCTGCCTTGGTGGAGAATAAAGGCCAAGCGCTCGGTGAAACACACCTGGCTGGGCATGCGCTCGACGGTACATTGCTGGACGATCCGATTGCCGGCGGCATCGATGATGGCCAGGGTGTCCTTGTCGGGGTTGATGGCGAAGGCGAAGCGCCCATTCGGAGCGAAGGCGACCTGGGCCAGCCCGGCCGCGGTGGTCATGCGCGCGAGTACGCGCTGGTCAACCGCCGAGATGGCGGTCAGTTCGCCGGCCGCCTGGTCGGCGACCAGCAACGTCTCCGCGAAGGCGCTATAGGCGAGCGAGACGGGATGTGCGCCGACGGCGATATCGGCCAGCTTGCGGCGGCTGGCGGTATCGACGACGCTGAGCGTGCCGGCGTCGCGGTTGGTGACGTAGAGCTTGCGGTGATCGCGGTCGAAGCGCAGGCAATGGAAGCCGGCGCCGGTGGGCACGGTCGCCAGCTGCACGCCATCGCCGCAGGCAAAGGCGGTCACGCCGCTGTCCGCGCCCTGGCTAAAACCAACCCAGAGCGTGTCGGCACCATCGTCCAGGGCCAGGGCCTGCGGTCGGCCGGCCACGGGGTAACTGGCGGCGACCGACCAGCTGTCGGTGCTGACCCGCACCACCTTGCGGCTGTCCGGCAGGCTGACATAGATCGCCTTGAGATCGGCCGAAACGACCCAGTCCTCGCCGGGGCTGTCGAAGGTCACCAGGTGCAGCAGGCGCGAGCCGCCAAAGCCGAAGCGTGGGTCGACGACGGTCAGGGTGTTGTCGCGGTTGAGGCTGAGCACGTAGTAGGTGTTGAGGTCGACCTCGGGCCTGCCCAGCAGGCTGCTGCCCAAATAGGTTTGGGCTTTCTTGACGCAGAGATCGGGCGCCGTGGGCTGGCTGCTCCGCTCGAGGCTGAGCCAGGCGGCCGGCAGCAGGTTGGTCATGGGCGCGCCGCTGGCGTGGTCGGCGAGCTTGAAGCGCACCGTCAGGGTGTCGCCTTCCTGGAAGGGCCGCTCTGCCTTGTCGGGCTCTGTCTGATCGACTTGGAGCTCGACGGCGAGGCCCTGTTCGGTGGCGTGCTGGCGGTAGGGGACCTGAGCGCGGCATACGGGCGCGAGCAGCGCGAGCGCGATCAGGGCGGGGGAGGGGACACGGATCATGAAAGGTCGACTCCAAGGCTGCGACCCGGCCGAGACCGGGCCGCAGCGGCATTAGTTGGCCGCGCTGCGGACCTGGACAAGGGTGGCCAGTCCGTCGGCGTTGCCACAGACGCCGTTGCCGATCACGGCACAGGCATACGCGCCGGCCGGGACGGCGGCGGTGTGCAGTTCGAAGCGGCCATAGCGGTCGGTCGTCGTCTGCAGCGGTTCGGTGTCGGGAAGTGGGTTGCCCTCGTCGTCGAGGAGCTCGATCGTGACCAGCGCGCCCGGTGCCATGTGTTTGCCGTCCATGACCATGCCGCGCAGGCTCAGGCTGGTGCCGCGGTTGCGCGCTTCGGTCAGCACGACCAGTTGTTCGGTAACCCGCAGCAGACCCCAATCGCCCCAGTCGTAGGCGTTGAACTCGGTGATCAGGAAGTCGCCAGGCGCGGCGGTGATGCCGCCCGCGCTCTGCAAATTGAGGTTGTAGGCCATGTTGGGGCCGTACTGGATCGTGCCCAATTCCTGGCTCATGGGGTTGGGCGCCATCGCCGTGCTGTCGGGGTTCCAGGGCTCCTCCTGCCAGCTGTGGCCGTAGATGGTCGCCACCTGCTCGCAGACACCGCCGCCGTAGAGCCAGCGCAGTCGCGTCGGCGTGCCGGCACCGACGTGGAAGACGGGTGTTTCGGGATCCGTGTAGGAAGGGTTGACGATGGTGTAGTCGGGCAGGAGGGCGTTGGTGTACTTGTCGAACAGCGAGAACAGGGTGCCGCCCTTGGCGATGGCGTTATCGCCGAGGGCGTAGCGGTACTGCAGCGGCTCGGTGCGGTAGTTGAACTGCGAATTGGTGCCCGAGCCATTGTTGTAGGCTTGCAGGCCTAGGTCCTGGAACAGCGTGGCGCAATCGCCGGTCTGGGGGAAGTCGCCTGGCGTGCCGGCGGCCGTGGCGGTGTTTGCGGGCGAGAACTGCATGGCGTTCTCGGAGGTGACGACGACGAACTCGCGGAACAGCGGGTCATCCACAACGGCCTTGAATTGGATGCCGCGCGGCTTGCCGCGGAAGACCGTGGCCGAGGTGCGGGTGCCCGCGTCCTCGACCCAGAAAGCGTCCTTGGGCTCGACCACCAGGGCCGCGGTCAGGCCATAGCGGAACTGGCTCATGAGGTCAGCGGACTGGAGGTTGATGGCGCCGAACTCGATCGGCTGCTCCTGAACCTGGCCGTCGGCGACGACCAGCGACCCGGCATACCAATAGTAGTCTACAGCATTGGCAAGGGTGGCCGCGGTCTGGTCCGGGTTGAAGCCGGCGTTGAGGCCATTGCTGGTGGCGGCGTCGTAGGCCAGCAGTTGCGGGTTGAAGCCTACCTGGGGCGAGGTGTTGATGCAGCCCTGCGACAGGCCTGCCGAGGTGTTGAAGGGCGAGTGACTCTCTTGTGGGTTGGTGAAGGCGAAGGCGGTGTCGCGGTCGTAGATCACCAGTTCGTCGGCTTGACGGGAGAGGTAGAACAGGTCCGTGTCGCCTTTGTAGCTGCGCGCGACACGCCAAGCGCATTGGCTGGACATGGCGCAGACGGCGTAGCTGGCGCCCTGGATGCCGATCGTGGCGGCCACATCGGCGGGCAGGGTCGTGGTCTGACTGTCGAGTGCGCTGACCGATGCGGCGCGCACGGGAATGCGCATCAGCTCGCCGGTCTCGATGGCGTTGTCGAGCTGGACGTGGAGGTAGTCGCCCGCATTGGCGCGCAGCACCAGCGGCTCGGGAACGATGCCGTACATCAGCATGCCGTTGAGGTCGAGGTTCTGCAGGTCGCTGGCCAGAACGTAGATCAGGGCATAGGGGTTGAAGATCTCGGAGTCCTTGTAGTAGTCCACGCAATCGCTGCCGTCACAGACCTGGCCCCGGTTGTTGAAGACCAGTTTGCCGTCGGAGAGTTGGCCGAGGATCTGGCTGGCGCTGGTAGCGACGACATGGTATTCGCGGTAGTTCTGAGGGCGTTGCTTGAAGTCGGGCTGGTCGTTCTGGAAGCGGTCGCGAACCTGGGCCCAGTGGTCCAGCAGCAGCTCTGCCTTGCCCGCCGGGTCCGGGTTGGTCGGCAGTTTGAGCAGGGGCGCCGGCTGTACGGCGCCCACGGGCTGGTGGTCGAGCGGGTCTTCGGTGTAGCCGCGCAGCAGGCCCCACATGCCGTTCTCGTTGCCGATGAAACTGCTGTTGGCCTGCCACAACCAATCGGCAAAGCCACGGTCGCCGGGGTCGCCCGCGCCCAGGTCGAAGCGCATTTCGAAATGCTCCGAGATGCCCATGTCCTGGGAGGCGCGATAGCCGGAGTTGGCGGCACTGGGCTCGAACAGCCACTTGTTGCCGGGCAGGCTAAACGTATGGGTGCGGTCGTGGGCGCCGACGAGGGTGCGGATCTGAATCGCGTCACCCTGGTAGGCGTTCAACAGCGGGGTGTAGGGGTCGTAGATGCTGACGTTGCTGTTGGCCAGGTTGTTGGGGAAGCCGAAGGGGAGAGGCCGGTCGGGATCGAAGCCCGAGGGACCCGATTGCCTGCTGTCGATCGGGATGCCGGCGGGCTGGCGGTTGAGTTCGGCATCCAGGCGCGCGATCGAGTTGTAGGCGTAAGCCATGTCGACGGCCTCGGGGTTGCCGGTCAGGGCGGCGCGGGTGTCGGTGCGCGTCGGCAGCGGCTCGTTGGTGTAGTTGACGGTGTAGAGACCGGAGAAGGGGAAGCCGCTGATCAGCACGGGACTGCCGGCGACAATGGTGTTGCCCAGCGCTTGTGCAGGCTCGAACCAGGTATCGGCCCAGCAGGGCGTGTAGACGTTGTAACAGGTGCCACTCGTGCCGACGGCGGCACAGTTGACGGTCGCGTTGGTGGAGCAGGTCGTCGGCGTCAGCGCGTAGTAGTCGGTCGTGCAGCTGGCGCCGTCGTTGCTGGCGGTGGTATTGACGAGGATATAGGTGGTGTCGGCCGGCGGGTTCTGACAGAATTCGCAGGGGTCGGGGAAGGCGCCGCCGTTGGCGATGACCTCCGCCCCCTCGGCCAGGACGATGCCATTGCAGAGGAAGCTGTTGTACAGCGGGCCGTTGCGCTCGACCGGGCCCGCCGCGATCGCTGTTTGCAGCAGGAACAGCGGCGCATTGGCCTGTTGCTGGGCTAACTGGGTGGTCTGGCTGCGCCGACTGGTGGGCAGGTAACTCAGCGCCAGATCCTGGAGTTCGAGCGCGAACTCCCGGTAGGTGTCCGCGGGCGCGCCGAGGACCATGGCCTGCCAGCTGGTGGGACCACCGTCGCGGCGGCGGTGCATCTGGGTGCCGGGCGCCAGCTCGCCGGTGCTCGATTCATAGGCGGTGATGCCGCCATCCTCGCCCAGGCGGTAATAGGTGCCGGGTTTGGAATAGCTGATGCCGTTGGTGAACCAGCTGGTATTGGCGGGTTCGACCAGCAGGCCGGCGTAGAGGCCCGCCTGTTGGTGGGTCGAGGGCGAGAAGTGGTCGTGGGTGAACACGGTGCGCAGAGTGCGGTCCTCGCCGGCGTTGTTGAGCAGGGGATCGGTGTACCAGCGCTGGATCGTGGTCTGGGCACCGTCCCAGTTCTGGTCGTAGGGGGCGGGTCCGAACTGGTAGGTCTCCTCATATGTTTTGAGCGCGAGCTGGGTGGTGGTCGCCGCGGCGAACTGGGTCTGGGGGTCGAAGTCATAGATGCCGCCAGTGCCGTTGCTGCCCAGGCCGTTGTTATTGAGGGCGATAATGCGCTCGCGCACCTCGTCGGGCGAGAAGGTGCCGTCCTCGTAGTTGAAGCCGTTGCCGGCGCCGTCGGAGGCGGTGACGTCGAATTTGACCAGGTGGATGTGCTGGCCAATGATGTCGGTCGGGGTGCGGACTTGGAAGTCGTCCATGTCGTAGTAGTTCGGCACCAGGTTGGTGTGCCAGAACTCGATCGAGTCGCCGCTGTGGGAGCGGAAGAAGAACGGCTCGGGCGGGCGCTCGCCCTGGACGGTGGGGGCGACATCGTCCCAGAGCGTGATCAGGCGTTGTTGCGGGTAGTGCCAGCCCTTCTTGTTGAAGACCACGTCCATCTGCACGTCGGCGGCCTTGTAGCGGATCAGCTCGCCGACGGCATTGCCCTCGTCGTCGACGTTGGGCGCGGCGAACGGGGCGCCGGGCTCGGGCGGCAGGCCGTTGGTGGTGAAATGGCCGGGGCGGCCGTTGGGCAGCCAGGTCGGATGGCTGCGCTGGGCGTGGAAGCGCATGGCGGCCCGCTCGACCGCGGTGCCCTCCTCCGGCAATTCGTAGGCGCTGAAGCTGCCGGTCAGGTAATTGGCCTGATTCTGCTGGCGCTTGTCATCGGTCTTGAACAGGATGAAGTCGCGGGAGAAATCGAAGCGAGTGGCGATGTTGCGGACGATCTCGCCGTCCAGCGCCTGGTGCCGGGGCAGGCCGCCGTCGAGCAGGATGCGCTTGCCCTGATCGTCGAGCACGGGCTTGCCCTGGTCGTCCTCGACCCAACCGAAGTCGAGTGGTGGGTGGGTCGGGCGGTGGCCGGCGATGGCGGGGATGAAGAAGGGATAGCCGGGATTCTCGTAGGTGGGCACGCCATCGGGGTCGGTGCCGGACGGCTCGACGATGGCGCGGCGACCGGCCAGGTCGAGATCGTCAATGGTGGGATCGTCGGCGTTGGCCAGGCGCACGGGGGCGGGCATCGGCGCCATACCCAGCGTGGGCACCGGCACCACGGCTGGGATCGGCGTACCGGCCTCGATTTCGCCGTCGGGCAGGGCGCGGTTCCACAGCGGCTGGCCGTTGGCGTCGTGGGTGGCGACGACACCGTCCGGGTTCATGATCGTGCCGCTTTCAAAGACGTCGTGGACCCGCCACAGACTCCACAGGCCGCCGGCGAAATGGGGGTAGAAGTGGCAGTGAAAGATCGAGTCGCCCACGGTCTGGTTGCGGTTGCCGCTGCCGTTGTAGGTAATTTCGGCGGTATAGGTGGAGCCGCCCGAGATCAGTTGGCTGTCCAGGTAATGGCCATCGTCGTTATTGGGCGAGTGCAGCCACTGATGGGCGTGGAGGTGGTGGACATGGGGGATGTTGTTGATATTGATGATGCGGAACTTGACGTGGTCGCGCAGGTAGCTGTGGTAGACGTTGGCGGGGTCGTCGGGGAAATAGGCCTTGGTGGCGCGCTCGCTACTGCCGGTGGGCGGCACGTTCGAGAGCACGGCGGGATCGCCGCAGGACCAGGAACTGAGGAAGAACTCCTCGAACTTGAGGTCGGCGCCATCGCCATGATAGCCCTCGGGGCCGACGCCGAGTCTGCTGGCGACGACCTCGGAGGCGATGCCGGCGGTGCCGTAATTCATGCCGAAGCTGTCGGAGCCAAACGAGATCGCATTGGCAAGGGTGTTGCTGCTTGTCCCGCCGTTATTGGCCGCGTAGCCAAAGGGGTAGGTCTGGTTGACATTCAGTTCCATGTAGATGATCGTGAACTCGCGGTAGGGCTGGCGGCGATTGGGCGAGGCGGGATTGTTGAAGAAGGCCGGGTTGTTGAGCGAGGTCGGCCAGTTGCCGGCATTGGGGCCGGTGATCAGGGCCATGACGTCGCTGTGCAACAGCTGGCGGGTCTTGCCGTCGGCGCTGGGCCAGTCCATGCGCAGCAGCGGTCGGCCGTCGGCGCCAAGCGCCTGGTAGTCGATGATCGGGTGGCCGTCCTGCGTATGCATTTTTCCGGCCTGGTCGAGGGTGACGACGAGGCTGGCCTCGGGGTCGCGGACGGCCGCATCGGCAAGCCGGTACAAGGCCTGGCCGCTGGGGTCGCGCCGTGCTTGGCCCTTGTCGTCGCGCAGGGCGACCAGCTTTTCGCCGGGGTTCAGGCGTTTGGCGCTGCGGGTGGCGGCCTCCAGGTCGGCTCTGGTCACCTGGCTGCGGTAGTACTCGGCCTGGGGCGGCTGCACGGTCACGGCGCCGAACAGGCCGGCCTCGAGGGTACTGCCATTGTCGGCGTAGCTAGCGTCGTCATAGAGGAAATAGACGCCTTCCTTGCGGGCAAAGAGCTTGTAGGTGACCGTCTGGCCGCTGTCGGCGATGCCGTTGGGGTTGGTGCCGACAAAGGTGCCATCGCTCAGGTTGGCCGGCTGACCATCGACGGCGACGACCTCCAGGCCGGCGACGTGGATGCCCGTCTTGGGCGTGAAGTCGATGTTGGTGTTGCCGACGAGCAGGTTGGTGAAGTGGATCAACAGGCATTCGCCCTCGTTTACGCGCAGGACGAGGGGGCGAGGGCGCTTGCCGCTGCGCAGGCGGACCTGGCCGGGCACCAGCGGCAGGTCCAGATGGATATTGGTGCGCAGGTCATTGCCATAGGCGTCGACTTCGTTGTCGATGGGCACTACATCTTGGGCCAAGGCGTAGATCATGCCCTGGGGGGTGGAGCTGCCCAACCGACTGGCAGACCAGGGCTGGTTGAGGGCGACGACATCCGCGACCACCGTGCAGGAACAGGGTTCCGCAGGCTCCTGAGCAAAGGCGCCGAGACCACAGAGCACGGCGATAGGCAGACAAAAACGGCGAAACGACCACATGGGTGACTCCTTGCTGAGGGAGATGGCATCAGAATTTTCGGTGCCGGATTTTTAGGATGTGAAGAAAGTCGATTTCCTATTCTAGCCAAACTGATTGATGCCGTCAAGTAAACAGTCGCATTCTCCAATAAATACCTTGATACCAATCGAGTTAATTTTACAGTGCAGGTATTTCGGCCTTGGACCTGGAGTCAAATACGCATCCCCCGTGGCTTTCCCCACCTTAGTGAAGAATTTGTGTGGAGGTCGATCGGCGCCATTGAGGATTGCAATTTCCGGCCAAGAAGCCTATATTTGAGTGTAGATATTTACGCCAACCTATTTAAGATACCCATACACATAGGAGCATTTGAATGAAACGAATCCCGGCGTCGGGGTCTCGGCCTGAACATGGACAAGGCGACCTCGTAATCAGCAGACGTTCCCTCTTGAAGATGGGGGTTGTTACCCTCGCCGCAACCGGTCTTTCCCCTGCGCCAGCACTCAGAGCTGGTTCAACCCCGCTTGGTTTTTGCCCGATCACCGGCCTGTCAGGCACCTCCGTCAAGCTGTTTGGGCCTGATTTTGGTCCCAACCTGGCCGATGTTTCCGTGCGTCTGGTCAATGGCAGCGGCTATGGTTTTGTCCTGCCACTCGCCTTCGAGGGTAGCGAGCTGGATACCGTGATCTCGGCCGTGCCGCGCACCATGCAGGATGCCCAGTTTCTGGTCGTCATGGGCGAGGGTTATTACCGCATGCCCAACAACATGCCGCCTCAGCTCACCCTCAACGAACCCATTCGCAGTTGGATGGGCGATGGCGGCGACCGCTGCACCTCCTTTCAGCACTTCGGCTTCCCCTGGTACAACGCTTCATCGGGCAATTGCCTCAATTACTGGGGCGGCTTGAATGGCGGTCGGTTGGAGATCGACCTGGTCCTGCCCTTCAACCAGGACTGCTGCCCGATCTGTCCGGCAGGCACGCGCATGAGCATGCGCATCTGCGCCAACACCGCCGGGAACACGAACGAACTCGAGTACCAGGCGACCCTGATCAGCACGACGGCGCTCGCGACCGAGCATATTGCCGATGCGATGTGTACGATCATGCAGTCCGCCTTCAACTCGGACTTCGGGATCATGCTCGACTGCCTTCAAACCTATATCGACGAAACCCGCACCAATATTTCGGTGGGGTTCCCAGGTGGTGTGCCTTTCACCTCTGGTGTCATTCAGATCGACCTGCGCCACGACGACAGCTCGCTGTCGGGCGATTCGATCGAGTGCGACTCCTTGAACCATAACTGCAATTCTATCAATCTCTCATGCCCGTCCATCAACGTGGACTTCGTGCCCTTTATTTTTACATGAGGATGCCACCCAGGAGAGTCCCCTTTGAACAAGTTATCGATTGCCCTTTCGACCTACATCTTTCTCAGCCTGACGGTCGTTGCGGACGACTGCCCCGGCCTGGCGATCACCAACCAGCCCACCACGGTTGCGGCCTGCCCCGACGAGATGGCGGTTTTCACAATCTCCGCCACTGGAAGTGGTCCGCTGACCTACCAATGGCGCAAGGATTGCTTTCCCCTGCAAGGGGAAGACATGGACACCCTCGTCATCGACCCCATCAGCGAGAGCGATTACGGCCATTACACCTGTGTCGTCAGCGATAGCTGCGGGACGCTGACCTCGGCGACCGCCCGCCTTTGGCCGGGCGATCAGCCCATCTACATCTCTAGCGCCCCACAGTCACAGAGCGTCTGCGAGGGTGGCACCGCCGTGCTCTCGGTCAATGCCTCTGGCTTCGACCTCGCCTATCAGTGGCGTCACGATTGTGTGCCCATCCCTGGTGCGACCTCGTCCACCTTGACCCTGGAGGACTTCGGTTCTGCCGATCAAGGCCACTACAGCTGCGCGGTCTCCAACACCTGCGCGTCGATCACCACGAGTGCCGCGGAGCTGAAAGTGGGTATTCCCGACATCACGATCGCCGTCCAACCCACCAACAAGACGGTCTGCGACGGCACTTCGGTGACCTATTCCGTCGCCGTCAATGGTCTCTTACCTGCCTCCTATCAATGGTATAAAGACGATGTCGAACTGGTGGGCGAAACCCAGGCGGATCTGACGTTCACCGCGACCGCAGCTGATTCGGGCGCCAATTTCCGCTGCCAAATCTCTCGCGACTGCGCCGTGGTCTACTCGCGCTACGCCTTGTTGACGGTACGCACCCCGCCGACCATCACCGTCCAGCCGGTTTCCGTGGTGACTTGCGAAAACGCCACAGCCGTCTTCAGCGTCACTGCCACGGGCACGGGCCCCTTGACCTATAAGTGGTACAAGGATGGAAACCTGATCTCGGGGCAGACCCAAAGTACCCTGAGTCGAACCGCTTCGAGCTCCAACCTCGCGACTTATACCTGCAAAGTTACCAACGCCTGCACCACCGTCACGTCAGAGGGGGCGACGCTCTCGCTCAGGGCCCCCTTGGAACTTCCGGGCGAGCCCGAAAATGTCGTTGCTTGTCCCGGTTCGGACGTGACCTACACCGTCGTGGCGACGGGTGGCGAGCCGATCAGCTACGCCTGGACCAAGGATGGTGTGCCGATCGATGGCGAGACCTCCGCCACCCTGACCTTGCATCAAGTCAGCGCCAGCGACGAGGCCACGTATCGCTGTACCATCAGCAACCCCTGCGAGTTCATCTACTCGCCGTTCGTGACCCTCCAGCTCGCGGTCGTGTGCGAAGCCAGCACGCCGGACCCGGAACTGCGGAACTTCCTGCTGACCGGGACTTGGGATGACCGCATGGGCAACCACTTCCCGATCGACCCCGACGGCAATGGCATCACCCTTGCCGAGGCCCAAGCAGTGACCGGTCACCTGGACCTCAGCCGGCTCCAGCTCACCGACCTGACCGGGATCGGCGTCTTCTCGAACATGACCGACTTGGACGCCTCCCGCAACCGCCTGACCGAACTGCCCGCCGAGTTCAGCAACCTCACGCTCCTGGAACGCCTAGATCTGTCCTACAACCGCCTGACGGCGATGCCCGACCTCAGCGCTCAAACCATGCTCACGCAGCTTGACCTGAGTCATAACCGCATCGGCTCGGGTGGCTCGCGCGGCGGCGGAAGCTTGCCAAGCTCCCTCAACGAACTCGACCTGACCGACAACGACCTGACCGCTTTACCCGACCTCAGCGGTCTGGACAATCTGCATCGACTCTTGGCCAGCTATAACCGCATCGAACAGATCGATAACCTGCTCGCTCAGACCCCCGTCGGCAGCACGGCCGGCGACCTGATCGAGTTGGACCACAACCAGCTGACCATGGACGACTGTGCGCAGATCCAAAGCCTGGAGGCACGCACCAGCGGTGCCGGCGCCACTTTCCAACATGCGACCCAGCTCGATTTCAGTCAGCTCAGCGCATGGCCGTCGACCACCATCCTCGAACTGCTCCCCACTCTCGAGACGACCGTGGGATGTACGGGTCCTTGACAAGCGCGCCGCTCGAGACCGTCAATCGCGCCTTCCTGGCGGAGTGGGACCCTCTTTTGCTCTCAGAAATCGAGGGTCACGCTCCGCAGGGCGAGTTGGTGCCCGGACCCAAGGGCACCAGTCTACGCATGGGTGCCGATATCTTCCACGACCTTGAGGACCCGGCTGCGGAGGCGCGTGCGGTCATGGGCCGCGCCCATTGCGGCCTGCACCTGCACTTCGGCTTTGGCCTCGGCCACTGGCTGGCTGCCGATCAACCCGCGGACCATGGGCTGACTTTGATCTATGAGCCCTGTCCGGGATTCGTGCAACACGCCATCCGCCACCTGCCACTCGAGGCCCTGTTTCGGCGCACGCGCGCCAGGCTGTGTTGCTCCTTCGCCCGCTTTCGCTACCTGTTTCTCAAATACCACGCCTGTTATGGCAGCAATCAGCTCTTCATCAGCCGCTATCACGCGCGCTATTTTACTGACGCCTTCGGCGACTTTGGCGCCTTGATCGACCGCCAGCATGCGGAATTGCAGGTCAAAACCACCAATCGCCTCTATTCGACCGTTTTGCGCAGCACCCTAGCCGCGCTTCCGGCCCACGTGCAGTCACCCGGCTGGGAACTCTGGCGGGATCGCCTGGCCGGGAAACCGGCCCTGATCATCGGCGCCGGCCCGTCGCTGGACAAGAACATCGCCCAGCTGCTGCCGCAGCGCGAGAAGTTCCTGATCTTTGCCGTGGCCCGCGCCGCCGCGGTACTCGAGGCCCACGGCATCGCGCCTGACTTCCTCGTCCACGTGGAGGCCCAGGACTTTCGCGGCTTCATTCAAGGCTGCGAGAACCTCCGCGACACCATCTTCCTGCTAGCGGACCAAACCCATCCTTACTACTACACCTATCCCCACGGGCATACCTTTGTCTTCCAGAGCCGTACCAACCCGATCGTCAACAGTCTCGTGGCGCGCCACCCCGAGACGCGTCGGGAAGTCGTCAAGACAGGGGGCTCGGTGGCCACGGCGGCCTTTTACCTGGCCTTTCTGGCGGGTTGTAATCCCCTGGTTCTGCTGGGCCAGGACTTTGCTCTGGGAACGGCCAGCACCTACGCCGGCGGTGAGCGCGACCACAAGTCCGGTGAAATGCGGCGCACCGTGACCGGTTACTTCGGCGGACAGGTCACCACCCTGGCCAATTACCACACCAACATCGTCTGGTACGAGCGCAGCCTGCCCTTGCTGCGTCAGCAGGATCCCCAGCGCCGCTTCATCAACGCCACCGAGGGCGGTGCCCTGCTGCCTGGGTTCGAGCGCATGTCGCTGCGCCATGTCCTCTACGAACTGCCGCGCCAATCCGTCAGCTTCGCAGTGCCCGAGACTGCTGCCAGCCCCGGCTTGTCAGCCGCGGAGTTGGCGACATTCCTGGCGGAAATGACGCGATTCTGCAGGGACATGGCCCAGCTCCGGGAGGGATTCCAATCCATCGAGGAGCGCCTGCTGCGGCAACTCAGCCGCGCTCCCGAGGCAGAGCTCGACCTGGATCCCGCCCCCGTGCTCGAGGCCTTGATCTCACACCTGCGCCAAGGCGAACATTTCGAAGAACTCTGCAGAGGCGAGTTCGGCCTAGCCAAACTGCTAGCCAAGCGCCAGGGGCGTGGCGCCCAGGATCTGCTCCGAACTTGGGCGGGCCTGGCGGCAATCCACCAAGGCCTCGCTGAGCTCGAACTCCTCGCCAGCGCCTGTGCCAGCGCATCAGGCTGACAGGAACACGCCAAAATGAGGGGAAGGGCGGCAGGCGATCCGAGCCTTCCGCTGTTCATGGGGGCGGCGGTCTACCAGTAATGTCTTTGTCCTGATCATGCAACTTCTTCCTCATAAAATGAACCGTGTCACACAAGCCGTCCAAAAAAGGCGGCACGTCCTATTCCGTGTGCTCCGTGTTTTCCGTGGGAATCTTTGCCCCTTGCACTTTCTAACGGGAGTCACTACATTGAGGTCTGTGCCCCAGGTCTGCCACATTCCAGAAGGAGCATTGATGGTCCCCGTCCGTAACCTGCGCATTCTCGCGACAGGCGCCTATCAACCTGGGCCTGCCGTTGGGGCCGCCGAGTTGAATCGTCGCTTGGGCAAGCCCGATGGTTGGGTCGAACGAAGAATGAACGTCCATGCCCGCCACTACGCGGGCTCCGAGTCGACGAGCGCCATGGCCCTCGTGGCGGCGCGCCAGGCGCTGGCGGCACTCGAGGCGCCGCCGGACTGCATCATCTCTGCCGCCAGCGCCGCGGAACAGGCTTTGCCGACGACTGCGGTCCTGGTCCAAGCTGGCTTAGGACTCTCCGGTGCCGCCTGCTTTGACATCAACAGTACCTGCCTCAGTTTCCTGACCGCGCTCGACATCGCCTCTCACCTGATCGAGCTCGGCAGCTACCAGCGCATTTTGATCGTGTCGTCCGAGATGCCGTCGCTGTGTTTGGACTGGTCGGACCCTGAGACCTCCGTCCTGTTTGGCGATGGCGCCGCCGCGGTCGTGGTCGCTCGGAGCCAGGTCGATCAAGACTCGAAAATCTTGGCCGCAGGCATGCGGACCTTTGCCGAGGGTGCCACCTTCTGTCAGGTCAAGGGAGGCGGCACGGCCCACCTGGCGCTGGCGAACCCCCCCTTAGACAACCACCTGTTCCGCATGCGAGGGCGGGCGGCCTTCCGCCTGAGTGCCGAACAGCTGCCGCCTCTCATTGAAGCCGTGTTGGCCGATGCTGGGCTCCGCCTTGATGATGTCGCCCTCGTCGTGCCCCATCAGGCCAGCGCCGCTGCCATGGCCCATATGCGTGCGCTGCTGGCCATCTCGGTCGAAAGGGTCGTCGATATCTTCTCCATTCAAGGAAACCAAGTGGCCGCCTCAATACCGACTGCGCTACACCATGCCTGCACAAGCGGTCGCCTCCGTCGTGGTGATCATATCCTGATCGTCGGCAGTGCCGCCGGCATTTCGTTGGCGGCCATGGTCCTGAGGTTCTAGTGAAGATCCTCGTGACCGGGGGAACCGGTTTTCTGGGGCGGCACCTGGTCGAGGCCTTGGTCGAGGCGGGCCATGAGGTGGTCTTCCAGGGCCGAAACACGGCGCTTGGCACTCAGCTTTCGCGAATGGGCGCCCGCTTTCAGGCCGCAGAGCTGAGCGACGCCGTCGCCCTCGAAGCACTGTGTCGTGATTGCGAGGCCGTCATCCACTGCGCCGCCCTGTCTCAGCCCTGGGGTCCCTATCGCGCCTTCCACCAAGCTAATTTCCTGGGTACGAGGCACCTCATCGCCGCTTGTCATGCCAACCACGTGGGCCGGTTGGTCCACATTTCCACGCCTGGCGTTTACTTCGACGGCACCTCCCGCCGCGACATCGCCGAGCACGGGCCCCTGACAGGCAAGCCCGCCAACGCCTATGTGGCCACCAAGCTCGAGGCTGAAAAGCTGGTCGCCCGCGCCAGCCAGCAGGGCCTGGCCACGCTGACCTTGCGTCCGCGAGCGCTGTTCGGCCCCCACGACCACGCGATTCTGCCCCGGCTGCTGAGGGTCGCTCGCACCCGACCACTGCCCTTGTTCCACAACGGCGACGCCCTGATCGATGTCACCTACGTGACCAACGTCGTAGACGCGGCCATCGCGTGCCTGACGGCCCCCAGCACTTGCTTCGGCAAAGTCTACAACATCACCAATGGCGAGCCGACGCGGGTGGCCGACCTGTTCCGGCGCATGTTCGGCGCGCTCGAACTGCCCTATCGAACCCGACCCGCCAACTTCCACAGGCTCTCGCAGCTGGTTGGGGCGCTCGAGTGTCTGGCGAGAATCAGCCCCTTTCCCTGGGAGCCGCCCTTCACCCGCTATACGCTGGCCCTGATCGCCCTCGATCAGACGCTCGATATCAGCGCGGCGCGCCGCGACCTGAGCTATCGGCCCCGGATCTCGCTGGATCGGGGGCTAGAGCTCTGCGCGCGCTGGTGGCGGGAGGCCGGCCTTGCTTGACCTCGAGCTGCTCAGCGGCGGCCACTGCCATCATCCCGAATGCATCACCCTGCAAGGCGGGCGTTGGCGCGCCACGCGCTTTCCCTCGCTGTTCGCCGTCATCCGCCATCCTGCGCGCGGCGTTATGCTCTACGACACAGGCTATGCGCCTCACCTCCTCAATGGCCGTCATGGCTGGACTGGCCGGGTCTACTTATGGGTCACGCCAGTCACGCTCCCGCCCGGCCAGACGGCTCTGGCGCAGCTCGGCGAGCGGGGCATAGGGCCAGAGGATGTGCGCGATATCGTCATTTCTCATTTTCACGCCGACCATATCGCCGGGCTGCGCGACTTCCCACGGGCGCGGTTGTGGTGCTCGCTCAGTGCCTACCAGGAGGTCGCCGGCAAGGTCGGACTGGCGGCACTGCGCCGCGGCTTCCTGCCGGGTTTGCTGCCCGAGGACTTCACCGCGCGCTGCCAACCTATCGAGGACGCCAGGCGCGTCGCGTTGCCCCCCGAGTACAGCCCCTTCACGGTCGCCCATGACCTGTTTGGCGACGGCAGCGCCCTGGCGGTGCTCTTGCCCGGCCACGCCGCCGGCCAGCTGGGCTTGCTGCTGGCCTCGCGTACAGGCCGCCGCGTTTTCCTGATCGGTGATGCCTGTTGGTCCGAGACCGCCTATTTGGAGTGCCGGCCACCCCATCCGATCACGCGCCTGATCACCCACTCGAGCAGGGACTACCTGGCAACCTTGACGTCCCTCCACCGCTTGGCCCTGCGCCAGCCGGAACTGCTGCTGATTCCCTCCCACAGCCGAAGGGATTACCGAGGTCTGCTCTGATGCACATCCTGCTCACCGGCGCCCGCGCCCCGGCCTGTCTGGATCTGGCGCGCTCGTTCGCCCAAGCCGGTCACCGCGTCTGGTTGGCCGACAGCTTGGCCAAACCCATGGCCCGGGCCTGCAAATGGGTGACGTCCTGCTTCTTGGTGCCATCGCCCAAACACGAGACCGGCGCGTTCATCGCCGCCCTTGCCCACCACATCGCCCAACATCGCATCGAACTCGTGGTGCCGACCTGTGAGGAGATCTTCTTTTTAGCCAGGTTCCAGGAGCGCCTCGGCTGTGCCGTCTACTGCGACAGCTTCGCCAAGCTGGCTCAGGTCCACGACAAGTTCCGCTTCCACCAGTTGGCCCAAGGGCTGGGCGCACAGGTGCCGGAAACCCATCTGTTGCGCAGCCGCCAGGAACTGGCGCCGTTTTTGGCAACAGCTTGCGAATGGGTCTTCAAGCCGGTCTTCTCGCGTTTTGCCGCCTTCACGCGGATCGGGGCCAGCGCGGCTGAGCTCGATGACCTGCGCCCCAGTCCGGAGCGTGCCTGGGTTGCCCAGCGCCGGATCCATGGGCGCGAGCTCTGCTCCTATGGCGTCGCTCACCGGGGCCAATTGCGCGTGGCGGCCTGCTATGAACCTCTGTACCGCTTGAAGCAGAGCTCCGGCGTCTACTTCGAGCCCGTCGACCATGCCGGGATCCGCGGCTTTGCCGCAGCTTTTGCGGCGGCCATGAACTTTCACGGCCAGCTCTGCTTCGACTTCATCGAAACCGACAGCGGCGAACTCTACGTCCTGGAGTGCAACCCCCGCGCTACCAGCGGCATTCACCTGTTTGCCGGCGCGGCCGCGCTGGCCGCGGGCTTCGCGCCCGGCGAGGGTCTGATCGAAGCGACGCAGGCCAAGCCCAGCATGCTGTCACCGGTCATGCTGTGCTACAACCTGCCGCGTGCCCTGTTCCGCGGGCAGGCCCGTCAGTTCTGGCGCGACTTTCGCCGCGCCCACGAGGCCGGGCATGATGCCGAGGACCCCTGGCCCTCGCTGTACCGCTTCGTAGGCGTCGCGGAGGTCATCGTCAAGAGCCTGCGCCAACGCGTTTCCCTGCGCGAGGCGGCCACGGCCGATCTGGAATGGGACGGGGAAGCGCTGTGAACGCGCCCGCCTGGCTGACGTCTTGGCCGCCTGCGACGGCACGCGACGAGCGCGCCTGGCTGCACGCACTGGTCGAGGACCCCACGCGCCTGATCGCCAATGTGACCACCGAACTGCGCTTGCTGCGCTGGCGCGAGCAGGTCCTGCCGGTGACGGTCAACCATACCGAATACGCGTCCTCCTATGTCTGCTCGCCCTACAATGCCTTTGTGGCCTATGCCCGCGATGAGCTGCACAAACTGCCCAACGCCGCCGCCAGGTTTGCGCTTGGTAGGGTCATCGACTGTCTGGGCATGGTTCTGCGGGCTGGCCAGATCAACCGCAACGTCCACGTCAATAACTGGTTGTTGTCCACCAACCTCTATCCAGACTTAGAGTCCGACTTTGTCGGGGCGGTCCTGCCTTTCCTGCTCGCCGAGTTCCCAAACCATGCCCTGGTGCTGCGCTCGCTCAACCGCAGGTACAACCGTCAACTCCTCGATCAGCTGGAAGCCGCCGGGTTCGCCCTCGTGCCCACGCGGCAGGTCTATGTCTACGAAGTACCGGCGTTCTACCTCAGGCGCAAGAACACGCGCTGGGACTTGGACCTACTGGCGCGGACGCCCTATGGGATCGTTGAGCACGAGGCCCTGTGCCAGGCGGACATTCCGCGCATGGTGCAGCTCTACCGCATGCTCTACTTGGACAAGTATTCGCGCCACAACCCCGAGTTCACCGATGCTTTCCTCGGGCTCTGTCTGCGCGAGCGCCTGATGACCATGACCGGCCTGAGGGACGCAACCGGGTGCCTGCAGGGCATCGTCGGTTGGTTTGCCCGCAACGGCGTCGTCACCGTGCCCCTGGTCGGTTACAACACAGCGCTGCCTCAGAAGGACGGGTTGTACCGCATGCTGATCGCGCGCTGCCTGAGTGACGTGGCCCAGCGCGGCCTGCAGCTCAACCTGAGCGCGGGCGCGGGCTTCTTCAAGCGATTGCGTGGCGGTCGGCCCGAGTTGGAGTATGCGGCTGTTTACACGCGACATCTATCGCCATCGCGGCGCGCGATCATGTGGGCGCTGCGCGCCTTCCTCAACCGCGTGGCGGCACCAATGCTGGTCAGGTACCAACTATGAGCACAGCGTGGGTGCCCCTCGGACTGGAGCATGAATGGCTGATCGCCTGCGCCTCCTCGGCCCTGAAGGCCAAGCCGCTGGCGCTGACGTTGCTCGGTCGACCCTTGGTGCTGTTTCGGACCGCGGAGGGCCTCGCCGCGTTGGAGGATCGTTGTCCGCACCGCCATGCGCCGCTGTCGCTGGGGCGCGGCGGGGCGCGGGGCATCACCTGCCTCTACCACGGCTGGTCCTTCGACCGCCAAGGCCGCTGTCGCCACGTGCCGGGCTCGGAGCGTGTGCCTCTGGTCTCGGTGCCGTGTTACGCGGTGCGCGAGCGCGACGGCTGGATCTGGGTTGCCCTTTCCGCAGCGCGGCAACCCGAGCCGCCGGAACGCCTTCCAGAGGTCAACCGCTTCGATCGCCTGCAATGGGTGACCCAGGTCGAAGCCAGCTTGGTGGATGCCTTGGAGAACCTGCTCGACGCGACCCATACACCATTTGTGCACCGCGGGCTAGTGCGGTCAGAGGGGCCGAGGCGCAGCATGACCGTGCAGGTAAGTCGGCGCGGCGGCTTGGTGGAAGCGCGCTACCTTGGCGTCGAGGCCAATCCCGGTTGGCTTTCCCGACTCTTCGAGCAAGGCCGCCAGGAGAGCTTGGGCCGATTCCAGCGCCCGAACCTTGCCCAATTGGAATACCGCGACGCCAAGGGTGTGAGTTTTCAGCTGCACGCCCACTTCAGCCCGATCGAAGTCAGGCGCCAGGCGGTCTTCGTGGACCTGTTCACGCGCAAAGGCTGGCTGCCGCCAGCGCTCAAGCACCTGTTGCTGACGCCGCTGTTGCGTCGGGTCATGCGCCAGGACCAGGCGATTTTGGCGGCAAAGACGGCTAACGCAGCGCGCTTCGCGGAACGTCCGATCGTCTCGACGGAGCTCGACCTGATGCGCCCCCACCTGGAAGCACTGCTTGCGGGCAAAGACGAGGAGGCCTTTGAAGGCAGTCTCCAACTCCTTTTATAGCGCGGTTCAGCGGAGGGGCAGGTAGTAGCCCTCGATCGTCAGCAGCTTGTGCTTGGCCGGCAGGCCGCCGCCGAAGCCGGTCAGCTTGCCGTTGCTGCCGATGACGCGATGGCAGGGAATGACGATCGGGATCGGGTTCGAACCGTTGGCCAGGCCCACGGCTCGCGAGGCGGCTGGGTTGCCGAGCGCGGCCGCCATAGCGCCGTAGGTGGTGCAGGTGCCGTAGGGGATCGTCAGCAGGTACTGCCAAACCGATTGCTGGAACGGCGTGCCCTTGGGGGCCAGCGCCAGTTCGAAGCGTTCCAGCCGGCCGGCGAAGTAGTCGTCCAGTTGGCGGCGCACCTCGGTCAGAGGCGCGGGGTCCTGTTCCGCTGCGAAACCGTGCTTGGCCAACCACTCGAGACCGCGCTCGGGCGGGCCGGTCTCGAGGAAGTAGATGCACACCAGGGCGCCGCTGCGGTTGACGGCCAGCATCAGGGGGCCGACGGGGCTGTCGATAAACTGGGTGAAGACCGGCTCTAACATCAGGACCTCCTAACGCACTCCAGTTTAGGCCAAGCCTGGGCGGCGATCAACCCTGAGCCCGGCGAAGCGGGTTTTCGGGGAAGAAAATTCAAGCTAGGAACGATGTTCCAGGCCGGTTAGCCATTCCACTACAAAACTTTCTGCGAGAATGGCCTGGACCTGCACTGAATGAAGGTCTGCTCAGTGTTAAGCATATGAAATAAGGCTAAATAAATAAGCAAGATAGGCTTTGCTTTCTATTTTGTAGCGAACACTCGTGTATTCATGTAGTTTTGCTACATATGAGCGTTTTTAGGCCTGCCTTTTCCCGGAAATGACCCTTCTCTCAGGCCTCCTTCTTGCCATCGGAGCAGGTGCTGGCGAGAGCGCTCGCGCTGGCCCTCGGGGCCTGGGCTCAGGGATCGGGAAACATCAAACCAAGATGTTTATAACATGATAAATACGGGAAAAATGGGCAGTTCTTGAGACGTGCTCGCAATGTCGCTTCGCGGCAAGCGTAAATCCATTGCTGGACCGCTAAGGAACGACAACGTAAAAAAAGTAAAATTTGGGGCTTCCAACCTTTAATGTAGTTTTGCTACAATGGCCCCATTGCAGGTTAGGGGATTCCCACGACGCTTTTTGAGGTCAGCAACACAGGTCTCCGGGATTCGCTCGGCTACCGCTCATCCGCGTCGCGCCCTCACACAATCTGCCATTCGGAACTCGTTTTTGCGGCATGCATGATTACCCAGATCGAGGCGGTCAAGGACAAACTCCGGCGTTCGGAACAGAAGGTCGCCGAACTCGTGCTTTCCCGACCCAATACCATTACCGGGATGAGCCTGGCCGACGTGGCCCGCAAGGCCGGCGTCAGCGAGCCGACGGTTCTGCGCTTCTGCCGCGCCATCGGTTGCAGCGGCTTTCAAGACATGAAGATGCGCCTGATCAGCGACCTGGCCCGCGTCATCCCCTATGTCCATCGCGATGTCCACCAAGAAGACGCCGCCGGTGACCTGGCCTCGAAGATCTTCGACCGCACCATCTCCACCTTGATGCGCATCAAGGACAAACTCGACGGCAAGGCACTGGAACAGGCGATTGTGCTGGCGGCCGAGGCCGACCGCCTCGAATTCTACGGCTTGGGCGCCTCCGGCCTCGTCGCCATGGACGCCCAGAACAAGTTCTTCCGCCTCGGCATCCCCACCAACGCCTATGTGGACTCCCATGTCATGGGCATGTCGGCCGCGATCCTGCGGCCCAGCTCCGTGGTCGTGGCGATCTCCAACAGCGGCCGCACCAAGGAGCTGCTGGAGGCCGTCGAGATCGCCCTGCAAGCCGGTGCCCAGGTGATTGGCCTGACCTCCCACGGCACCCCCTTGGCCGAACGGGCCACCGTCCCGCTGGTGACCGATGTCCCCGAAGATACCCTGATCCAGACGCCCATGGCCTCGCGCCTGGTGCATCTGGTGATCCTCGACATCCTCCAGGTCGGCGTCACCCTGCGACGCGGACCGCTGGCTGCCCGCGAACTGGAAAAGACCAAGATCAGCCTGAAGAACCGCTACATCTCCTGAGGACGACTCATGCTCACCCCCAACACGCCGCACGCCACCAACATCGAGATCGCCAAGGCCATCACCCGCGGCGATTACGGCGACCCCTTCTCGATCTTGGGCATGCACGATCACGGTCCCGAGGGTTCGATGGTCGTCAGGGTCTTCTTTCCCGAGGCCGACAAGGTCGAGATCATCGACAAGAAGAGCGGTCAGAACGTCGGCGCCCTGGAAAAGCTCCTGCCCGAGGGCTTCTTCGCCGGCGTCATCGGCCGCCGCAAGAAGCGCTTCGCCTACCGTCTCGAGATCACGATCGGCGCCGAAACCCTGGCCATGGAGGATCCCTACCACATCGGCACGATCCTCACCGACGCCGAGGTCCAGGCCATGATCGCCGGCAACTTCTGGCGCTCCTACGAGAAGCTGGGCGCGCACCTGACCAAGATCGGCGGCGTCAGCGGCGTGACCTTCGCGGTCTGGGCGCCCAACGCCGCCCGCGTTTCGGTGGTCGGCGACTTCAACAACTGGGACGGCCGCCGCCACGTCATGCGCCTGCGCCACCGCTGCTCGGTCTGGGAAATCTTCATCGCCGGCCTGGCCGAAGGCGATGTCTACATGTACGAGATCAAGGACCGCCAGGGGCGCCTGCAGCCGCTCAAGGCGGATCCCTACGGGTTCGCCGCCGAGTTGCCGCCGCGCCGCGGCTCGGTGATTCGCGCCACCGACAGCTTCAAATGGGCCGACAAAAACTGGATGAAGGCCCGCGCCAAGCGCAACGCCAAGGACGCGCCGATCTCCACCTACGAAGTCCACCTGGGTTCCTGGCGCCGGGTACCGGAGGAGGACAACCGCTTCCTGACCTACCGCGAGCTGGCCGACCAACTGGTGCCCTACGTCAAAGAGATGGGCTTTACCCATGTCGAGCTGATGCCCGTCAACGAGTACCCCTACTACGGCTCGTGGGGCTATCAGCCCGTGGGGATCTACGCGCCGACCTCGCGCTTCGGCACGCCCGAGGACTTCAAGCACCTGGTCGAGCGCTTCCACCAAGAGGGCATCGGCGTGCTTCTCGACTGGGTGCCGGCCCATTTCCCCTCCGACAACCACGGCCTCAGCTATTTCGACGGCACCCACCTCTACGAGCACTCCGACCCGCGCCAGGGCGTCCACCCCGACTGGCAGACGCTGCTGTTCAACTACCGCCGCAACGAGGTGGCCCAGTACCTGATCAGCAACGCCCTGTTCTGGCTGGACCGCTACCACATCGACGGCCTGCGGGTCGACGCCGTGGCCTCGATGCTGTACCTGGACTACAGCCGTCAGCCCGGCGGCTGGATCCCCAACGAGCACGGCGGCAACACCAACCTCGACGCCATCAACCTGCTGCGCAACATGAACGAGCTGGTCCACGGCGAATTCGAGGGCGCGATCACGATTGCCGAGGAGTCCACGGCCTGGCCCGGCGTGACGGCACCCACCGCCCGCGGCGGCCTGGGCTTCACCTATAAATGGAACATGGGCTGGATGCACGATACGCTCAGCTACATGAGCCTCGATCCCATCCACCGCCGCTACCACCACCACAAGCTGACCTTTGGCATGATCTACGCCTACAACGAACACTTCGTGCTGCCGCTCTCCCACGACGAAGTCGTCCACCTCAAGCGCTCGCTGATCGGCAAGATGCCCGGCGATCGCTGGCGTCGCTTCGCCAACCTGCGCGCCTACTACGCCTTCATGTGGGCTCATCCTGGCAAAAAGCTGCTGTTCATGGGCGGCGAATTGGCCCAGGAGCGCGAGTGGAACCACGAGGCCAGCCTCGACTGGCACCTGCTCGAGGAACCCTACCACCGCGGCATCCACCACCTCGTGCGCGACCTCAACGCGCTTTACCGCGGCAAGCCCGCACTCTACGAGTTGGATGCCGAGCCCAGCGGCTTCAAGTGGGTCAAGGCCAATCAGGAGGTCGAGTCCTACTACGCCTTTCTGCGTTTGGACAGCGCCGGTGGCCTGCTGTTGGTGGCCTGCAACATGACGCCCGTGCCGCGTTCCGACATCCGCTTCGGCGTGCCCAAGGCCGGCAGCTTCTGCGAATTGCTCAACAGCGACGACGAGGCCTACGGCGGCAGCGGCATGGCCACCGGCGAGCACATCACGGCAGTGGCCGAGGCGCTCGACGGCCTGCCCTTTTGCGTGACCCTGTCCCTGCCGCCGCTCGCGACCGTGATCCTGGAGTGGCAGCCATGAGGAAGGGCCTGACCTACTCCGTTCAACCGGGCCAGCCCTATCCGCTGGGTGCCCACTGGGACGGCATGGGCACCAATTTCGCCCTGTTCTCGGCCCACGCCGAGAAGGTCGAGCTCTGCCTGTTCGACGAGAAGGGCAAGGTCGAGCTGGCGCGGCTGGTCCTGCCCGAGTACACCGACCAGATCTGGCACGGCTACATCCCCGAGGTCCGGCCCGGCCAGCTCTACGGCTATCGCGTCTCCGGCCCCTACGAGCCCCAGATCGGCCACCGCTTCAACAACCACAAACTCCTGCTGGACCCCTACGCCAAGCGCCTCTGCGGCGCCTTCAAATGGTCCGACAGCCACTACGGCTACATCGTCAACAGTCCGCGCGAGGATCTCAGCTTCGACCGCCGCGACAACGCCGGCGCCATGCCCAAGTGCCTGGTCGTCGACGACGCCTTCACCTGGAGCGAGGACCGCCACCAGCTGCGGCCGTTCACCGAGACCGTGATTTACGAACTGCACGTGCGCGGCTTCACCAAGCTCAAGCGCGACTTGCCCGAAGCCCTGCGCGGCACCTTCGGCGGCCTGGCCCACCCAGCGACGATCGCCTACCTGCGCGCTCTGGGCGTCACCGCCGTCGAGCTGATGCCCGTCTTCGCCTTCATCGACGACCGCTTCCTGGTCAAGCGCGCCCTGCACAACTACTGGGGCTACAACACGCTCGGCTTCTTCGCGCCCGAGAACCGCTACATGGGCAACGCCGGCCACTACGACTTCAAAACCATGGTCAAGTGCCTGCACGACGCCGGTCTGGAGGTCATTCTCGACGTCGTTTACAACCACACCGCCGAGGCCGATCACCTGGGTCCGACCCTGAGTTTCCGCGGCATCGACAACCGCTCCTACTACCTGCTTCAGCCCGACAATCCCCGCTATTACGCCAACTACAGCGGCTGCGGCAACACCCTCGACCTGGTCCAGCCGCGCGTCCTGCAGATGGTCATGGACAGCCTGCGCTACTGGGCCCAGACGATGCACGTCGACGGCTTCCGCTTTGACCTGGCCCCGGCCCTGGGCCGCGAGCGCAGCGGCTTCGACCCCGGCAGCGGCTTCTTCGACGTCATCCGCCAAGACCCCGTGCTGTCGCGCCTCAAGCTGATCGCCGAACCCTGGGATTTGGGCCCCGGCGGCTACAACCTCGGCGGCTTCCCCTGCGGCTGGGCCGAGTGGAACGACCAGATGCGCGACACCACCAGGCGCTTCTGGAATACGACCCAAAACGTCTTGCCCGAGTTGGCCCGCCGGCTCCACGGCTCCGGCGACAAGTTCGAGCACTCCGGTCGCCATCCCTGGGCCTCGATCAACTTCGCGAGCAGCCACGACGGCTTCACGCTCCACGACCTGGTCAGCTACAAGGAGCGCCACAACCTGGCCAACGGCGAGGAAAACCGCGACGGCCACAGCCACGAGATCTCCAACAATTGGGGTGGGGAAGGGCCGAGCCGCGACCCCGCCATCAAGGCCCTGCGCCGTCGCGTCGCCCGCAACATGCTGGCCACCGTCTTCCTGGCTCAGGGCACGCCCATGCTGCTGATGGGCGACGAGCTCAGCCGCACTCAGAAGGGCAACAACAATGCCTACTGTCAGGACAACGAAATCAGCTGGTTGAACTGGGACTGGGACGCCGAGGAGCGCGCCATGCTCGAGTTCACGCGCCGCCTGATCGCCCTGCGCCGCGACCACGCCGTGCTCTGGCGCTCCTACTTCATGCACGGTCGCTACAGCTCCAACACCAGCGGTTTCAAGGACATCGCCTGGTATCACCCGCGCGGCGAGGAGATGGCTTCCGCCGATTGGCACGCGCTGGAGCAGCAGGTCCTGGGCATGCTCCTGGCCGGCGATGCGGGCAAGGCCTCCGGCAAGCGCGAGGCTCTGCGCGACGACACCCTGTTCGTCGTCCTCAACGCCGCCGATCAGCCCGTTTCCTTTACCACCCCGCGCGGCCTCGAGGCCGTCGACTGGCAGTGCCTGCTGGACACCTGGATGCCCAGTCGTCCGCGCGGCACCATGGTCGTCGCCGGTGGCGAGGCCTTCAGCGCCGAGGCGCGCTCGCTCTATGTCTTCGCCATGGAGCGCAATCTCAGCCCCAACCGAGAAGGAGCCAAATCATGACGGCATCCACCCTGCTGCATACCTTGCCCAACGCCGCTGACGTCGCCCTCGACGCCGGCCCGATCGCGGTTGCCGCGCCCGAGCCAGTCGAGAGCGATCCACCCCTGCCGCGGCGCGCGGGCGTCGTCCTCCATCCCACCAGCCTGCCCGGGTTCCGCGCGCTTGGCCAGATTGGCGCCGAGGCCCGCGCCTTCGCCGGCCGCGTCGCCGCCATGGGCTGCTCGATCTGGCAGGTCCTGCCGCTCGGGCCCACCAGCTTCGGCGACTCGCCCTACCAGAACCTCTCCAGCTTTGCCGGCAACCACCTGCTGATCGACCTCGACGACCTGGTCGCGGACGGCTTCCTGACCGCGGCCGACCTGGCCGATTACCCGGTGGTCGACCCCGCCCAGGCCGACTACGGCCTTGCCTTCCACCACCACAACGCCCTGCTGGCCAAGGCCGCGCGCAGCTTCCACCAGCACACCAGCGCCGAACAGGCCCGCGCCTTCCGCCAGTTCTGCGACGGCCAGACCTGGCTCGACGACTACGCCCTTTACATGGCCATCAAGGAGAGCCAGGGCGGCAAGCCCTGGACCGAGTGGCCGCCCGAGCTGGCCCGCCGCGACGAAGCCGCCCTGACCCGCGCCCGCATCCAGTTCGCGCCCGTCATCGAGCGCCATCAGATCCTGCAGTTCCTCTTTCAGCAGCAGTGGCGCCGCCTGCGCGAGGCCTGCCATGCGGTGGGCGTCAGCATCATGGGCGACATCCCGATCTTCGTCGCCCACGACAGCGCCGACGTCTGGGCCAACCCCGAACTCTTCTTCCTGGACGAGCGCGGCCTGCCATACGTCATCGCCGGCGTGCCGCCCGACTACTTCAGCGAGACCGGCCAGCGCTGGGGCAACCCGCTCTACCGCTGGGACCTGATGGCCGCTGACGACTTCGCCTGGTGGCGCCGTCGCCTGGCGGCCGTGTTGGCCACCGTCGACATCGTCCGGGTCGACCACTTCCGCGGCTTCGAGTCCTACTGGGAGATCCCCGCCAGCGAGGAGACCGCCATCGGCGGCAAGTGGGTGCCCGGCCCCGGCGACGCCCTGTTCGATGCCTTCCGCCGCCATTTCGGCGAGCTGGACATCATCGCCGAGGATTTGGGCGAGATCACCCCCGAGGTCGAGGCCTTGCGCGACCGCCAGAACCTGCCAGGCATGAAAGTCCTGCAGTTCATTCTCGGCAACGACCAGCCCCAACAGCTGCCCGAGCAGTTTCCCGAACACAGCGTCTGTTACACCGGCACCCACGACAACGACACCACCGTCGGCTGGTACCAAACCGCTTCCGAGGCCGAGCGCGAGGCCGTCAAGCGCCACCTCGAACCCGATCCTCAGTTCATTCACTATCACTTCATTCGCGCCGCCTGGTTCTCCAAGTCCTACATCGCCATCGCGCCCATGCAGGATGTGCTCGGTCTGGGCTCGGAGAGCCGCCTCAACCTGCCCGGTCGTCTGGGCGGGAACTGGCGTTGGCGCCTGCGGACCGGCCAACTGACGGAGGGTATCACCATCGACATGGCGCTGCTCAGTCAACAGTCCGGCCGTATGAACACGCAACCATCAGAGGGGAGAGCGGCCGCCGTTTGATCGCGGCGACCGTGACTCGAGAAAAGAGGTAAGACCATGCGTTTGCAAATTTGTTCCCGAATAGCTGAAGCCAATCTTCCTTGGGAGCTGCCCCTGGCGGCCTGGCCGGCGGACCTGTTCCGCGCGCCCGGCTGCCGTCCGGGCGAGGAGTGGACCCTGATCGGCGGTACCGGCACGAGAGTCGTGCTCGAGGTCGCCGCCGGCTGCGGCCGCCAGGCCTTCACTCTGATGACCGCCCTGGCCGAGTTCGGTCTGCCAGTCGCCAGTCCCCTGGCGCTGGCCGAGCAGCGCGACGGTTTCGAGGATCTCTTGCTGCTGGAACTACCCGAGCGTGCCCTGCCGCTGTGCGAGGCACTGATGGCCGAGGGCCATTCCGGCGCGACCACCGCGGCCGCCACGGCCGCGTTGCTGGTGTTGCTCGACCTGGCCGGACTGCGCGGTGTCGCCCACGCCAGCTGGCGCTTCGCCCTGCGCGATTGCGATGGCGGCCCCATGGTCTACCTGCTTTACGGCGAAGGTGAATTGGCCCAGTCCAGCGCCGTTGCCGGTCAGGATCGCGCGGCCCTGCACGGCGCCCTCTGCGCCGCCGCCCGCGAGGCCTTCTTCGAGGGCGACCAGGTCGAGGCCTTCGCCGCGTGCGCGCTCGATCGGTATGCCCAGAACTGGCGCGAAATCGCCGCCGTGCGCCTCTTCGTCGAGGGCGACATCGCCCTCAAAACCCGGGTCGTGCCCCGTGCCGAACTGCCCGCGTCTACTGTGCCGGGCGCCATCGCGCTGGACTGCAAAGTCGTCGCCGGTCGCGGCCAGCGCCTCCTGCTCCACCTGCTCACCGGCCTCGAGGCCAAGGGCGAACGCGCCAAGCTCCTGTTGCGGGACATCCACCGCTTCCACGCCTGGCTCGAATTCGCCAGCGGCCGGCCTTGGCCCCGCGCGCTCGCCGCCAACCGCTGGCTCGCCGAGTGCTACCTGCCCGCCCTCGCCTGTCTTCCCCAAGACATCGGCAAACATTCGATCGGGCGCGGCTGTTAGCCACGCCTTTAGCCGGCCGGGCGGATCTGTATCCATCGATTCCCCCCACTTCCGCGTCTGGTCCGCAGTAACTTGGAGGAGTACAACTATGAAACCCGTTCACCGCATTTTGCTATGCGTCCTGGCCATGGCCTGCCCTTGGCTGCTGGCGCAAAACCCCAACTCCGTCACCGTCGCCGGCTCCTTCCAGGCTGCGCTCGGCTGCGATAGCGACTGGATGCCGGCCTGCGCGACCACCCATCTCGCCTACGATGCCGACGGCGATATCTGGCTCGCCAGCTTCGATCTGCCCGCCGGCAGCTACGAGTACAAGGCCGCCATCAACGATGACTGGGGCGAGAACTACGGCCTCAACGCCACCGCCAACGGCGCCAACATCCCGCTGGTCCTGGCCGCCGACACCCGCGTCACCTTCCTTTACGATCACAAGACCCACTGGGTCACCGACAGCGTCAACTCCGTGATTGCCACCGCACCCGGCAGTTACCAGGCCGAGATCGGCTGCCCCGACGACTGGCGGCCCGAGTGCATGCGCTCCTGGCTGCAGGATCCCGACGGCGACGGCATTTACCTCTTCAAGACCCCGATTCCACCAGGCAGCTATGAGACCAAAGTCGCCATCAACCGCAACTGGACCGAAAACTATGGCGCCAACGGCGACCGCGACGGCGCCAACATCGGCTTCAGCGTCGGGCCCAGCCAAGTCGCCACCTTCAGCTACAACGCCACCAGCCATGTGCTCACCATTACCACCGAGCTAGTCGTCGGTTCCGGCGACTCCGTGACCCTGGTCGGCAGCCTCCAGGACGAGATCGGCTGTCCCGTTGACTGGACGCCCGAGTGCCCGCCCACCTACCTGAACTTCGACAACGAAGATCTGGTCTGGCAGCGCACCTTCACCGTATCGCCCGGCGAGTACGAGTACAAGGTCGCCCTCAACAACAGCTGGGACGAGAACTACGGCGCCCACGGCGAACCAGGCGGCGCCAACCTGATCCTGAGAGTGGTGGAAACCACCGACGTGCGCTTCTATTTCAACCCCGCCAACCACTGGGTCACGGACAACCTCAACACGCCAATCGCGACCCTGGCCGGCAGCTTCCAGAAGGCGCTGGGCTGTGCCAGTGACTGGGATCCCTCCTGCCTGCGCACCTGGCTGCAGGACGTCGACGGCGACGGCATTTTCACCTTCTCCACCAGCGCCCTGCCGTTTGGCGTCTACGAGTGCAAAGTTGCCATCAACGAGAGCTGGGACGAGAACTACGGCGCCAACGGTGAGCCCGGCGGCGCCAACATCAGCTTCCTCGTGCCCAGGGACAATGGGCCCGTCGACTTCAGCTACGATGCCGCCAGTCACATCCTTACCGTCGACACCCACGCCGGTGGCAATCCCCAACCGCAGATCACCGCCGAGTACGCCATCATCCACTACTACCGCCAGGACGGCGACTACGGCGATCCCTTCTCCGGCGACTACAACCAGTACTGGGGCCTGCACCTCTGGGGCGATGCCGTCGACGCTGTCGACCAGACCCAGTGGACCTCGCCCAAGCCCTTCATCGGGCAGGATGACTTCGGCCGCTTCGCCTGGGTCAAGCTGTCTGGCAAGCCCGGCGCCATCAACTTCATCGTCCACCGCGGCGACGTCAAGGACGGCAGCCAGTCCGACCGCGCCTTCAACCCCGCCGAGAGCGCCTTCGAGCTGTTCCTGATCGGCGATGACGGCACCAACTACGCGACCCAAGTCCAAGCTCAGGGTTACGCCACCCTGCGCTACCACCGCAGCGACGGCATCTACGACGGCTGGGGCCTGCACCTGTGGGGCGACGCGATTGCCGCCGATACCGCCACCGACTGGAACGCGCCCCGCGCCGCCGACGGTGTCGACGCCTATGGCGCCTACTGGTACGTGCCCGTCGTCGACGCCAGTCAGCCGCTCAACTTCATCGTCCACCAGCCCGGCGGCGACGACACCGCCCCTGGCGGCAACCGCGAACCCGGCGGCGATCGCAGTTTCGTGCCGGCCGAACAGGCCAGCGCCTGGCTGGTCGAGCAGGACACCCGCGTCCACCTGAGCCGCGGCAGTGCCGAAAACTACGCCACCATCCACTACCACCGGCCCGAGGCCGATTTTGGCGACTATGATTCCGCCGACTACCACGACTTCTGGGGCCTTCACGACTGGGACGGCGCCGCCGCGCCCGCGGCATCCTGGGATCAGCCGATCCGGCCCGTCGGCTTTGACGACTTCGGCGCGATCTTCGAGGTCGACCTGACCGCCGACGCCGTCGAGCTGGCCTACATCCTCCACCGCGGCGACACCAAGGACCCCGGACCCGACCAGCGCCTCAAGGTGGCCCAGTCCGGCTACGAGGTCTGGCAGCTGCAAGGCGCCAACCCCGATCTGCCCTACATCCTGCCCGTCAGCGCCAGCGAGGGCGGCGGCGTCTACCCAGGCAACATCGCCAAGGCGACGGCCTATTGGCTGACCCGCGACACGATCCTCTGGTCTTCAGCCGACGACCAAGCCGCCAGCTACCGACTGCACTTCGCCGCCAATGGCGGCATGACCACCAGCGTCGATGGCATCCAGGGCGGTGACTACCTGACCCTGACCCCGACCACCGCCATCGATCCCCAGGTCCTCGTGCGCTTCCCGCACTTGATCGGCCTGCCCGCCCTGCGCATCGACGCCGCCGACCTGGACCGTGTCGGCGAAATCCTCAAGGGCCAGATCGCCGTCTCGCGCCTCAACGCCGAAGGCAAGTCCCAGGACGCCGCCGGTCTGCAGATCCCCGGCGTGCTCGACGACCTCTACGCCTATGACGGCAGCCTGGGCCTGAGCTTCGACGACCACATCCAATTCGCACTCTGGGCGCCCACCGCCCGCGCCGTCACCCTGCGCCTCCATGCCGGTCCCGACAGCGACGACATCCAGGAACAGCCCATGACCTGGGACAACGGCGTCTGGCGCACCACCGTGCCGGCCGACCAGAAGGGCCACTACTACACCTACGATGTCCAGGTCTACGTCCACAGCACCGGTCAGGTGGAGCACAACATCGTCACCGACCCCTACTCCGTCGGCCTCTCGCGCAACAGCGAGCGCTCGCTGATCATGGATCTCGACGACCCCGCCACCAAGCCCGCCGGCTGGGACACCCTGGCCAAACCGGCCCTGGCCTCGCCCGAGGACATCTCGATCTACGAGCTCCACCTGCGCGACTTCTCCGCCTCCGATCCAATCGTGCCCGACCCGCTCAAGGGCAAGTTCAAGGCCTTCACCCTCGCTGACAGCTTCGGGCTCTCGCACCTGCGCGCCCTGCAGCAGGCCGGCATGAGCCACCTCCACTTGCTGCCCGTCTTCGACATCGCCACCATCGACGAGGACCCGGCCAACATCGTCCAGCCCGACCCAGCTGCCCTGGCCGCGGCCGCCCCCGATTCCGACCAGCAGCAGACCCTCGTCAACGCTACCCGCGACCGCGACGCCTTCAACTGGGGCTACGATCCCTACCACTACAACGTGCCCGAGGGCAGCTACGCCACCAACCCCAACGGTCCGACCCGCACCCTCGAGTTCCGCGAGATGGTCGCCGCCATCAACCACCTCGGCCTGCGGGTCGTCATGGACGTCGTCTACAACCACACCAACGCCAGCGGCCAGAACCCGCGCTCCGTGCTCGACAAGGTCGTGCCCGGCTACTACCACCGCCTCGACAACCAGGGCCAGGTCGAGAAGTCGACCTGCTGTGAGAACACCGCCACCGAGCACCACATGATGGGCAAGCTGATGGTCGACTCGCTGCTGATCTGGGCCAAGGCTTACAAGGTCGACGCCTTCCGCTTCGACCTCATGGGCCACCACATGGTCAGCAACATGCAGGCCGTCAAGAGCGCCCTGCAGAGCCTGACCCTCGAGCACGACGGCGTCGACGGTTCCAAGATCTACCTCTACGGCGAGGGCTGGAACTTCGGCGAGGTCGCCAACAGTCAGCGCGGCCGCAACGCCACGCAACTCAACCTCGGCGGCCTGGGCATCGGCACCTTCTCCGACCGCCTGCGCGATGCCGTGCGCGGCGGCAGTCCCTTCGACAACGGCGACGCGTTGCAGAACCAGGGCTTCGCCAACGGCCTCTACTACGATCCCAACGACTACCCCCAGAACGATCCGCGCGGCACGCTGCTGTTGCAGGCCGACCGCATCAGGGTCGGCCTGGCCGGCAACCTCGCCAACTACAGCTTCACCGACCGCAACGGCACCATCGTCAAGGGCTCCCAGGTCGACTACAACGGCCAGCCCGCCGGCTACACCCTCGATCCCCAGGAGAATATCTGCTACGTCTCCAAACACGACAACCAGACCCTGTACGACATCAACGTCTTTGGCACGCCCGTCGACACCAGCATGAGCGACCGGGTGCGCATGCAGATCGTCGGCCTGTCGCTGGTCGCGCTCTGCCAGGGCGTGCCCTTCTTCCAGGCCGGATCCGACATGCTGCGCTCCAAATCGCTGGACCGCGACAGCTACAATTCCGGTGACTGGTTCAACCGCCTGGACTTCACCTACCAGCATAACAACTTCGGCGTCGGCCTGCCGATCGCCGAGAAGAACGGCGACAACTGGTACCTGATGGGTCCGCTCCTGGCCGAACCCAGTCTGCGCCCGGCGCCGCTGGAGATCCAGCGCTGTGCCGCCATGTTCCAAGAACTGCTGGAGATCCGCCGCAGCAGCGCGCTCTTCCACCTCCACAGCGCTCAGGATGTGATTGACCGCCTGACCTTCCACAACACCGGACCCAGCCAGATCCCGGGCCTGATCGCCATGCACCTCTCCGACATCGTGGGCAGCGATCTCGATCCAAACGCCATCGGCATGATGGTGATCTTCAACGCCAACAACCACGACCAGGTCCTGTCGCTGCCCGAGTTCGCCAAGCACAAGTTCGTGCTGCACGGCGTCCAGGCCAGCGGCGTCGACTCGGTCGTCAAGAACGCCAGCTATAACCGCGCCGGCAGCTTCACGGTCCCGGCCCGCACCACCGCCGTTTTCGTCGAGCAGGTCGCGCCCACGCCGCTGCAGCTGATCCAGCAGGCCATCGCCGACTGGCGTGCGCTGGGCCAGCTGACAGCGCGCCAGGCCGACCACCTCAGCCAGCTCGCGGGCCGCTTCGGCAGCGATCCCGGCGGCCTGCGCTACTACTTCAACCTCTCCGTTCAGCGCTACGTCGACCAGGGCTACCTGACCCGCGTCCAGGCCGACTACCTGCTGAGCCTCGCCTCCGAGATTTGAACCCGTTTCTCCAAAGCGGGTCCGGCTAGCTCGGGCCCGAGTTTCTTCGCTGTCGCAGGTCGCGGCGCCCGCGAGTGCCGCGACCTTTTTTTAACCGTTCAACCTTTTGATCCATCGACCTGACTCCGATACAATACACGACATTCCAACCAGAGAGGTTTGCACATGACCAACGAGCACGGCCAAGCACATTCCCGCGGCACCGGCGACCACCTCAAGGTCCGCCGCGGTATGGATGCCGCCTCGATCCGCATGGACTTCGAGGACCACCTCAACTTCACCCTCGCCAAGGATCCCTGGAGCACACAGCCCTACGATCTGTTCCTGGCGCTGGGTTGGACCGTGCGCGACCGCATCGTCGACCGCTGGCTCAAGACTCGCCAGACCCATTTCCGCCAGCGGGTCAAGCGGGTCAACTACCTCTCGCTCGAGTTCCTGATGGGCAGGGTGCTCGGCAACAACCTCATCAACCTGCGCATTGAGGACGAGGTCCGCGCCGCCATGGAGGGACTGGGTCACAACCTCGAGGACATTGAGGACACGGAGGTCGATATGGGTTTGGGCAACGGCGGCCTGGGCCGCCTGGCCGCCTGCTTCATCGACTCCATGGCGACCCTCGATATTCCGTGTATTGGCTACGGTATCCGTTACAATTACGGCATCTTTCGCCAGGCCATCGAGAATGGCCAGCAGGTCGAACGGCCCGACGACTGGCTCAAGTGGAGTTGCCCCTGGGAGATCCCGCGACCACGCCTGATCTACGAGGTCCATTTTGGCGGTCGCACCCAGCACTGGACCGATCAGCACGGCCAGCACGCCCGCTGGCTGGACACCTACGTCGTCTTCGGTACCCCTTATGACGTGCCCATCGTCGGTTACGGCGGCCGCACCGTCAACACCCTGCGCCTCTGGACCGCACACGCCACCGAGGACTTCGATTTCGAGGACTTCAACCAGGGCGACTACATCGCCTCCGTCACCGACAAGGTCAATGCCGAGAACCTGACCAAGGTACTGTACCCCAACGACCACCACTACCAGGGCAAGGAGTTGCGGCTCAAGCAGCAGTACCTCTTCGTCTCCTGTTCGCTGCAGGACATCCTGCGCCGCTTCCGCAGCAATTCCGATGACTGGAGCGAGCTGCCCGACATGATGGCGATCCAGCTCAACGACACCCATCCCTCCCTGGCCGTGCCCGAGCTGATGCGCCTGTTGATGGACCACAACGGTCTGGGCTGGGACCTCGCCTGGGATCTGAGCGTGCGCACCTTGGCCTACACCAACCACACCCTGATGCCCGAGGCATTGGAGAAGTGGGGCTTAGACCTGATGGAAAAGCTCCTGCCGCGTCACCTCGAGATCATCTACGAGATCAACCAGCGCCTGATCAACGCTATCCTCCAGCGCTTCCCCGGTGACACCCATCGGGTCGCGCGCATGAGCATCATTGAGGAGGGCATGAACAAGAAGGTCCGCATGGCCCACCTGGCCATCGTCGGCAGCCACAGCGTCAACGGCGTCGCCGAGATTCACACCGACCTGCTCAAGCGCCGCGTCGTGCCCGACTTCGCCGAGTTCTATCCCGAGCGCTTCAACGCCAAAACCAACGGCATCACCCAGCGGCGCTGGCTGCTGGCCGCCAACCCGCGCCTGGCCGATCTGATCACCCAGACCATTGGCGACCGCTGGATCACCGATCTCGAGCACCTGCGCGCGCTCTCGTCCTATGCCGAGGATGCCGGGTTCCGCGAGCGGTTCCGCGCCGTCAAGCAGGCCTGCAAGCAAACCCTGGCCGACTACATGGCCCGCCACTACCAGTGGCAGGTCGATCCCAGCGCGATTTTCGACGTCCACATCAAGCGCCTGCACGAGTACAAGCGCCAGCTGATGAACGCCATCCACATCGTCGTGCTCTACAACCGCCTGCGCGCCGAGCCCGCCCGCGCCGTCCAGCCGCGCCTGTTCCTGTTTGGCGCCAAGGCCGCGCCCGGCTACTTCCTGGCCAAGCTGACGATCCGCCTGATCAACGATATCGCCGCCAAGGTCAACAGCGATCCCGACGTCAACGACAAGCTGCGCGTCCATTTCCTGCCCAACTACCGGGTCACCCTGGCCGAGAAGATGATTCCCGCCACCGACCTCTCCGAGCAGATCAGCACCGCCGGCACCGAGGCTTCGGGCACCGGCAACATGAAGTTCATGCTCAACGGCGCGCTGACGATCGGCACCCTGGACGGCGCCAACATCGAGATGGCCGAGGAGGTCGGCCGCGACAATATGTTCATTTTCGGGCTCAACCCCGAGGAAGCCTCCGCCATCCGCCAGGGTTACAACCCCTGGCAGCACTACGAGAGCTACGCCGAGGTCAAGGCGGCATTGGACCTAATCTTCTCCGGCCACTTCAACGGCGCGGAGCCCCATTGCTATGAGCCGATCCGCCAGGCCTTGCTGGAACAAGGCGACCCCTACTTGGTCCTGGCCGACCTGCCGGCCTACTTGGCCGCCCACCAGCGCGCCCTGGAGACCTACGCCGACCAGGAGACCTGGTCGCGCAAGGCAATCCTCAATGTCGCGGCCAGCGGCAAGTTCAGCTCCGACCGCACCATCCGCCAATACGCGCAAGAGATCTGGCGTGTGGCACCCTGCCCGATAGAATAACGAAGCCGTCTCGGTCCAAAAGGCCGCGAGGCCGTCCCGGCCTCGCGTTCCGGCTTAGTGTAACCAAGAGTTACCCATATCATCCAAATTCCGACCAATTACCATATTCAAACCAAAAACGACTTGCCCCAGGGCGTTGAACAAACCATTATCTGAAAAGAGGGAACACCCATGAACAGTACAAATCCTTATCAAGTGACAGACCGCATGGTCGATGCCGCGATAGAAAGCTACAGCACCCTAGCCTACAGGGGGACCCGCCTGGTCGCCCATATCCTCGACACACTCTTTTATGGGATCTTCGTGTTTGTCGTGGTTGCGTTTACGGACATAGATACGGACGAGAACGGCGAATTGGCGGTCCCAAGCTTTCTCATCGCCCTACTCCTTCCGGCTGCGATCCAGTTATTTCTGTTATACCGCAAGGCTCAAACCGTTGGAAAGTTGTTGTGCAAAATCAGAATCGTCAACACCGATGGCACGACAGCGAGCTTTGGCCGTTGCCTCGCGCGTGGGCTCGTGTGGATAGTGCTCTACTGGATCCCGCTGATGGGGCTTATTGATGCCCTCTGTATCTTTCGCGAAAGCAGGCAAACCCTGCATGATCAAATGACTGGCACCAACGTAATCGACGCCTAGAAACAGCCTAAGTGGGGCCGACCCGCGGTCGGCCTCACACGTGGGGTTTCCCAATGGCTGAAGGCCCAATGGGGGCTGACATCTCCGCTCAGCAAAGTCTTGGTGCCCGCCAGTATTACAGGCCATAATGGTGCTTGCGCCGCAGGCGATTCGGCCAAGGGAAGGGGGAGGAACCGTGTCGGACCAGACTTCGAAAGCAGAGCGCGCTAAGCTGAGCCCGGCAGAACGGCTCAAGTTGCTCGAGCAAACGCTGGGCGAACTCACGCCGGCCGAGCGCCAGGCGTTGGGGCAGACCCTGCTCGGCGCGGGCGGGGACGATGTCGCGGAGAAGCCTGCGCCCGAGAAGCCTGTGCCCCTGAAGCCTGAGCCGCGGCCCAAGTCAACGGCGAGCAAGCAGGCTATCAGCCAATTCAGCCTGGGCGAAGATCGCACCAATCCTGCCCAAATGCGCAAGCAGCTATGGTCCTGTCTTGCACTGGGGCTGTTGATCCTGCTGGTCTTAGTCGGCGTTTCCTATGGGATTGGCAAGATATTCTATGCGCTGATTGGCAAGGAAATTCCTTTCTAAGCCCTGTAGCGGCAATAACAGGCAGCGGCTCCTTTGAAGAGCGGCTTCGCCGTGAAACATCCGGACAGGCCACCAGAGCCCGAGAATGCCCGTCTTTTAAAATCCTGACGGTCAAGTTCACCTGGAATGCCCGTCTTTCAAAATCCTGACGGGCAAGTTCACCTGGAACGCCCGTCTTTTAAAATCCTGACGGGCAAGTTCACTAGGAACGCCTGTCATTTAAAATCCGGTACGACCGCCGGACTAACTGATTGCGATATCCCCACGGCAAGGCAAGGCAATGGAAAAGCCTGTTGACAAATCTGCCCAAAGCAGAGTAAAATAGCCCCATATTTTCTAGGTGGACTTATGGCAGCACAAAAATACAAAAAAAATGTCAATACAAACTCATTACGTTGGCTTATCCCTCCCGTTGGTTTGAACATTATTCGAGACTGCACATCCAAAACTTGCATCAGTCTTTCGTCCTGCTCTTCCCTTGGTAATTGCACGTTCTTTACATGCGACACTTTTAACAGCGCCTTGTAAATCATAAAATATTTAAAGAGGAAGCATTGGGGAAAATACATGCGCTGCTCACCCAAACAAAAAATACAAGAGATGATTATTTTCGTTACTTTTTACTGCTAAGGCAATTCTGGCCAAGCGTGGCTCTAGTATTAACACTGATGCTGTGCTCTCTTGCTCTTCAATTTCCCACGCCCCTCATTGTAAGAAAGATTTTTGACGTCGTTCTCCCAGCAAAAGATGCGCACAAATTCCTCTTCTGGGCCTTTGTTTTACTGGGGATTTCTATAGGCAGGATAATAACGAACCTTTATACAGCGCGCTTGCTAGCAAAAAATAGATCGGAAGTAAGTCTACATGTTAGAGAAATAATTTTTAATAAAATACTCAATGCAAGAATGGACTTTTTCGACCACAACAAAGTTGGCTACACTAAATCCAGAATCGATGAAGATGTTGATCAGGTTGACAGCATGATTTATGAGGCAATTCCTAATCTCGTCATTCAAACAATCACTTTTTTGGGCGGCTTAGTGATCTGTTGGCTCATTAGCCCGACCTTAACAATTGTAGTATTAGCTTCAATAGCACCTTACTTCATTGCCTTCAACTACTACTCTAGGAAAACCTACTCGCTCACCCTTGTCAACCAAGAGACTTGGGCGACATTTCAAGGCTTTATTGTAGAGTATTTAACAAAGATCCCCCTATTAAAAATTCTTATGGGTATGAAACCGGTAAGAAAGGAGTTTCAAGCAAGTATTGTACCTGCACTCATGAGCAATCGCAAGATTGAAGAGACGCAGGCTCATTTTGAAGCTGTAATGGGACTGCTGACGGCGATCATCCCACTCCTTGTTCTGCTTGTTGGCATCTTGCAGACGATAGAATTGAAATTCACCGTCGGTGGTATCATAGCATTTAACACTGCGATGCAGAATATCTATGGACCAACGACGACGCTTGTACACATGAACATTAATTCATCAAAAACATTGGCTTGCCTAAGTAGAATATTTAAAATCCTAGACCTGCCCGAAGAGCAAGACGCGTTTGGAACGAAGCACATTGAACAACTATACTCTATCGAGTTCAAGGAAGCAGAGTTACTCTATGATGGAGAACGGGGTATGAAACCTATTTCCTTAACGGTTAAAAAGGGAAATTCCTTGTGCATCATTGGGGTGAGTGGATCTGGAAAATCTACCTTGGGTCATTTACTTGTGGGACTTCGCACCCCGACACGTGGTTCCGTTTTAGTCAACGGATTAGATCATCGCGAATACGACATTCGAAGCCTTCGGAAAATCATAGGATACGTACCCCAGGAAACATTGCTATTCTCAGGGACGATTAGAGATAATTTGTTTTTTGAAAATTCAAAAATAGGAGCGAATGAACTTGTCAAAATTGCACAATTAGAACCATGGATCAGTAGTTTACCAAAAGGATTCGAAACGCGAATTCAAGACACCAGCATGGGTGTTTCCGGAGGAGAGCGTCAACGACTAGCCATTGCCAGGGCGTTGACATCAAAGCCTGATCTGTTGATTCTGGACGAAATCACCTCCGCTCTTGACCCAGAAAATGAAGAACGGGTTTTCAGGAACATCCTACAGTTGCCCTGGAAACCTATGGTAATTTGCATAACCCATAGGCGAGAGTTCACGACTCTTTTTGACCAAGTGATAGAAATGAGTTAGGTGAACGACAAATTTGCTAGCAGGCGGAATTTTTTCAGCCAGATCATCATGAAACTTAAGAAGAGAGGTTAGTTACCCATGCATCATTTTACCTTGCTCATCCTCGTACAGTTCGTTTTGGGCTTCAGCAATGATGGACCACAGAGCAAAACCGTCAACTTTAAGCAGGTAAGAGTACTTGGGGATGAGCTTGAGCTGTCAGTACCTCTCGACATGGCCATTCACCCGAAAGGGACGCTCATTGTAGACTACAAGGAGTGTTTGGTAACCTGCTACGACAAAGATTGGAATCCTCTATTTTCGTTCGGCAAAAAAGGAGAGGGACCGGGCGAGTTCACACGCCCAATAAATCTATTTGTCGACAAGGATTCAATCTATATTTTTGATCTTGGGAATTACTGTCTTAACCAATTTGATTTGACCGGCAAATACATCACCAGAACCAAGTGCGAAAACAGAATCATAGGCATTCGATCGGGCGGGGGCATAACTTGCTATGGTTATTATCACAAAGAAAATAAGCCAGATTTTGAAATCAGAAGCGACAAGACAAAAAACCTAATCCCCGTTCGCATTAAAAACGCTGACGAATGCACTTATTATACTGTACTGGCAGTTAACAATAGAGGAATCATTTTTGCGGCACCTATCAACAAGTACATTATCGAAGTGTACGATTCTACGGGCGAACTCAAAAAGATACTCCGACAAGACTACATAGAGCCGCCTAAAATTTCATTTGCACCGATAAAAGGTAGCTTTACTCTTGCGGCTGTGAATGGCCTTGCAGTGAACGATCAATACCTTTTCATCCTTCGAGGCGGTCACCAGGCGCTTTATCAGGAGCTGTCGGCCAACAAGCATCTTGAAGAAAAGTACAACAATAGAATAGATGTCTTGGATCTTAATGGCAAACTGGTATCTTATTTTTGGGACCCACGCCTTGCCGTTCACACAAATGGTATATACTCATCGCCCATTTTCAAGATTTTCAATAATAATTCGCTATTCCTACAAGACCCAGAAGACCTACGGTTAATTCATAACTACGTCATCTCCACCAAATAAATCTATGGCAGACTCCGCATTGTGTGCATTGTGTCCAAAACGCGCATTCAAATAAGGTTGACACCCGCGCCCAGGTGTGCTATGCTTTAACAGGTTTCATGTAAAACAACTCTCAAGCTAAAATCAACAATTAAGGAGCATCAATAATGGCCAAAAAGGAAGGAACTTTAGCCAAAAAGACCCCAGGAATGAACTGGATCATTCCACCAATGTCAAATTCCCGTTCAGTCTGCACTGGTTTTTCATGCGGTGCGTTCGGATGCCAAAACTATAACTGTATGGTTTTCGAAGGGTTTAATTAAAATCTGATGAATTGGGATCTTCATAAAAGACCAGTTCTTCACTGCCGGGAAGAACTCTTCGAGTGCTTCCCATCTCAGGTATTCAATCTTTTTTTTAATTGGAGCGGGCAAACCATGAAAAAATCAGCCTACAACACGTTCATAGAAACCAATCATTCCGAGGGATTTTTCGCGTACAACGCGCTCTCCAACTCACTTTGTGTTTTAGACAAACAGGTGGTCGCCACCATTCAGAGCGACAACATTGACACCAAGACTCTCTCTCCCGAACTAATCGCCGAATTGAAACAAGGATTTTTTATTGCAGATGACCACTTCGATGAGATCCAGTATTTAAAACATCGCCAACGAGAATCACAGTACAGCAACACAAATTTATCCCTTACCATAGCCCCCACTATTAACTGCAACCTTGCCTGCCCATACTGTTTTGAAAACCATGTCAAAGGAAAGATGTCCCTTGAAATAATTGGGGCAACATTAACCTTTGTAACGGCGCTTACGGAGCAAAGAAAAATCACATCGCTCAATGTCACCTGGTATGGCGGCGAGCCACTTCTATACCCTGGCCTCATTGATAGCCTAGCTAGCGGATTTCAAGATATCTGCAAAACAAAAGGCATCACTTACTCCTCAATCATTATTACTAACGGAACAAAATACACACCCGAAACCGCTATAATGCTCAAACAACGTGGCGTCAAACAGGTACAAATCACCCTTGATGGCGACAAAATTACCCACGACTGTCGTAGGGTTGACAAAGGTGGTGGTGGTTCTTTTGATTTGATTTTGAAAAACATCAGAGCATCGATCGGAATTCTCCCCATATCTATCAGAATTAACATTGACAAAAGCAATGCTTTTATTGCAAATCAACTTGTTGAGCACTTCATAGATCAGACTTGGTACAATGATACGCAAATCAAATTCTATTTAGGTCATGTTCGAATATTCTCCCTCTCCGAACTTCACCGAGAGTCTGTTCTTTCTCCCGAAGAATTTCACCAAGCAAACGAGATTTTCAAGACAACGATTCGCGCCGCCCACGAGTTTCCTACACCGAATGGAGGTTGCGTGGCGACCAATATTAACGGTTTTGTCATTGGTCCAAATGGAGATCTTTGGAAATGTTGGACTACGATTGGGAAGAAAGAGGAAGCTTTTGGGAATGTATCTGACTATTTCTCTCCAAACGGACATTTCCTAGAGTATATGGGTGAGTCGTGGGAAAACGACGAAGAATGCCTCGAATGTAAAGCATTGCCTATTTGCATGGGAGGATGCTCTGATGTTCGGATTCATCGCAACAAAGGGATGATTGATCACAAAGATTGCGGTGTTTGGCGATTTAAGTTACATGAAAAAATCACTCATTTTGTGAACCACATTCAAGAAACTCAAACAATTCAACCAGAGCCGCTTGAGGATCAAAGCCAACGAAGATATTCGCCCCAACATGAACACGAACAGGTGCCACCGTTTATCCTGGAAGTCTAAAGGGTCAGTCACAAGGACGAACAAGCCAGGACACCCACTAATAACCTGGATCGATTGGAGGGATTTTTCTATACGATGTGGACCATGACAAAAAATCGCCATCACAAAACCCAAGAGACAAGCCAACCGATAACCCGTACGCATCTTAGCGGCGATGCGTTACTAGAATTGATTCGCGGTGAATTTGGCAAAATTGAACCACACTGCGCTCAAAACAATAGCATCTCGATGCAAGATGCCTTTATGGCCGGGTTAGCCGTTTTCGTCCTCAAGGATCCGTCGCTACTGGCCTTTGAGGCTAGGCGTAAAGCGGAAGACCCCAACCTTAAAACTCTCTTTGGGATCGAGAGGGTACCATCAGACCCCCAGCTACGGTCAAGACTTGATCCTATCTGCCCCGATCTTCTGCGAAAACCGTTCAAGAGAATTCTGGCACAGCTTCAGCGGGGAAAGGGCTTGGAGCCATTCGCCTTCCTGGGCGGACATTACCTGATAAGTGGCGATGGTACAGGGTTCTTCTATTCAGCCAAACTGAAGAATGCCAGGTGCTTGACGAAAAAAGGGAAAGAGGGCAAGCAGTACCACCAGATGTTCTATGGTGCATGGTGCGGCGCTGGTCCATCCCAATCGTAAAGAAGTAATTCCCTTACCGCCAGAATTCATCAGCATGCAGGCATGGTTGAAGACGGCCTAGCTTCTAATGGACCTCACATTCTAGAGCTTCAAGGTGCCAATATAAGGTTTATTCTTGGGGCAAAGGAGGATGATCATGAACATCTGTTCCAAAAGGCGGACCAGGCGGAAAAAGTGGGTCGCAGCGCCAACATCTATCTGGACGATCCAAAAGATCCAAAGAAAATGCATAACTTCTTCTTTGTCAACGACTTGCCACTGAACAAGAAGCACGGAGATCTTCGCGTCAACCTGCCGCCAAGCTCAGCCCGGCGGAACGGCTTAAATTGCTGGAGCAAACGCTGGGCGAACTCACGCCAGACGAACGCCAGGCCCTGGGTCGTTTGCTGCTTGGTCAAAACGAACAACCGCCTAGTAAGCCGCCGCGGCCTGCGGCGGCTGAGCCGCGACGCAAGCCCACGGCGAGCAAGCAGGCTATCAGCCAATTCAGCCTGGGCGAGGATCGCACCAGTCCTGGCCAAATGCGCAAGCAGCTATGGTCCTGCCTCGCCCTGGGGCTGTTGAACACCTGGAACGCCCGTCATTCAAAATTCTGACGGTCAAGTTCACCTGGAACGCCCGTCAATCAAAATCCTGACGGGCAAGTTCACCTGGAACGCTCGTCTTTTAAAATTCTGACGGGCAAGTTCACCTGGAACGCTCGTCTTTTAAAATTCTGACGGGCAAGTTCACCTGGAACGCCCGTCTTTTAAAATTCTGACGGGCAAGTTCACCTGGAACGCCCGTCTTTTAAAATCCTGACGGGCAAGTT
>CAYRFM010000023.1:56675-81295 GCA_964423555.1 uncultured Holophagae bacterium | reverse complement strand
GGCTTGTACACCGAATCTGCCGGCAGGTAGCGCTGCCCCGTGCGCCAGGCCAGGCGCCGCAACTCCAGCCGATCTAGCCATCCGCCCAGCCGTGAGGCCAGCAGTTTGCCACATAGCCGCATCAGCAGACTGCGCCGCCGCGGCAAGTCGCAGCGCTTGTCGACCGGGTGTGGGGCATTGGGCAAAAAGGCACGGTACCAGTGGTTGTCACGATCCATGGCCGCTAGCTCGGGCCCGTCCTTGAGCGGGATCGCCATACTCCACTCGATGGCGGTGAACAAGTTGGGATACAGCAAACGGGAAGCATTGTCAGCGATGCAGTAATTGGGACAAAACTCGACAGCTCGCGGCCAGCGGGCCCACAGCCGCACCAGCAAATAACCCAGCCACATGCGGCGGTGATCGAGCACCAGGAACAGGTCGATGTCGCTGCCGGGCAATGGGTTGCCAGCGGCCAAAGAGCCCGTCAGCAGCACCGCCTTGACCCAGGGCGCGTCCAGTAGCCCCGGCAGGTGTCGCCGGATCTGCTGCCATTGGACGTCGGCGGTCTGATCCCGCAGTGCGCGCATTTCGGCCAACTCGAGCCGATCCGGCAGAAAGACGAGGTCCTCGTGAATGGCCAGGCGGCCTGTCGCGACCAAACCGGTTATCGCGCCCCCGATGCGCTCAGGGGTCATGTGAACCATCGGCAGGTAGGTCGGCAGCTCGGAGCGCCGCAAGGCAAAGTCGAAGACTTCGCCATAGCAGACGGCCGCCAACACTGCCTCTTCGTCCGTGAGCAACCCGGGGGTTTGCGACATGGTCACCTTCCTAGACCGACCGGCCCATTTTGAAGTTTGAGATTGTAGTCTCGATTTGTGGCAATGGCAAGGACTATCGCCACAGGTTTGGCGCACGGCCCTCGTATTCCACAGCAGGATGCAAACACCAGCATAACACGTTCCCCCACCACCCCGGTGGAATACGAGTTTTCGCCCATGGGCTGACCCACTTGGATTGAGGCCGCGATGATATAATAGAAGGGCGTTCGAAAAATTTATCGCTTTGGATCGATTCGTATGAAGCATCTCAAAAAGGACATGGTCAAACGCGTCATCGAGCTGGCCCGCGAGTGCCCGCCAACAAGAGATTTCACCACCGAAGAGATCGCGCTCGGGCTGAGGGGCAAACTGCCCACCGACCCTGCATCCCTCGCCTTTAACCAGTATCTCAAGGAAATCGGCAGCGCTGCCGTCGCCGAGTTAACGGCGCTGATGTGGCTGGGTCAGGATCTCCACCGCAAGTCAGACGAATGGCCACAACTCGTGGCGATGGCCATCGAACAGCGACCCTTCGATGCGCTGACGGTCTCCAAAGCCAAGCTCGGACCCTATCTGCGCGCCGGCATGGAACGCCTGGCTCGAGCGAACAAACAGCAGCAGCGAACAGGCGACACCGGCCGCGTCCTGAGCGCACCCAGCCCGGCACCGGCACCGGCTGAGGCGCCGGTACCCGCCAAAGTGATCAAAGCCGGTTCAGCGACTTTGAACACCGACGAATCCCGGCGCACCAGCCTGGTGGGCGCCTTTGTGCTGGCTTCGTTTCGCTCGCGCTACGGTGCCCAAGCGCTGCCCGAACTGGGTCAGCTCATGCACCAGGCCGGATTCTTGGACGAACGCGACCGCGCGCTGTTCGCGGCCGAGACGGTCAATTACCTCGATCGTCTCGAGGTCGTGCTGGGCAAGTGAGTCTTGGCCTTTGGCGCTGCTCGTGATACAAGGAGCAGTGCAGGAGGCTCGCTTGTTGGAACAGTGGCGCGCGCGCATGGCGCGCATGGAGATCGCACCCTGCCGACCACCTTTCTGGGCGCGCGGCGGCCATAGCCAGACGATCCTCGGCAGTTACCTGCCGTTCCCGGCCATGCCGCCTGGCGCCACCCCGGTCCAGATCGCCCTGCCCGACGGCGATCGGCTGACGGCGCTGGTCTACCAGGGCCAGGTACCGGTGGTGCTCTATTTGTTCCACGGACTCAGCGGCAGCAACCAGGCGACCTACATCCGCATCGCCACCCACATGGGCCTGGCACGGGGCTACCACATCGTCGCAGTCAACCACCGGGGTTGCGGCGACGGCGCGGGCTTGGCGCTGGGGCCCTATCACTCCGGCAGGGCCGAAGATTTGGCAGCAGCCATCGCCTGGGGCCGACAGCGCTACCCCGACCTGTTTCATGTGGCGGTGGGCGTCTCACTCAGCGGCAACGCTCTGTTACTGCTGGCCGCCGATGAGCGCGGCCACGTGCCACCCGACCTGGCGATCGCGGTCAATGCGCCGATTCGGCTGGGCCATGCCGCCCGCGCGCTGACCCACGGGCTCTGCAAGCTCTACGACCTGCGCTTCTCGGTTCGCTGCCGCGAGGCGGTCGAGCAGCGCAACGCCGCTGGGCTGACACCGCCGATCCGGGTACCCCGCTTCTGCAGTCTCATGGACTTCGACAACTACTACACCGCGCCCGCTGGCGGCTTTGCCGATCGCGAGGACTATTACGCGACTTGTTCGGCCGCGGCCTACACGGCGCGCATCCGCATGCCGACGGTCGTCCTCACCACCCGCGACGACCCCATGGTCGACGTCGCCCACTACCTGGCCGCGCCCTGGCCGGACTGGGTCCACCTGCGCCTGGAAGACCACGGCGGCCACCTGGGCTACCTGGATCACCAAGCCCCCAGACGCCGCTGGCTGAGCGGCTTCCTGGATGCGACCATCGCCGCCTCCCGCGAGGTGCTTGCACCTGGCCTGGGAAGCGGCAACTGAATCAGGCGCCGGGGAAGGCTTCCTCGAGCGAGTCGCGGATGATGATGTCCTTGCCGGAGATCTTGATGTAGCCGTCACGACTGAGGTCGCCGATCATGCGCGATACGGTTTCGCGCGAGGTGCCGACCATCGAGGCGATCTCCTGATGCGTCGGGCGGCGGAAGACGATCGAGCCGTCCAGCAGCTCACGGCCTTCTTTCTGCGCGATGTCGAGCAATAGCCGGGCGATGCGGCCCAGCACGTCCAACAGCGCCAGCGAGCGGATCTGGGCGTTGGCATGGCGCAGGCGCCCCGCCAGCACCGCCAGCACCTTGGAGAGGATTTCCTTGTTGTTCTCCAGCAGGTTCATGAATTCCTTGCGGCGCAAGGTCATCATTTCCGTGCGATCGGTGGTGATCACATTGGCCGAGCGCGGCTCCTTGTCGAGCAGCGACATCTCCCCAAAAAACTCGCCATCGCCGAGGATGGCAAGGATGACTTCCTTGCCATCGTGGCCGATGTTGGTCACCTTGACTTTGCCGGAGAGAATCATGTAGAGCGTTTCGCCAATTTCGTTCTCCTCGACCAGGGTCGTGTCCTTGGGATAGCTCTTTCGCGTCGTCGCCTGCACCAAGTTGTCCAGTGCCTCGCCACTGAGGCCCTCGAAAAGAGGCACACGCTCCAAAAGTTCACGATCCATGATTCCCCCCGTTCCTCAATCCAGTGTGAAATGCTGCCGTTGCTTCATGTACTTGGCGGGCGTCATAGACGAGACGGCGTGCTTGAACACCAGCTGCTCCTGCTTGTTGGCCAGCTCGAGCAACACGGTGAAGCGGTCGAAGTTCTTGATCTTGCCAATGATCTTCTTGCCGTTCGTGAAGAACACCGCCAGGATGGTGCGATCCTTCCTGGCGCTGTTAAGGAACTCGTCTTGGATGTTCATTGATCCTTTGTCGCTGTCTTTGTTGTTCATCTGGGACTCCTTAGAGATAAATGAAATGTCAATCAAACTCGGAATCGGACGGTTACCCTATTTCCTTCGTGATGAAGTCGGTGACACACTGAATATTGTATCCCGAATCCTGATCAAAAGGGAACCACTCGATGTAGCTGGCCCTGCGAAACCAGGTCATTTGCCGCTTGGCGTATTGCCGAGTGGCGATGCAGATCAATTCTTCCATAGTTTCATAGGAAATCCCACCCGCTAGAAATCGCGCGATTTCGGCATAGCCAATTGGGCCCAATTCAAGCACGCGAGAAAGCAGTCCACGAGCCTCCAGACCGCGGGTTTCCTCAATCCACCCGGCCCGCAAACAGGCTTTGGCACGGCGCTCGATACGGGCGACGAGGGTCGCGCGCTCGACCGCCAAGCCAACGGCGCGGATCGCTGGCGCGGGCGGCTGTCCCTGGCCCCAGTGCTCCAGCATCGAGCGACCGCTGAGCAGGCGAACCTCGAGAAAGCGCTGGATACGCTGGCGATCGTTGGGGTGAAGATGATCGGCGGCCTTGGGGTCGAGCCGCCGCAACAGCCGGTAAAGCCGCGGCAAACCGCGCCGTTCGAGGCGGCGGTGAAGGCGGGCGCGCAGCTCCGGCGGGGTCGGTGGCAGCGGATCGAGGCCTTCGACCAGGGCCCGCAGGTAGAGGCCAGTTCCACCGACCAACAGGACGTTGCGACCGCGGGCCTGAATTTCGGCAATGGCGGTCTCGGCCATGGCTTGATAGCGCAGGGTTGTCATGGCTTCGCGCACGGAAACGCTGCCGTAGAGGTGGTGCGGCAGGCAGGCCAACTCCGCGGGCGTCGGCCGCGCGGTGCCGATCTCCAACTCGCGGTAGAGCTGCATGGAATCGAGACAGACGACCTCGGCGTTCCAGCGTGCCCCAAGCTCCAGGGCAACCGCCGTTTTGCCACAGCCAGTAGGCCCGACAAGCGCGATCACACGCCGCGGATCATAGTGTGGATCAGCCATATCGCTCCTAGAAAAATCAACCAACGCCGGTAGTATCTAACGAGGTGCTGAGGTGCGTCCACAAACTCACATCATTTCGCCAATATGCTGGATGACCTGAGCCTCGTGCTCGCTGCCCAACAACTTGGCGACGGCCAGGATGCAGGCGTTGAGGTACTCGTTGAGCGCATCGTCCAGCATGGCCATCGTCTCGGCGTCGTCCAGATCGAGTTTGTCGAGGTTCCACTGCACTTGGCCGGTGTGCAGGGTTCCCCGCTCGGTCAAGCTCACGCCGTCGAAGACAACTGGATACTGGCCGCGCGTATCCTCGAACAGGCGACGCAGCAATTGGCCGCCGATGGCACCGACCCGCTCGCTTAGGTATTGGTGGATGAAGGCGTAGATGCAGTTGCAGCTCTCGATCAGCGGGTGGCACTCGGCGGCGTCCGGCAAACGCACCTGTTCCTTGACGCAACCCAGGGATTGCAGCAGGTAGAGCACCCGCAAGCTCTCGAGCTCGCCGAAATCGCTCTGTTCGCAAATCTGGCCGACGCTGTTCTGGCCGTCGACAAAGGCCAGGATGTGGCGTTCGTAGGGCTCCAGCAGGAAGCCCTGCACGGGTTCGTCGCGCACAAGTATCTGGTTGGCATCGGGAAACCGCGTTTTGAACAGCGGCACGTTGATCATGTTGCGGATGACGTCCTGGACCATGTCGAAGATCGGCCACTGCAGGGTGATCGACTCCTTTTTCTTGAGGTCCTGGCGGATGAACTCAAATTGGCCGTGCTCCCAGGGGATGACGGAAAGCGCGATCCCGCGGATCTGATTCTGGATCGTCTCCCAGAGCTGTTTGGGCGAGATGGCGCCGACCTCGACCAGGGCGCGACCGTGGCGGATGGCACGTTCATTGGTCAGGCCAGTGGCCAGGTCATACTGGACCTGGGTGATCTGACCCGAGGCCAAAAGCATGTCGCCCAGACGATCCTCGTTGAGGTTACTGCTGGCGAAGACGATCATGCCGTCACTGATAATGATCGATTTCTCGACGCCGTCGCGGTTGACGCGAAGCGCCCCACTGGCCTTGCTGCGCCCCAGGTAGGCCAGCACGTCAATCAGGGCAAGGGGCTCGATTTTCCCGCGCAAAACCTGTGTACTCATGTACTCGCCTCACAACGCCATCGTTAGGGACATCATAACCGATCCGGCAACCCGCGGGCAATGCCCTTGCAGTTTACGCGGGGCACGGGTGAGCGTATGTAAGCCTTGCCAGATCAGCTGCCAACGAGGATCTGCCGGCGGTGGTTTGCGACCCAGTCGGCGAGTTTCTCGCGAAAAATTTTGGCGTTGTGGCGAATGTCGACGGGAAAGGCACCGGGGAAGGCAAATTCCCGCAGGCCGCGCGTCGCTTCGCAGGCCGCGCCGAGCGCGACCAATTCGGCGACCAGGCGCTTGCGATCGAGGCGCTGGTGTTCGGCCTCGAGCTCGATGCAGACGACCGGGCGCGCGCCGGCGGCGCCTGGCAGGCCGACCAGGGCGCTGCGAAAGACGGCGGGATGGGCGTTGAAGACGCCTTCGACGGCAACCGAGAACAGGGTACCGGCGGCGGTGACGACGCGGTGGGCCTTGCGCCCGCAGAACCACAGACGGCCCTCTGCATCGAGGTAACCCAGATCGCCCATGCGGTGCCAGATCGCGCCGTCGGCGGCATCGCGCATCTTGGCCAGGGCCGTGGCCTGTTCGCGGCGAAAGTAGGCGCGCGTGACCATCGGTCCGCGCACGGCAAGCTCGCCTACCTGGCCCGCTGGCAGGTCCAGCGCGGGCGTGTAGCTCGCGATCGGGCCGTCGTCGATGGCGATCACGCGGACCAGGATCTCCTCGACGGGTCGGCCGACGCAGACGCCAGCGCCACGCGCAATGGCCGGGCCGGTCTCGGCCAGGATCTCGCCGCTGGCGATCGAGGCGACCGGCAGCGACTCAGTGGCGCCGTAGGGTGTGTGGATCTGCACGCCCGGTGACAACAGCTGACTGAAGCGGGCCAGGATCGCCGGCGCGACTGGCGCGCCGGCAGAGGTCACGCGACGCAGGCCCGGCAGCTTGGCGCCGATCGCCACGCCATGGCGGCCGACCCGGTTGAGCAGGGCCGGCGAGCCAAACATATTGGTCACGCCCTCCCGCTGGACCAGCTGGAGGATATGGTCGGGATCGACCTGGGCCGGGCGGGTAAAGTCCATGCGCGGGATCACGGCGGTCATGCCCAGCGCAGGCGCGAACAGCGCGAACAGCGGAAAGGTGGCCAGGTCGACCTCGCCCTCCTCGATCCCATAGAGCTTGCGCAGGGCGCGAATTTGGGCCTGAAAGATGCCGTGGCTGTACTCGGCGCCCTTGGGCACGCCGGTGCTGCCCGAAGTGAACAGGATTGCGGCCGGATCCTCGTCGCTGAGCAGGGGCGGTTGAAAGCTCTGGCCTTCGCCCAGCGCGCGCAGGCGCTCGAAGCTGATGCCGCCCCAGCCCAGCTTGGCGCCGACGGTGACCAGCCGCGGCACCGCTGGCCAGCACAGCAGCAAGCGGGCAAGGTGGGCCTTGGTCGTGCCGATGAAGGCCTGCGGATCGGCCTCGCGCAGGCACTGGGCGAGATTGGCCAGCCCCATGCCCGGGTCGATCATGACCGGTACGGCACCCAGTTTGAACAGGGCAAAAACCAACTCGAAGAAGGCCAGGGACGGCGTCACGAACAACACCGTGCGCATGCCGCGGGTGACGCCGTGGGCCTGCAGGCCGGCGGCGAGGATGTCGCTTTGGCGGTCCATCTCGCCGTAGGTCAGGCTAGTGCGGCCCAGGCGATCGGGTGCATGGGGATAGACGACGCAGCGCAGTTCGGGCCGGGTTTGCGCACGCGCGCTCAGGAAGGCGGCGATATTGCGGTTCGGGCCGAGCTCGAGGGGCGCGCTCAACGACGCCTCACAGCGGGTGCTTGGCGAGGAAGGCGTCGATGGCCGGCAGGAGCTCGGCGGCGGCATCCTCGAGGATGTAGTGGCCGTGGGCGGGGAAGCGGTGGAGCTCGGCGCTGGGGAAATGTTCGAGCCAGACGTCGAGGAACTCGTTGGAAAAGACGAAGTCGCGCTCGCCCCAGGCGATGAAGATCGGCAGCTTGGCGAAGCGGTGGAGGCCACGCGCGCAGTCGGCGACGATCTCGTAGCCGGGATCGCCTTCCTTCAAGGGGATATCCTGGACGAAGCGCAGGGTGGCAATGCGATTGGCCCAGGAGTTGTAAGGCGCCCGGTAGGCCTTGCGCAGCCGCGCGGGCAGAGGGTTGACCTTGCAGCCGACGAAACTGGCGCCCAGGGAAAAGGCGTTGCAGCCGCGCACCAACAGCGCACCCAAGGCGGTGTTGCGGGCCAGCCACAGGCCGAACGGGAACTTCTTGGCGGCCGGCATGGGGAAGGCGGCGGTGTTCATGATCACCAGGCGCGCGACCCGCTCAGGGAAGCGGCTGGCCCAGGCCATGCCGATCATGCCGCCCCAGTCGTGGACGACCAAGGTCACCCGCTCGCGCAGACCCAAGTGATCCAGCAGCGCGGCCAGGTCGTCGACCCGCTGGCGCAGGGTGTAGCTGTAACGGGTGTCATCGGGCTTGTCGGAAAGCCCACAGCCGATGTGATCGGGCACGACCACGCGGTAGCGGTCGCGCAGGCGCAGGGCCAGATTGCGGTAGTAGAACGACCAAGTCGGGTTGCCGTGGACCATGACAACAGGATCGCCCTGGCCTTCGTCCAGGTAGTGCAGGCGATGGGGACCGATCGTCAGGAACTTACCCTGGAACGGGTAGAGTTCCGCGCTCACCATATGAAGCCCAACATGGTGCAGTTCAGGCCACTGCCGATGCCCAGGAAACCGACGCGATCGCCGGGCTTGAGAAAGTCGCGTTCCTCGGCGATGGCCGCGGTCAGCGGCAGGGAAACAGTGCCGATGTTGCCGAGATAAGGGAAGGTCACGTAGTCTTTGGTGCGGGGAATGCCCAGCAGTTTGAGGATCATGTTCTGGTGCTCGGAACCGACCTGGTGGCAAACGACTTTATCAACGCGGTCGCGGGTCCACTCGAGCGATTTCAGGAAGGTTTTCCAGGTGCGCGTGCCCAGCTCGACGCCGAACTTGAGCACCGAGGTGCTGTCGGTGCTCATGAACTGGCGCAGCATGCCCTGGCTCTTCTCCAGGCCCCAGCGGCAGAGCTTGTAGTGCTGCGGCGCGCTGAGCGTGATGCCTGCAAGAAGGCGGCGTTTCTGCTCGCCGAAGCTGCCATCGGTCAGGACCATCGCGACCGCGCCGGAACCGCCGGTCAGGGTCGCCAGGGAGAGCTTGAAGTTCTCCATGTTGTTCTCTTCCAGCATGCGCTGGACCATGACTTCGTTGATCTCGCGGGCGGTCTCACAGGTGACGACCATGCCGGCGCGGATCTGACCCAGCTCGATGCGATTGGCGATGTCGAGGATGCCGTTGAGCGCGCCCAAGCAGGCGTTGGAGATATCGTAGACGCAGGCGTCCTCAATGCCGAGGTTGGCGGCGATGCCGCAGGCGGTAGCCGGCTCGAACTGCTCGCGACAGACGCCGGTATAGACCAGGGCGCCGATGTCTTCGGGTTTGACTTTCGTGGCAGCCATGGCCTTGCGAGCCGCCTGGGTGGCGCGCTCGGTAATCGATGCGCCCTCTTCCCACCAGCGCCGCTCGCGCACGCCAGTCAGCGCTTCCAACTGGCCCATCCCGATGTGCAGGCGAGTGTAGACGGGCTGCAGCCGCTCTTCCAGTTCCTCCGAGGAGATGACCACCGGAGGCAGGACGTATTTAATGGTGTCCAAAAAAACCCTGGTATACTTCATGGCGCGCGTCATGGTGTTTTTCCTCGTCCCTCATACCGTCCCAACGACGGATTTTCAAACCCCAAACAATAGCAATACCCGTGTTAACTTGCAAGAGAAACGCAGTTTGCCCCTGGGCCGGAATCGAGGCAGGTCAGCCGCTTTCCCCCGAAAACGACTCAGAGGTTGCGCCAGCGGCCGGGGTCGTCGTCGCGTACCTCGAGGCGCCGGAACGAGCTCAGGAACAGGCCAATCCCGCCGATGAACAAGGTCAGGATCATGATCAGGCTGAAGGCCGACATCGAGCGCAAATGGAACTGGATCGAGGTGATCACCCCGAACAGCAACATCACCAGCGAGCCCAGCGCCAAGATCCAGCCCAATAGATTCTTGCTGTTGTAGAACATCATGCCGATTCCGAAGATGAAGGGCACCATCACCATGCCAGAGGTGACGCCAAAGCGCCCGACATGATAAATGGGATAGCCGAACGAGAAGGGAGAGCTGACCTGGATCGCATCAAAAAACAGGTAGCCGCCGCCGATCATCATCCCAAGACCGATGAAAAATCGCATCAGGCCACCCTCCGAACCACCCGCGCCTCGCATATGCACCTCCTTGCTGACGAATCAACCGTGCGGAACCTGGGAATCTAAGGTTATTCTAGCCGTGCCATGGGCCGACTGCCAACCAAAATCGCTTGTGGCGGTCGCAGGCCCTGATGCGCTGAGGCCTCAGGCGCTGCCCGTCTTCATGGTCAGGGCGATGCGGCGGCGCTTGACGTCGACCTCCAGCACGCGCACCTTGACGACGTCGCCGGCCTTGACGACCTTGCGCGGGTCGGCGACGAAGCGATCGGCCAGCTGCGAGATGTGGACCAGGCCGTCTTGGTGGACGCCGATGTCGACGAAGGCGCCGAAGTTCGTGACGTTGCTGACCACGCCCTCGAGCGCCATGCCGATTTCCAGATCGCCGATTTCGGCCACGTCCTCGCGGAACGAGGCCGTGCGAAAGCTGCCGCGTGGGTCGCGACTGGGCTTCTCCAGCTCGGCGAAGATGTCGATCACGGTCGGCAGGCCGAAGCGCGCATCGGTGAAGTTGCGGGCTTCGAGGCCCCCCAGCCGCGCGCTGGCGCCGATCAGCTCGGCGACGCTGCAACGGGCGGCGCCGGCGATGCGGCCGACGACCTCGTAGGCCTCGGGATGCACAGCCGAGGCGTCCAGCGGCTGCGAACCGCCGCGGATGCGCAGGAAGCCGGCGCACTGCTGGAACGTCTTGGCGCCCATGCGCGGCACGGCCATCAGGGCCTGGCGGTTGTCGAAGCGGCCATGGCTGTCGCGGTGGGCGACGATGTTGGCGGCGAGGCTGCGGTTGAGACCACTGACCCGAGCCAGCAGCGGCGCCGAGGCGGTGTTGAGGTCGACGCCGACCCGGTTGACGCAGGACTCGACCACGCCGTCGAGGCGCTGGGCCAGGGCGTTCTGGTCGACGTCGTGCTGGTACTGGCCGACACCAATCGCCTTGGGGTCGAGCTTGACCAGCTCGGCCAGGGGATCCTGCAGGCGGCGGGCAATCGAGACGGCGCCGCGGACGCTGACATCCAGCTCGGGAAACTCGGCGGCGGCCAGTTCGGAGGCGGAATAAACGGAGGCGCCGGCCTCGCTGACCAGCACCTTCTGCAGGCCCAGCCCAGGCTCCTTGGCGATCAATTCGCTGACCATGCGGTCGGTTTCACGGCTGGCGGTGCCGTTGCCAATGGCGATCAGCTGGACCTTGTGGCGGCGACACAGACGGCTCAGCGCGGCCAGGGCGTCGCTCAGTCGGTTGGCGGGCGGATGCGGATAGATCGTCTCATGGGCGAGCAGTTTGCCGGTCGCGTCGACGACGGCCAGTTTACAGCCGGTGCGCAGGCCCGGATCGATGCCGAGCGTGGCGCGCTCGCCCGCCGGCGGCGCCAGCAGCAGATCGGAGAGATTGGCGCCAAACACCTTGATCGCCTCCTGTTGGGCCTGTTCGCGCATTTTGCCAAACAACTCGGTGCGCATGTGGGGCAGCAGCTTGCTCCGCCAGGCCTCGCCGACCGTCTCGAGCAACCAGGCATCGGCGGGACGGCCGCGATCGCGCACGCCGACCCGGCGGGCGATGACGCCCTCGTAGCGGGAAGGCTGCTTGGGCTCCTCCAAAAGAGCGGCCTCGGAGATCAAGGCCAGCCGCAGGATGCCCTCGCTCTCGCCGCGCTCGAGGGCCAGGGCTCGGTGCGAGGGGATGCGGTTGAGGCGCTCGTGATATTCGAAATAATCGGAGAACTTGGCACCCTCTTCCTGCTTGCCACGCACCAGTTTGGAAGCGAGGTAGCCGTGCTCCCACAGCCCTTGACGGACCTCGCCGAGCAGTTCGCTGTCTTCGCTCCAGCGCTCCATCAGGATCTGACGGGCACCCTCGAGCGCGGCCTCGACATCGGCAAAGGCGGGCGGTCGCAAAAAGGCCGCGGCGGCACGACGGGGGTCCAATTGGGGCTGTTCCCAGAGCTTCAGGGCGAGGGGCTCGAGCCCGGCCTCGCGGGCGATCTGGGCCTTGGTGCGGCGTTTGGGCTTATAGGGCAGGTAGAGGTCTTCGAGCCGCTGCTTGGTTTCGGCAGCCTCGATCGCCGCGGCCAGCTCGGGCGTCAGTTTGCCCTGCTCGCCAATGGAGGCGAGCACGGTCTCGCGGCGGTCTTCCAAGTCGCGCAAATAGCCGAGGCGCTCGCCCAACTGACGCAGCTGGCCGTCGTCCAGGCCGCCGGTCGCCTCCTTGCGGTAGCGCGCGATAAAGGGAATCGTGGCACCCTCGCCGAGCAGGGCCATGGTCGCCCGGACCTGCTCGACCCGCACGGCGAGCTCGCTGGCCAAGACTGTTTCAATGCGTTTCTCCCTTGCGGACACGGTGCAACCTCCAAGTTAACGCCATCGCTGCCACATTGTCGGGCGCCTGACGTTGGCGGGCAAGCAAAAAAAAAGGCCGGAACGGGTCCGGCCTTTCCAGAAGCGCGAGCGCTTCGAAGTTCAGGATCAGGCGACGCGGCGACGCATGTAGAACATGCCAGCAGCGGCCAGCAGACCGATCAGGGCGATCATGCCCCACTCGCCCAGGGTCGGGACGGTGGCGTAGGGACGAATCGTCAGGATCGTGAAGGTGCCAGAGATGGTGGTGACGTAGACGCAGTCGGCGGTACCCAGGACGCCGGTGTCGATGACACCGTTGCCGGGAATGGTGTAGGTGCCGAGCAGGGTCCAGTCGCCGGTGTTGTTGGAACCGTTGGTGTGGTACAGGTCGAACGTACAGCCGGGCGCGCCGTAGGCGATGATCGGCTCACCGATCTCGACATCGAGCGTCATCTCGGTGCAGGTGTCGACGTTGTTGACGGTCACGCTGACGGTTTCGGTCAGACCGGCGTAGTTACCGCCGGAAGCGGGACCCACAGTGACATCGAAGGTTTGGTCGGTGTCGACGATGAGGTCGTGGACCGGCGTCACGGTCACGTTCTGGGGAACGTTCCAGTTAGCGGTGGTGAAGGTCAGGGATGCGGGCGAAACGGTGGCTTCGGTAGTGTCGCCAGAGGTGATGTTCATGGAGACGGAAGCAACCGTGGGCTCGGAGTTCAGACGCACGGTGAAGATTTGGGCGGCGCCATCTTCGTCCATGGTCAGGGAGCCGGGGGTGACGGTCAGACCGGCAGTGTCGGCATCGTCGTTGTTGGTGACGGTGATGTCGGAGACGGAGGCGTCGGCGATGGCATCGTAAACGGGGTCACCACTGGACACGTTCTCGGAGAAGATCGTGTAGAGGATGTTGCCGTCGTCGCGGATGTCGTCGTCCTGGCCCTGAACGTAGACGGTCTGGGGCACGTTCCAGTTAGCGGTGGTGAAGTCGAGGGTCACAGTGGTGCCGAAGGGACCACCCATGGCCGTGCCGACCAGACCTTCCGTGGTGTCGCCACTGCGGAGGTCGATGTGCAGGGTGAAGACGGGCTGGCTAGTGCAGACGACGGTGAAGCTGGTGACAGTACCCGTCTCGCTGGTGACCAGACCGCTGGTGGGATTGATGGTGAAGCCTGCGGTATCGGCGTCATCGTTGTTCACGCCATCCGCGTCGGCCACGGAAACACCTTGCCAGAAGGGGTCGGCGGAAGTGGTCGGGTCGGCGATGATGGCGTAGGCGACGTTGCCGTCGTCGATCAGATCGTTTTGGCCGGTGACGGTGACCATCTGGGGCGTATCCCAGTTCGCGTTGGTGAAGGTCAGGGTACTGGGCGAAACGGTTGCTTCGGAGGCGTCGTCGCTGTGGAGCAGGATGGTGACGTCAGCGGTGGGTTGCGTGTCCAACACGTAGCTGATGGTGCCGGTGGCACCGGCTTCGGTGGTGACGATCGGAGTAGCCGAGGGCGTGACGGTCACACCGACGACGTTGGAGTCGGTGACCTGACCAGAGATGTCTTCCGGGTTGACGCCGTTGAAAGCGAGGTCGGCACTGGATGCGGCACCGGTGGTGACCGAGAAGGGATTGGTGGCTTCCTTGACATCATCGGCCACGCCGGTGATGGTGACGGTGGCGCTGTAGCCATTGCCAGCGGTCAAGGTCACGGAAGGCACGCTCAGGGAGACTTCGGTCGGGCTGTTGTTGGTGAGGGCGACGGTGACGTCCGCGGAGGGCGTGACGTCGGGACCGGCTTCGATCGTCACCACCTGAGTGACAGAGCCATCCTCGCTGACCGTGATGCTGGAGGAGGGGTCGACGATGATAGTGGCAATGCCTTCGATGTTGTTGTTGGTGGCGTCGACAGAGACCGCGGAGGCGCCGTCGTAGCAGCCGGAGGGATCGTCCGAGCTGACGTTGTTGTCGATCGTGTAGGCGACATTGCCATCATTGCCGTCGCCGGAAGCGCCGGGGGTGATGGTCACGAATTGGGGCGTGTCCCAGTTCGCATCGGTGAAGTTGAGGGCGCCGGAGACCGTGCCTTCCGTGGTGTCGTTGCTGGCGGGCGTGACCGTGACGGTTTCGCCGGCCGCGGGCGGGGAGGTCAGATTGACCCAGTAGCCGTTGGTGGCGCCATCTTCCGTCGTAACTACGGTGGTGGGCGCAATGTCGAAGCCAGGCATCAGGACGTTACCTTCGATCTGGAAGGCCAGGTCGCGATCAGCGGGCGGCTCGGTGTCGGGGTTGCGGGTCATTTGGCAGCTGGTGACGCGGGTGCCCCAGGAGCCGACGCAGGTGGCGGTGCCGGTCACGGGGCTGGCATAGCCACCCGCAGACTGGAACCAGGCGCTCTCGCTGCCGTTGGTGGTACCGCTGTTGGGCGTGAGCGAGGACTCGGTCCAGGCCCAGTGACCAACGGCCAGCAGCTCGATGTTGGCCTGCACGCACAACCAGTAGTCGCCGGCTTGAAGCACGACGCCACCGGGGAGTTCAATTTCGAAGTCGCCATTGGCGAGGTCCGTGTAGGGCAGGTTCGTGCCGGCATAGACCGCGATGCTGGCAAGGTTGGTAGAGGATGGAAGGGAGCCCGACTTCGGCAAGATGTAGACATTCACCGAGGTTGCAGGACCGGCCTGGCCGACATGGTAGGGATCGGCGTAACCGCCATAGGCCCGTACACGAGTGATTTCCCACGCACAGTCGGCGATCGTAAAGTCGTCCGCGCTCGCAGTGTGGAAACCACCCAAGCTGGCATCCGTCAAGTTCGAGGAAACAATCCCGTACGGACTGATTCCGAGACCGACCGTGGTGTCAAAGAGGACCGTGTCACGCACGTTGCCTGCGGGCAGGGATCCGGTGTTGGCACCGGGGGAAATCAGTTGATCTCCCAATCCGCCGAAGGCAGCCATGCTGAGCAGCAATATGGCCCCAATCATAATTTTTTTCATCTCAACTCTCCGTTGACTGTTCTGCTTGGATTTTGTCTATTTAACTCGAGTAGGCTCATGATGTTCATATGTACCATACGAAGACGCGTGTGTCCACAGAATAACACCGTCATACTGTATCCGATACAAAGACACCACCCAAATCTTTCAAAAATCGCGCCAAAACAAGCGTTTTCCTTGTCGTCAGCCGTTTTTTGATCAACATAGGGACCTCTTTCCACTGCGCATGCAGCCGGGATAGCGTTAGAGTGGCCCTCATTGCCCGGAAATGATGTGATCCACATCACACTTATGCATCCTAAAACGACCCTGCGCGATTTGCCGGCCCAACCGCCCGACCAGGCTCGCCGCGCCTTTACAGGCGGCCCCCGCCCTGCTATGATCCAGCGCCGAGGAGTATTCCCCACGAGGCTGACATGCTGCGTTACAAGGTACCCGAAACCGTTGTCGTTCAACAAGTTCTCGAAGAAATGGTGCTGCTCGACAGCGAGCAGGGCGGCTATTGGGAGCTCAACCCTACCGCCGCCGAAATCTTCACACTATTGCGTGCGGGCAATACCCGCGACGAAGTACTAGTGCAGCTACTCAGCGACTACGAGATCGCCGAAGCCGATTTCACGAAAGATTTCGAGGCCCTGCTGGCCGAGCTCGTCGGTTACGGCCTGCTGATCCCGTGTGACTGAGCGTGTGCGCCTTCGCTCTGCTGCGGCGCAAGGCACACGCCCCACTGGCGCCGGCGTTCTTCGCCCGCCTCACGCCCCACCCCGAACCCAGCTGGCACCACCTACAGCTGGGCGCCTACGACTTGCTGGCCGACCGGCCGATCCACAGCGATGCCGGCGCCTATTGCCTGGGTGACCTGCGCCTCGACAACGCCCGCGAGCTGGCCGCGGCCCTGGCGCTGCCGCCCGACACGGCGCCGGCCGCGCTGGTCCTGGCCGCTTGGCGCCGCTGGGGCGACGACCTGCCCGACAAACTCCACGGCGATTTCGCGCTGGTCCTGCTCGAACCCGCCGCCGAGCGCCTGCTCGCCCTGCGCGACGCCGTCGGCACCCGCCCGCTCTGCTACCACCGCAGCGCCGCGCTGTTTGCCCTAGCCAGCAGCGCCGGCGCTCTGGCCAGCCTGGCCGAAGTGGGCGAGACGCACGACCGTCGCGCCCTGCTGATGTGGCTCCACAACGGTTACGACGACCGCCTTACCCTGTTTTCGCGGGTTCAGGGTCTGGCTTACGGCCATGCGCTTTCCCGCCGCGGCGATCGCCTGCGCGTCTGGCGCTGGTGGCATCCGGAGCGGATCGCCGAACTGCGCTGCGCCGACCCGCGCGACTATGGCGTGCTCTGGCGCGAAACCCTGCGACACTGCGTGGCTGACCGCTGCCATGGCGATCTGGTCGGCACCCACCTCAGCGGCGGTCTCGACTCCTCCTCGGTGACAGCCCTGGCCAAGCAGGCCGCGCTGCGCGCGGGATTCCAGCTGCGCCCCTACTGCCACCGCTTCCCTACCCTCGCCGACTGCGACGAGAGTTCACTCAGCGCCGCCGCCGCCCAGTTCCTCGGACTCGCGCCCCACTGGGTCGAGGCCGAGTCGTTGCCGCTGTTTGTCGACGAACTCCGCGACGGCCGCTTCCGCGAGAGCCCGTTCCTCGGTTTTTCAGCCATCAATGCTCAGATCTTGAGCGACCTCGCGACCGCGGGCGGCCAGGTCCTGCTAAGCGGCCACGGCGGCGACACCATGAGCACCGGCATTCCGCCGACAGCGCTGCTTCTGGGCCAGCTCCAGCGCGGTCACCTGGCGGCAGCAGCGGGTCTGCGCCGCCATCACGGTTTCTCGCCTGCCGCCCTGGCCTGGCGCCTGCTGGAGCCCTTTTTGCCCGATGCCGCTCGGCGCTGGCGCCTGGCTCGCTATGGCGTTCGACCCCCATGGCTGCTTCCCGCCGCCACGCGCGAATGGCGCGATTTCAGCGAATTCCAGCGACGGCCCCTGCACAGCCTGCGCATCGATCGTGCCGCCACGTACGACATGCTCATGCAGGGCGCCAACGGCATTCGCCGCGTCATCCACCACGACCAGCGCCAGGCCGAAGCCTATGGCGTCGAGGTCCGCTTCCCCTACTTCGACCGCCGCATGGTCGAGGTCGTGCTGGCCATTCCGCCCGAGCATATTCAAGCCGGTCCGCTGTCTAAGCGCATCTGCCGCGAGCAAATGCAGGGCCTGCTGCCGGAGGTCTTGCTGACGACTTACTCCAAGCCAAAAATCGGTGCGTTTTATCACAAAAGCATGATTCTATGCCGAGAATCACTAGGGGAAATGATGAGAACCAGCATTTTGGCCGAATTGAACCTGATAGATGGGGCGATGTTCATGGCAGAGATTGACACCTATTTAGCAGGCCATGGGGAAACCATCGCTACTTTCTATTCGGTGATCATGTTGGAGAATTGGCTTTACAACCAAAGGAACGCTGGTAATGAAGCAAGTTCCTGGAAAAACCGATAGCTAACCTGCTTGACACCCCCTAACTTCCAACCTAGAATGAGTAAGTCTGTCTTGAAAATTCATCTACGCAACATGAGGTGTGAAATGGCAAAAGTGAGCGGACAAAACCAGGCGACCAAGCCCTACGTTCGTCCCAGCGTCGTCTTTCGCGGCGACATCATGAACGTGACCAAGGGTCTGGCCGACGCAGGCGGCGACACCGGATTCACGCTCGCGGGTCCCAGCTGACCCACCTGTAAAACAGGGCGCCATGCTGGAATATTGTTTTCACGGCGTGGAGGTTTCCAGCCCCCTTCCCTTGGGAGTGCCGGTATCAGTGAAACCTCCGCGTGCCGTGAAGCACCTTTACCTCAAGATCGATGATCGCAGCGATCCACCCCACAACGCCCCGGTCTGGCAGGACACGTTTCACATTCGGCCGGGCGTTCCCCACACGCGCCTCTACCGCGAAGCGGATCAATGGATCATAGAAGCCACCGAGTCGGCCCGCTTCCGCTATGCGGGCGACACCATCGCGCTGACCGTCATTCCCGGCGGCAACTCGCCCGTGCCCTATGTGTTGGGCCGCGTTTTCGCGGTCTGGCTGGAGCTGCAGGGCGTGCCCGTGCTGCACGGCAGCTGTTTCGCCACCGAGCAGGGCGCGATCGGCCTCCTGGCCGACAGTGGCACGGGCAAGACGACCCTCGCGGCCGCCCTGGTGGCGGCGGGCTATCGCCTGCTGACCGACGACCTGGTGCCGCTGCTCTACGAGGGGCCGGACGCGATCATCTATCCCGGCATTCCCATGTCGCGCCTTTGGCCTGACACGTTGGCGGCGCTCGTGCCCGATGGCGCGCGGGCCACGCCCATCCACCCCGACAGCAGCAAGTGCAAACTCGTCGACGACGGCAGCGGACCCGCGCGCTTTGCCAGCACGCCGCTGCCCCTGCGCCGGCTTTTCATCCTCGAACGCGGCAAGGTCAGCGACGTGCGCATCACCCGCCTGAGCCCCGCGGCGGCGGTCATGGCCCTGATCCGCTACAGTTACCGCCCCGAACTGTGCCAGGTGCTGGGCTTGCAGGCAGCGCGCCTGCCCTTGTTGGCCGCGCTCATGCAATCCGTTTGCGTCGACCTGCTGCAATATCCCAGCGGCTTCGCGCAATTGTCACAGGTCGTCGCGTGCCTTCAAAACGCCTGCGAATCCCGCGATACAGCGGCGGATTCGAAGCGGGAACCGGTTTATTCAAATGCGCACGGGCCGACCAAGTGAACTTGCCCACCCGAAACGTTCTGAATCGCGCTGATGCAGTCATGTTGCCCTTGCAAAAAATCCGCGACAACACCGCCCAGACCTCTTTAACTTTCGCCCGCCGCCCCGGCGCAAGATTGCATCTTGCGCTACAGCAGCTACAGCGCCCGCGGGACCTTTTCGGTGGTTTAGCTAGGTGAGACGAACCATTTCGGTGAAGTGCTCATGGCCGACGGCGCCGGTCAGGATCAGCTCGCCGCAGCTGAGCCAGGCGTGGCTCTCCAGTTTGTCCTCGCGCTTCAGCACGCCGATGTGCAACACGCAGCCCAGCTGCCGGCGACGCAACATGCTGCGCGCCGCCAGGGCCTGGATGAGGCACGAGCACTCCCAGGGCAGGTGGCGCGAGGCGGTGCGGATCACCCTGCCGATGCGGGCGGCGCGCTCGTCGGCGGGGGCATCCGCCAGCGCCAATGGCCACTGGGCCAGCTGGCGCTGCAGCTCGCCGAAGCGGGTCGTGCGCACCCGGTACCAGGACCAGGCCAGGGCCAGGGTCGCCTCGGGAAACAGACGCTGCTCGGGCCAGGGCATATTAATAAAGTTGCGGAGTGGGCCTAGCATGACGCGCCTTCAGCGGAACAGGCCTTGCTTCTGCAGGCTGATCACGGTTTCATGGGCCTCGCTCTCCAGGGCCTGGGCGTGGTCGGCATTGAAATGCAAGCCGCGCGTCTCCTTGCGCAGACAGGCGGAGCGGATGATCAGTTCGGCGACGATCGAGATATTGCGCAACTCGACCAGATCCTGGGTGATACGGAAATTCCAGTAGGAGCTCTCGATCTCCTGGCGCAGGAACTCGATGCGGCGGATGGCGCGCTCGAGGCGCTTGTCGGTGCGGATGATGCCGACGTAGTTCCACATGAACTGGCGCACCTCGCGCCAGAGCGGGCCGACCAGGGAGGCCTCGTATTCGTCGGAGTAATCGTGGTAGACCCAGGGCGCGATATCGGTGGTCGGCGGCGTCAGCAGCGTCTCGCGGTTGGCCTGGATGTAGGCGACCGAGCTGACGGCGCAGACGGCGGCCTCGAGCAGCGAGTTGCTGGCCAGGCGGTTGGCGCCGTGCAGGCCCGTATAGGTGCACTCGCCGCCCGCGAACAGGCCCGAACAGGAGGTCTGACCATGGATATCGACGCGGAGTCCGCCGCAGCAATAGTGGGCGCCGGGCACAACGGGAATCATCTCGCGGGTGATGTCGATGCCCAGGCTCAACAGCTTGTGATAGATGTTGGGGAAGTGCTCGACGATGTGCTCGTAGCCGAGATGGGTCACGTCCAGGTAGGCACAGGGGTCGCCAAGGCGCTTCATTTCGGCGTCAATCGCACGGGCGACGACGTCGCGGGGCGCCAGTTCGAGGCGCTCGTGGTAGCGCGCCATGAAGGTCTCGCCCTTGCCGTTGCGGAGGATGCCGCCCTCGCCGCGCACGGCCTCGCTGATCAGGAAACTGTTCTCCTTGTGGTGGAACAGCAGGGTTGGGTGGAACTGGATGAACTCCATGTTGACCACCTCGATACCGGCGCGGTAGGCCATGGCGATGCCGTCGCCGGTGGCGGTGCGCGGGTTGGAGGTGTAGGGGTAGACCTTGCCGATCCCGCCGGTGGCCAGGTAGGTCAGGCTGGCGACGAAGGCGCTGACCAGGCCCTCGGGGCTCTGCAGGGCGTAGACGCCGACGACCCTGGTGGCGTCGTTGATCGCTTTGCCGCCGGTTTGGAACGAGAGGATCAGGTCGACGGCCATGTGATTGGCATAGACGGTGATGCGCGGGTGACTCTGGACCTTGGCGACCAGGGCCGCCATGATTGCCGCACCGGTGGCATCCTTGGCGTGGACGACGCGATTGTGGGCGTGGCCGCCCTCGCGGTGGAGCGAGAGGTCGTCGCCCTTGTGGGTGAATTCGACGCCCAACTGGATCAGGCGCTGGACCATGGCCGGGCCGTTTTCGACGATGTGGCGCACGACGGCTTCATCGCAGATGCCGTAGCCACACTCGAGCGTGTCCTCGATATGGGAGGCAAAGCTGTCCTCGGGGCTGAAGACGGCGTTGATCCCGCCCTGGGCGTACTGGGTCGAACATTCCTCGAAACCGGCCTTCATCAGCAGGTTGACCTTGCCCAGCTCGGCGGCGTCGAGCGCGAACAGCAGGCCGGCGATACCGCCGCCAATCACCAAAAAATCAGAGTGTCGCACATCCATGGTTCAGGAACGCTCCAACATGGCGAGCAGGCTGCGCTCGGCGCCACGGCGCAGGGTCTCGTCCATGACGATTTCGGGGGAACCGGTCAAAAGCGCCTTGTAGATCTTCTCGAGCGTGTTCATCTTCATGAACGGGCAGTTGTTGCAGCTGCACGTCTCATCCTCGCCCAGGGCGGGGATAAAGGTCTTGCCGGGTGCGTTCTTCTTCATCTGGTGGATGATGCCGGGCTCGGTAACGACGATGAACGTCTTGGCGGGACTCTCGATGACGTGGTTGAGCAGCTTGCGGGTCGAGCCGATGAAGCTGGCCTCGGCGAGGATCTCGGGCGGGCACTCCGGGTGGGCGATGGTGACGGCGTCGGGGTGCTGGACCTTGAGGCGCACCAGCGCCTTGTGGTCGAAGGTCTCGTGCACGATACAGCTGCCCTGCCAGAGCACGAGTTCACGGCCGGTCTGCTGCTGGACCCAGGCGCCGAGGTAGCGGTCGGGCGCGAAGATGATCGGCTGGTCGGCGGGGATCGAGCGTACGATGTCGCAGGCATTGGTGGAGGTGACGATGATGTCGCTCATGGCCTTGATCTCGGCGGAGCAGTTGATATAGGTGACGACCAGGTGATCGGGATGTTCGGCCTTGAACTTGGCGAAGGCCTCGGGCGGGCAGGAATCGGCCAGGGAGCAGCCGGCACGCAGGTCGGGAATCAACACCGTCTTGGAGGGATTGAGGATCTTGGCGGTCTCGGCCATGAAGTGGACGCCGGCAAAGAGGATGCGGGCGTTGCGGACCTGCTGGGCGCGGCGGGCGAGGTCGAGGCTGTCGCCGATGAAGTCGGCCACGTCCTGGATGTCGTCCTCCTGGTAGTAGTGGGCCAGGAGCACGGTGTCGGTCTCGCGCTTGAGGCGGTCGATCTCGGCGAAGAGGTCGAGCTCGGGCGCGACGGCGGTGGGGAACGGAAGGGTCGCACTGAGAGTCATATCCTGCTCCTTTACGCGTGGGTCAGAAGGCTGAGGTCGGGCGCCTTGACCGAGTGGGTCAGCGCGCCGATCGAGATGCGGTGCGGGTGGTGGACGGCATAGCTGGCGATGTTGCCGAGGTTGATGCCGCCGCTGACTTCGATTTGGCTGGCACCGAGCTCACGGGTGCGCGCCTGGCCGACGAGCTCAGGCGTGAAGTTGTCGAGCATGATCAGCGGGCAGGCGCCAGCCAGTGCCTCGTCCAGCTGGTCGAGGTCCGTGACCTCGATCTGGATCGGCACGTCGCGCTCAAGCCGCCCGCGCACATAGGCCAGGGCCGCCGTCACGCCGCCCAGCTGGGCGATGTGGTTTTCTTTGATCAGCACCATGTCGGCGAGGCCGATGCGGTGGTTGCGGCCGCCGCCACAGAGGACGGCGTACTTGTCGAAGTAACGGAAGCCCGGCAGGGTCTTGCGTGTGTCGAGGATTTGGGTGACGTCAGAGACCTGGCGCACGGCGGCGACGTAAGTGGCGGTGGCGGATGCGATGCCGATCGCGCGGCCGAGAAAATTGAGCAGGACCCGCTCCAGGCCGACGATGGCGGCGGCGTCGCCCTCGAGGGAGAAGAGACGCGACTGGGCGGGCAGTTCCTGGCCGTCCTCGGCCAGGGCTTCGACCCTCAGGTCGTCCGTCGGGCAGGCCTCGCGGTAAGCGGCGACGATCTGGGCCAGCCAGGCGCGGCCGACGAAGCGCACCGGCTCGCGACAAATGATCGCGGCCCCCGTGCGGCGACCGCGCAGCCCCAGGACAGCGGCGGTGATATCCGCCGCCGCGCCGTCCTCGGCAAAGGCCTGTCGCGCTAGGGCCGACACCGATTCGCCCAGTTCGGCTAAGTAGGGACAGGGAATGGAATGCATCTGCGCTCCCCTGCTAGTTGGAAAATGGCTCAGCGACCATGACCCGCGCGAGCGGCTCACTAGGTTATCACAAAACCGCAGCTGCCGCGCGTGGAATCAAGCACCGCTGGCCAGTGTTCGCAAGGATGGGGTGGATCCTTGCCCGACCTTGCGCTATGATCATCCTTAGGAAGGAGGTTCGCTATGACGGTACTTCTGACGATCGGCCTGTTTTGCCTGTTCTTCTTTATGATGGGCGTGGGTTTTTTCATTCGAGGCGTGGTGCTCAAGGGCTCGTGCGGCGCGGCCGCCAAAGTCTTGGGCGAACCCTCCTGCGGCGCCTGCGCCAAGAAGGAGGCGGAGATCTGCCCCACCGACGACACCACCGGTCTGATCAAGCTCGGTCTGATTTCCAACCCTCACCGCACCATGAAGGAACACCATCAGGATCCTGGTTACAACGTCTGAGCGGGGGTGCCGGTGACGCTTTCGGCCCGCCTGGCCGCACTCCTGGATCAGCTGGAATCGCCCGCTCCCCACTGGTCGGCTGAGGTCGACCCCTATGGGGCCGTGCCCGTCTGGCAGCTGGCCCTGCAGAGCCTGCTGCGCCGCGGCCAGTATCGGGACCTGCCCAACCCCGCGCACCTGTTGGCCTCGGCCGACCAAGCCGCGCTGCGAGGAGCCGTGCCCCTAAGCCTGCCGGCCAGCTTGCGCGCGTCGCTGGACCAGTTGGGCGATGCGCTCCGCGCCCGCGGCGCCTGGGAGGCGACTGCGGCCTTGCCCTGGGCGCCTTTGCCCGCGCCTGGGCCGGCCGAACGGCTGCATGGGCACATGGCCGCTGCCCTGCACTGGCCCACCGTCGGCGATACGACCGTCCAGGTCGTGCCCGACTTCCTGGCAAGCGAGGCGCTTGAACCGCTGGCAAGCTCGCTGGAGCAAGCCTACCAACAGGACCGGCTCGTGCTGCAGGCCGAGGGCGTCGGCAAGGACGGCCATCAGAGCGACAGCCGCGATGACCGGGTCACCTATTTGAGCGGCACGGAGCCCGCGCTGCTGGCGGAGTTGCCCGAACTGGCGGCCCTGATTCAGGTGCTGCTCGAGGAACTTCCGGCTCGCCTGAACGCGCGCGCCCATGCGCCGTTGCGGGTCATGCTGGCGCGCTACGAGCCGCCCAACCGCGGCTACCAACCGCACGTCGACAATCCCGGCGGCGAGGACGACAACGGCCGGCGCCTGAGCGTCACGCTCTACCTCAACAGCCGCGCGCGCCCCTGCCGTGGCGGTGAGCTGGCCATCCTCGCCGACGGCCAGGTCCCGCGCAGGATCCCCGCCAGCGGCG
>CAYRFM010000023.1:55997-56665 GCA_964423555.1 uncultured Holophagae bacterium | reverse complement strand
CGGACGAGCGAGGGACAAGCCCCCGCCCTACTGCGCCAGCGGCGGGCAAGCCGTGCTCTTCGACAGCCGCACGGTCGTCCACCAGGTCTGCCCGCTCGAACCCGGCCCGGCCCGCTGGGCGCTGGTCTTCTGGCTCGGCGCCGAGCCGCGTCGGGCGCCGGCCCCGCAGCTGCCGGCGCTGGATCCGCTGCAGCTGCTGCTGGCGCCGATCCCGGTCGCCCTACCGCCAGGCACCGTTCTGTTGCACCGCCTGGGCGACGACCTCGCCAGCCTGCCGCTGCTGCTGCGCCCCACCCGACGCGCGGCGGTCGCCATCGTCGCCACCGTCTATGGCGCACAGGCCTTGCTCCGCGACTTTTGCGGCCACCATCTGGCCCTGGGCGCCAGCCACCTGATCCTCGTCTTCGACCACCTCGAGGAGCCGGCCGAAGCAGCCCTGGCCGCGGATCTCAGCCGTGAGTTCGGCGCCGCCCTGACGATCTGGAGCGGCGCCGAGACCGCCCACACCCGTTGGCCGGCGCTGGCCGCCGAGCCGCGCCTCGCCGGCATGGCCGCCCTGGCCGCCGGCGGCGCATCGCCCCAAGCGGTCTGCGCCCGCCAGACGCTCAACGCCTCTGCGGTCCTGGTCGCCGCCCGCGCCGGCGCCTTCGGCGCGCCCGACTGGCTGG
>CAYRFM010000023.1:23047-55987 GCA_964423555.1 uncultured Holophagae bacterium | reverse complement strand
CGCGATGCGCGCACCGCCGACCTGCCCCTCGCTTTCGCCGCCGCCACCGACGCGGGCTGGCGCCATCTGCGCCTGCTCAACCACGAGCAACTGCACGGACCCGGACCACAGCGCTTCAAGCTCAACCCGCGCCTGGCCGCAGCGCGCCTGGGCGAGCAGGGCTGGGCCGCGACCCTGCGCGCGCTGCGACTCGACCAGGAAGGGCCGCGACCCTGGTTTGGCGGCTACGCCAATGGCAAGGGTGCGATCGCCGTCGCTCATGGCGCTCTGGCCGCGGGCGTTCACGGTTTCTGCGCCGACGACCCCGCCGACCTCGTGCCGGTCCTGTTGGCCGGCCCCTGCGTGCTCCACAGCCACAACCCCGATGCCGCGACCTTTCGCCGCAAGGCACTGGCCCTGGCGGAGGCAACCGCAGCAGCGACCGAACTGTTCCCGCCCCTGGCCGCCGAACGGCTCGCCCTCGCCTGTGTCCGCCAGGCCCGCGAAGAGGGCGTCACTGCCGCAGAGCTCGCGCGCCGGTTGGACGAACTCTACGCGCGACTCACCAGCTACCAACCCCAGGAGCTGGCCTTGCTCGAAGCCTGTGGCCTACTATTGGGCCCCGATCTCTGAAAAAAATTTTGCACCATTGAACTGTTAGACAGCGACCTACGTAAAGAGTTCATGACCGTCAACCGAACTCTGTAATGGAGGTTTCCCATGCGCCCTGTGTGCCTCTGCCTGTGTCTGCTTACGTGTTTCGCCCAAGCCGCCGACTGGGGTCAGTTCCGCGGCCCGGCACGAGATGGCAACGCGCCCGACTTCGTCGTGCCCAACCAATGGCCCGAGCAACTGAACCAGCTCTGGCGCCTCGAGGCCGGCGCTGGTTTGGCATCGCCGGTGATGGTCGACGACATGGTCTACCAGTTCACGCGCTCAGGCGACAAGGAAGTCCTGACCTGTTACAGCGTCGCCGACGGCAAGCGCGTTTGGCAGGCCGACTACGACGCCCCGTTCTCGGCCAACGCCCAGGCCGCCAACGAACGCCAGTTTCCAGCCAGCCGCGGCCTGGGCCCGTTCGCGACACCGACGGTGATCGCGGGCAAGGTACTGACCCTGGGCGTGAGCAAGATCCTCTCCTGTTTCGAGGCCAAAAGCGGCACGCTGCTGTGGCGCACCGCCTATTTCCCCGATGTCCTGCCCAGCGAAAAAGTCTATATTTGCCCACCCTGCAATGCCGAATGCGACAAGCGCACGTTCGATCAAGCGGGCATCTGCCCCGATTGCCAGATGCGACTGAGCTTGCGCGGCACGGAAACGACCACCGTCTCGGTCGGCAACTACTACGGCGCCGCGGGCTCACCGCTGGTCGTCGGCGACCTGGCCGTCATCCAAGTCCGCGACAAGAACCAGGGCCAATTGATCGCCGTCAACCTGGCCGATGGCAGCGAGCGGTGGCGCCTAGCGGGTCCGATCCCCGCGTCCAGTTCGCCGGTCCACGCGGTCCTCGCCGGCGTGCCGCAGCTGATCGTGGTCACCCGCGAGAGCATCGACGGCGTCGACCTCCAGGGCAAGCAGCTCTGGCACCATGCGATCCAGAGCAATGCTCAGATCGTGACGCCGATCGCCTTCGAGGATCTGGTGCTTTATGCCGAATACAAGGGGCCGCTCCAGGCGCTCAGGCTCGGCGCGACCGACGGTCGCTTCACCGTCAGCCAGGCCTGGCAGGCCAATGATCACCCGCTCGTGATCAGCTCGCCGATCCTGGTCGGCGAGACCCTGATCGGCCTGGACAGCAAGCGCCGCGGCCGTCTGTTCCAGGTCGAGGCGCGGACCGGCAAGACGCTCTGGGAAGACAACGGCGACCACGGCGAGAGCGCGGCCCTGTTGCATACCGGGCAGACCGTGGCGGCGCTGACCTCCGCGGGTGAACTGCTGTTCCTGGCGCCTGGAGATGCGGGCTTGTCCGTCGTCGCCCACTACCCGGTCGCCAACACGCCGACCTGGGCGCATCCCGTCATGTGGCAGAACAAAGTCTTGGTCAAAGACGCTACCCACCTGCAGCTGTTTGGCCTCTGAATCAACCCGTCCGGCGCGCGCATACACATCTGCATGCTGATGCGAACCCAGACACTCAAGTTTTCATAAATCACTAAAGCAAACCCTGTCCGATGCGGATGAGTTATGGCAAAAGGCGTTGCACGAAGCAGCGGGAGCGTGCGCGAACGGAGTCACCAGCCCATGGATCTGCAGGGTAGTTTACTCGAGGAGATAGTCGAGAAGAGTGACAATGGCAAGATCGTGCTGGACGAGCAGGGTCGGGTCATCCTCTGGAACCGATGGATCGCCCAGAAAAGTGGGATCACCAGGGACGAAGCCCAAGGCCATCTGCTGACCGAGCTGTTCGTTGGCGTGCTGCCCAACCGCTTGCTGCGCGCGATTGACAATGCCATACATTTCGGTATGAACTCGGTGCTCTCCCACTCCTTCACCCCGCACCCCCTGCCCCTGAAGCACCCGTTTCAGGAAGGCATGATGTATCAGAAGACGACCGTGCAGTCGCTCCAAAACGCGCCGGGCAAGCACTACTGTCTGATCGACATCGCCGACGTCAGCCATCCCGTTGCCCGCGAAGCCAAACTGCAGGAGCAGTCCTCGATTCTCCAACACATGGCCAAGCACGATCCGCTGACAGGCTTGCCCAACCGCAACCTCTTCCGCGAGTACTTGACCCGCACCATGGAGCGGGCGCGGCGAACTCAAAGCAAGTTTGCCGTGATGTACCTGGACCTCGACAAATTCAAGGAGGTCAACGACACCCTTGGCCACCATGTGGGCGACCTTTTGCTCAAGGAGATCGCCCTGCGCTTGGCCAGTCTTGTGCGCAAGTCGGACGTGGTCTCGCGCCTGGGCGGCGATGAGTTCACGATTCTGGCCGACTCGCTGGAGCGGGAGGAAGAGGCCGCCATCATCGCCCGCAAGATCCTGGAGTGCTTCGCCGAGCCGCTGCACTGCGAGAACCGCGAAATTCGCGTGGGGATCAGCATCGGCATTGCCACCTACCCCCGCGCCGGCACGAATGTCGACGTGCTCATGCGCCATGCCGACACGGCCCTCTATCGCGCCAAGGAGCTGGGCCGCAACAATTTCCAGTTCTTCACCAACCTCATGAACACCAAGGCCATCCAGCGCATCGACCTGGAGCGCGAACTCAAGCGCGCCGTCGAGCGCGAGGAGTTCATCGTCTACTACCAGCCCCAGATCGACCTGCGCACCAACCGCATCGTCGGCGCCGAGGCGCTGCTGCGCTGGAACCACCCCGAGAAAGGGGTGCTGGCCCCCGGCCATTTCCTCTCCGTCGCCTCCGAGACCGGCCTGATCGTGCCGATCGGCGAGTGGGTCATGGAGAAGGCCTGCTCGCAAATCGCGTCCTGGACCCGCAACGGCGTGCCGCCCTTCCGGGTGGCGGTCAACATCTCGGGCCACCACTTCCGCAAGCCCGGCGCCATCGAGACCCTGGCGCAGCTTTTGAAGAACTCGCGCGTCGATCCGTCCTATGTCGAGCTGGAGCTGACGGAAGAGGTCCTGATCGAGCGGGTCGAGGAGAACATCGAGGCACTCTGGAAACTGCGCAGTCTGGGGGTGCAGATCGCCGTCGACGACTTTGGCACCGGCTACAGCTCGCTGAGCTATCTGAAGCATTTCCCCATCCACACCCTCAAGATCGACCGCAGCTTCGTGCAGCAGCTGCTGGCCAACGAGAAGGACGCGATCATCACCAAGGGCGTGATCTCCCTGGCCCATGACCTGGGTCTCAAGGTCATCGCCGAGGGCGTCGAGACCGTGGACCAGCTGCCCTTCCTGGTCAAGCAGAACTGCGACGAGGGCCAGGGCTACCTTTATAGCAAGCCCGTTCCGCCCGAAGACTTCTGGCACTATTACCTTGAAAACCAGAAGCGCAACTGAGCTGTAGGATCACGAGGAAAAGGCCGGCGCAGCCATCCGTCACCTGCCGGCCGGCTTGGATCAGGGTCGCTTGCGCTTGTAGGTCAATTTGGTGCGATTGAACCAGCGCGTCCCGCCGTCCATGCTCTGGTCCTCTTCGACGACAAAGTTGTCGTTGCCTAGATCTGTCAGGCGCAGGCGGTGGAAGAAGGTCGTCTGGCCGTCGGTGGTGCTGGTGCCGGCGGCGACATTGTCGGCGCTGAGCACGCCGTCCTTCCAGGAGCCCTGGAGCACGTCGGCCAAGCCGGTATCCTTGCTGGTGGCGATGATCGTGTAGTGGTCGCGAAACTGGTCATGGCTCCAGGTTCGCACGACGGGCGCGACAGCGTTGCCGACGACATTGAAGCGCTCGAGGAAGAGATTGCCGTCAAGCATGTTCTCGATCACGGCGGATCCGTTGAAGTCGAGCCAGGGCTGATTTGGGTTGTCGCGGACCTCGCCCTTGACTTCCCACTCGCCGACCAAGCCGCCCAGTCGCTTCATGGCATCGGGGTACGGCTTGAGGAACAAGCTCTCGTCCACGGGCAGGTTGAGCTCGACCTTGCTGACCTCGAGCAGGCGGTGACGGGTCCCAAAGGTAGTCTCCTCGACGAAGGGGATTTTCAGGCCGTTGACCTCGCGAAAATCGTCGAAGAAGGTGGTTTGTGGCATGGGATCGCCAAAGTCGGACCCCTGCGAGACGCGCGCCACGGCAAGATAGCTCTGCGGATCCAGGTACCAGGTCTCGACCCGGCCCGCCTCGCGGGTCAGCTTGAGCGCCAGCAGCCACTGACCGTCCAGCTCGGTTCGACCCAGGTACTGAACGCTGTAGCCCCGTTCGCGCCAATCGAAGAAGGGCGAGACCAGGTCGGCCCACTCGCGGATCTGGGGCAGTGCCCAATCGGGGGCGTCGACGGGGATCTTGCCCAACATGTGGTTGATCCACCAGCTCTTTTCCGGGGTTGAACCGATGATCACGTCCTTGCCGCCCCAGGTGTGGTCGAAGCGCAGCTTGCCTTCGCTGGTCCGCACCATGGTGAAGGGTTTGGTGATACTGAAGCCGGTGAAGTTCCCGCTCAGTTTGATGCTCTTGACGGCCTTCCAGTGCTCCAGCCCGCCATGGGCCTGGACATGTCGGGCGATCACATCATCGACTTCGGTCTGGGCCAGGGCCCAGTGAGCCAGGCATAGAGCCAGCGCCAGGATTCCAAAACGCATCCGCATCACGCACCTCCTCGAAGGATTCGTCAGGGAGCCAGGTCGTAGCAGACCCGCTCATCCATATTGCGCAAGTAAACGCGCGTGCCCACCAGGGTCGGCGCGGTCCAGCAACGGCCGCTCAGGGCCTGGACGGAACCGTCCTCGGCGAAGCGCGTGCGCTCGGCGACGCCCATTACTAGTTTACCGCGATCTGACAGAATCAGCAGCCGATCGCCTGCCAGAATCAGCGCGCCCTTGCCGTAGCCGCGCCGCGCCCAGAGCTGGCTGCCCGTCTTGGCATCAATGCCCTTGAGGGTGGCGACGTCGAATCCGTAAACGACGCCGTCCTTGGCCACGCTCGAGCTGAAGTGGTTTTTGAAATGCTTGTTGCGCCAGAGTTCCTCGGCCTTGAAATGCTCGCCCTCGCGGCTGATCCGCAGCATCAGCGCCAGGTTCTCGTCATTGGAGGAGAAGAGGAACATATCCGGTGCCACGAAGACCGGCATGGCGATCGGAACGAAGCGGCCGAAGTTCTGCTGCCACAAGACTTTGCCGTCCGGGCTGAGGCCGACGGCATTGTGGTCCAGGCCGACCGCCAGTTGGCGCGTGCCGGCCACCTCGGCGCGCACGGGCGTGGCGTAACCCGCCCTGCCGGTTAGTGCGCCCCACTTCTTGGCACCGCTGCGCTTGTCCAGGCCGACAATGCCGTTCTCGGATGCGCCGCCGACGACGACGATTAGGGTATCGCCCTCGACCACCGCCGAGTTGCTGAAACCCCAGGCCGGCTGATCGCTCTTGAAGGCGTCCTTGTAGTCCAGGCGCCAGCGCTCGCTGCCGTCGGCCGTGCTGCAGGCCACCAGGTTGCCGGTCCCGCTGACGATGTAGACCGTATCGCCATCGACCGTCGGCGTCGAGCGTGCCCCGTTGCCGAACTCGGTCACCAGCAGCGGGCCGATCTCGCGGCGCCAGCGCTCCTTGCCGGTGGCGGCATCCAAGCGGATCAGGTACTCGCGGGCACTCGGCGGTGCCGGACTGCCGTCGCTCGGCGCGGCGTCGCCGGTATTGCAGTAGATGGCGCCGTCGACGAGGACCATTTCACCGTAGCCGGCACCCATCGGCGCGCGCCAGACCTCGCGCGGGCCCGCGGCCGGCCAGGCAAGATTTTGGCGACTTTCGGCGGCCGCACCATTGCCGAGCTGTCCGCGATACTGCGGCCAATCGCCTTGGCCCGCAATCGCTGTGCTGACCAGGCTGGAGACGAACATGAGCTGCATCCACTTCATCGATTGCCCCGCTTGACGAAAAAGTTCGCGCGCGATCATGGCTACTGGGTTCGGTTCTGATTTGCGATGCGCGCTCCCTCTAAGGTCTGCCGCCATTGCTTAAAGGATGCAGAAAAGATTCGAATACAAACCTTCGAGATGAACACATTTAGTCCGCGGAGTAGGGACAAGTGAGGTAAACCGCCAGGTTTGTGTAAAAGAAGCAAACATCGAGAGCCAACACTCAAGACCCCTTTGTCGCTGGCAACGCAATGGGTTAATGCGAAGCCCAATGTGCGGTAAGCCGCCTGGCTTGCCTTGGTGGCAGGGAACGCGAATGGTGAGCGAAGCCGAGATAGGTGCGTTAAACCGCCAGGTTTGCCTTGGTCGATGGGAACACGCCGGATCCGCGGAGCTGACGAAAGGGTGGTTGGTTAGGGACTTCCGGCCGCGATGGGGAATCGAGGTTTCATCGGGTACTCACATCCCCATTTGTTAGATAGAAGAACTAGATGCCTTCGCGGCGCGCTATTTTGCCGGCGTGGTGGCGGCGGGGGCGGGGGCCGCGGCTGGCGCGGGCGCGGGCGCGGTCAGGCTGTCCCAGGCCTTGCCCAACCAGGTGCCGAAGTCGCCGGCGTTTTTGACCAGCCAATCGCGATTGGCAGCCAGCCAATCGGCGGTCGCGAAGTAGGCGGTCGTCATCCAGGCGCGCTCGCCCAGGTACTTGCCCGGCAGCGTCTCGGGCGAGGGCACCCATTTCAGGCGTAAGCCCGAGTCGCGATCGTGGTAGTCGGCCGGGAACGGGCCGCGGCTGGCGGGTCGAATGTTGCGGTACTCGAGGAAGAAGCTGCCGCCGCGCATGATGTGCTGCTCAGGCGCCTGGGTCAGCAGGTCGTCCACACGGCCGCCGGGATAGGCCCGGTAGATGTCGGCCACCCATTCGGCGATGTTGCCGCCCATGTCGAAGAGGCCGTAACCGTTGGGCTGCAACAGACCGACGGCCTGCGGCTGGCGCAGGAGCGGGGTGACGGGGTTCATGATGTACCAGGCCTGCAGGGCAGCCTCGGGCGGGTCGACCGCATTCGTGCCCGGCGTGGTGACGCCTGGGAACTGTGCGGCGGAGCCACCGCGGGCGGCGTACTCCCACTCCGACTCCGGCAGCAGCGCGAAACTGCCGAGCGGCTCGCTCGTGCCGTGTTTCTGGTTGAGCTGATCGACGAAGTCCAGGGCATCCTCATAGCTGAGGTTGTGGACGGGGCAGTCGACGCCGCAGTCATAAAACGAGGGGTTGTTGTCCATGACGGCGCGCCACTGGCGCTGGGTCACCTCGAACGTGCCGGCATAGAAATGCGGTACCGTGACCAGATGCTGATGCTCATCGGGGAAGCGCAGCGGGTCGGAGCCTGGGCTGCCCATGGCGAATTTGCTGCCCGGCACGAGGGTGAACCGGAACGGCACGCCGGCGACATCAATGCGCTGGTGCCGGGCGCTGGTCAAGGTCCAGACGGCATGGATGAACCACACGAACAGGACCAACAGGATGGCGGCGCCAGCGACGCGCAACATGCTCTTCCAAGGCCACTGGATCGCGGCGGTGTAAGAGCGGTCGCGCTCAAGCTCGTCCTCGCCGACCTCGAAGCGGGGCAAGAAGACATTGCGCTCCGCGAAGATGCGCTCGCCGAAGAGATCGCCGGTGAACAGCGAGACACCGGTCACGCTGCCGCTCAGCGGCTTAGCGACGCGCTCGTCGGGCGGCACGAAGGCCAACTCGCGCAAGGTCTGATAGCCGCAGGGTCGCGCCGCGGTGAAGTAGGCACCGCGGTAGAGGTAGAGCGGTTTGTCGCCCAAGCTGAGCATGAGCGTTTCCAAGAACTCGCCCAAACGCTGACGCTGGGCGCCGAGCTCGATTGGCAGGCCAATCAGCCCGGCGGCCTCGCGCGGCAAGGCACACTGCGCCAGGAGGTGGGGTACCAGCTGTTCGAGGTGCTGAACCTGGCGCCAGAAGCGCTCGAGGAAGTCCTCCTTCGAAAAGGGATCGCCCAGTTGGCCACCGGGAGTGATCCCCAGCATCTGGCTGCGCCGCGTCGGACTCAGCGCCATCCCCAGCTCCGCTAGGCCAAACAGATGGTCGCAGTGGGTGAAGACCACGTAAATCGGCGGCCGCATCGACAGCTTGCGCGAGGTCGCCTGGAGCAGGCCGCGCAGCTGGGCGCCCAGCTTCTGGGCGGCTGTCTCGGACTCGAGCACGTTGGCGAGCCGAACGGCAAGGATGATGCCGTTGATCGGCTTTTCGGGTCGGTGACTGCGCAGCAGGTCGAGCAGGTGAAGGTATTGGGCGTGATCACTGGCTTCGGCATCGTCGGCGACCATGCGGCCCGGCACGTCGAGCACCATGTGACCATCGGACTTATAAAACCAGCAGACATTGGCGCTTGGCCCCTCGGCTGCCGTCTCCTCGATGGCGGCGAAGTCGGCCTCGGGCGTGCGCAGCAGCGCGGTCTTGCCGGACTCGCGCAGGCCCAGCAGCAGGAACCACGATTGCTGAGCCGGGTTGATCTTGTAGCGTTCGCAGAAGGACTCCATCGAACGCCAAGCGGCGCCAACCCTGCCCAGTGGGTTCTGGGGCTGCTCCTCGGCCAGGTGGAGGTCAATGGCGTTGAGGCGCCAGGGCTCGCCCAGCTCTGGCGATATGAGCGCCTCGAGGAAGGCCTCGGCGCTTAATTCCGGCTGGGCCAGGCGCACCATATCCTTCTGTAAGGCGCGCCAGCGTTCGAGGAAATAGGGCTCGCGTTTGGCCAAGGCCAGGGCGTGCAACAGCAACAGCGCCTTGTCGCGGACCTCTTCGCCCCGTCCTTCCGCGCTGCGAACCTCCTCGGCCTGTTCGAGCAGCAGGCCCGGCGGCAGGATCATATCGCGCACTTCCCACTTGCAGAAGGTGCAGCGGGTAATATGGTCCCAACTGGAGTTGCGCACCACGTCCTGCAATAGCCCAAGCAGCAGCGGCTGGAGCTCGGCGAAGGCATCGCTGGCCTCGAGACGGTCGGCCTCGGCCTGGAGCTCGCCCATCGTGCGCAAGATGCGGTTGCGCACCTCGGCAATATGCAGGTCGTCCTCGGTGTCGAGACGGACGACAAGGGTAGCGGCCAGGGCATAAACCTGCCTGAACAGCGGAGCGAGCACCTGATAATCGATCGCGACAGCTTCCATGGGCCTTCCGGAAAAACGATCTTTCGGGACGATGGCTCAGTTTAACACAAAACCATCAGGGAAGGCAAAAGTCTGAAAACTGCTTGGCGACGCACTGTCATAGAGAAAGACAACCGCGGCATCGGCAGTTGATGAGGACGGTCAGGATCGACTGCTGCGAACTCCGGATCACTGCCGGCCGATAGAATCGGCCGGTCAGTATCGCGGAGGAGCGCTCCGACGGGCAGAACCTGCCGGAGTGTCTTCCCTTAACCGTTGATACGGTCTTTCAGTTTGGACCCGGCCTTGAACACAGGTGCCTTGCTGGAGGGAATCTCGATTTCGGCACCGGTCTGCGGATTGCGACCCTTGCGGGCTTTGCGATCGCTGACGGTGAAAGTGCCGAATCCCACCAGGGAAACGGAGTCGCCGGACTCGAGGGCTTTCCCTACGTTCTCGACGAAAGAGTCCAGGGCTTTGTTGGCACTGGCCTTGGAAATTCCAGCATCAGCTGCGATGGCATCGACCAAATCAGATTTGTTCATTTTAGCGCTCCAGAATGTTAAGGTCTTTATGAACCTGGGTTTCAATCATCCATTTCAGGGGATCATCTGTCAAGCCCCATTTTTCATGAGAACCCAGAACCGGCGGGATCATAACATCAATCTACCCCGGGCGCGCCTATTATGAATCAAAACCCGGCGGCTTTACTCACAAAATCTTCCTAACAGAGGTTTTTTTCGGGGCCCGGCGCACGGGCGGGGAACTTTGCCCACTCCCGCGACCAAGGGTCGCCCCGCAGCGCTTGGCACCGGCCATTCCCCATGCTAGAATCGCACAGCGATTGTGTGGAGCTATCCCCTATGAAAGCCAAGATTTTTCTGGGTTTTTGCATTTTGTCTGTGACATGTCTCACACCCTGGCTTTATCGCCATGGTCAGTCTAAATACGTTTACAAATTCCACCCGATCGACAAGTTTGTTCCGATCCCGAATATCTACGACAATTTCACCGCGACGGCCATTTTTTTAGACGAGGATCAGGTCAAGGTCAGTTGGAACTATGCGTCCGCGCCTGAGGCAGGAGCGATCTTCACCTGCCGCGGCTGGATCAACACGCCCGATCAAGCCTATTACCTGCTCGAGTATGATCAGCGCTTCTACGTCGAAAAGGGCGAACACATCGAGCCGCTGATCCAAGCCCTGTGTGCGCTCAGCCGCGGTGGCCCGCAGAACAACCATCCGGACAAGATATCCGAGGCCATCGCCTGTCTGCCCGACGATCGCGAGGTCATGCTGGCCTTGGTCCGCAAGTTCAAGAAACCCGTGGTGCCGCGCACCTGACTCAATCGCGGCGACGGAGTCGGTTGGGTCGGATGCGCAAGCGACTGTCGGCGTAGGGGTCGTGGGCCACGGTGCGCAGCCGATCGCGCAGTTGCAGGAGCTGGACCTTGCCGCCATGGACTTGGTCGATCGCGCGGTTGACTGCATGGACCTGATCGACGCCGAGGACGACGTAGGTGGCCTCGACAAAATTGACCTTGCCGGCCGGATCGGCGAAGACCCAGCCGACATCGTCGTAGCGAATCTCGATCCAGCGGTGCAGGGCCTCGCCCTCGAGGTGGCGCAGGGTCGAGTCCTCGGCGCGGAACGCGAGACCCGTGACCGCGCGGGCCTCGACGCCCATGCGCTCCAGCACGAGCAGCGCCAGGTTGGCCAGACCGACGCAGTTGGCGGCCCGGTCGCGCAGTACGTCCTCCACCGCGGTGTGATCCTCGGCGCTGGCGCGATAGGCGATCTGGGCGCGCAGCCAGGTAAACAGGATCAGGACCTGATCGGCCAGGGTTCCGCGATAAGCGGCGGCCAGTCGCCGCTTTAAATCGCCCAGCTCCGGCGGTAGCGCGCCCACGGGACGGGCCGGCATCCCCGAGGCCAGCGGCCGCAGTTGAACCTGTACCTCGAGCCGCGGCTGGCCGTCACGCGTCACCAAGCGCTGGCTGTAGCCGTTGTTGGCATAGTCGGGGAAGGCTTTGCGCACCCGCGCCAGATCGATGCGGTAGGTCGCCATCTGCTCGCCCGTCTGCAAGCGCGCACCCGGTTCGGGCGAGCCGTACAACAGGGCGATCAGCAACAACGGAGCCATGATCCCTCCTCGCGGCGGGGCTGCACCCTAGTCGGGTTGTGCGTCGGATTCCACCAGCGGCAGCGCCTCGCCGCCCAGACGGTTCTGCGTGACCCAGGCGTGGAGCACGCCGTTGATGAAATTGGCGCTCTTCTCCGAGCTGTAGAGATTGGCCAGGCTGATGGCCTCGTCGACCACGACCTTCCAGGGCACGTCCTGATTGTAGAGCAGCTCGTAGAAGCCCAGCTCCAAGACGATGCGGTCCAGGACGACGATCCGCTCCAAGCTCCAGTTCTTGAGATAGGCCGTGATCTCCATGTCCAGCTCGCGGCGGCAATCGAGCACGCCCTCCGCCAGTTCCTGGGTGAAGCGCCGCGTGCCGGCGTCTTCCTTGAGGTTGAGCCAGAACAGCTCAAGCACCCGCTCCAGCTCGTAGCCGGAAAAATCGAATTGATAAAGAACCTGGACGGCGAGTTCCCGTCCTCTGCTTCTGCTGGCCATGAACCATCCTCGTGCGGCGCTCTTCGCGAGCGGCCGGGGTACCAAAGTTTAGTGGCAACGGCCGCAGGAATCAAGCGCTACTTGGCTTCGGACCGCCTTCGGGCGATTTCGGCCATCGACAGGAGCCAGACTGTTAGGCAAAAAACGCACCCACGAGGCGAGGCATGCTCAGGGGCAACCACACTTCGCCAAAGCCTGTTCCCAGCCTTGGGCGGAGTCAAAGGGCTCGACCAGTGCGCCGACGGGTTCCGGCGTCCGTCCGGCCTGCTGTTCGAGGGCTTGCTCGACCGCCTCCAAACCGTGATCGATCATGTAGCTAGGGTAATAGCTCGGTGGGCCCAATTGGCGTGCCTCATCGCAGATGCCGCGCATGCTTTCGGGCTTATTTTTGAGCAATGACGTGTTTTTCAGTGGGGCAAGATCCAGGCCATTGCTGATGCCCATCCAAGCCACCATCACGGCTTGATGCGCCGTTTTGTCCTTGACCCGGAAGGTATCGTAGGCGCCGCACATCATGCCAGCTGCCAGGAAGAGTGCGCCGTTTTCGTAGTCGTTGGCCAGGATCGAGCGCCGGGCCTCAGTAAAATAATACATGGGGAGTTGTTCCTTGCCGTAGATCTGACGCAAGGATTGAAGAGGCGCGGCCGGGGCTTGCGCCTTCGCGACGGGTGCGTCGCCCGTTTCGGGCTGACCGGTCTGAGCCAAGGCGGAGAGGCCAACAAAATTAACTAGGAGCAGGAAAAAAACAACAGACTTCATGAGAACTCCTAAAAACTTCGATAACCTCCCACTCTTACCACACAATTCAGGCTGAAAGCAACGCCATGACGTGAGACAAGGGGATCAGCCCCCGCCCAACACACGCTTGTGTCGGAGCGTCCCATGCTTCTTCGCGGCGTCGCGCCTTCGCGTGAACTTTTTTTGCAGCTGCGGCTAAATCCCCTCGGGCGCCTGAGCCGCAGGCGCACGCAGCACCGCGGCGACGGCACTCTTGGCCAAGCCCTCGGCAATGGCATCGCGTATCGCACGGCCGGCGGGCGAATGGCGCGTCTCCGGCCGATAGATCAGGCAAATCTGATCGTGGAAGACCGGCGACTCGGGCACGGCACGCAGGGCCCGCCTTGCCGAAAAGGCGACCGTCTCGGGCATCAGGCCAATGCCGGCGCCGCTGGAGGTCAGGTTGCGGATCAGCCTTAAATCCGACGTCGCCAGGCGACGCTTGGCTTTCAGCCAGCCCGCCGCCTGGGCCTGGCTCATCAGACCCTCGGTCGCCAACAAGTCCGGATTGTAGAGCACCAGCGCATGCTCGTCCTGCCAGCGCTGCAGCGGCGCCGGCTCCGGCAGGGTCCAGAACTTGATCTCGTCGCGGTACAGGTCGAGGATCGTCAGGTCCGGATAAAAGGGCGGGTTGACGACGATGCCAAAGTCGATGCGACCCTCGATCACCTCTTCGGAGATATGGCGCGAGAAACCGTGGACCAAACGCAGTTCCAGCGCCGGATGTGCCTCCATCAGCGCGCGCAAGAAGCTGGGCACCGTGAAACCGGCGATGGTCGGATAGACCCCGAGCGTGAACTGGCCGACCACGTCGCCAGTCTGATTGGCCAGCGTCTCCATCAGTTCTTGAAAGTCGTGCATCAGCCGCTCCGAACGCGCCAACAGCACTTTGCCGGCCTGGGTCGGGGTCATGCCCCGAGGCGTGCGGACAAAGAGCTCCTGTTCGAGCATGCGCTCCAGCTTTTTGAGCGTCCAGGTCAAGGTCGGCTGACTCAGGCCCAGGGCACGAGAGGCAGCCGAAACGGTGCCCAGTCGGGCGACCTCGCGAAAGACGCGGATGTCGGCAAGCGATAGATCCATTGCAACCACCTATAGAATTCCTCTATGGCGACACCATAGTTTTTTGATTTTACTTCACCACCCCCACTCCCGAAAATAGGGGAACGGCGCCGTGACCGCGCGCTGCTCTGGAGAATGCTATGAAACACAACGGACTGCTTGCGCTTCTGACGATGATGGCCGCGCTGACGGCGCTGTCGATGGATATTTACCTGCCCTCGCTGCCCAGCCTGACGGCCGTCTTCGCCACCGACTCCGCGACGGTGGCGCTGACCCTGAGCGGTTTCGTGCTGATGTTCGCCTGTGGTCAGCTGGTCTACGGACCGCTCGCCGATCGCTTCGGTCGGCGCCCGCCACTCTATGCGGGCCTGGCCTTATACCTCGTGGCCAATCTCCTCTGCGCCATGGCGCCGACCATCGAGTGGCTGATTCTGGGCCGCGCGCTGCAGGGCATGGGCGCGGGGGTCGGCGTGGTGATCTGCAACGCCATCGTACGCGACCGCTTCGAGGGCAGCGCGCGCACCGCCGCTATCGCCCGCATCGCCGCGTCGGTGGCGCTTGCGCCGATCACGGCGCCCCTGATCGGCGCCTGGTTGCACACCCATCTGGGCTGGCGTTCCTCGTTCGTCTTCTTGGCGGTCTTTGGCTTGGCGGTGATGATCATCTCATGGCGAAGCCTGCCCGAAACATTCCCCGGCGGTGTGCCCTTCTCACCCTGGCGCTCCTACCGCCTCGTCCAAAATGACAGGACATGGCGCGGTTGGACCCTGGTCAATGCCTTCTCGTTCACGGCGCTGTTCACCTATATCGGGACCTCCTCCCATCTACTGGTCGGCGAGCTGGGTCTCTCGCCCGAGCGCTTCAGCCTGTTGTTCTCGTCCAATGCCATCACCTTCCTGCTGGGCAGCGTGGTGGCCGGCCGGGTCGTACGGCGCTGGGGCGCACTGCCCATGGCGGCCTGGGGCTGTGGTCAGATCCTGGCTGGCGGCCTGTTGATGCTGCTCGCCAGAGGCTTGGGCTGGCACGGCGCGGCTGCGGTGGTCTTGCCTATGTACCTGGTCACCAGCGGCGTGGCCATGTCCATGCCAGCCGGCGCGGCGGGTGCGCTCGAGCCGTTTCCCGAGTCCGCCGGCGCGGCTGCGGCGCTGCAGGGCTTTGCGCGCTTCGCCCTAGCCGCTTGCGCGGTGGCTCTGGCGGGCGCTTTGCCGCTCCCAGGCGCTCAGGTGCTGGGCTTGATCATCGCCACCAGCGGCATCATCGCCCTGTTCGGCCTAGCGGCACTGGCCGTTCACCAGCGCCGCACCAGCGCGGTGCTGAGCCTGGCCAAAAGCGAAGGCTAGCCCAGCAAATCAGAGTCTGGCGTGGAGATAATCGGAGAGCGCGCGGTTGGCGGCAACGATCAAACCCGTGTGCTTGAGCGCTTCCTTGTTGTAGCGCAGCGGGCCACCGTCGAGCGCCGTCACGACCGCGCCAGCGGATTCGGCGACGACATGGGCCGCCGCGGTATCCCACTCCATCAGACCACCGATGCGCGGGTAAAAGTCGACCGCGCCCTCGGCGACACGGCAGAACTTGAGCGCACTGCCCAGTGGCACGGGGCGCACGTGGGCCACACGGCCCAGGAAAGCATCCAGCTCCGCCGAAGGATGGCTGCGGCTCATGGCCGCGCTCAAGTCCTGCGGATCGAAGTCCTGGCGGCTGTGAATGACCTGGGTCGAGCCCCCGCTGGTCAGGGTCGCCGCCTGGCCCCGTTCGGCAGCGTAGAGCTGGCCGAGCGCCGGAATGTAGACGACGCCCAACACCGGCGTCTCGCCTTCGACGAGCGCGATATTGACCGTGAAATCGCCGTTGCGCTTGATGAACTCCTTGGTTCCATCGAGCGGGTCAACCAAAAAGAAGCGCGCAAAGCCCCGACGATTGGCGTGATCGGGCAGCTCGCCCTCCTCGCTGATGACGGGGATCTCGGGGAACAGGCGGTTCAGTTCGGCGCAGATGTGGCGATGACTGGCCTGATCGGCCAACGTCAGCGGCGACTGGTCCTCTTTGTAGGTCACGCCCTGTTCGCCGTCATAGATCGCCATAATCTGCGCACCGGCGCCCAACGCGATGGACTTGATCACTTCCAACATAGGTACTCCCCTGGTTCAGGACTCGATGTAGGTAATTTTCTCGGCCAATTCACCGCGTTTCCCCCGCGGAGGTTCCTCGACCCTGTAGCCGAGGTAGTGAAAGCCCAGACAACGATCGCGCTCGCCCAAACCGAAAAAGGCGCGAATATTCGGGTGCTCCAAATAGTCCGGCGTCGACCAGGAGGCGCCGATACCGAGGCTGTGGGCGACCAGGTGCAGGTTCTGAACCGCACCGCCCATGGCCAGCAACTCCTCGTACTCGGGCATGACCGGCTGCTCCCCTGGATGCATCAGGATCGCCAGCACCGCGCCCACCGCAAGGGGCCGCTCCTGCTGCTTCTGATACTTCTTTTCCTTGAAATCGTGGGCGTGGGCCGCCTTGTAGGTCGCCGCCAGCAGTTCCGCCAGGCGCCGCCGGCCCTCACCGCGGAAGACAGCGAAGCGCCAGGGCTCCGTATGGCCGTGAGAGGGCGCCCAATTGGCCGCCTCCAGCAGGGCTAGGAGGTGTGCCTCCTGAATGGGCTCGCTGCTGACGGCGGTGAAGGGCACGGTCCGGCGCGTGCGGATGGCCTCGAGCAAGCTCGCGGCCGCGGACGGCAGGTTGGCGCTCATGGGGATTCCTCTCAGCGGGTGATGCCGCGCTCGGACTGCTCGATGAAGTCGATCAGGTACTTGACCCGCGCGTTGTCGGCGTAGCTCTCTTTGAGCTTCTCGAGGGCGTCGACCAAACGCAGTTTCTTCTGGAAGAGGATGCGATAGCTGTTGCGCAGCGCTTCGATATCGTCCTTGCTGAAACCCTTGCGCTCCAGGCCGATGTTGTTGATGCCGTAAATTTTAGCGTGGTTGCCTACGGTCTTGACGTAGGGCAGTGCGTCCATGACGACGACCGAATGACCACCGATGAAGGCGTGGTCGCCGACCCGACAGAACTGGTGGACGGAGCTGGCGGCACCGACGACCGCATCGTCGCCCACGGTCACATGGCCGGCCAGAGCCGCGCCATGGGAGATGATGCTGCGGTTGCCGACCTGGCAATCGTGGGCGACATGGCCGCCGACCATGATCAGGTTGTTGGAACCGATGCGGGTCACGCCGCCGCCATGGGTCGTGCCGCGGTGCAGGGTGACGTGCTCGCGCACCATGTTGTTGTCGCCGATGTGCAGCTCGGTGACCTCGTTCTTGAACTTCAGATCCTGAGGAATCAGGCCCAGGGTGGTGAAGGGAAAGAACTGGTTGCTGGAGCCGACCGTGGTGTGGCTGCCGATGTAGATGTTGGCCAGGAAGCGGTTGTTGGCGCCAATGCGCACATGGTCTTCGACAATGCAGTAGGGCCCGATCTCGGTGCCGGGTCCGATCTCGACGTCCGCGCCGATGACGGCGGTGGGATGGATCTTGGCTTCACTCATTTCTTTTCGTCCTTTTTGACCAACATCGAGGAGAACTCTGCGGATGCGACTTCCTTGCCATCGACGAACGCGCGACCGCGCAGACGGCAGACGTTGCGGCGGAACGCCAGCACGTCGATCTCCATACGCACCTGGTCGCCAGGCACGACGGGCCTGCGGAACTTGACATTGTCGACGGTCATGAAAAAGATCACATACTGTTCGATGTTCTCGTATTCCTGCATGATCAGCACGCCGCCGGTCTGGGCCATGGCCTCGACGATGAGCACGCCGGGCATGACCGGCCGCGCCGGGAAGTGACCCTGGAAGAACTGTTCGTTGATGGTCACGTTCTTGATGCCGACGATGCGGGTGCGGCGCTCCATCTCGATGATGCGATCGACCAGCAGCATCGGGTAGCGGTGGGGGATCAGGGCCATGATGCCCTGGATATCGAGGAGGGTGGGGAGTTCCTGCTTAGTCTCGCTCGCGGGGAGCTCCTGATCGGTTTCGCTCATGGTTCATTCCCTTGTTGGTGGTCGCCAACCGCGTTCCCGCCCAGGGCGGCCACCCGCTTTTTGAGCTCGGGCAACATGCGGACTTGGGCCAACTGTCTTTGGTATTGTATATGGGGCACGGCCGGGTTGCCAGCATATCGGCCCGGTTTGTCGAGGTTTTTGGTGACGACGCTGTCGCCCATGACGACGACGCCGCTGGCGATGCGGACGTGGCCGACGACGCCGACTTTACCGGCCAACACGCAGCCATCGCCGATCTCGGCCGAGCCAGAGATGCCGGTCTGACTGATGATGATGGCGGCCTTGCCGATCTTGACGCCGTGGGCGATCTGGACCTGGTTGTCGATGATGGTGCCGGCGCCGATGACGGTATCGTCCAAGGCACCGCGGTCGATACAGGTGCCGGCGCCGATTTCGACACCGTCCTCGACGATGACGGAGCCGATCTGGGGGATCTTGAGGTGACGGCCACCCTCCTGGGCGTAGCCGAAACCATCGCTGCCGATGACGCTGTTGGCATGGACGCGGACGCCCTGACCCAGCGTGACGCCGGCGTAGAGCACGACGCCGGGAAAGAGCTTACAGTGCGCGCCGACGGTGGCGCCGGCGCCGACGGTTACCGCGGCGACGAGTTCAGTGCCAGCACCGATGTGCGCTCCGGCGGCGACGACGCAGTGCGGTCCGACAGTGGCGCTGGGATCGACTTGTGCGGAGGCCGCGACGACAGCGCTGGGGTCGATGCCAGGGCAAGGCACGGGCTCGGGAAAGAGCGCGGCCAGCACCTTGGCGAGCACGACATAGGGCTGCTTGCAGAGGATCTGCACGGCCCCGCACTCGGGCAGTGGCTGCTCGAGCAGGATCGCACCGGCCTGACTGGCAACGGCCTGGGCGCGGTATTTGGGATTGGACAGAAAACTCAGTTCAGCGGGACCGGCCAGGGCGAGCGGGCGTACGCCCCTGATCTCGAAATCTTCGGCCAGGGGCGTCGCGGTGGCTAGCTGAAACTGTTCGAGTAACTCTGACAGTTTCACGTCAGGGGTTCATTTCGTCGTATTTCTTGATGACCGCGTCGGTGATATCCACCGAGGGATCGCGGAACACGATGCCCGACGAAGGGCCGTCATTGAAGACGAGCTGCAGACCCTGTTCCAGGGCAATCTGGCGGATCAACGGACCCAGTTCGCGTTGGAAGCGCTCCAGACCCTCGTTCAGCTTGGCGGTGGTTTCGCGCTGCGCATCCTCGCCACGGCGCTTGATGTCGCGCTCCATGCCCTCGAGGTCTTTGAGCACATCGCGTTTCTTTTCGTCGCTCATGGATGCGGATTTAGCCTGGGCGTCCTTCTGCTTGTTCTGGAGGGAGGTGACCAGCTCTTTGATCTCGTCGTCCTTTTTCTTTTTGAAGTTCTCAAGCTCGTCGAAGAAGGCCTTGCCCTTCTTGCATTCCTGAACGACGCGGTTGGCATTGACCACACCGATCTTGGGGCCTTGGGCCAGGGCCAGCGTGGGCATCAGGCACAGCGCCAGAAGCAGTGTGAAGTTGGTTTTTTTCATGGTTCCTACCTCGGTTGAAGTGTTGCTTTTGTTTAGAAGGTCGTCCCGATCGAGAAGTCGGGACCGCCGCCTTTCTCCTCGAAAGGCGTGTCGTCCAGCCTGTAGACGTACATCAGGCGGAGCGGGGCTTGGAAGATGGGGAGGCTGAACCGCAATTCCAGGCCGGTGGAACGGGCGAGATCGGTTTCAAACCAGTCCTCGTCGATCCCGAAGATCATACCCGTATCGTAGAACAAAACAAAACGAAATTGTTCGCTGACGGGGATGATGTACTCGTAGTTGGCCTGAAATGCCTTGTCGCCCAGCACGGCCAGCGGATCACCGTTGGTTTGCAGGATGGTCGGGCCGAGGGAGCGGCGGCGGTAGCCGCGGACCGAGTCCTCGCCGCCCATGAAGAACAGCTGGTTCTGGGTGGGGCGCTGGCCCTCCAGCGTCTCCATGTAAGAGCCCTGGACGTTGAAGCCCATAAACGAGGTCTTGATCGACTGGAGGTACTGGGTAAAGCCGGTGTTGGTCTTGTAGTAGAAGTTATCACCGCCCGCCTGCCAGGTGGACAGCTCGAGCGAGATCGAGGCGCGGCGACCGGCGGTGGGGAAGTAAGGGTGGTTGATGGTCGAGTAAATCAGGCTCTGGGTGACGGAGGAGGTGATCAGGTCGTCGACCGGCCGGAAAATCGGCGAGGTCACGGTGGGATAGCGCTCCTCGGCGAGCAGGTAGGACACTGAATAAGTGGTGAAGATGGTCGGACGGAACGAAAGGCCGACCTGGAACCCGTTGGATTCGACGTCGAAACCGGCAGCGGCGAACTGGGTGCGGGTATTGAAGATCCGCGCCGTCAGGCCGCGGGGTTTGTCGAACAGCCAGGGCTCGGTGAAGCTGACGTCGTAGGTCTTCTGGATGTCGCCGATGTTGGCCTGGATGGAGACTTTCTCGCCGCGGCCGAGGAAGTTGGCGGTCGAGAAGCTGAGGAAGCCGCTGGAACCGCGCGTCTCGGAAAAGCCCAGACCGAAGTTCAACTCGTTGACGCCGGTCTCCTGGCCGTTGATGGTGATGTTTACCTTGTTCTCGCCAGGCAGGAAGTTGACGGACGGTTCGTGGTGGGTGACATCGAAGAAACCCAGCTGGTTGATGCGCAGCATCGAGTTGCGGAAGTGGTTGAGGCGGAAAACATCGCCCTCGCGCAGCAGGATCTCGCGGCGCAAAACCTTGTCCCGGGTGGTGGTATTGCCCTTGAAATGAACCTGGTGAACGTAGACCTGATCGCGTTCCTTGACGTTGAAATTGACGTCGACAATCGTCTCGTCCCGCAGGGTGGTCTTCTGTTCCACGTTGTAATTGACGTAGCCCATGTTGTTGTGGAGCTCGTCAAGACCCTCTAGCCATTTGTTAATCTTGCCGAGGTCGTAGACATCGCCGGCCTTAATGGGGAAGCTGGCCTTGTAGTAACCCAGTGGCAGGACCTGGTTACCCTCGATGGTGATGTTGCCGAGGTAGTAAGGCTTGCCCTCGAAGACGGGTATGGTCAGGACCATGCGCCGGTCTTCCTTGATGGACTTGTTGCGCGCCGCGCGATCGATGTTGCGCTTGCGCTGCTTGTCGGTGGTGTAGTCCGTGATGTCCATGATCGGCTCTTCGAAGAAGACGTCCTTGTACCCTTGTTTCCAATACTTCTTCTTGAGCTTTTCCAGGTCTTCGTTGTAATTTTCCTGCTTGTAGATCGAGTGACCGGTCAACCATGAGAACATCCACTTGCGCTTGATCTTGCGCATGGTGCGGCGCAGTTGCTTGTCCGTGAAAACCTCGTTGCCGGTGAAGTCCACATCGTAAATCTGGACCTTGGCGCCCTCGTTGATCTGGAACACAACCCGGGTCGAGTTGGTGTCGATGGGCTCGTAGAGGACGTCGACCGTGGCAAAACGCAGACCCTTCTCGTCGAGAATGCTTTTCATCAGGGCCTTGATGGCGTTGACCCGGCTGTAATCGAGCACGGTGTCGGCCGCAATCGTCAGGCGCTGTTCCTCGATCTTGTCGGTGAAGGCTGATTTGGTCGTCTTCTTATAGCCGCGATAGTCGACTTCGCCGACGATCGGCAACTCTTTGACGGTAAAGATCAGGATGCGGCCCTTCGCGCCGTCCTGCTCGGCGCAACCGACGTTGTCGAATTGGCCGGTGGACCAGAGGTCCTTGATGTCCTGGGTGACCTTGCGCGGATCGAGGGGCTCGCCAACCTTGGAGGAAATCCTGTATCTGATGGAATCTTCCGGAAAGCGACGGTTCCCCTGAATGCGGATATCCTCCACAACCTCCTGGGCCAAAATACTTCCAGACAAAAAGATGCAGATACAGCTAATGCAAATGCGTATTAGCTGTGGCATTCAGCCTCCTCGACTTCGGATACTGGGGGAGAGAGCGGCATGACGGTTTCAAGCTTGTCGTCGTGCAGGATGAATTTGACCGTGCCGGAAATCGTTTCGTCGGCCATGACGATCGCTTCGGCCAGGGGGTCTTCCACCTTGCGTTGAATCAGGCGCCGCAAAGGACGGGCACCGTACTGACGATCTTTGAGGGTCAGCTTGACCAGCCACTGATAAGCGTCCTCGCCTACCTCGATGCTGAGATTCTTTTTATTCAAATTTTGATTGAGTTCCTGGATCAGCAGCCGGCAAATGGCCAGCAAGTGCTCGTCGTCCAGCTTGTCGAAGACCACGACCTCGTCAATGCGGTTGATGAACTCGGGACGGAACACGCGTTTCAGCTCGCGGATCACGTCCTGTTTCATGTTGCGATCGTGCTGTTGCATCGAGCCGGTCAGGCCCAGCGCCTTTTCGTTGGTGATGTGCTGGGAGCCGACGTTTGAGGTCATGATAATGATCGTATTGCGGAAGTCGATCGTGTTGCCGAACGCGTCGGTGACCTGGCCGTCCTCAAAGATTTGCAGGAGGATATTGACGAGGTCCGGGTGCGCCTTTTCGATTTCATCGAAGAGCACGATCGAGTAAGGGTTGCGCTTGACCTTGTCGGTCAGTTGGCCGCCCTCCTCGAAGCCGACGTAACCGGGAGGGGAGCCGATCATCTTGGAAACCGAGTGCTTCTCCATGTACTCGGACATGTCGAAGCGCACCAGCTTGCGAGGATCCCCAAACAGGAACTGGGCCAGTTGCTTGCTGAGCTCGGTCTTGCCGACGCCGGTGGGACCGAGGAACAGGAACGAACCCATGGGCCGGTTGGGGTTTTTCAGGCCGGTCCGGCTGCGGCGGATGGCGCGACTGACGGCGGAGATGGCGTCGTCCTGGCCAACGATGTACTTGGACAGGGAGGCCTCCATCTTGGCGAGCTTGGCCTTGTCTTCCTGCTTCATGGCGGTGACGGGCACGCCGGTCCAGGCGCTGACGACCTGCTCGATGTCCTTGATGGTGACCTCGAGGATGCGGTCCTCGCGGTGGATCGATTCCTTCTCCTCTTGGATCTGCTTGCGGATCTTGATTTCGTTTTCCCGCAGGATGACCGCGCGCTCGAAGTCCTTGTTGGAAACGGCTTCGTTCATGTCGTCGGCGACCTGGGCCAGGTCGCGCTCCAGGTCGCGAATGACCTGAGTGTTAGAGCTGTGGGAGAGCTTGACCCGGGCGCCGGCCTCGTCGACGAGGTCGAGCGCCTTGTCGGGCAGGGCGCGGTCGGTAATATAGCGGTTGGACAGCGTGACGGAGCCGCGCAGCGCCTCTTCGGTGTAGCGCACCCGGTGAAAACCCTCGTAGTGGTCGCGCAGGCCGAACAGGATCTTGATCGTCTCCTCCTCGTCGGGCGGGAAGACGTTGACGGGCTGGAAGCGGCGCACCAGGGCGCGGTCCTTCTCGACGTACTTGCTGAATTCCTTGTGGGTGGTCGAGCCGATGCACTGGACCTCGCCGCGACTGAGCGCGGGCTTGAGGATGTTGGCGGCGTCGAGGCTGCCCTCGGCGGCGCCGGTGCCGATCATCGAGTGGATCTCGTCGATGAACAGGATCACGGAAGGATCCTTGGCGGCCTCAGCGATGATCGACTTCAGCCGTTCCTCGAACTGGCCGCGGTACTTGGTGCCGGCAACGACCAGGGAGAGGTCCAGGGCGTAGATGCGCTTGTCCATGAGCTCGATCGGCACATTGCCGCCGACGATGCGCTGGGCCAGGCCCTCGACGATCGAGGTCTTGCCGACGCCGGGCTCGCCCAGCAGGATCGGGTTGTTCTTGCGGCGGCGGCAGAGGATCTGGGTGATGCGCTCGATCTCGCGCTCGCGGCCGATCAGGCGGTCGAAGGTGCCGCGCTCGGCCAGCTCCGAGAGGTTGCGGCTGAACTCGCCCAACAGCGGGTGTTCCTTCTTTTTCTTCTTGAGCTTCTCTTCCTTGAGATAGTCCAGCAGGATCTCTTTGGCGCGGTATAAATCGGCGCCCATTTCGACCAGCAACTGACTGGCGAAGGCGTGCTCGTCGCGCAGGATCCCCAGCAAGATGTGCTCGACCCCTACGTACTTGTGGTTGAGCGACATGGACTCCTTGAGCGCATAGTGGAGCACCCGTTTGGTTTCCTCGCTGAGCGGGATCTCGACCGTGGTCGCGGCAGGCTGTTTCTTATAGGCCGCCTGAGCGATGATGCGCTCTTTCAGCTCCTGGATGTTGACGCCCATTTGCTCGAGCATCTGCATCGTGGTGCGTTCGGCCTCGCGCACGAGCCCGAGCAACAGATGCGCGGAGGTGATCGTACTCGCCCCAAACTGACTGGCCTCATAGCGTGCGAAAAACAGTACCCTTCTGGCTTTATCCGTGTATTTTTCAAACATAATTCGCTCCAGCTCCAGGGCGTTCCGGATCGGCGGCAGGGGCCGTCCGCTCAAGCCTGTGTATTCTAGCACACAAATCGGCAAGCGCCGGGTTGTGCGTTACCACGAGGCAGGAGATTTGGAGGTCTTTTTGCAGGGATTTCAACAAGTCGAAAACCTTCATTCCGGACTCCGGATCGAGACTGCCGGTAGGCTCGTCCGCGAGCAGGAGTTTGGGGGTGTTGATCAGCGCGCGGGCAATGGCGACGCGCTGTTGCTCGCCCCCAGAGAGCTGGGAGGGCAGGTGGCTGGCGCGGTCCGCAATACCCATCAGCGAGAGCAAGTCCCGTGCCCGTTCGCGCAGCACCTTGAGATTGCCGTTGCGCAACAGGCCGGGCATGAGCACGTTTTCCTCGGCGCTGAACTCGGGCAGAAGGTTGTTGAACTGGAACACAAAACCGATCAGATCGCGGCGGATCTCGTCCCATTGCGGGGCTGCCAGCGCAGTCAGCTCGCGCCCGTCCAACTGGATGCTGCCGCTGTCGACCCGGTCCAGGCCGGCGATGCAATTGAGCAGCGTGGTCTTGCCCGATCCGCTCTGCCCGACGATCGCCAACAGCTCGCCCTGGTGTAGTTCCAGGTCAATCTGGCGCAGCACATGCAGCCGTTTTGACCCGCTTTGAAACGTCTTGGAAACTTGGGAAAGCACGAGTAAGGGCATGGCGACTCCGGCCGGATTTGGCAAGCCGGCCTATTCTAAGCAGAAGCACGCAGCCCGATGCAAGCGTAAGAATCGCGAGCCTCGCTCAAAACGCCCGTGGCGACGGCTTCAAAAGAAACAGGTCGCATTGATCAGGAAGCGCGCATAGTGGTCGACGTAGTCGTACCAGGCGGTCAGACCGGCCAGGCGCTCGCTGGGGCCGTAGTGCTTGCGCTGGCGCTGATGGCTGAAGTCGCAGACGAAATGGCGACCCGGCTGGGCCTGCCAACTGAGCCGGCTGAACGGGTCCTGCCACTGCCAGAAATCGTTGAAGGCCTTCAGGGGAAAGGGCACGTCCAGCTCCAGGTGCCAGCGGGTCGGGGTTGTCGCGGGGATCCAGACCGGCTGCTGGCGCGCCGCCATGGTCTCGAGCTTGATATAGCCGCCACCGGTCACCGCCGCCGGCAGCTTCAAGCCCCCCGCATTGCGGCGCAGAAAACTGGGCCAGAGGACGGCGCACTCGAGGGTCAGCACGCCCTGGCTGTCGAGGTTGGGCGGCTCCGGCACGAGGTCGACGACGCCCGGCAAAGCCAGGGCCTCGCGCAGATGGGCCAGCAGTTCGGCCAGGTTGCCCTCGCCCAGCTGCGTGCGCAGACCGATCGCATCGCCGCGTTCCTCGACCCGCAACCGGCCCTCCAGACCGTTATCGCCGTCGATCTTGCCGAGCAGCCGCAGTTCCAGGTCGGCGCGCTGGACCGCCGCATCGGTCAGCGTCACCCAATGGGCGCCGGCATCGTCGCAGATCATCAAGGTGCGCCCGCGCAGCTGCAGGCCCAGCTGGCCGAGCGGGGTGTAGCGGTCGGTGGGATCGTGGAGCAGCCAGCGCCGACCGTCGGCCTCGACCTCCGCGGCGAAGCCGAGCGTGTGGGCCAGCGGGATGGCGGCGATGACGTGGTTGAAGGCGTTGGGCTGGACGGGCTCGACGGGCGAGGGATCGTAGCCGCTGTTGATGTGGCACAGGGCGGGGTTGAGGTCGAGGCCGAGCTGGTCCAGTCGATAGGCCAGGTAGGCGACCATGTCCTTGCAGTCGCCATAGGCGCGGCGCTCGACCTCGGCACCGGCCAGCGGCTCCCAGCCGCGGGCGGAGGTCAGGTAGACCTGGCGGTAGGAGATTTTGTCGGCGAGCGCCTTGGCGGCCAGGGTCAGGCTCTCGGCGAACTCCGTCGCCGCCAGACCAGCGCGGGTCTCGGCGCAGTTGCGAAACTTGTTCGCGTACCAGCGCGCCATGGCGCCCCAGTCCCTCATAGGGTCGTCCTCGCCGCCCTGAAATCCGAGAATGACGTAGGGAAACGCCAAAAAGTCGTCGGGCCCGAGGGCTTCGTTGGCCCGGGCCGGCACGTCGAGAATCTCCAACACGCCCGGCTTGCGGATCGCCTTCAGGCCCCATTCGTCGAATGCGACGGGCTGGATCACGGCCTGGTCCTGAGCTTGCTGGACCAGCTCGAAGCGGCGCACGTGGACGGGACTGTCGCCAAAGACGGCGGCCACGGTCAGATTGAAATAGTTGGCCTCGCGCTCAAGCGACTCAAAGGCGACAATGTCGCCGCGGCCGACCCGCTCAAACCCAGCGACGGTGCGGGTGCGCAGATGTAACTGGCCGCCGCCGAGCTCGCCGTAGGTTGCGACCCGCTGGCGGTCGAGGCGCTCGACGCCGCCTGCGGCCCGGCGGTGCCAGCCGCGCAAGCTCTCGATATGGGACGTGTCCGGCGCGCCATCCAAGGTGAAGCTGGCTGCCTGGGCGCCGCCCCGTTGCTGCAGCACGCGGTGAACGACCTGGCGGCTGCGCAGCCAGCTGCCGTCCTTGTCGCGGGTGATGCGGGTGCGGTCGAGCAAGGTCCAGACGGCAGCGCCCTCGGGCACCTGAAACGGCTCTGCGGCGCGCAACGCCTCCTGAGCCCAGGCCGGCAACTCCTGGGCCAGCCCATGACCCGCCCCCAGTGCCAGGGTCAGCAGCAGCAGCGCCCTCATGGCGCACCCTGTGGCAAGGCGAAGGCGATCGTCTGCTCGAAAGCCTCGTCGACCCAAGCCAGAAAGGCTTTGAGCTGGCGCTCCTCCGTCCGCGGGTAGCGGTTGCGCGAGACCGTCAGATCGCGCCGTACCGTGACCTTGTTGCCGGCCTGGACCGCCTGGAAGGCGACCTCGCCCACCGCATTGCGGCGGTGCCAGTCATTGACACCGCTCAGGACCCAGCCGTCGGGCACGGTGATGGTGTTGAGATCGATGTGCTGCTTGGCGAAGTCGAGGAACAGGTCCTGATCGCGATTGGGTGGCCAGGTATGGGGCGAGCGCAGAGGCCGCACGCTGTTGGGAAAGGGGTGAAAGGCGTAGGAGCTGACGTCGAGCGGGCGCTTCTCGACCTTGAGCGCGATCTTTTCGGTGATCACCGCCTCCAGCTCGTCGGCGCCCTCGACGGTCGCCTCGGTCAGCACGAAAACGCCCAGATCGCGCCAGGCGGCTGCCAGCGCCTCGTTCTTCTCCGCTGGCGGCAGGCCGTAGTAGGCCTGGCGGTAGGCCGCCCCGTAGGCGCCGGTGACCTTGCGCTGGAGCGCGAGGCTGTAGCCGAAATCCGGCTGCAGCTCCGTCGTGTAGTGGCTGACCATGCGGTTCGACTCGGCGCCCGTGCCCTGCAGCACCGTGAACCGCGGCTGCCAGCGGGCGCGAGGGTCGACGACCATGGCCTCCAGGCCCTCGTAGGTATTGGGAAAGTAACCCGGACCGTATTCGTAGCGCTCGGGTGCAAACAGCATCAGCTCTTGGCCTTGGGGCACGCCGTAGAGCGGGTAGTAGTTGAAGTAAAACGGTTGGCGGGCGTCCGCATCAAACGGCCACTGCTCGGTACTGCTGGGAAAGACCAGCACGAACGGCTGACCCACATCGGTGACCACGCGGTAGAACAGCTGGTTGAGTTCGTAACTGTCGCCTGCCCCGCGCTGGAAGGCGGCGAGTAGGCGCTTGCCGAGGTCGTCCTCCGGCGCGGCGTCCGCGAAGCGCTGGTCCCAGCGCGCCATGCGGGTCGAGGCCATGCGCGCGCGGAAGGCGCGCAGCAGCTGGCTCATCGCCTGAACAGGTTCCTCGCCGCGCTGGGCCTTCAGCTCGGCGACCCAGGCGCGGTACTCGGGACTGGGCTTGAACTCGGCGCCAAAGAGGTAGGCTCGGACATAGTTCTGGCAGACGTCCTTCCAAAAGTCGCGGGCGCGATGGCCAAAATCGGGAAACGTCTTGACGACCTGCACGAAGTGGCTGTTGTCGTAGCGCCAATCGTTGCCAAAGGGAAAGGCGGCACGTGCGGGCAGCTCCAGATAAGCGACGGTCTGGCGCCCGCCGCTGCGCGCCAGGCGGAAATGGTCGTCGGCGCCCGTCGTCCACAGGGGTTGGCTGACCAGGCGGAGATTGCCCAGCTGCCAGCCTGGATGATTGCGCAAGGAGGTGAAGCTAAAAGACTTGTTGCGCACGGGCCAGACTTCGGCGACTGCCTCGATAAAGGCATCGCGACCCAGCGGGATGGCGCCTTCGGCCGGGATCGTCCAGGCCAGTTCGACGATGCAGTTGCGGCTCAGCCCCGGTGGCACCAGCAGGCGAACCTTCTCCAAGTCGCCGCGGCCTTTATAGGTCACCAGCTCGACCAGGTCGGAGCGCTGGCCAAACGCCGTTTCCTCGCCATGCACGTCGACAACCCGTCCCTCCAGCTTGCGCGCGGTCCCCGTCAGATCGACGAACTCGACTGCCGCCTTGCCGCGCTCACTCAAGATGTGGACCTTGCGGTAGCGCTCGATCGCCTTTTCGAGGAACAGGGTGCGGTCCTCGAGCACGATCGCCTCGCAGCCGTGGAGGTTGGCGCCGTACTGCCAGTCCGCGGCCGGGATCGGCGTGCCATAGGCGATCTCGCCGCAGCACAGGGCCAGGAGCAAGCAAGTCAGCATGCGGACCCGCCTCAGCCTACCTCGCCCAGGGCGAGGTGGAAAGGCACAGCTTCGAGACAGGCGTCGAGGAAGGGTTGGTCGGGCATGGTGTCACTCCGGCGTGAGGGTCGCATGTACATCATACCATCGACCGGCAGTTTCACGGCCCAAGCGTTACCGCCGACCAGTGACCAACCCCCGGACCAGGTCGCAACGCAAGTCGCGCGGGAGGTGCCAGCCAAGGCGCTGGCACCTCGGCCTTTAAGTGCCCTGGCGCTTCTCCAGGAACGACGGTTTGGCGGCATCGTTGGCGACCCGCAGGACCAGTGCCTTGAAGAAGTTGAAGAACTGGGCCATCTCGTCGTAGTGCAGCTTGTCCCAGTCGTCGGTCGGCTGGTGGTAGTCCTCGTGCACGCCCGTGAAGAAGAACAGGGCCGGCACGCCGGAGCGGGTGAAGTTGTAGTGGTCGCTGCGCTCGTGGTACTGGTCCATATCGGTGCGGAAGTTCATGCCGAACTTGCCCTGATCGTTGACCTTGCGCGCCAACTCGTTGAGCGTCGTGACGTCACTGCCTTCGCCGGGAATCAGGCCGAAACGGCCGTCGCCACTGCGACCGATCATGTCGACGTTGATGTCGGCGACGATCTTCTCCAGCGGCACGAGCGGGTGGGCGACGAAGTACTCGCTGCCCAGCAAGCCCTTCTCCTCGCCGGTCAGCAGCAGGAACAGAATCGAGCGCTTGCGGTCGAGGCCGCGCAGGTGATCGGCCGTCAGCAGCATGGTGGTCGTGCCGGAGGCGTTGTCGTCGGCGCCGTTATAGACCTGGCCGTCCTTGATGCCCTCGTGATCGTAGTGGGCGGTCAGCACCAGATACTCATCCTTGAGCACGGGATCGGTGCCGGGCAGGATCGCCGCCACGTTCTCGGTCGTCACGGTGGTTTCCTTGCGCTCGGCCTCGAAGCTGAGGTTGAAGTCGTCCAATAGGAACGAGGCCGGCTTGCCCTCCTTGGCGATCGTTTGGCGCGCGGCGGCGATGCGATCGGCAAAGCGACCAAAAACGCGCGCGTGCTCGTCGGGCGAGAGCTGTACGAAGGGCATGAAGGCGCGATCGCCCTCCACCGAGCCGGGTAGGCTCAAACTCGTCTCCGGCGACGACGTCACCGCTTGCTCCGACAGCGTAATGATGCCGCGTGCCCCCATTTTGCGCACATTGCGAAAGCGACTCATGCGGCCCAGGGCATTCTTGGGCACGTGGTCATTGGCAATCGTCGGCTCGCCATCGAGCACCAACAGCCAGCGGTCCTTGACGTCCAGACCACTGTAGTCGTCATAGGCGTCGCTGTGAACGGCGTAGCCCACAAAGACCACTTCGCCGCTGATGCTGGGCGAGCCACTGCCGTACCCGCGCAGGCCGAAGTGCTCGCGGGGGACGCGGATCTCCTCGCCCGCGCTGCGGACGACCAGACCCTTGGCCTCGATCGCCGAGGACTTGAGCTCGAAGGTCTGAAAATAGGGGTGGACCGGGTCGCTTGAGACCGGGGTCAAGCCCATGACCTCAAACTGCGAGGCCAGGTAAGCGGCCGCCAATTTCTGACCGCGCGTGCCCGTTTCCCGGCCTTCCATCAGGTCGTCGGCCAGCAAGCGGATGTGGGACTTGTACTGGTCCTGGATCGAAACGGGGTTGGTAAACAAAAGTAATAACAAAAAAGCCGTCATGAAAAAACCTCGGCGAGCGCTCGGCAAGCTGATTGCCACCCTCCTTTGTCGTGTCGAAAGTGGGAAAAGTTGCGAAAAAGCCATGGACGCTTCGCGCTTTCCGAACCCAAGCGCTGGCGAAACTGTGGTAAAAAGGAGGCCGTTGACGGGAGGACGTGTGGCGATGACGCAATTGGAGACCGAGTCCCTGGAAACGCCCGTCTGCGCGCTCTGCGGCGAGAGCGCGGCCGCCGTGGCCTACCGCTTCCAGCGCCAGCCATACAGGGTCGTGCGCTGCGCGCGCTGCGGCCATCACTACCTCAGCCCTCGTCCCACCGAAACGGCCATGATCCGCCTCTACAGCCAGGACAACTATTTCGGCGGCGAACAGGGCGGCTACGCCAACTACCGCGCCCAAGAGCGGGCGCTGCGACTGACCTTTGCACGCCTGCTGCGCCAGCTACGGGCACGCGACCTCTGCGGTGGCCGCCTGCTCGAGGTGGGCTGCGGCCTGGGCTTCCTCCTCGACGAGGCTCGCGCCTTCTACCCCAAACGCCACGGCACCGACTTCTCGCCAGCGGCGGTGGCGCTCGCGGCCAGCAGCGCCGACATGGTCTTCCTCGGCGGCCTGGAAGCGATCCCGGCCGAAAACCGCTACGACTGCATCGTCAGCAACCACGTCATCGAGCACGTCTACCAACCGCGCGCCTTTGTCGCGGGCCTGATGGCACGCCTCGTGCCGGGCGGCAGCCTGACGCTGTCGACGCCGGACATGGGCAGCTGGTGGCGCCGCAGCCTGGGCGCGCGCTGGCCCTCGTTCAAGCTGCCCGAGCACATCCACTTTTTCGACCGCGCCGGCCTGGGCGAGCTGCTGACCGCGGCCGGGGCGATCGACATCGAGGCGATCCCCTACCCCCACGCCTTCCCAGCCTCGCTGGTGGCGGCCAAGCTGGGCCTCAGCTTGAGCGGTCGCCTGGGCGATCTGGCCCTGTGGATCCCCGGCACGACCTTGGCGTTGACGGCCCGCAAACCCGAATAAGCGCCCTCAGTTGCGAAATGGCTCCTGGCATTCCAGCCACAGCGTGAACTCGCCAGGCGGCACGGCGCCGTTGAGATAGGTGCCCTGAGCGCTGTCGCAGCCAAAGCCGACCAGCACCTCGAAGACCTCTGGGCTGCTGACCCCCTCGGCCGAAACGCTCAAACCCAGATTGTGGCCCAGCTCGACCATCGAGCGCACGATCGCGAACTCGTTGGCATGGGCCTGCAAGTTCTCGGTGAACGAGGCATCGATCTTGATCTCGCCGACCGGCAGGTTCTTCAGATACGCCAAGCTCGAGTAGCCCGTGCCGAAGTTGTCGAGCGTGATCTTGACGCCCAGCTCGCGGATCGGCGCCAAGGTCGTCACCGCCTGCTCGCGATCGTGCATGACCGCGCGCTCGCTGATGTCCAAGGAGAGCCGGTCCAGCGGCATGCCCTCCTCGCCGAGGATCTCGACGATCTTGAGGTAGAGCTCGCCGTCCTGGAGGTCGTAGGCGGTGAGGTTGACGGTGATCTCCAACTCCAGCCCCTGATCGCGCCAGTCGCACCACTGCTTGGCGACGCGGCGCAGGACCCAGCGGGTCAGCGGCTTGATCAGGCCGCACTGCTCGGCGATGGGGATGAAGCTGGCGGGCGGCACGAAGCCCAGCACCGGGTGCGCCCAGCGGATCAGCGCCTCGGCGCCGCAGACCTGGCGGCGCTTGAGACAGAACTTGGGTTGAAAATGGAGCAGTAGATCGTTCTGCTGGATCGCGCTTTTGAGGTCGGACAGCAGCATCAGCCGCTGGGGGCTGTAGCGGTTCATCGACTCGTCGTAATAACAGTAGCCCAGCTCGGAGCGGCGGGCGTAGGTGGAGGTGATGTCGCCGTGACGGAAAAGGGTGTCGGAGGAGTTGCCGTGGTCGGGGAAGACGACGATGCCGACCGAGGCCTGGACGTCGATGGCGAGCTCGGCGATGTCGAAACTGGCCCCAAAGGACTCCAGCAGGCGTTCGGCGGCGCGGCTGGGCTCCTCTTGCGAGTGGATCTGCGGCACCAGCAGCGAGAACTCGTGATCGCCGTGGCGGAACAGGCTGCCCGCCTCGCCCCAGCGACGCTGGAGGCGGT
>CAYRFM010000023.1:0-23037 GCA_964423555.1 uncultured Holophagae bacterium | reverse complement strand
CGGTCGGCCACCAGGCGAATCAGCTGGTCGCCGATCTGGTAGCCGAGCGTGTCGATGATCTCGTTGAAGCGCTCGAGGTTGACGGTATAGAGCGCGAAGCGGGTGCGGCGCGCGCGGGCGGTCTCGATCGCGGCGCGCAGGCTGAGGTCTAGCTGGTGGCGGTTGCCTAGCCCGGTCAAGCGGTCGCGGTGGATCATGGCGTGGAGTCGGCTCTCCGACTCGCGCCGCTGGGTCGCCTCTTGCTCGAGCAGCTGCAACTGGTGGCGCTCCTCCTCGTGCAAGGTCCACTTGCGCGAGAGCGAGAGCGCCATCTGCTTGACCGCGATCGAGTCGAACGGCTTGCTCAGGAACAGCAGGCGGTCCGAGGTGCCCAGCTTGTTGAGGATGCCGTCATGGCTGTAGTCCGAATAGGCCGTGCAGATCACCATCTCGACATTGGGGTGCCGCGTCCAGATCCGCGAAATCGTCTCCACCCCGTCGATCCCAGGCGGCATGCGCACGTCCATAAAGATCAGGGCGTAGGGCTTGCCCTCCAAGAAGGCCTGCGCGACCTTGCGCACCGCCTCCTCGCCCTGGTAGGCGAAGTCCAGGTCGTAGATCACCGGCGGCGGCCCAACCTCCGCCGGATCGGGCGCCAGCTCCTCGCACTCGTCGCCGAAAAGCTGGTGTTCCACCGGGCTGAGGTCGACGGGACGGCGCACCGTGGCGCCGAGGATCTTGCGGAAGTCGTTGTGGATATCCGCGTTGTCGTCGACAACGAGAATGCGTCGATTCACGGGTAGCATCGCGCCAAAACCTCAGTCTCTAGGGTGACTTCACACACGAACCTTCGAAAATGAAAACTCGAACGGCTGCAATCGTCCAACCATAAAGAATTTTCCGAATAACGACTCCCTAACACATCATAGCAAATGTTCTGATCTCTGATAAGAGGGGCTCTTGGAATTTTAGCGGCCATGGGAGAGAATGGGGCGGTACATCATTTATTGGACCATTCGCGGCAAACAGCCGTCTTGGATGGACATGGGGACCGACAACACGACAGGGGTGGAACACCATGAAAAAGACGATTGCAACTCTAGCGGCCCTTCTGCTCTGCGGCTTCTGCTCGGCCCAGGTCAGCGGCCAGAAGTTCCTGCGGGTCGACGGCCGCACCATCAACCTCGGCGACAGCAAGTACGAGGTGCTCAACAAGATCGGCCAGCCCGACGGCAAGCTCACCCGCGAGCGCTACATCCTGCGCAAGGTCGGCTACGACCGCATCCAGGCGACGCCGGTGCAGCAGGAGAAGTGGCTCTACAACTTCGGCCCGCGCCGCTTCTTCCAGACCCTGACCTTCGAGAACCGCGAACTCGTCTGCATCGAGGACGGCGAGTACGGCTATGCCTACGCCGATCCCGAAAACTGCCACGTCGTCTCCAAGCGCATCCACCTCGGCGAGATCACGCCCGTCGTGCTGATGAAATGCGGCGAGCCCAGCAACACCGAGACCTGGTACAAGGAGGAATACCTGCGCCTGGACGATATCCGCGGCGAGCAGGTCTCGATCAAGTGCGAGGAGTGGACCTACAACTACGGGCCCAACCAGCCGCTCGCGATCCTGCGCTTCGAGAACGGCGAGCTGGTCAGCGTCACCCGCGGACCGCGCGGCTTCTAGGGCCTGCTGCGCTCAAATTGCGTTTGACAGGACGGCGGGCGCGGGATATAACCGACCGTTTGCGCCGGTTGCGCGACCATTCATTTGCGGAGGACTGCCATGGAATTCGAAAACGAGCTGATGCGGCAACGCCACCTCAACCGCCAGAAACTCGAGGAGATGGGCGTCGACCCCTATCCCGGCAAGGTCACCCGCAGCCACACCCTGGCCGAGGTCAACGCCACTTGGGGCGCCCTCGACAAGGCCGAGCTGGAGGCCCAGAACATCGCCGTCGACGTCGTCGGCCGGGTCGTGCTCTCCCGCGACATGGGCAAGGCCAGCTTCATGACACTCCAGGACGGCACCGCGCGCCTGCAGGTCTACGTGCGCCTCGACCGGGTCGGCGAAGACATGTACAAAATCTTGAAAGCCACCGACCTGGCCGACTTCGTCGGCGTCGGCGGCACCCTCTTCCGCACCCAAACCAACGAGCTCAGCGTCAAGGCCGACCGCTTCACCTTCCTCGGCAAGGCCTACCGCGGCCTGCCCGAGAAGTTCCACGGCCTCAAGGACAAGGAGACCCGCTACCGCCAGCGCTACCTGGACCTGATGGTCAACGACGAGGTCAAAGAGACCTTCATCACGCGCTCGCGCATTATCGCCGCCATCCGCGAGTTCATGAACGGCCGCGGTTACCTGGAAGTCGAAACGCCGATGATGCAGCCCATCCCCGGCGGCGCCAACGCCCGGCCCTTCATCACCCACCACAACGCGCTCGACATGCAGCTCTACATGCGCATCGCCCTGGAGCTCTACCTCAAGCGCCTCGTCGTCGGCGGCATGGAGCGCGTCTACGAGATCAACCGCAACTTCCGCAACGAGGGTATCTCGACCCACCACAACCCCGAGTTCACCATGATGGAGTGGTACGAGGCCTACGCCGACCTCTCCGTCATGAAGGAGATGGTCGAGACCCTGATCCGCTTCGCCGTCGGCAAGGTCAGCGGCAACCACACGATCGCCTTTGGCGAGCACCAGATCGACTTCGCCGAGCCGTTCCGCTCGCTGACCATGGTCGAGGCCACCTGCCTCTACGGCGGCTACACGCCCGAGGAGCTGGCCGACCCCGTGCGCCTGCGGGAGATTGGCCGGGCGCTGCACATCGCCAATCTGGACAAGCTCAACGACGGCTACCTGCGCACTGAAATTTTCGAGACCGTGGCCGAGCCCAAGCTGATCCAGCCGACCTTCATCACCGAGTACCCCGTCGAGGTCAGCCCGCTGACCAAGAAGTTTCCCGACCGCCCGCACCTGGTCGAGCGCTTCGAGCTGTTCATCGCCGGCATGGAGGTCGCCAACGCCTACACCGAGCTCAACGACCCCGTCGACCAGCGCGAGCGCTTCATGGAGCAGGTCCGTGCGCGCGAGGCCGGCGACGACGAGGCGCAGATGCTGGACGAGGACTTCCTCATCGCCATGGAGCACGGCCTGCCGCCCACCGGTGGCCAGGGCCTGGGCATCGACCGCCTGGTCATGTTGTTGACCGGTTCCACCAGCATTCGCGACGTCATCCTCTTCCCGTTGATGCGCCCCAACAAGTGATCGCCCGTCGGGCGTCGCCCCGTGGCGCCCGACCAAGGAACGACCCGCCATGCAGTTCGATGCCTTCGTGGCCAAGCGCTACCTCACCGCCCGGCGCAAGCAGGCCTTCATTTTCGTGATCTCCGTGATCACCCTGGTCGGCATCACCATCGGCGTGGCCGCGCTCAACGTCGCCCTGGCCATCCACAACGGCATGCGCACCGCCTTCGTCAAAAGCCTCGTCGGCGAGACCGGCAGCCTGCAGATCGTCGCCGGCCTGACCCACGCCCAGGGCTTCGACGAGGAGGGCCTGGTCGCGATCATGGATACCTTGGCCGACTTCCCCGAGGTCCAGGCCCACGCCCTGCTCTACCAGGAATCCGGTGTGATCGTCTCCGAGCGCAAGGTCCTGCAGTACGCCAACCTGTTCGGGATCCTGCCCAAGCAGTTCGCCGATGCCTCCGACCGCCTCGCCAGCCTGCCACCCGCGGGCTTCACGGCCCTCGACCAAAAGGACCAGGCCCCGTTCGGGATCGTCATCGGCGCCGACCTGGCCGACAGCCTGGGCGTGCGCGAGGGCGACCTGGTCAAGATCGCCGTGCCCCAGATCTCGAGCCCGGGCCTGAGCCGCAGCGGCTTCAAGTTCCGCGAGATGAAGTGCCGCATCGGCGGCACCTTCAAGACCGGCAACAGCCAGTTCGACGAGCGCGACGCCTACCTGCACCTGGGCAGCATGTTCCAGCTGCTGAACACGACGCGGGTCCAGCAGGTGCTGGTCAAGTTCGCCAGCCTGGAGGCCATGGACCGCGCCAAGACCAAGCTGATCGGCAACCCCAAGCTGCCCGACGGCGCGACGGTCGTCGATTTCCGCGACCTCAACGACAGCCTGCTGCAAGCGTTGCAGCTGGAGAAGCTGGCGACGACGTTGGTGATAGGGATCTTCATCCTGGTGGTGGCGCTGAACATGGTCAGCGCGCTGATCATGTTGGTGATGGAGAAGCACCGCGACATCGGCATCATGCGCAGCTTCGGCGTGCCGCGCGGGGCGATCATGCGCATCTTCGTGCGCCAGGGCATGACGCTCTCGTTCTGGGGCACCCTGACCGGCACGATCGTCGGCGTGGCCCTGGCCCTGATACTAGACCGCACCAAGTTCTTCTCGCTGGACAACAACGTCTACGAGGTGCTTAGCTACCTTCCCTTCGAGGTCCACGCCGTAGAAGTCGTGCTAGTGGCCCTAGGCAGCCTGCTGATCTGCTTCCTGACAACCCTCTTCCCCGCCCGCCAAGCCGCCAAACTAGACCCCGTCGAAGCACTCAAATACGACTAGCGCGACGTCCATCTGAGCGTCTTGGACGCTGTGGCGCAACTTCCAAAGTTGCGCGCTGGCAGTCACGACCAGCTCGCCAAACGGGGCGCAGTTCGCACCAGGGCTTGTAGCGCAAATTCCAAATTTGCGCGCTGGCAGCCACGACCACCTCGCCAAACGGGGCGCAGTTCGCACCAAGGTTTGTAGCGCAAATTCCAAATTTGCGCGCTGGCAGTCACGACCAGCTCGCCAAACGGGGCGCAGGTCGCACCAAGGTTTGTAGCGCAAATTCCAAATTTGCGCGGTGGCAGTCACGACCAGCTCGCCAAACGGTGGTCGCACCAAGGTTTGTAGCGCAAATTCCAAATTTGCGCGGTGGCAGTCAAGAACAAGGGTCAAGAAGCAAGAACCAAGACCCAAGATCGGTGACACTCAGGAGCCATGCACCCGTATTAGACATTGCCCAAATCCCAAACCCAGGAGAGAATCAAAACTTCTCACTGGAGGCGCCCATGCCCAACCTAGACGGACCCTGGAAACACGCGGTCGAAAGCCTATTCCCCTACATGATGCACCTGCTCTTCCCCGAGGTAGCCGCCGCCATCGACTGGAGCGTCGCACCGCAGTTCAAGGACAACGAACTGCCGCAACTGGACGCACCCCGCGGCAAAACCCGCAAAGGCGTGCGACACGTGGATCGCTTGGTGCTGGACCAGCCTGGCGATCCTGGGCGACCTATCGCCCCACTGGCGCCCTGACAGCCACCGCGATACGGGCCTGGGCCACCAACTGGAGTTCAAATTCAAACTCGTCAAGCTGATCGACTTCGAAGAGAGGTTCGACGAGCTGCTGAACTCGGAAAACCCGTTCGCATTGCTGATCGCAGCCCACCTGAAAACCATGCGGACCAAACGCAACCCCCAAGACCGAGCGGAATGGAAACGGCAACTGTTCCGCATGGCGATCATGAAGGGCATGGACCGCGACGCCTTGCGGGACGTGCTGCGCTTCCTCGACTGGCTGATGACGCTGCCGGCCGATCTTGACAAGCAGGTGGAAGAGGCACTAAATTGTGATATGAAGGAGGCGAATATGGAATTCACCGGCGGTATCCACGGCACCATCCACATCCTCGCCAAGGAAGAGGGTTTAAAAGAAGGGCGACAAGAAGGGCTGAACGAAGGGCGACAAAAAGGCCAAGCAGAACTCTTCCTGCAAATGCTGGCGCTCAAATTCGGCGAACTCCCCGAATGGATCCTGGCCAAAGTCAAAAGCGCTTCGACGGACCACATCGCCACCTACCTCAAGCGCTGCATGAACCAGTCCTCCCTGGACGAGATCTTCGCCTGAGGTGCGGTCGATGAAAAAGACGGATATGGAATTCACCGGCGGTATCCACGGCACCATCCACATCCTCGCCAAGGAAGAGGGTTTAAAAGAAGGGCGACAAGAAGGGCTGAACGAAGGGCGACAAAAAGGCCAAGCAGAACTCTTCCTGCAAATGCTGGCGCTCAAATTCGGCGAACTCCCCGAATGGATCCTGGCCAAAGTCAAAAGCGCTTCGACGGACCACATCGCCACCTACCTCAAGCGCTGCATGAACCAGTCCTCCCTGGACGAGATCTTCGCCTGAGGCATGTGGCGCAAATTCCAAAGTTGCGCGGTGGCAGTCACAACCAGCCCGCCAAACAGGGCGCAGGTCGCACCAAGGTTTGTGGCGCAAATTCCAAATTTGCGCGGTGGCAGTCACGACCACCTCGCCAAACGGGGTGCAGTTCGCACCAAGGTTTGTAGCGCAAATTCCAAATTTGCGCGCTGGCAGCCACGACCAGCTCGCCAAACGGGGAGCAGTTCGCACCAAGGATTGTAGCGCAAATTCCAAATTTGCGCGGTGGCAGTCAAGAACAAGGGTCAAGAGGCAAGAAACAAGACCCAAAACCGGTGGCAGTCAGTACCAGTTACTGTTCCAGGGACAATCTTAAAGCTGGAGACAGAAACACCTCACCCCCTCCGTGTTCCCCGCCCCACTCCGAACGTCTTCACCGCCGCGTCCCGCGGCTGTTCCGACGTTCTGCGTTCGATTTTTTTTCATTTAAGGCCTGGACCTCGAGCGAGCCGGAATCCGAAGTTCCGGTCGCGCCGGCCGGGCCCGCGCGCGAGCCGGTAGGCCGCTCGCACGAGCCTGCCGAGGCTGCCCCAGCTCCCGCCCCGCAGGACCCGCACCGCGCCGGTGCTGGGGCCCTGGGGATCCACCACTGGCACGTCAGGGTACCTAGCATGCCAATCGCTGCACCACTCCCAGACATTGCCATGCATCTGATAGAGCCCCCAGCCATTGGCTGGCAAGGCCTTGACGGCCATCGTCTGCTTGCGATACTGGCTCTTCCGCCCCCCGGCATAGGGATAACGGCCATCAAAATTCACCATGCTGGCATCGATCTGTTCGCCGAAGGAAAACGGGGTTTGCGTGCCGGCCCGACAGGCATACTCCCATTCTGCTTCGCTGGGCAGCCGCAGCGCCAACCCAGGCTGACGATCGTTGAGGCGGCTGATGAAGTCCACGGCATCCTGCCAACTCACCGTCTCCACCGGTAAGTCGTCGCCCTTGAAGTGACTGGGATTCTCGCCCATGACCGCTTGCCACAGCGCCTGGGTCACCGTCGTTTCGCCTAACCAGAAGCCTCGACTGAGCGTGACTTGGTGTAATACTTCATCATCAAACCGCTCAACTTCTTCCGGTGGCGCCCCCATCATAAAACTGCCCGGCGGGATCCAGCGCAGGGCCTGGCGCACCCCCGCCACCGTGAACGCCACCCATACGCCCTGCGCGTCCTCGCCCCAATCACAGGCCCAGGGATGAGGGTAATCCTGCGGAAAGCCGGTTTCGTCCGTCGCTAACGCCATGACAGCGCTCCTCCGCGGAGCAGGGAAAAGCGAGGTAAACCGCCTAGGCGCCCCCGCCATTTGTCTCGGAAGACGGGATCGCGCATAGTCCGCAGAGCCGAGAAAAGTGCGGTAAGCCGGCTAAGCGCCTCCGCCATTTGCCTTGGTCGATGGAAACGCGTATAGCCCGCGGAGCCGAGAAAAGTGCGGTAAGCCGCCGGCTTGCCTTTTTGGGAGGGAACACGACTGACGAGCGAAGCATTCGAACCGCGATTGGGCATCGAGGCTTCATCAGATACTAACATCACCAGTTTGCTACTAAGAGGAAATAGGACAACATGGTCAGGCTGGCTGAGCCGATGCCTTACTCCAGGCTCCGCGGACCATACGCGTTCCCTGCGACCAAGGCAAATGGCGGGGGCGCCTAGCCACTTTACCTCACTTTTCGCGGCTCCACCGTCCAAACGCGTTCCCCGCCACCAGGCCTTAGCGGGCCCTCCTAAATGCCAAATGCCGCTAAAATCAACCTCGCAAACGCGTACTAGCCGATTCACCTCACTTATTCCCACTCCATCACGGTGACGCTGGCAAAAACCATTCAACTCATCCTTGTCACGGTCCGGATCCAGCACCGCCACTTTGAAAAACTGGTACTTCACGTGTTCCCCGCCCCACTCCGAACGTCTTCACCGCCGCGTCCCGCGGCTGTTCCGACGCTCTGCGTTCGATTTTTTTTTCATTTAAGGCCGAGACCTCGAGCGAGCCGGAATCCGAAGTCCTGGAAGCGCAAGCCGGGCTCGAAAGCGAACCGGTAGGCCGCTCGCACGTCCCTGCCGTAGAGGTCCCAGCTCCCGCCCCGCAGGACCCGCTCCGCGCCGGTGCCCGGCCCGCCTGGGTCCACTGACGTGCCAGCCGGGTAGTTACCAAGGAAGTCCGCGCACCATTCCCAGATATTACCATGCATCTGGTACAGGCCCCAGGCATTGGCGGGCAATTCCTTGACGCCGACGGTTTCGCCACGAAATTCGCCCTTGGCCTGATCGTCATAGGGAAAATTTGCATTGAAATTGACCTGTCGCCAATCCAACACATGCCCAAACGAGAAGGGCGTCTGGGTTCCAGCGCGGCAGGCGAACTCCCACTCCGCCTCGCTGGGCAAGCGCATGTCGCAGTCGGTGCCCAGCTTTTTCAGAAACACCTGAACCTCCTTCCAGCTGATGTTCTCAACAGGTCGCTCTGGTCCCTTGAAGTGGCTGGGTTTCTTGCCCATGACAGCCTCCCAAAGCGCTTGGGTGCATGCCGTCTCCGCCAGCCAGAAGGCCCGCGACAGCACCACCTCATGCAGCAGCTCATCATCGTAACGTTTAGTTTCGTTCTTCGGCGAACCCATCATGAAGCGGTCAGGCAGGATCAGGCGCATGCGCCATGCAATGCCCTTGAACGCATAATCCGCGTAAACGCCCACCTCGTCCAGCCCCAATCGACTTGCACCCTTGGGGCAAGGTATACCCTCTAGGGTCAAGATTCGAAATTGCGGTTCATCCAGCCAGCGACCCGTCTTGACCTTCAACCCACCGCTCACGCCCGCAACCGGGAGTTCCCCCGGATTGAGCCAATACAGCTTGCGGCCCTGGCACTGAACGAACAGCCCCAGGCCGTCGCGCCCTATGGCTTCCGCCCACTCGGGCCGGGCGACCCGTTCCAGCGCCCAGGTCGCCACATCGGTGTGCAGACTCAGACGCTCCCCCAGGAAACTGCCCTCGAATAGGGGTTCCTGCCCCAGGCGATAAGCCTGGTACCCTTCCGCCTGGGCCACGCCCAGGAAACCCCGACTGCGCACCGTCAGCAACGGACTGCCCTGTCCGTCGTTCGCAGCGTCCGTCCAGTTCCTGCCCACGACCCTGAGCGCGTACTCTTTTAGCTCCCCCAACTGGGCAAAAGCCACCGTTTCGGGCCGCAGGCCCTCCGGCAGCGGTTCATCGGGGAAGGCGCGCACAAAGCCGCTAGCCAGCTGAGGGTTGGCCCACATGGCGGCGTGCTGCCGCCTGCTCAGTCGCCCGAACCAGGCGCGCAGGCCCGCGTAGGCATCCGGCCCGAGACTGCGCGCGACCCGCGCCATCAGCGCGTCAACGGCCTGGTCGCGCCCAAGCAAAGTTTCGCTGATTAAAAACTCCTCCGCCTGAATGAAGGGTGAGCGATGCACGTGATGGGCTTGGATCAATGCCAGGGTTTCATTCGCCAAAGGGAGGGTTGGGTAGTCTGCCCGAAAAGGTTCCCAGGCTTCCTCCTTCAGACTCACCGCCTGAACCGTCTGGTTCATTCGCGGATGCCACCAGGCCTCCCATTCGCTGCCGACATCGGTAAGGGCGGCTGGCAGACTCATCCGCACCGCACGCAAAAGCGCTGGTTCGACGACCACCGCCGCGGATAAGAGCCGCAGCAGGGTTTCGACGCCGGACGGGCTGGTCAGAGCTGGGCCCTTGCCAAGGCCTCGGTCCCAGAAGACGCGCTGCCAGGGATCGTCCGCATGCGTTTTCCAGAGCCGCGGCGGGCAGGGCACCAGTGCGGCCAAGCGAACGCCCGCCGCCTTAAGGCGTCGCCCCCACTGCACCCAGGCGTGACGGCTCTGGGCATCGGCGTCATAACAGCCCATATCGCCAACGGCCAGGACCACCGACGCGGCCGGCGAAAGGTTGAGCGGTTCGGTCGGTCCCAGCTTGCCCCAGTGGCGACTAGGCCCGAGGATGCCCTGATCCAGTTGGCGCACCTCCAGCACATGCTGGCCGCAGAGACCCCGCAGGCCCTGGATCAGCTGGTCGAAGTCCTGCCAAAAGGGCGCCAAGGGGAGGCGGCGATCCACCCAAACTTGGATACTTGGGGACCAGCTCCAGCGCATGCGCTCCTGCAGAGGAAAGAGCGGCTGGACCCTGGCACAACGGGCAACGGCCCGTTCGACGTCCATCTTGCCACTGCGCCGGGGCGCACCCAAGAGCTTGCGCAACCGCGGCCAGAGCTTGGACCAGGCCACCAGCGGCCGCGACCGCGGCGGTCTCAGACGAGGATCGGCGCTCCCTTCACCAGCCTGAAGGACCTCTGCCTTGCGAAACCAGTCGGGACCTTGCAGCTCAAGCTCGTTTTCGGCCACAGGCTCCCAGGAGGCCACGCGCCAAAAAGTGAGGGCCGGAACGCGGCGGGATCCTAAGGGTTGGGCTAGCACTTCCGGTTCGGCCATCTGGCTGGGTTCAGGCAAGGACGCCGTCTCCTGGGGCGGTGCCTCTGCCACGACCGCTTCTTGAACGCGAGCTTCACGCGGCACAAAGCCAAGGCCCATGCTCCAGTGGGCTATGGCTTCGCCATCAAGCTGCTGCAGGCAGCGAACCAGGTCCGCCCGACTTACCGCAGCGATGCCGCTCACGATGTTCCCCGATACTTGCCCAGGGTAAAGCCCGCCAGGCGGTCGAGGGTCGCCAGTTGACGCTGTTCCAACTTGCCAGCACGGGCCAAATCTGGATCGAGTTCGACCAGGGCGCGCAAGAGGTCCAGATACTCGGCTTGGCCAGGCAGCGGTTGACCCAGCTCCTGGGCGCGCTTGCGGTCCTCCAGCAACTGGTCAGCGGCTGTGTGCCGCACCTGCTCCGAACAGAACGCGCCATAGTGGGCCGCGCCCCGGGCCAGCAACCAGGCCCGCAGTTTTTCCGCCTCTTGGGGCGGTGCCATTTGCAAGACGAGGCAACGGCGGGTGAAGGCGGCGGGCAGCTCGCGTTCCTCATTGGTGGTGATGATCACCAACGGCGGCGTCTTAGTTTTGCGGCCCACGGGCTCCTTGAGGAAGGGCACAGGGAAGGAGCCGTTGCCCAGCGTCTCCAGCAGGCCATTGGGCAGATCGGCCTCCGCCTTGTCGATCTCGTCGATCAGCAGCACACAGCCATCGTCGACACGCCAGCCCGCTGGTTCTATCGGCGACTGGAATTGGGCACGGCCTTGGGTGGCAGCGGCACCCGCATGGTCAAACACCCACCACAGCGGGCCAGGGCTGATAAATTTTTCGGGGTCCAGTACCTCCTGAACGCGTTCCACCAGGCCGCGGGCGGCGATCGTCTGGGCCTCGGCCAGCCGCGCCACGGCATCGAAGTGGTACTGCAGATCCTCGCAACTGCTGCGGGCATTTACGACCGTCGAGACGAAGGCGCGCTTCAGGCAATGGGCCGCCGCCCGCGCCAGTTGGCTCTTGCCACAGCCGGGCTCGCCGCGTACCAGCAACGGTCGCTTGGCCGCCAGGGCGGCGTTGATCGCCCATTGGCTGTCTTCGTCAAAGACGTGGACTGTCTCGGGCCAGGAGCCCATTGCCGGCAGATGGACAAGGCGATCGGCTTGGATCTCGAGCATGGGGGTCTCCTCAGGGGTGGGCGTCAAACCATTTACTCTTTTCTTCAAGATACTTATTGATGGCGCCTGCCAAGTGCGCTTCGCCTTGGATCAGCAGGCTTGTTTCGGTCGCTGACTTTTTATTGAGATATACGACCGTCAGGTTTCCCAATTGCTCTTGCAGAGCATCAAATACGGAAGGGATGTGAAGTGGATGGTTCTCATCTGACAGGTCAGCCACCAAATAGTAGGGGGTACCCATCCCGCGTGCAACCTCCAATGCACCGTTTACCAGACTACACAGGTCACCTTCTTTGGTTTGGAGATTCATCAACACATAGAGCGCCTTTGCTACCGCCTCTACAAAGGATGAATCTTGAGGTCCTTGCTCCGGTAAATCAGGTAAACAGGTGGTGCCTACCAACATGTCCCCTCGTTGCTGCACCGCTACAGCCCGATAATCGTGCCAAGAAAGGACAATTTCTACCCCCAATAAGGACTCCTGGGACACCATGTACTTGACACCATCCTTCATGCCAAGACAGGAGCCGGCATTAACATCGGCGAGAATGCGCCAACCTACGATATTTTCACCATCCCGCCAGGCCAATCTCGTTTCCGGCAGATCGAAGGCGTTGAAGACCCTAACAAGGCAGCCTTGAACCCCAGGAACGGATTTTTGCATAACCAAGTGACTCAAAGCCTCAGGGAGATCGTTGGGCGTGCCCGCGCCACCTAGGCGTTGGAAAAGCGGCTTCAGAAAGGGACGCAACCCTGGTTTTGACAAAACTTCCGCAATCTCGCCGCGAATGCGGCAAGAAAACGGGTCCTCCGATCCCCCTTCGCTGATGGGTTCAGGGCGGCTCTTAGGCATTTTGATGCTTGTGTCAGAGTGCACAGGCCGGCCCATGGCCGCGTCAGCCATTTCCCCAGCCAGTGCCGCAAGCAGAACCCTGCCTGGGTGCTTGGGTTGTTCGTCCTCCCACTTGACGGTCACCCAGGCGAAGTGATGGAGATTGATCCAAAGGTCGCGTTCATCACTAGGCAGCTTTTTATGAACGGATGACAGCGCTTGCTGAACTAAGCCGCGAAGGAATTTGGCAATCCTCTCACTTTTTTCATTCAAATGTTTGTCCTTGTTGCGGAACGCAGCATCCAGAACCTGCGCCTGTTCTTCTGCCGACAATTCGGGCATCATGACATCGCACCATAGGCAGCCGATTAACCTCGCAGCATCGGCCCAAACCGGCATGGATTCGGACGCATAGGCGTGGTCGATGAAATAGGGGTTCTCTCTGACAAAGAGCACATTCCCCGCGTGAAAATCGCCATGACCAGGTGCGAACTGCATTTTGGGTTCCAGCGCTTTCCAATCGTCCAGACGCCGGTTCAACTGTAGCATCGGGTTGACAAAGTCCAGACCCGCAACTGCCAGAGTTTGGGTTTCGGGATCAAACCCCAGCCCACGGAAAACACGACCATAAAACATCAAGCGCGTGTCCTGGATCTCGCCTGCGACGCTGATCTGTTTAGGTTGGCGGTTCGCCAAGACTTTCCTGAGTCGGCCCGCGGCCAGGTCAGAAATCCGAAAACTCGCCGTGCCCTCAATATTGACCCAGATTTTATCTGCCAAGTACAAACCAGTGCCTGGCAGGGGAAATTTGATACGGCGACCGCGCCATTCAGAGTCCCATTCGAACACACCTGTCATCAACTCTACAAAAGAGCCTTCATGATCAAAGAGAAACTCCAGTTTTTCTTGGTTATATTCCACATCTTGCACGCGCAAATCCATCGTAGGAAACCAAATGCCCAAATAATAATCCAAAACCTTCGAAGCATACGCCCCTTTGTAGGACGCCCCGCCGCGACGCAGTTGCCGGTCCAGGCAACCCAAGGCCACACCTATCAACGCCAGCAGTTCATCCAATGAACCGGTCCCTTTTGAAAGGCATTCCTTGCAAAGCCCCTCCAGAGTCGCCAGCTCTCCTGGCTGTTGGGCACTGCCATGGCTGTAGATAATGCAGCCAAAGTCCTCCGACAATGGTGAATGAGCGACTACCGGCAAAAAACTCGGACGCTCCTTTAGGTTTGCTGAAAAATCAATCTCCCTTTTCAATTTATTCATCTTATCCAACTTAAGGATAGTCGGCGTTCCGTCGCCGCTCTTATCCAACCATTGAGCCTCGAAGACCCTGGCACCCGAGCGGCCACTTTTAAACTCATTGGTAATCTTCAAGCGCTCGTAATACGTGCGGTACTTATAACCCTCTGCTGCGGATTGTATGACGTGAAGATGCGTTTGGCTAAGCTGATAGGAACCATGGTCTACAGGAATTACCATCAGACACCTTTTGAATTGATTAAGGAAATTATTGGCTTTTTTCGCGAATTCTGAACCTTTACATCATACATGAGGAGCTTAGTGAAGACAACCCAAAAGGCGCGCGTTGCTCGTCATCCTTAGGAAAAAGTGAACACCCACCACGAAACGCGAGGTAACGGGAAATAAGTGACCCTCCCCGACTCCGCCATCGGGAGAGCCGACACATCAGCCTCCTCCTTTGCGCCTTCGCGCCTTCGCGTGAGTTTCTGACCCTGGGCCACATTTGGCTTCCCCTTGGCGGGGCCTGGGCCTGACTGCCACCTGCGCAAATTTGGAATTTGCGCTACAAACCCACTGCTTGACCGGTGCCCATGTTGGGAACTTGGTCGTGACTGCCACCTCGCAAATTTGGAATTTGCGCTACAAACCTTGGTGCGACCTGCGCCCCGTTTTGGCGGGCTGGTCGTGGCTGCCACCGCGCAAATTTGGAATTTGCGCTACAAACCCACTGCTTGACCGGTGCCCATGTTGGGAACTTGTTCTTGACTGCCACCGCGCAAATTTGGAATTTGCGCTACATTTGGCTTTCCCTCGACGGGGCCTGGGCCTGACTGCCACCTGCGCAACTTTGGCCACAATCGCCTAGCAAGTCCCAAGCCAAAAACAGTGCATCATGAAACGAACCCTTAGCCACCGCTAGTGCGGGCGCCCTGCCGAAATTTGGGCCTAGTTGTACAAAAAGCGCACTTGCACCACGCAACAACTTGAAGTTCATTTTCAATTGACATCGTCAAATTGCTTAAACCATGGATCTTACAGCGCTTCATTTCCATATCGAGACCCTCCTGAGCGAAAAATGCCGCGGGCGACTGCGTTGTGATTTGTCGACAAGTGCCGAGTTCCCGGCTCTACTAAGCGACAAAGTAGAGCCGGGAACACTTTTTCTCGGTCAACTGTGGGGCCAAATGGCGCAGTTCCAAAGAGGATTCGCTGTATCGACACAAATCAAAGCGCAAATTGCAAGTGTTTTTGTTCAACTTTGTCGTGAAAAAGAGCAAATCGACAGTGACTTGGCTTGACTGTGCCACCCCAAAGGCCTAAGTCGCGACAGATTGATGTGCCTTCGTTGTGAAAAAGTCCCAAAAAATGGGATCCCAGCGCTACTTTGCTCCTTAGTAGCGCCGGGAAAAGTTTTCCCAGCGCTACTTTGTCCCTCAGTCGTCCAAGGAACAAGTGGATTTGGACCATGCTGTCCCATAGTCGAGGCGATCCACTTTCTCCCAACGCTTTCTTGTTTGCCAGCTGCCACGATCCAAAGGAGCCCGCTCCTACTTTGCGACATAGCGGACCCAAGCACAGGTCGCCCGGCCCTACTGAGTGGCTCAGGTGCGCAGGGTCCTTTGCGTGCGGCGCAGCCAGGCGAGCAGGGGCGCGAAGACGATCACCAGCGGATTGGGCGGGACGGGTCCGGTCGTCACGCCGTAGCGCACCGGCTCGCTCTCGGGCTCCCAGCTGGCGAAGAGACGGTCGAAGACCATCAGCACGGCGCCGTAGTTCTTGTCCAGGTAGCGCGGGTTGCTGCCATGGTGGACCCGATGGGCGGCCGGGGTGTTGAGCCAGCCCTCAAGCCAGCCCAGGCGGCCGATCATCTCGGTGTGCAGGAAGAACTGGTAGAGCAGGCCCAAGAGCAGCGAGACCAGCACCCATTGCGGCGAAAAGCCCAGCAGGATCAAGGGGATGAACATCAGCGGGCCGATGAACGCGCCCAGCCAGTTGAGGCGAAACGCGGTCGTGTAGTTCATCAAGGTACTGCTGTGATGGGTGTGGTGGATCGTCCACAGGAACGGCCACTCGTGACTCAAACGATGGTACCAGTAATAGACGAACTCGACGGCGACAAAGGTCAGCAGCGCCACCGCCGGCGTCGCGGGCAACTCGAAAAAACGGTAGGGCATCAGCCAGCCGAAGACCAGGCCCTTCCAAGCCAGCGAGAGCGGCCGCAGCAGTTGGTTGCCGACCAGCAGCGCCAGGTTGGCCAGGACCTCGCCCTTGGCATAGACGCGGCGGCCCTTGCGCAGCGACCAGGCGATCTCGACCAGCAGCGCGATCAGGGAAACCATCAGGACAAATTTGGGAAAGCCGTTCATGGGGAAACCTCCTCGGGACGTCTCGCGTCCTCGCTACCATGATCGTCCCCCACAGCAAGCGGTGGGTCGCCGCGGACCCATCCGGATGTCCGAAAGGATCCCTTCGGACATGCAGACAGCCCAGCTACGCCAAGGGTTGCGTCGCCAAGCGCCAATGCCCCTCTTTTGGGACCCACCGGGCTCCTCAGCAACGTGGCACACTTAACGACCTAACCGCGATGGGGCATCACGGCTCTGTCGGGAACTAGCCAGCGGTTAGGGTTCCCCGCGACTAAGGCAAAGCGGCGGGGGCGCCTAGTACGACTTTGTCAGGTTGGTGATGACCCGCCGACATACCCTGGTCGCAGGGAACACAACTGGTCCGCGAAGCCAGGAAAAGTGCGGTAAGCCGCCGGCTTGCCTGCTATGGAAGGAACACGAATGCTGGGCGGAGCAGAGAAAAGTGCGGCAAGCCGCCGGCTTGCCTTCTCCGGATGGAACACGATTGTGGGGCGAAGCCGGCGTAAAAGTGTTGGCCTAGCCAACCTGACAAAGTCGTACTAGCCGCTTTACCTCACTTTTCCCGGCTCCGCGGACCATACGCGTTCCCCGCAACTACGACGCGGTTGGACGCCTGAGCGCTTGGCTCTCCAACCTGACAAAGTCGTACTAGCCGCTTTACCTCACTTTGGGCTTCGCGTTTTCTGTTCGGGTTCCCCGCCACCCAGCAAGTTCCAGGCCGACAACAGTGCCTAGTAAAACGTACCGAGACGCACCATCGATGCAGGCGCCTTTCCCAAAATTGAGCCGAGTTGTACAAAAAACGCGCATGCACCACCTGACAACCTCTCGTTTACTTTTGATTGACATCTCCATATCTCTTAAACCATGTACCTTAGCAAATATTTTCTCGGTCGAATCACCCTCCTGAGCAAAGAATGCCGCGGACGACTGCGTTGTGATTTGCCGACAAGTGCCGAGTTCCCGGCTCTACTGTCTGAGACAGTAGCGCTGAGATCCCTTTTTCTCGATCAACTGAGGGGCCAGATGGAGCAGTTCCAAAGTGGATTTGCTGTATCGACCCAAATCAAATCGCAAATTGCAAGTGTTTTAGTTCAACTTTATCGCGAAAAAGAGCAACTCACCGCTGACTTGGCTTCACTGTGCCACCCCATAGGCCTGAGTCGCAACAGCTAGATGTGCCTTTGTTGTAAAAAAGTCTCAAAAAATGAGCGCACAGCGCTACTTTCTCAGAAAGTAGTGCCGTGAAAAGTTTTCCCAGGCCTACTTTCTCCCTCACTCGCCCAGGGAACAAGTGGATTTGGACCATGCTGTCCCATAGGCGAGGCGATCCACTTTCTCCCAACGCTTTCTTGTTTGCCAGCTGCCAAGATTCAAGGGAGCCCGCTCCTACTTTGCGACATAGAGGACCCAAGCACAAGTCGCCCGGCCCTACTGGGTGGCTCACTTGGCATCGACGCGGCGCACCTTGCGCAGGGACCAGGCGATCTCGACCAGCAGCGCGATCAGGGGAACAATCAGGACAAATTTGGGAAAGCCGTTCATGGGAAACCTCCCTGGGACGTCTCGCGTCCTCGCTACCATGATCGTCCCTCACAGCAAGCTGTGGGTCGCCGCGGCCCCATCCGGATGTCCGAAAGGATCCCTTCGGACAAGCAAACAGCCGTGCAACGCCAAGGGTTGATACCGCCACAAGGGGCCCGGGGCTTGGATTACCCAACCGCCGATTATTTCCAATCGAAAACAATTTGACACGCGACCGAATTCCCGTCATATTAGAGAAACGGCGGGATCCTTCAAAGCCCTCTTTCCCTGCCCTGTTATTTTTTGCACCAAACGAACCCTTGCTCCTTTTCGTAACTTGGGACTCGATCCCGAGTCGTGTTTTCTCTCAACCATTTCAGGCCCCATACACTCAGGTGATGCATGACGACTTTGTACCTCGCGCTCTGTCTGCTCTTTCAAGATCCCAAGGCTGTCATTACTTTGGACGATGGCCCGACCTTTAGCGCCGCCGCTGGGCATTCGCTCAGCGGCTCGGTTACGCCAACCCATGCGCTCTTGAGCTTGGGCAATAGGCCGTTGTCAGTGGACGCCAGCGGCCATTTCGATCAATCAACGATGGCGTCCCCCGGAGTGGGCATGGCCATCTCAAGGTCCACGGATGAGACTCACTGAGGGTACAGTAATGAGCAAAGATCACTTAGAGAAGGCGAGTAGATTCTTGTCGTACGCACTGCGACATAAGCCTGGCGAGGCCGGCATTCAGCTCGACCACAATGGCTGGACGACGGTTCCATTGATGCTTGCAGCCCTCAAGAAAAATGGCCTCCACCTTTCTCTGGAGCAACTTCAGCACTTGGTGGCTACGAACAACAAGAAGCGATTCGAGTTCTCTGAGGACGCCACCAAAATTCGCGCCAGTCAAGGACATTCAGTCAAGATTGACCTAGCCTTGAAGCCTTCTGTCCCGCCTAACGTCTTGTATCACGGGACCGCAAAGAGGAGCCTTGACGAGATTCTGGCCTCTGGCATTAAAAGGATTTCCAGGAATCACATTCATTTGTCGCCTGACGTAGATACAGCCAGAAATGTTGGATCGCGTCATGGGGTTCCTGTCATCATTGAAATCGATTCAAAGAAGATGCATGACGAAGGTCATATCTTCTACAAGTCAGCGAATGGCGTTTGGCTGACTGAAACGACCATCACCCCAAACTTCTTTCTCTCCATAAAATAGTCTCCAGTTTCAGTTTTTGCTGTATCAGTATTCATCGTCACCAGGTCTGAAGCCTGGCGGAAATGCTAATACACCCTGAGCAAACTTTGAAGTGTTGGGGCCAAGACTAGGGGCAATGCTGTAAAGTTAAGCGAAACCGAAAGAAGCTATCAGCTGTCACCACAGGCAATGGTGCGCAAGGGTAAACTGACCGCGTCGCTTTCTGTGTTCCCTTCCGTGTATTCAGTGACTTCCGTGGTTAAAAAACTTAGGGACCCTCGCAGAGCCCATACGGAAAGGAGGATTTTAACCACAGAAAATACGGAGCACACAGCATGTGCCGCCTTTTGATTCTTGACAAGGACCCACCAAAGGGCAAGACTTAAGCGGGCGTGACCTAGAGGAATCAGAACTACGACGAGTGTACTCCGACCATGTCGCTAACACCAATAAATCCGCAACCATTCATAGCGCTTGGCTCAACCGAGGTATGGCTCCGCCTGCTCCAACACAGTTTCCCGTTCCGGTGCGGACGCATCGACTTTCACCATCTGCCACATTCGATTGAACAACAACGCCGCACAAGCTGGAGCAGTGGAGAATTTATTTCCTTTTTAACAGACATTTTGAATCATTTCGTCTTGCCAAAAGAATTTATATACTCCACCGATACACGGCCCGAATTTGCATTTTGGGGACATTTTGATTACCAGAGAAAGAAAATAGAAGAGCTTTCGAGTGTTCCTCAAAATCATTATTTCTGCTGCCCGGATATGAAATGGTGTATTTTTTTTGGCGTAGGGGGGCAGATGGGCTTTGCGGAAAACCCTAAGACAATAGCTCCTTTCCCTTATCGTGCCCTCTACCCTACAAGAACCATGCCTTGGTATGACATTTTTTCAAACCACCATGATTTTCGCCGCCTGTTCGCAAACAAAGCAGAACCATCTGACTGTTTCAGAATAAAGCAGATAAAAGTCAATGGGGTGGGTGTCATCACCTTAACAGTACACTATGGTGGTATCCCTTCTTTCTCTCCATCGCGACGGGACAAGACAGAATACAAATCTGTTGAATTCCAAATCATAGCGGCCAAACCTCACATCACATTAAATCTATTCCCTGACACAAACCTTAATCACCTAAAGGTCAGCGCTATTGGAAACACCACATTCGTCAGCACAACAGCAAACCCTGAAGCGCTAAGGTTGGCCACATCAGAAGTCCGCATTGAATACCTGAAAAAATCAATGAATCTTCCGCCGCAGGAACGGCGTTGTGTAATGAATCCGCCCATTTACCAGCTTATCAATCTTCTCCGCCAACATGTTTTTCGAAAACGCCTGTGGTTAACACCACCGGCTCCTCCTAGTTGGCATCTTGCACTCGACAATGCAGAGATTTTAAAGAAGTATTTCGACGACCCTCCACCTCTTTGTAACTGGTATCACGGAACTATTATCTACATCCCACAAAGGAAAAGAGCGGATGTTATGTTTTACATTTACACACCCGATTCGACTAAACTCATCATCTTGACCATAAGATTTGATGATATTCAACATCTTTGCCTAGAGAGATTTCCCTACGAAGATCATACAAAAACAGCTACGCTTCATCGAGCCGGCATGTTTATCATTCTCAAAATTAACGCCACCAACCAGGATTTTTCCATCGTTGCTCGCACTGCTTATATTAAGGAAATTGAACTCAGTAACTATATTTTTTCGTTAGCCCCTGATCCCTGCTACCCTGATTTAATTTGAGCTCTGCAGGAAGGGCACCTACAAGGAGGTCGTTATGCCACTCAAAGACTATGAGGAGTCAAAAAGACTTGTCGAAGAGCACTTCGCTCTTTCTGATTTTAAAGGGCCATGCGACGTTGAGCTGATCGACAAGTCAGAAAAAACACTTGAAATACAACTCCCGTTAACCTTTAGGCTCTTTATTGCAGATTTTGGAGTGGACGCATTTGGAGCCGAAGAATTCTATGGCATCAATAAGGACAATTTTCTTGAAGAAAGCCATCGCAATATTGTCCTGGCAAACATTAGGGACAGAGAAAGTTATGGGCATGAAAAATACTTAATACTTTTTTATGCGGTAGGCGATGGGACTTATCTAGCACTAGACACCTCAAGGATGGTGAATAATGAATGCCCCGTTGTAAGGTGTTACTGTGGACCATGCTCTCAAAGCAACAAACTAAAAGTTTGCGCACAAGATTTCGGCGAAATGTTTCTGAACCTTACCACCGAGGAGATCGAATACATTGAACGGGATGAACAGGATGATGACGAAGACTAACCGTCATAAAGAATTCGTTAGACAGCCCTTTGTTAAATCTGTGTTACTTTCGCCCAAGTGGATATGAACAATGTCACTCGAACACTACAAAGAGGCCGTGAAGTTCATTGCGCGTCACGCAAACCACGCTGCCTGGTCAGGCCCGTGCAGCCTTAAATCCATCGACAAGGCCGAAGAAATATTGGCGATTAAGCTGCCAAACACTTTTCGACTATTTCTCGCTACGTTTGGGACGGGTCATTTTGGATCAAATGAGTTCTACGGGATCGATCAAAATGACATCACTATGTCACAATACGATAGCTTCGTATACAACAACATTCTCTACAGGAAGAACTGCGATCATGCACACCATCTCATCTTATTTTATGAAGTAGGTGATGGGACATTTTTAGCGCTAAACACTGCTCGATTCATTGAAGATGAATGTCCAGTAGTCAGATGCTTTCCTCTTCCGCATGCACTCGATGATGAGCTTGAAATATGTGCGGAAGATTTTGGCGAGATGTTTTTAACGTTAATTACCGAGGCATACACACGCATTGAAAAACGTAATAAGACATAGCCACTGGCCGTCTTCGTAAACATTGGTGAGAGTGGGGATGTCGTTGACCCTGACCTCACGGGGCTGATCATCATAAAGGCAGAGACCATGGAGGAACTCTGTAAAAATGGCGGTTGTTTCGTAGCAGGAACCTTGGTACCTACCCGCGCCGGTCGTTTTTCCCTTGAGTCCGACACAAAGATAATGCTATCATAGGGTGGAAATTAGGGGGGGGGTATATCTTTCGCTGACTTTGAAAATGCAAAGGAACTAATCAAAGCTAATCCAAATCTCGCCGATTTTATGGGTTCTTGCGACCCAATTTTGATCGAAAAGGCTGCGGAAATCCTCGGGACTCAACTCCCGCTCACTTTCCGCCATTTCCTTGCAGATTTTGGAAAGGGTTTATTCGAGGGTCAAGAGTTTTACGGTATCATCAATGACGACTTTCTCAAAGAAGATTATACAAACTTGATTTGGAGCAACCTTAGAGATAGAGAGAAATACAAACACGAACATCATTTGTAATCTTCAATGCAGTAGGAGACGGAACTTATCTTGCCCTGGATACATTAAGAATGTCGAATGATGAGTGCCCTGTAGTAAGGTGTTACTGCGGTCCATGTCCCGACAGTAAAAAACTAGAAGTTTGCGCTCAGGATTTCGGCGAAATGTTCTTGACACTCATCACCGAACAGATAGAATATAGTGAACAGGAAAAGGATGAAGGTATCTAAAGTTTAGCCAGGCGGACCGCATTAGATGTTCAGGCCGACCACGGCAGTGTGCAAGCCAGTTCAAGCCAGGGCACCCACCAATGCTGTTAGCCCGCCCTTCCTAGTACGACTTTGTCAGGTTGGCCATGCAATAGCTCTCCGCTGGCTCCGCGGACGATACGCGTTCCCAGCAACCAAGGCAAAGCGGCGGGGGCGCCTAGCCGCTTTACCTCACTTTTCCCGGCTCCGCGAACCCCGCGGGCACGCCCGGTGGGACCGCCTGGGAGCCTTATTACCAACCTGACAAAGTCGTACTAGCCGCTCAGAATTGTTTTTAACCACGGAATGGCACTGAAACACACGGAAGGGAACACGGAATTGGGCTCCGACGCCTGCGCCCCTGCCCCCTTCCGTGAGATTCAGTGTTTTCCGTGGTCAACCTCTGATGGTTAACCACGGAGTCTCGCTGAGCCTAGTGCCTACCGCCATAGCTGTGGTTAGACG
>CAYRFM010000022.1:73285-81517 GCA_964423555.1 uncultured Holophagae bacterium | reverse complement strand
ATGAAACGTGCACGAACACTTTTCCTGTCGTGACGCGAATAAAAACAATTTGCACCAACGGATTTCTACAACTCGGACAGCCTCATGCACCTGCGCAAAACAGGCGCCAAATGAAATCGCAACAGTCGTGCATATGCCTATTTCCAAACATTTTATGCGTGATAGCCGGTCGACGCGTTTGCGTTGTCAAATGCATGTTATGCATGAATCGTCACAACTTCGCTTTGACTCGATGCGGACGTTGTGGGAACGCGTCTGAATGGCAGGAAAAGCGAGGTGAAGCGTCCGCCGCGATAGGTAACACCTATGGTCCCGCGGAGCATGGGGGAAATATCGACCCTCCGCCCGGCGCAAGACTGCATCCTGCGTCAGACCCTTTCGACTAGGCCCAGGCTAGAGCTTAGCCGAAAAGGTCGTCTCCATTAGACGTTTGGAAAAAAAACAGAATCATTTCAGAGGGACGCCCCCGGAGTTACGCACTACTGAAAAAACCGCTTCAATACGCCGCCCGGCGCAAGATTGCATCTTGCGCTACAGCAGCTCCAGCGCCTGCGGGACCTTTTCGGCTAGGCTCTGCCCTGATCACCAACCTGATTGAAATGGTTGTCCGCGAAGACGCCGTCTTTCGGCGGTTGGGTCGAGGTCGCCACGCCAACTAGCGCCTGTTTAGTGCGCGGCCCGCGGGCGGCCGCGCGCCAATCTCAATAGACAGGGGGTTTGCCGCGCCAGCGGCGCATGGTGTTGATGGCCGATTCGCTGCCACCTTGAATGACCACGAAGAAAACTGGTACAAAGGCTACCAGCAGGACCGTTGCGCTGACCATGCCAAAGCAAACGGCCGTGCCAAGCGCTTGCCGGCTGCCGGCGCCGGCGCCGCTGGCGATCACCAGCGGGAAAACGCCGAGCACGAAGGTCAAGGCCGTCATCAGGATCGGTCGGAAGCGCAGGCGCGCGGCCTCCTGGGCGGCTTCGCGGATGGGCACGCCGTTGTCCCGTTCGGCCTTGGCGAATTCCGAGATCAGGATCGCGGTCTTACAGGCCAACGCGATCAACAGGATGATGCCGATCTGGGTGTAGACGTTGACATCGAAGTTACGTGCCCAAACCGCGGCCGCAGTACCCAACAGCGAAAGCGGCACGGCGAGGATGACCGTGATCGGCAGCGTCCAGCTCTCGTACTGGGCGCACAGGACTAGGTAGACGAGCAGCACCGCCAGGGCGAAGATCAGCGTATTGCCCTGATTGGCCTTCTCCTGGTACGACATGCCGGTCCATTCATAGGTCATGTCCTTGGGCAGTGTGCTGTCCGCGAGCTTCTCCATGAGGCTGAGGCCCTCGCCGGAGCTGAAGCCCGGCAGGGTCTCGCCCATGATCGCCGCAGAGGCATACTGGTTGTAGCGCGGAATCAGCTTGGGACCCACCGACTCGTGAACCTCCACCAGCGTGTCTAGCGCGATCATCTCGCCATTGGCGTTGCGCACCTTGAGGCGGCGAATGTCCTCGGGCGAGCTGCGGTAGGGACTGTCGGCCATGACCCGCACTTGGTAGGTGCGGCCGAACTTGTTGAAGTTGTTGACGTAGGCCGAGCCGAATTGGGTCTGCAGCGTCTGGTAGATATCCGGCAGGTTGGCCTGGACCATGCGGGCATGACCGCGGTCGACTTCGACCTTCAACTGGGGCACGCCCGAGCGAATGGTGGTGAAGACGTTGCTCAGCTTGCCGCTCTGATTGGCTGCCATGGCGACGGCCCAACTCATCTGTTCCAATTCGGCGACATTGCCGGTTTTGCTCTTGATCTGCATCTGGAAGCCGCCTGAGTTGCCGAGTCCAAAGATCGGCGGTGGGGTGATGGCAAAGATCATTGCCTCCTGGATATCGCTGATGGCCTGGGTGACCTGGCCAACCAAGGCGGGTCCGGTTTTGTCCGGGGTCTTGCGGTCCTTCCAATCGTCGAAGACGATCCAGACCGTGGCGGCGTTGGAGGCGGTGGAGTTGTCGAGCAGCGAGAAACCAGGGACCGCGACCCAACTCTCGATGCCGTCGATCTTGGCCATGCGTTCGTTGACCATGTCGACGACTTTGAGCATGCGGTCTTGGGAGGCCGCGTCGGGTAGCTGGATCCCCATGATCGCCCAGCCGAGGTCCTCGTTGGGTACGAAACCGCCGGGTAGTTTATTGATCGCCCAGAAACTGCCACTGGCAATGACCGCGAAAAACAGCATACTGGCGAGGCTGAAGCGGATCATGGCGCGCACCGTGCCCAGATAGAACCGTTCGCCGCCGCCGTAAAGCTTGTGCCAGATGCGGGCGAAAAGGCCTTCGCTGTCGCCGCGCTTGGTGGGCCGCAACAACAAGGCCGAAAGCGCGGGGCTGAGGGTCAAGGCATTGATCATCGAGAACATGGTGGCGGTGGCGATGGTCAGGGCGAATTGGCGATAGAGCTCGCCGGTGATGCCGCCCAGGAACGCGGTCGGCACGAAGACGACCATCAGCACCAAGCTGGTGGCGATGACCGGACTGGTTACCTGCTCCATGGCCTTGATCGCGGCGTCGCGGCGGCCCAAACCCTCCTCGTCCATTAGGCGCACGGTGTTCTCGACAACGACGATGGCATCGTCGACGACAACCCCGATCGCCAGCACCAGACCGAACAGCGAGAGCATGTTGATGCTGACGCCGAGCGAGGCCATGACGGCAAAGGTGCCGATCAGGGAGACGGGGATGGTGGCGGCAGGGATCAGGGTGGCGCGCCAATCGCGCAGAAACAGCAGGATGATGAGGATGACCAGGACGATGGCGATGAACAGGGTCTCGACCAGCTCGTGGATCGAGGTCTGCACAAAGGTGGTGGTGTCGAAGGGGATTTTGTAGGAGACGCCGTCAGGGAAGTCGTGTGACAGGCTTGCCATGCGGTTGCGGACTTTTTCGCCGACATCGAGCGCGTTGGCACCGGGCTGCAGGAAAACGCCGATGGCGGCACAGTGCTTGCCGTCCATCTGGGCGGAAACGTCGTAGCTGCTGGAGCCCAGTTCGACTCTGGCCACGTCACCGAGGTGCAGGTCGCGTCCGCCCGGCTCGCTGCGAATGACGATGTTCTCGAACTGCTCCACCTCTTCCAGGCGGCCCTTGACGTTGAGCGAGAGCTGGAAGTCCTGGTTGCTGGGGTTGGGCGCCTGGCCGATGGAGCCGGCGGCGACCTGGACGTTTTGGTCGCGGATGGCGTTGACCACGTCGCTGGTGGCCAGGCCGCGGGCATCCAGTTGGTTGGGGTCCAACCAGACGCGCATGGCGTATTGGGAGGCGCCGAAGACCTGGACATCGCCGACGCCGGAAATGCGCATCAGTTCATCGCGGATCCGCAACAGGGCGTAATTGCCCAGGTAGAGTGCGTCGTATTCCGGTTGGTCTGAAGTTAGCGCCGTGAACAACAGGATGTTGGTCGACTGTTCCTTGGTGACGAGGCCCTGGCGCTGGACCTCCTCGGGCAGCAAGGCCTCGGCCTGGCCAACGCGGTTCTGGACCTTGACCAGCGCGGTGTCGATGTCGGTGCCGACGTCGAACGTGATCGTTAGGGAGTATTGGCCGTCATCGGAGCAGGTCGACGACATGTAGAGCATGTCCGGAATGCCGTTGATCTGTTCCTCGATCAGTTGGGCGACGGTGTTGGAGAGCACTGTCGCCGAGGCGCCAGGGTAACTGGCGATGACATTGATCGTGGGTGGGGCGATCTCGGGATACTGAGAGACCGGCAGATTGCGCAAGGTCAGCAGACCGGCGACGATGATCACGATCGAGAGCACACCCGCGAAGATCGGTCGGTCGATGAAAAATTTACTTAGCACGGGCAGCTCCTACATCTTCATGGGAGCGAGCTCTTGCTCGCCGGCCGGCTTGGGCTTGACAGGCTGGCCTGGTTGGGCGCGCTGCAGGCCGTTGACGATGACAGAGGCATTGGCGTCTAGGCCGCTGACGATGACCCGTTGGCCGTTGACCAAGGGTCCGATCTCGACAGGCATGTGCTGGACGACGTTCTGGGCGTCGACGACCAGCAGAAAGCGTCCGGCCTGGTCGATGCCAAGCGCGGTCTCGGGGACCATCAAGGTACCGGGCAGCTCGCCCATGCCCAAGCGCACCCGTGCGACCATACCGGGCGGGATGGCGTAGTTGGCGTTGTCGAAGATGGCGCGAGCCTCGAGCGTGCCGGTGGCGATATCGGCCTGGCTGTCGATGAAGTCGAGCTTGCCCTTGTGGGGAAAGGTCATCATGTCGTCGCCCATGCCCATTTCGACGACCACGGAGCTCAGGTCCTTGGCGGTCAGGATCTCGCGATAGCGAAGGAGATCGCGATCGGAGAGGTTGAAGTAGACGTAGATCGGGTCATCGGCGACCAGGCTGGCCAGCATCGACATCTCGCCGCCTTGGACGAGGTTGCCCTCGTCAACCATGTTGCGGCCCATGCGGCCGGCAATGGGGGCACGCAGTTCCGTGTATTCCAGGTCGAGGCGGGCGCTGTCGACCATGGCAATGGCGGCCGCGATCGCGGACTTGGCCTGATCGCGACGGGCGCGCGTCTCCAGCACGACGATTTCGGAGACCGCCTTTTCGGCCAAGGCTTCCTCGTTGCGCTTGAGGGTGACCTCTTGCAGCTCCAGGGCCGTCTGGCGGCTGTTGAGCTCGGCCTCGGCTTCGCGCAGTTTGGCTGCGAACGGCTTGGGGTCGATGCGGAACAGCAGTTGACCCTTGGTGACCCGTTGACCTGGTTTGAAGGCGACTTCGACCAGATAGCCGGAGACCCGCGAGCGGATCTCCACGGTACGGCGGGCCTGGGTCCGGCCGTTGTATTCGGCATAATCGGTGACGTCGGCTCGCATGGGGGTGGCCACGGAGACCACAGGGGGTTCGGGTGCCATTTGGGCTGGGGGAGGCGGTTGCTTGCATCCCGTGAGGCAAGCGATGATCAGACAGAGAAACAGGGCGCGCATGCAGGCATCTCCTTGGAAAATTGAATGCATTTAGGGGGCGGCGGGAGTGGCGGCAGCCGAATCCGCGGAGAGGGAAGGGCTGGGCCAGCCGCCCCCGAGAGAGCGGTAGAGGTGGACGAAGTAGGCGGCACTGGCGCCGCGCGCGGCGGCGCGCTGGCTCTCCAATCGGCTCTTGAGGGCCAAACCGTCGAGCACTTCCTGAAAGTCAACCAAGCCTTGCTCGTAGCGCTTGCGGGCCAGCTCCAGAACGTGGTTGGCGGCTTCCAGCGCCAGCTCGTTCTCGGCCTCGACTTTGCGGTTTTCGGACCAGCCGAAAGCGGCGTTCTCGACTTCGTGAAGGGCGTTGAGCACCGCCTGCTCGTAGGCGATCAGGGCTTGCTCGGTGCGGGCCTTCTCGGCTTCTACGCCGTTGCGCAGGCGACCACCGGCAAAGATCGCCTGGCGCGCGGAGAGGCCGAAGCCCCATCCGAGACCCTCGGATTTGAACAGTTGGTCGCCCTTGGCCGCACTGGCGCCCAGGGAGCCGGACAGTGAAAAGGAGGGGTAGAGTGCCGCGGTGGCGATGCCGACTCGAGCCGTCTGCGCGGCAAGGCGGCGTTCAGCGGCCCGAATATCGGGGCGTTTACGGACGAGGTCGCGGGGCAGGCCGATGGCGGCGGTGGCGGGCGGTAAGGGCAGCTCCGCGAACGGGTTTAACTGCGCGTCCAGTCCGCCCGGTTGTGCGCCCAAGAGCAGTGCCAAGGCGCTGCGCGTCTGCTGCAATGCGATTCGCAAGGGAGGCAAGCTGGCGCGTAGCTGGGCCAGGTCGCGCTCAGATTTCACCGCATCCAGCTCGCTTGCCAGGCCCAAGCGGGCACGGGTGTGGACCAGCTTGTCCGACTCGATCTGAGCCTCGAGCGATTTTTCGGCGGAGACCAGTTGAGCTTGCAGGGTGCGCAATTCGAGGTAGCGCAGGCCGACATCGCCACACAGCGCGATCTTCACATCGCGCGCGTCCTCTTCGCTGGCGGCCAGCTCGCCACCTGCGGCCTCGAGTGTGCGGCGGACCCGGCCGAAGAGGTCGAGCTCGTAGTCGACCCTGGCCGCAAGGGAAAAGAGATTGGCCGTGGCGCCGGCGCTCTTGCCGCGGGACACATCGACGCTGGCACCGGCATCCGGCATTTTCAGACCGGAGGCGATACCATACAGCGCGCGGCTTTCGTCGATGCGCGCCAGGGCCACTTTGAGCGAAAGATTGCCGGCAACGGCCTGGTTGACGAGTTGGTCGAGCAGGGGATCCTGGAACAGGGTCCACCATTGGACAGAGCTGCTCAGTTCCGTTTGAAGGGCGGGATCCTGGAAATGCCAGGTCTCGGGCAGTTGGGGCTTCGGGGCCACGTAATCGGGGCCGACCGTGACGCAGCCAACCATCGAGGCTAGAGCGAGCAGTAGAAGAGGCAGTTTGGCCGCGCCGGGCGCGTCGTACAGGGCATTGGACATGGATTACCTCATCGATAACGGACGGTAACCCAAGCGAGGCGCGGCGCCTTGGGCGCGGCTCCCAGGGGTTACTTGGGCGTCATGGCCTGAGGCGGCATGAGGCCGAGGGCGCGGAACATGCGGATCAGCATGCCGCGCGCGTCGCGACCGGCCACCTCTTCCATGTGAAGGGCAAAGACAAGTTGGCCACGGCTGTGGGTCAGGTGCCCGACGTACCAACCATGGGTGTAGACGTTGTTCTCCCAGGCGCTGCCGGTCTTGCCGCTAAGCACGGTCTCGGCCTCGCTGGTGTCGATCATGATGGCGCGGACCTCTTTCATGGTTTCGGCGGAGAAGGGCAGACGATCACGGTACAGGCGATCGAGAAATTCGACCTGCTCGAGGGGACTTATCGCCAGGCTGCCATCCAACCAAAACATGTCTACGGCAGCGCCGATGCGATGGTTGCCGTAATCTACGGCATCGAGGAAAGTCTGGAGTTTGGTTTTTCCGACCTCGCGGGCCAGGCGTTGGTAGTACCAGACCACGGAATTGTGATAGGCGGAGACGAGCGAATGGTCGCGCTCCCAGGATTTGAAGGCCTGTTTGCTGCCGTCCCATTTGAAGACCGTGCCGGGTTTGACGACACCGGTTTCGATTCCGGCCAGGGAGTTGAAGATCTTGAAGGTGGAACAGGGTGTGTAGCGCGCCTGGCACGCGGCTTCATTAAAGGTGTAGGTCTTGCCGGTGTCGAGGTCGCGCAGGACCAGGGCGGCGGGATGACCCTCGCAAAAGTCGGAAAGCGAGAAGCGCTCGAGGCGGGTGGCGAGGACGTCATCCAGGGCACGGGCGTTGGCGCCGAGCATCAGGGTGAACATCAGGGCTATGCGTAACATGAAAAGACCTCCTAGGTATTGGCTACCCGGAGAGCATAAGCTCGCGTCATGAAAATTCCGTGAAGGGGTCGTGAAATTTAGCGTAGGTCCCTCAGTTGGCGTCATCGTCATAGGCGACGGTCAGCCAATGGCGGAGTTCGTCGTCGATATCGCTCGCGCTGCTGATGGCGATGCGGTGGGTGATGCGGTTGGTGTCGCGCAGGCCGGGCGTCTCGAGCAGGCGCGGTGGCAGCGAGCCGGCATAGGGGCGCAGCGCCAGGCCGAAGTCGATGCGGGTGCGGGTCGTGGGTTTGATCTCGGCGATGGCGTGGTTGCGGTAGAGGGGAACCATGGTTTTGCAGGGGCAAGCGCGCACGTCGGGGCCCAGCCCGTAGGCCAGGTCCATCAGTTGTTCGTAGAGCGGTAGCAGGCCTGCCTTGGGACCGGCGAACAGCTGGGCGACATAGGTTTCCGCCGTCGCTAGGTAGCTGTCCGCGTCATAACTCTCCAGGCGCGCGGCGGCGTGGTCGATGACGACCTGAGCGGTGATCTTGCCAAGCTGGTGGGCCTGCTTGAGCCAGGTCAGCTGCTCGCGCTCATCGCGGGGGCCGTTCGTGCGCAAGAGGTCGAGCCAATCGGCGAGTCCGCGACCGGTGTTCTTTTCGAGATTGCGGATCATGGCTTGGCCGTGGGCGACAGCGGGGTGAATGCCAAATTGCCAACGACGCATGGGTGCCTCCCTCGGATGATCCATTCATTATGGAGGGCTGGCCAAGTGGGGTCAAGAACGAAGCGCGATCGAGGCGCGATCGGGGAATTTTTTTAAAAAAGTCATTTACAAGCGTCTGGATCTCCGCTAATCTTTGGCAGCCCTGGGAAGGGCGCCTGACGTATGCGGAGTTAGCTCAGCTGGATAG
>CAYRFM010000022.1:63052-73185 GCA_964423555.1 uncultured Holophagae bacterium | reverse complement strand
AGCATTTGGCTACGAACCAAAAGGTCGGGGGTTCGAATCCCTCACTCCGTACCACCCAGGCGTGAAAATTACCGCATGCCATAGCGCGGTGAGAAATCACAAAAATCCCATTGACAGCCCGGATGTAATTCGATACTCTTTGCGGGTTCCGGAGCCGGGGCCACTGATGGGGTCTACCGACGTGCGGAGTTAGCTCAGCTGGATAGAGCATTTGGCTACGAACCAAAAGGTCGGGGGTTCGAATCCCTCACTCCGTACCACTTCCGGTACCTATGAAACCTCGGACAAGTTCCGGGGTTTTGTTGTTTTTAGGCCTATGGAAAGGCCTCGCCCCTCCGAAGAAGGGCGAGGCCGCGAGCAAAGCGAACAGTTTCTCCAGGTGAAAGCGACAGGGCCTCGGAGATGCAGGGTGGTCGATGTCGGTGAGGGTGTGTGCATCTGCCGAAGCGTCGGTTCTGCCTAGTCAAGGAGCAAGATCCCTGCCAGGGTGAGCCCAAGCCGCACAAGGCTTTGGCGAGGCGCGCCGACGCGGCGCAGTGGATCCTTGCGCACTTTTGGGCATTTTCAGCCAACCTCCGTTTCAGCTGACGGGTTCGCAGGCTGCGCACAAGCCAAAAAAGGTGACGTCGTGGTCGACCACTGAGAAGTTGGCGGGCACCAGGTGGTTCAGCGGCCCCGCGCAACCCGGCAGGTCGTAGACGCGATCACAGGCGCGACAAAAGAAATGGTGGTGGTGTGCCAACCCAGAGCGTTCGTAGCGCGCCGGCTCATTGGCCAGTTCGACCTTGCAGAGATACCCGTTCTCGAAAAGGAATTTGAGGTTGCGGTAGACCGTGGCGATGCCCAAGCCGCCTAGCTCGGTCTGAGCGGCGGCCAGCACTTCCTGGGGGGTCAGCGGTCGGGTCGCCGACTCGAAGACGCGTTTTATGGCGCGGCGCTGTTCGGTCTTTCTGGGCATGCATCCCTCGCGATGTCTGCTTGGCAACCCAGTATAGCACGGGACCCCAGGCGTTGTGGTGTCGAGATGGGGGAATTTGGCTACTTTTTCCTTTTGGCATGCTGGTCGGGCGCACAGGCTCGATCTACCGTCGCTTTAGGTCGGGGCGCTCTGATCCCCCGAAATCAATTGAAAGGTAGCATGCCCTGGACTAATATATCTATACCTTCCATGGGGTCGTCGGGTGACCCGCGGAACTGTCCAAACCTATGCGATGCGGCGCCCATTTTTCATTCATTGCGCGCATCGCACACACACGTGTTCTGGAGAGGTCTTCCATGTTCCGAGCCAAGTTTCTTTTCCTTTCGTGCCTGCTGCTCACGCCTACCTTGCTCCTCGCGCAACGCGAGGGTATCGAGGGCGAGGAAGAGGGCGATGAGGCGTACCAGATCGAACAACGGATCGAGTGGTTCGAGCGCAGTCACAGCCTCGAACAAGTCAACCGGCCCGATCTTCGCCGCCGCCAGGCAGCACTCGAGACCCGCGATCAGCGCCGCAGGGAGGCGAATCGGCCCTTCCGCGCCGCTTGGACCGAAATCGGTCCCAGCCCGATGAACATGCTCAGTTGGACCATGGGCCGCGTCTCCGGTCGGGTCACCGCTCTGGCCGTTCATCCCAGCGATATCAACACCCTCTACCTGGGCACCGCCGATGGCGGCCTGTGGAAGACCACCGATGCCGGCGCGAGTTGGGTTCCGCTGACGATGGATCTCGGCACCCAATCCATCGGTGCCCTGCTGATCGACCCCAACGACAGCGAGACGCTCTGGGTCGGCACCGGCGAGCACACCCAAGGCTGCACAGGTTACTTCGGCATCGGCCTTTATCGCAGCACGGACGGCGGTGCCACGCTCGACGAGATGAACGGCAGCAGCGGGCACATGCTCGATCTCTCTTACATCTCCGCGATCGCCAAGCACCCCTCTGCCGCAAACGTGGTTCTCGTCGGTGGTCGCGGCTTCTGCTCGGGAGGTTCGCTCGTCACCGGTGGCGTTTATCGCTCGGCCGACGGTGGCCTGACCTGGGATCGCACCCTGACCGGCGAGGCCCACGACATCGTCTCCGACCCCACCGACGCCAATGTCTTTTACGCCGGCATTGGCCGCAGCTCCAACACCGTCAACGGCGTCTATAAAACCAGCAACGGCGGCCAGACCTGGACCCGCCTCGAGAATGGCATCGATTTCGGCAGCTCCTTGACCCGTTTCCGGATCGCCATGGCGCCCTCCAACCACGACATCGTCTACGTCTACACCCAGGAAGGCAAGATCTTCAAAACCACCAATGGTGGGACCTCTTGGACCCAGACGGGTTCCGGCGCCTGTGAGGGTCAGTGCAGCTACAACCTTTGCTTCGCCGTCAATCCCGCCAATCCCAGTAACCTGCTGATTGGTTCGATCCGTCACGGCATCAGCACCAACGAGGGCAGCAGCATTTCTTATCTGACCACCACCTGGGGCTCCGCTCAAAAGGTCCACCAGGACACCCATGTCCTGGTTTACGACCCCAATGACGGCAATCGATTCTGGGTTGGCACCGACGGTGGCTTGTGGCGCTCCGACAACGGCGGCACTACCTACACCAACCTCAACGGCAACCTCAATATCACCCAGTTCTACGATATCGCCGTCAATCCCTCCGACCACACCCGCGTCTTCGGTGGCGCTCAGGACAACAGCTCCCTGGGCACCTCGAACAATCTGGTTTGGGACGTCAACCTCGTCTCCGGTGACGGCTTCATGAACCTTGTCGACCCGCTGGACCCCAACATCGTCATCCAGACCAGTTATCCTCAAGGCAGCATGCCCTCGCTTTACCGCTCGACCACGGGCGGTGGGCCCAATACCTTTAGTTTCTTATCCTCCAGCGGTCTGCTGAGCGGACCTTTCCCGTGGGTGACCCCGCTGGAGATCTGCACCAACAGCGCCCAGACGACCTCCTACATGTTCGTAGGTTCGAACCGCGTCTTCATGAGTGCCAACCACGGCACCACCTGGACCCAGACCTCGACCGGGACGCTGGGCTCGGCCAGCCTCTCGGTCATCGAAGCCGCGCCTGTCGACAGCCGCATCGTCGTCTATGCCGGTTCCTCCGATGGCAACATCTACCGCACCGATAACGCGCTCGACGCCACCCCTACCTGGACCAACGTCAAGGGCAACTACCCCGGTGGCAACATCACCGACATCGCCGTCGATCCCGCCGACACCAATCGCGTCTTCATTACCCGTGGCGCCTTCGGTGCGTCCAGGCTCTACTACAGCACCACCGGCGGCACCACCTGGACCGCGATCGGCGGTGGGCTTTCCGACGTACCCGCCAATGCGGTGGCGATTGACCCGGTGGATAACGACCGGATCTTCGTCGGCACCGATGTCGGTGTTTTCGAGAGTACCGATGGCGGCACCACTTTCAACAGCATGATGCTCGGTTTCCCCCTGGCGACGGTGGTCACCGACCTTGAAATCAGCGAGACGCCCCACGTCCTCACCGCCGGCACCTACGGCCGCGGGGCATGGCGCATCGACTTGGCGATTGGCGATCTGGCCGTCGAGGCCAGCCCCGATCAGGAAGCTTGCCTTGGCGATGGCGCGCAGCTGAAAAGTACCGTCAGCAACGGCGTCGAGCCGCTGACCTATGTCTGGAGCGTGACTTCGGGTCCCGACACATCGGCGGCCCAATTCGACAGCACCAGCGCCGCCAACCCGACCTTCACCGCCACGGCGGAGGGCACCTACTCGATCAAGTGCCAGGTGACCGACGGCCTCAGCCGGTCCAGCGAGGACGACACCGTACTGGCCGTGAGCAGCCAGGAAAGCTACAGCGATAACCAGCGCAGTCACTGGTCGACCACCCCCACCAGCCCCGATTGGCAGACCCGCTACGACCGCAACAGCAATAATCTGGTCGAAATCCTCGACCTGTTGCTGCAGTTGGCCACGCCGACCTGCTATTGAGCCGCCCATGGCCCATCAGCTGATCGAACCCTCCACCTACACCGAGCAGCCCTGGCGCAACGGCCAGGGCACCACAACCCAGCTGCTCGCCGCCGATGACGGAGCGGGCAGCTTTCTGTGGCGCCTCAGCATTGCGCCCGTCCTCAGCGACGGGCCCTTCTCCAACTTCAGTGGCTACGACCGCACGCTGGTCTTGCTGGAAGGCCGGGCTCTGACCCTGGACTACGGCGCTCACGGCCGAGACCAGCTCGACGAACCGCTGAGTCTGGCCTGCTTCTCTGGCGACTGGGCGACCACGGGCCTACTGGGCGCGGGTCCGATCCGCGACTTCAACGTCATGGTTCGGCGCGATCGCTTTCGAGCCCAGGTACGCACAGGGCAGATCGATGAGCTACCGGAATCCGTCGGCGGGCAGGAGCTGCTCTATGCGCCCTATGAAAGTGTGGCGATCGCGGATTCAGCTGGCACCCTCAGCCTGGCGCGCCATCAACTGTTGCACAGGTCACCTGCCCACGGGCCGATGAGGGTTTCGGGGGGCGCGCTGATCCATGTGCTGCTGTTGCCCAGCTCTAGCCCATAGCCCACACCGCAACTTCCTCCTTGGGCCGGCCTGGAACTCCGCTATAATGGGACCGACCGATCTTTGCGAGGAACTTGCATGACTCACGTCGTCCGAATTATCTGGGGTTTGTGCGAAGGCAACGCCTATCCCCTTGAGGAAGGTGCCGAGTGTCGAGCCGGCCGGACGGCGCAGAATCAAATCGTGCTCGACCAGGATCCCACCACCTCGGGCAGTCATGCCATGTTGCGGGTCAGTCAGGGCCTGACCTATTTGCTGGACCTCAACTCGACCAATGGCACCCTATGTGAAGGCGTGCGGCTCTCGCCCAAGGAATGGCATCGGGTCAATCAGTTCTTCGTATTGGGCGCCTCCGTGTTTGTCGTCGGTCACCAAGCTGCGCCGCTCAACCTACCACCCATGGCGCTCACCGCTGCCACCGCATGGCACACCCTGCCCCTCTACCAGGAGGCAGTCGCCCTGGCAGCCGAGATGCCCTTTGTCTCCAGCGCCCACCTCTTCCTGGCGCTGCTCAAGCTCGAGCGCCGGGTTGTCGCCCCTTTCCTCAAACACATCAATGTTCCGATTGACCTAAACAACTGGCAGCAAATGCTGAGTGGCGGCCAGCTGTTCAGCGGCAATCTAGCCTGGCTCAACAAGCCGCTTGAGGTTTCCTCGCGCGGCAATCGCCAGCCGCCGCTGCTGACGCCCCTGGCCCAGCACCTGCTGCAGCGCTATGCCGAGCAGCCCGATCCGGCCAAGCTGTTTCATCGCATGGTCGACGATGACTTCAACATGATCCACGTCCTGCTGGAATGGCAGCGCACCAAGCCCAGTTGGGATATGGCCCTGCACCAGGCCGCCAATCCCGGTACCCTGCACAAGACCACTAACACCAGGGACCAGGCCTTCCAGGAAGCGCTGATTTACAAGAACCTCTGGGAGGAGCTGGCGGCGATCTCAGCCAACCACCGCATCCCCGTCTTGGCCGGTTCGGCCGGCATCGGCAAGTCCTACCTCCTGCGCCGCATGGCCCATGGCGCCACGAGGGTGTTGCTCAAGCCACCGCTCAAAGCTTCGCCGATTCGCCTGATCGATCCCAAGGAGTTCCTGCTCTACAACCCGCCTAAAATGCTCGGTCGCTATTTCAAGGACCTCAAACGCGAGCTGAAATCCGAAGGTCTGGTGATGCTGGACCACATCGACACCCTGATCCAGACCATTATCCAACACGACGGCGACCTGCTGGACCTGGCCACGGCGATCGTCACCAGCAATCCCAATCTGTTGCTGGTCTGCCAGAGCGACTCAGTGCCCATCCTGCGCGATCAGATTCCCATGATTCAGCCAGTCGACATGGACGAATACCTCAAGCCCCACCTGGAAACGATCCACGGCGAGATGTTGACTACCTTTCAGAAGGAATTGGGGGGTACGCTTAGCGAAGTCTCGCGCCAGTTCTTTCACACCCAGGTTGCGGCACGCTCGCCGCGCGACCTGCGCCGCATCCGCGAGTATCTAGACATCTGCCTGCTGCGCATGCGCAACCTGGGCTCGATGGGCGATCTGGCCGAGGGCCGCACCACCTCTTTCGGCCGCCTGGGCGACCACCTCATGCGCGAGGTCTTCCAGGATTGGATCGGACCCGAGCCCGCCGCCCAGCCCAGTCAGGACCACAGCCACGAGGAACAGGTGCTGCTTGAGATCGAGCGCTTCCTGTTCCAGTTCTCGATTCCCATGATCAAGATCCCGCTGCGCTACGGCCCTTCCAGCACCAGCTTCGCCGCGGACAGCAATCTCCCGCGCGAACACAAGCTGGAGATGCTCAAAGAGCACCTGCTCAAGCTCATCGCCTCGTTCAAGCTGGGGTTCCGCGACTGGTTCGAGGCCTACTGGAACGAGGCCTCACCCGATGGGCTTAAGCGCAAGGTCGGCACCAACGACCGCAAGCTCTGGCGCGAGTATGAGGAACTGGCAAAGTTGATCGACCAGGCCACTGCCGAGGAGCAGCTGCGCGAGGCCTGCAAGGAGCGCTGGACCAGTATCAAACAGTCGGATTTGTGGAAACTCTGAGATGGGGCGTGAGCTCGGGCGTGATCCCCATCACCTCCGCGGCCTGGGACAGATGTGCGGATTCCTGAACAGTTCCATCCGTCCGACCAGCGCCCTTGCTTATTCCCGACCCTGGCACAAAATCTGCTCAACAATGCGGTAACCGTTTTTCGAGGTGAGCCCTTGAGTGCACTGCAACACAACGTCGCCGATATCGTTTGGAAGATCCCCGGACTCGACCTGCGCATCGTTTCCTTTCAGGCCGACTTCACGCTCAACCAGCTTTACTGTGTCGAGGTCGAGGTCAAGGCCGAGAGCCCGTCGCTCAACCCCAAAGACTTCCTCAACAAGGAAGCGGAGTTCGTGCTCAAATGCGGCAGCGACCTCAGCCAGAACCGCAAGTTTGGCGGCATCATCACCCGCTTTTCTCAAGGGCGCACGCGCCATGGCAACCTCAAGAGTGCCAAAAAGCGCGTCTATCTCTACCACATCCGCATCCAGCCCAAGCTGTTCCTGCTGACCAGAAACAGCCGTTCCAAGGTCTACCAGGAAATGACTGTGCGCGACATCGTCGCCAAGCTGCTGGACGACCATGGCGTCGATAGCGAGTGGCACATCCAGGGCGCCTTGCCGGAGCGCGAGTACGTCGTTCAGTACGAGGAATCCGACTACAGCTTCATCTCGCGCCTTTTGGAGGATGAGGGCATCGCCTTCTTTTTCGACCTGGAGGAGGGCAAGGTCGTCTTCAGCAACAACCCCGGCGGATTCCCCGATTGCCGACCGCTGGCCAAGGCCCGCTACATTGAAGAGATCAGCCCCAAGTTCAAATTTGGCAAGCACGAGTACGTTCAAGACCTGGACTACGAGGAACAGATCTCGACCGGCAAGGCCGTGGTCAACCACTACAATTACGAGACCGCCCTACTGGATCTGATCTCGGAGAAACAAAAGGGTGAGGCGCCGCAGTTCGCCGAGTTGGAGCACTACGAACACAGCCAGAACTTTCCGGATTTGGGAAAGGGCAGTCGCTATGCTCAGCTGCGCAACGAGGAGTACCATTGCCAGGCCCTGGCCGCCCGCGGCACGACCAGTTGCCGCAGCTTCGAGGCGGGTTACGTGGTTGCCCTGGAGGACCACTTCCGCGGCGACCTCAATATCCGCTGGTTGCTGACCCAGGTCTCGATCACCGCCGAACAGGGTGACGTTCGCTGCACCTTTGGCGCCGTGCCCGCCAAGCTGCCCTACCGGCCCGCGCGCAGGACACCGCGGCCCAAGGTCTACGGCCTGCAGACCGCCGTCGTCACCGGGCCCGACATGGGCGAGCCCTATCTCGATCCCCAGGGTCGCTGCAAACTGCAATTTCACTGGGACCGCGAGGGCGGCAAGAACGAGAGCAGCTCCATGTGGGTGCGCCTTTCCAACAACTACGCCGGCAAAGACTATGGCATTCAGTGGATTCCCCGGGTCGGCCACGAGGTCTTGGTGACCTTCATCGACGGCAACCCCGACCTGCCGATCGTCACCGGTCGGGTCTACAACAGTCACAACAACAATCCCTTGGGACCTGACCAAAAGTACCGCAACATCATCAAGACCATCAAGGACAACCACCTGATGTTCGACGACAAGGACGGCGAGGAGTTGGTCGACCTCCGCGCCGATCGCGATATGCACACCCTGGTCGAGCACAATGACCAACAGCGGGTGGGCAACGACCGCAGCATCCAAGTGGGCAACGACCACGATGAGCGCATTGGTCGCAACAGGAGTCTGCGCGTCGGCACGGACCAACAGATCGAGGTCGGTCACGACGGCAGCCAGACCGTCAACAACGACCTCACGGAAAGGGTGGGCGCCAACATGTCCCTCTCCGTTGGGCAAGTCCTCTCTGTGGCGGTGGGCGGGAACCTGGCGGCGCGGATTGGTGCCAATTCGGCCCTGACGGTTTCCGGGGCCTCGACCACCTCCGTTACCGGCAAGGCGGAGCTGACCTCCGGCGACACCGTCAAGCTTACGGCCTCTAACGAGTGCCGGGTCGAGGTCGGCGCTGCGACCATCATCCTCAAGAAAAGCGGAGATATTGAGATTTCCGGGTCCAAAATCACGATCAAGGGATCGGGCCAGGTCGTCGTCAAGGGCGCGAAGATTGGGCTGAACTGAGGGCGGCGAAAGCGATGCGAGACGCGGTCGAACGCTTCGAACAAAATCTGTATCAGGAACACCTCGACGAGGCGTCGTTCCTCTACGAGCAGCGCCTGAGCCTGATGTTCCGCGCCGCTGTTACCTGGACGGAGCTAGCCAGTTTGGAGGCGCGGCGCCAGGCCCATCTGGATGCACTCGAGTCGGGCGGCGCCCGCGCCCTGAATTTGGCCGTGAGCCAAGCCAGCAGCGGCGCCGCGGGCGATCTCTTCGTCGCCGCCAGCCTCTGCGCGCGGCTGGACCTGTTCGAACCCTTGGCGGCACTCAGCAAGGCGCTGCCTGCAGAGCCTCGCGTCAGCCGCGCTTGGACCGACGCGCTCACCGAGGCCGCGCCCGAAGCCTGGGCCGCGCAGCTGCGCGCCCTGGCCGACGCCGCGCCAGCCTTGGCCTCTGCGGTGATCCTGTGGCACGGCCAGCGCGGCATCGCCGCGGCCTACGACTGGCTTGCGGGCCAGCAGGAACGGCCGCAGACCTGCGAGGCCCTGTGCCGTTGTTACGCGCGCCTGGGCGAGCTCCGTGCCCACGGCTGGCTGGACCAGCAGCTCTCCTCGACCCAGGACGAAGGCCTCTTGCGCTGGTTGTCCCTGGCGCTGGCCGTGCTGGACCGCCAGCAGGCCCTGGCCCGCCTCCGCGCTCAAGCGATGGAAGCCTGGACCTGGCTTCCCCTGGCCCTGGTCGGCAGCGAAGCCGATGGCGGCTACCTGCTACGCCACCTGCGCGGCCTGGACACCGTCCCGGCCGAGGGTTTTCAGGCCTTAGGACTCCACGGCTACCAAGATGCGGTCCCGTTTCTCCTGGACTGCCTGACCGACGCTCAACGGGCCGCACCTGCGGCCGAAGCGCTCAACACCTTGCTGGGCGCCGAGCTCTACGAGGAGCGCTTCGTGGCCGAGGAGATCGACCCGGACGAACTCAACGAGGAGGAGCGCGCGCAGTTCGCGCGCGGCGAGCGACCGCCCAACCCCAACGGCCAACCGGCCGGGGACTGGACGCTCGGCCTGAGTCTCGACCCGCAGCTCTGGCGCAGCTGGTGGCAGGAGCGGTCGTCGCAGTTTCCGCCAGGGCGCTACCGCCACGGCGAGCCCCACGCGCCGGCGGTGCTCCTAGAGGGCATTCGCTCGCTGGGCACGGCCAATCTGTTGCGCCGCTGGAATGCCCTAGAGTTGACGATCCGGCAAGGGCTGCCCTGGCTGCTCAACCTCTATGCTCCAGTCGCTACCCAACGCCGCCAAATCCAAGCCATGGCCCAACGCATCCAAGGTAGCTAGACCGTCCCGGCCTAGCCTAGGGTAACTAGGCCGTCCCGGCCTAGTGCGACTTTGTCAGGTTGGTCGGGCTAGCACATTTACGCCGGCTTCGCCCTACATTC
>CAYRFM010000022.1:60378-62952 GCA_964423555.1 uncultured Holophagae bacterium | reverse complement strand
GCGTTCCCATCGACCAAGGCAAGCCAGCGGCTTACCGCACTTTTCTCTGCTTCGCTTATAAGTCGTGTTCCCTCCTCCTGGCTTCGCCCTACATTCGCGTTCCCATCGACCAAGGCAAGCCAGCGGCTTACCGCACTTTTCTCTGCTTCGCATATAAGTCGTGTTCTCTCCTCCTGGCTTCGCCCTACATTCGCGTTCCCATCGACCTCCCTTCGAGCCCGACCCAAGTGGCGTCGTGATCTGGCACACCAAATGCGCTGTTCATGCGGCGGAACACCTATCCACCAAGAGGCACATTCCGCGAAGAAAACCCGCCGAAACGCCCGGATTCTGGACCCTTGAGACTTGGCACACCGCTTGCTCTATAGCAGGTGTGACCGATTAAAACGAAGGAGTGACCCCATGAGCGTTTCGTCCTATGCCCAAGTCGATGGTATCCCTGGCCCCGCTAAAGGTTCTGGTGTGGATGGTCAGATCGAGCTGTACGAGTTCAACTACGAAATCACCATGCCGACCGACCTGCGCGACGGCACCATCACCGGCCGCCGCCAGCACGGCTTCTTCTCCATCACCCATGAACTGGGCAAGCATTCGCCGCTGTTCGCCAAACACATTTGCGAGAACATTGAGATCTCATCGGTGGTCGTCTCCCACTTCCGACCCAACGCCAAGAGCGGTGACCTGGTCAAATATTTCGGCCACGAGATGAAGGCTGTCAAAGTCGTCGGCATTTCCCACTCCAAGCCCAACACATGCGATCCCGCCTCGAAACCCTTCCGCGACATGGAAACCGTGCGCTTCATGTTCGAAGAGATCAAGATCAAGGACGAAGAGGGCAACGAATATACCGACCGCTGGGAAATCGGTTCCTAACGCCGAGCCGGGCCGTGAGGCCAGCTGCGAGGCTGGCCACGGTCACGGATTGGATGCAAGGGCCATGAAATAAATACGTTCAAGATGCAGCCGGATCTGAGAGAATAGGCCATCTTAGCGCGACATACACCATCGGATCGAGCCGATCCGCCGCTGCGACGCGACACGGTCAGTCAGGGTATTTACTTCTGCTCTCCATGTCACTTCAATTCAGGGAAATCGAGGCCCCTTTAAGCTTATTGGCCCCAGAGCTGCGGCTGACGAGGTGGGTGCCCTTGAGGATGATTTTGCCATCCTCACGCATGAGCAGGCTGGCCTTGCCGCAGCGCAGTTCTAGGCTTTCGCGGCCTTCCAGGATCAGCTGGTCGCCCTCGACGCGCACTTCCGCGAGATGCTGGGTGTTTTGGATCGGGCCGAGCACGAGTGCCTTGTTGCCTTCTAGGAACATCACCGCTAGCTGGCGACCCTCGTCGCTCGCGTTGAGGGGAACTGTGCTAAGTGCCGGCTGTGCTTGCAGCTCACCGAAAAGTCGTACCAATGGGGCGCCACATGGGTCGAAGCCTTCAAGGCAGCCCAGGTGAACGCCCTGCCTGGCGTGGGGCGCCTCCAGTTCGACCTGGTCGAGCAGGCTGGGGCGCTCGCGCTCGGCGGTAGTTGCCACTTGGGTTGAGGGTTCTGGTTGCATAGGTGCCTCAGTCGGCGATGGGGAATTGGGCCGCGGCTGCGAGGTCGAGGGCGGCCAGTTGCTGCATGGCGCGTTCCTCGAGTTCGCGGAAGCGCTCGATATCCTTGAAGCGGCGGGCGACCTCGAGCTGGACGGTCCAGGCCTCGGCGGCCAAGCGAGGTTCCCAGTGGGCCAGGCGATGGGTCTCGGCCTCGGCGATGAGTGCGTGGGCCAGGGATTGTGCCCATTGGGTTTGGTCGACCTCAAGGCAGAAGGCCGCGACCTTGGCACGCATGCGGAAGGCCAGGCGACCGTCCTTGGCGGACTCGATACGCGTTTGCGCCAGCTTCATGGCGTCGGAGAAGGCGCCGCTGCCCAGTTTGCGCAATTCGCCCAGCAGGCTGGCGGCCTCGTCGGGTGCGCCGCCGCCGGCGCTGAGCTTCGCGGGCAAGCTCGCCAGCCAGTCTTTGGTCTCGGCGCTGGCGAACGGCGTGCCGCCGGTGAAGCGCAGCTCCTTGAGGCCGGGCAGGCGCTCGTCCAGGACCAGGGCGCGCTCCTCGATCACCTTGGCCAGGTCGGCGCGACCCATGCCCTCGGCCGCGGTGGCCGCGTAGAACTGCAGGTCCCACCAGAACCATTGGACCGCGAACAGGTCCTCGACCCTGGCGAACAGGTTCGGCCACTGGGCCGACTTGCGCATGTCCTTAAGCGCGTCGACCCTGAAGCTGTCGGGATCGGGGAAGGAGGTGACCTTGTCGTCGTGGCGGGGTTCGCCGACGTTGTGCCATAGTCCCAGCCGGCGCAGCAGGCAGGCCAGCGGGTCGAAGGGGTCAATGCGGAAGAGCTGTTCGGCCAAGGTCGCAAGATGTCCCTCCAGGGCCTCCATCGAGCTGGCGTCGATGCTGGGCAGGGCCACCGCGGTGCTGGGGGCTGGCGGGTTGACTGCGGCAGGTGTCGCGGGCGCCGGGGCGGCGATGGTCGGCGACGGTGCGCTGGGCGCTGGTGCCGCCGGTGCTGCGGCGGGGAGTGGCGGTTCC
>CAYRFM010000022.1:0-60368 GCA_964423555.1 uncultured Holophagae bacterium | reverse complement strand
GCTTGGGGGTGGGCATGGCCGCCAGCCACTCCTCGAGCGCACTGAGGATGCCGCGAAAGTTGGCGGGCGGCTCCTCGAAGCGCTCGTAGACGGCCTCCTTGAGCGCCCTGCTGGCCGCGAGGCCGCGCTCGAGCAGCTCGCGGTCCTGGGTCTGGCAGTCCTTGAGGCTGGCCAGCGCCTTTTCCTGGTACCAAGCCAGGCAGATGCCGCGCGGCTTGGATTTTTGAGGATAAAGCCCCTCCCAGAAGCTCTGGATCAGGTCGGTCATCAGCTCCATGCCGATGACTAGGCCGACGGCCTTGTGGGCGTTGATCCAGGCCATGGCCACGTAGGCGCCGAGGTTGAGGTCTTTGGACTCGCGCAACAGCGCCGTGCTCAGCTGGTCGATGACCTGCCAGTTGGCGACGCCGCTGGCGACGCCGCTGAGCTTGGAAATTTCGGCCTTGAGGCGCTCGAACCGCTCGTCGTAGCGGCAGTCCTCACCGCAGGGCTGGTCCGTCGAAACCGGTTGTACTAGCTCCTGCTTCAGCGCATCCAGGCTGGCTGACATGGCAACTCCTCATGCATGGTTGGGCTCTTGGGGTTCTGCTGGGTTCGATGGGGCCTCGGGCACGGGCATGGCGTCATCGTCGGTCAGCGTCGGCTGCTCGTAGGGGTTGGCGACGGTTGCGGTTAGCTCATCGCCCAGCGTGTCCTCGTAGCTGAAGTCCAGGTTGGGCGCGGTGTCCTCATCCTCGGCGGCGGCCACGACTGCTGGCGCTGCCGGGGCATTGTTGCGGGGTGGCGGCAGCGGGCGCAGGCTATCGGCCGAAAAGTCGGTCAGGCCAGCGAAGCCGATCAGCACCTGGCGATGCTCGGAGCGACTGCCTTGGCGGGTCGGCAACATGATGAAACTGGGCGCCTCCTCGAAGACCAAGGTGCGCAGGAAGTCGTCCTCCTCCGCTTCGGGCGGCAGGGCCAGCACGGTCAGATGGGCGGGCCGCGGCGTATGCTTGTGGCCGCGCCGCGGCAGATTGACTGGGGGAAGCTCGTGCTCGACCCCGCGCAGGCGGCGGTAGACTTCCTGGTCCGAGGGCTGCACCCGCAGGTCGGCGAAGTAGGCCTCCAGATAGGTCCAGAGCGCCTGCAGGCAGGCCCACAGGGCCGCTTGGTCGGCGCCGCGCAGGCGTTTGGGCAACGGCACCGCCATCATGAAGGGGAAGGCGCGCTGGCCGTCGTGACTGTCCCAGATGCAGCCGGCCAGGTCGACCTTCTGACCGCGCATGCGCACGAAAAAGCGGCGATCGGGCTCGACCAGTGGGCGCGAGACGCCGCGGCGGTTGAGCTCTTCAACCGCCGCCACCAGGGCGTTCTTGAGCGGTGTGAAGGCCGCCTCCAGGGTCACCTGGAAGTACTCGCGGTGACAGGGCAGCTTGCCGAAGACGCTGACGGAGAACGGCGGAATCCTCGGCTTGTTGAGGAAGTTCAACAGTCCCATCTCAGGGCTCCTTCAGCTTGTTCCAGTCGGGCGGCGGCGGCAGCGGTTCCGAGGTCTTGAACTGGAACAGTGCCTTGACCTCCTCCTCGTTGCTGCGGTCCAGGGGCAATAGCAGGATCTTTTGGCGCTGGTCGGGTCGGTCAGTCGTGCTGGAGCCGTCGAAGGCCCAGGCCAGCATGCAGCGGAAACCCTGGTTGAAGGTCACGATCGAGTCGTTGTCGCGGTCGCGGGAGGCGCCGGTATTGGCCTCGTTCTTGAACCGGATGTGGCAGGTCTCCTTGGTGCTCTCCGAGCGCTTGATCTGGGTGAAGCGCGGCGAGTTGAGCGACATGCGACCGGCCTCGTAGCCGCCCTCCATGGTCACGAAGGTGAAGATATTGCCGATGTCCTTGCCCTTGACCTTCTCACCCAGTTTGCCGGAATAGTCGATTTTGTACTCCATCGTCAACTCGCCCTTGACCAGCTTTTCGACCGGCTCGGCCCAGGCGATGGCGGCGCGCACGGCTTCTAGCTTGCCGCGTTTTTGGAGGTAGTCCTCCTGGTCCTTGCTGAGGTTGCGGAAGCCGGCGATGATCTTAAAGAGGTTGTCCAGATCTTCGGGTTTGGCCAGGGTGGCATCGACCTCGACCTGGCCCACGCCGACCCGCTGGGTGCGGGTCTGGCCGTTGAATTGGATCGGGAAGCCGTTGCCGACGCGGGTGACGGCGCCGACCAGGGATTTGTACTGGGTGCCGCAGTCGGGGCAGGGCTCGGCGTTGACGATGGTGTCGCGGGAGAGGTGTGCGCCGGCATCGGCCCAGCGGCGCAGCTTGGCGTAGTGGCTGGCGAAGGCCGGGGGCACGCTGCTCTTGATGCGGTCGAGCTTGCGGAACTGCTCGCGTTGGAAGACCTTGGTGTCCTTGGCCAGGGTGCGCTCGTCGGTATTGCGCAGGTCCTGCACGGCCGAGTTGAGCGAGCCCAGGGCGGCGCGGGCATCCTTGACGTAGGCGCCATAGGTCTGGTCGGGGGAGAGTCGGCCAAACAGCAGGTCCAGCTGGTTGACCTTGGGCCGCAGCACGTCGAGCACCTTTTGCGGCAGTTCCAGCAGGTCCTGGAAGTCGTCGCGTTCATAGGCATCGAGTCTGGCGCAGTAGTCGCGCCACTTGCTGGGCGGGGAGGGCACGCCGTCGGGCTCGCCGGCGATCATCTCGTCCAGCTGGGCCAGGATTTGCTCGCGCTCCTCGCGCAGCAGGAGCTGCAGGAAGGAACCGCCAGCGGCGCCGATGCGGCTGGGCTCGGCCTCGGCGGGCATGGCCTCGGTGGCGGTGGTCAGCTGAGTCTCCCAGAGCTCGCGGCGCTCCTTGATACGCTTCTCGCTGGCGGTCAGCAGGGCGTCAATGCGCGCGCCCAGGCCACCGTCGGCCAGGGCCGAGTTGGCTGCTTCGGTCATCTCGCGTCCCTTGAGGTAGGGGTCGACGATTTTTTCCCAGTACTGGATCGCGTAGGCGGGGAAGTCGATGCTGCCCTCGAGCGGCTTGCCCTCTGGCCCCTTACGGCCGGCGCGGGGGTCGTCGCCCTCGGCGACCTGGTAGTCGGCCAGGGCGCGGGCGAAGCTGACCATCGTCGGATCCAGGTTCTTGCCGGAGTCGAGGTTCTTGAAGTCGTCGCCCATGGCTTGTACCACGCGGCGGCGGATCTCCTCAAATGGCAGGTAATTGTCGTCGCTCTTGTCCATGCGGCGGCGCATCTCGTCGCCAAAATTAACGGCAAAGCGGTCCAGCACGGCGTTGTAGTCGCCGATCGTGGCGGGCTCGCGGCCCAGCTCGACCCAGTCCTCGGCCAGGTGGGCCAGAGCTTCCAGCTTGCGGCGGTAGGCTATCAGTTCGGGCTGTTCCTTATAGAAGCGCTCGACCTGGTAATCCAACCCTTTGAAGTAGGTGTCAGGGTTCTGGGCGCGCTCGACCATCTCGGTGATCAGGAACTGGCGCACTTCTTCCGAGCTCTGAGCGTAGACCTCCCTGAACCAATCGCCAAGCGATTGCGCCAGGGGCACGGTGTTGCGCAGGTCGGCCAGCTCCTCGTCCCACTGGGGGTCGAGGGTCAGGGCCAGAAAGGGCTCGATCTGGGGCTCAAGGCGATCGAAGTCTTTGCGCTCGACGGCCACGCGCCACTTCTCCAGATTGGCCATGGCGTCGCAGAGCGCGTCGAGGTTACGCTTGCTGGAGACCGGCTGCAGGGGCTTTTCAACCTTGAACTCGCGCAGCTGGGCAGCGACCCTCTCGAACATGCCCAGCAGCACGCGGTCCAGGTAGAGTACGGCGAAGGTGTCGTCCATACTCTCGGTCAGGGCGTTGCGCTTGCCCTTGAAGAAGTTGAAGCCATCGGCATGGGCCGCACCGACGCCGGTCTTGAGGTCGGCCAGGATTTTGTAGACCTCGCGCGGGTGCTCGAAGAAGTCACCCTCCAGCTGGTCGAGGCTTTTTGAGGCCTGCTCGACCGCCGCCTGGGGTTTGCGCAGGCGGCTGGTCATGGTGTGCCACATGAACCAGGCGAAGGTCAGGCCCATCACCACCAGGGCGATGTTGACGCCCAAGAGCAGTCGGCTCTTGCGGCGGTCCTGGGTGCGAAACTGGGCGCCGCGGGAGATCAGGCCCTCCTCGGGGAAGACCTTGCCAGAATAGAAGTCGCGTACGAAGAACGAGCGCGGCGTTTGGAACAGCTCCTTGAGGTTCTGGAGGATGCTGGAGTCGCGGATCATCTCGCCGCAGGCTTTGACGATCGGGTGGCCTTCCTGGAGCGCGGAGGAGAAGTAGAAGCCGCGGAACAGCAGGGGCTCGCGGAAGATGTCGCCCTTGAAGATGCTGCGCAGGTAGGTTTCCAGGGGCGCTTTCAGGGCGCCAAACTCCTCGGGGAAGACATAGGTCTTTTCGGGGGTGATGGCGTGGGCCTGGCTGAGGCTCTTCAGGCGGGTGTGATGGATGCGGGCCAGCATTTCTTCAAAGGCGCGGTCAAAGGCTTGGCTGTCGTAGCCGGGCGCGGTCTCGGGGTTGGACCAGCCAAACATCTCGACCTGCTGGTTGGGCGGCAGCTGGTCGAAGAACTGGGTGAACCCGTAGATCAGGTCGCATTTGGTGACCATCACATAGACCGGGAAGCAGATCGCTAGGCGGCGCTGGACCTGGGCCAGGCGGTCGCTAAGGGCTTGGGCGTTGCGCTCGATGGCGGCGCGGTCCTCGCGCAGCAGGGCGTCGGCGGGGATGACAACGATCACGCCGTTGACGGGGCAATAGGGGCGGTAGCGCACCAGCAGGTCGAGGAAGCGGTCCCACTCATGGGCGTCGGTGGCGCCGGTCTGGGTGGTGAAGCGGCCGGCGGTGTCGAGTACGACGCCTTCGGAGGTGAACCACCAGTCGCAGTTCTTGGTGCCACCGGTGCCGCTATAGGCGACCTCGCCCAGCGGGAAGCTAAGGCTGGAGGAGCGCAGGGTCGAGGACTTGCCGGACTGGGGCTCGCCGATCAGCAGGTACCAGGGCAGCTTGTAGAGGTCGACATTGTGGTTCTTGAAGACTTCCAGGGCCGTCTGCCAGTTCTGGTTGAGCTCGGCGACCTTGTGGCGCACCTCCTCGCGGCTGGGTCCGACCTCGCCACCAATCGCCTTGCCGAAGGCCAGGCCCTGCTGGCGTTCGCGGCGGGCGACCATGCGGCTATAGAGGAACATGCCGGCATAGATGGCCAGAAAGCACACGGCCAGAACGACGGTGGGCACCAGGCCGAAGGCCATGAAGCAGGCGGCAAGGGCAGTAACGACGATGAAGAGGACGGCAAGCACCTTGCCGGTCCCTGGGATTAGGCGGAATAGATCGAGCAGGCGATTCACTGCTTGGCCTCCTCGTATTTTTTGCGCAGGCCGGCGTCGTCGATCTGGGTGGTGACGGAGCGGGCGGTGTCCTCGGCCTTGCCGACGACGGTGATCCAGACGACCTGATAGAAGACGAGAATGCTGATCAGGCAGATGGCGAAGAGGATCACGGAGCGCCACAGCGAGAACAGGGGGTCCAGGCGGGTGGCCTTCTTGGCAATGACCTTGTAAGCGTTGGGGGTCAGGCGCACGTCGCCCATGCCGGGCGTCTTGGGAATCAGGTCGTAGAGTCGGCGGAGGGTAGCGGCCCAGCGGCTTTCGTCGAGGATGTACTTGCCGCGGAAGCCGAGACTGAGGACGTAGAAGTAGCACTCGGCCAGGTCGGAGTCGGCGTGGGTCAGTGAGTCGATCAGTTCATAGACGCGGTCACCGGCGACCCGGGTGCCCAGCAGTTCCATTTCCAGCGGGACCCAGACTTGCTTCAGCGACCACTCGGAGTTGACCACTACCTCGTCGGCGAGGGCGATCAGGCCGTAGCGCAGCTTCTCGTAGCGGGCGTGGAGTGCCGGCATGGTGCGGGCACGGCCATCCATGGTGTGAACCAGCTGCTTGAGCTCGCCCTTGAGCTGATCCAGACTTGGATTGGCACCGCGCGCGACCCGCTCGCCAAAAGTCGAGGCGAATAGGAACATCGGTTGCGAGATATCCTTGAGACGAAGCTCTTCCATTTACAGTTTCTCCTTGTCGACGACGAACAGGCGGACCAGCTCGGCGAACTGGCGGCCCCAGATCGCCAGGGTGGGGAACTCCTTGAGCTTGGGAAAGAAGGTGGTGTCCCGCGGCAGTTTGAAGTAGTGGCGGGTCGGGCCACTGGGCAGGTTGGTCAGGTGGTGGACCGGGCCTTCGAGCTTGACGCCGTAGAGGCGCTTCTCGTTGAGCAGGGGAATGATGTCCTCGCTCGCGACCTTGAGGCCGGCCACGCTTTGAACCACTTCGAGCTCGGACAGCGGCGAATCGAAGCAGATGAAGAGCTCGCGCTTGTCGTCCAGCCAGGCCTGTTCCATGGGGCAGGCCAGCAGATCGGTCGATTTGGCCTGGAACAGGCGGTCCTCATAGATCACCTCTTCCAGCAGGGCCAAGAGCTTTTCCAACTTCTCGTGCATGCGTGCGTAGCAGTCGCCGAGGTTGTCGTGGTTGTAGTCGGGCACCGCGATCAGGCTGTCGTCGGGGGTGTAGATCGAGAGCGTGCCCATGATCTCGGCCAGCTTGACGTAGAGCGTGAAGGGGTGGAGGCGCTTGATCGTGCCGAACTGGCGCAGGCCAAGGGCGGCGGCGGTGACGGCCTGGACCTTGAAGGTGTCGCGGGTCTTCATGACCGTGGCGGTGTCTTTGTGCTTCCAGTAGTCGCGCAGGTTGAGGTGCTTGGCGTTGAGCCGGCTCTGGAGCTCGCCGAAGTAGCGCGAGAGCAGGGGTGAGGCCAAGAGCGAGGTGCAGGGCGGCACGTACTCGGCGCGCAGCTGGGGCGAGCTCTTGTACTCGCCCTTCTGGGCGCCCAGCTCCAGCTCGGCCAGTTTCAAGGTTTCGTAGCCGTCCATGGAATCGCCGCTCTCGCCGTCTCGGACCTTCCAGCGGAACAGCAGTTGCGGGCGGTAGAGCTTGTGCTCGACGACCCGCTGGTTCTCGCCGCTGATCAGGTCGGGGACGGTGTCCTCTTCGGAAATGTAGCGGTAGCGCTTGCCGCCAAGGCGCTCCTCGTCGAAGCGCAGGCAGTTCTTTTGGCTGTACTGCAGCTTGGGCAAGCCCAGGTAGACGGAGAGGCGGTTCTGGGCCGCTTCGAACTGCTCGCGAAACTCGCGGGTCTCGATCTTGGCGTTGGGTTCCGCTACCCGCGTGCCGCCGAGGATGCGGGTGCCGTCGGGCAGGCGGCAGTCCAGCCGAAGAATCTCGAAGGTGTAGGTATCGCAGGGTGCGACCTCGAGTTGGGTGATGCCGTAGGGGTGGGGAAAGTAGTCGGCGACGAGCGCGTGCTGGCGCTCTTCGAGATCGAGAAAGGCCTGCTGGAAATGGTGGGGCTGAATGAACGTCCCCTCCGCCCAGTTAATGCTCTTGGTCAAGGGCCACTCCTAGATGCTGAGCTTTTTCTTGAGCTTGCCCATGTCCTGCTTGACGCCTTTGACCTTGTCGCCGAATGTCTTTTTGGGGACCAGGGTCATGCGATCCTTCTCCAGCAGGATGTAGAGGTCCTTTGCGCTGTAGTACTGGCTCTCTAGCTGGACTTTCTGGTACTCGGATTCGGTGACGTCGGCGTAGTCGACGACGACCAGGAAGTCGTTGCGCTTGTTCTTGCGCTCGACCAGGATCTCGTCGGCGCTGGAGCCCTGCATGGGCAGCTTGTAAAGGCTCGTCATGTTGTCAATGCTTTCGTCGACCATGATGTCCTCGGCCTTCATGCCGCGCAGGCGCTGTTTGAGCTCGTCGTCCAGGGGGATGATGTAGACCGGAATGGCGCGGCCCTGGTTGGTGTCCTCGAAGGAGGCGAAATGCAGTTTCACGAACTGGCGCGGACCACAGGCAAATAGTCCGAGCAAAAGGAAGAACAACACAAACAATCGACGCATGACACTCTCCATGTTCCGTAGCGATGCGGAAGGGGAAGTCTGGCACGGCCGCCAGCCGGTGAAATTCAATGCGGACAGACCTCTGAGCACTGGATCTCTTGCAGATTCCCTAGTCTTTCAAGTAGTTTAAGGTGAGGCTTGTCCCAGATTTTCCTTTGCAATCCGAGTCTATTGTCGTAGAATCGAGCCGAAATAGCAAGGCATGGGCAAAAAAATTTCAAGGAGGGCATTATGGCCCGCGGAAGTTATCAGTCCGAAGTCCCTGCTTCTCGTGTGAATATCAAGTACGTCAAATACGTCGGTGACGCACAAGAGGAAATGGAGCTGCCCCTCAAGCTCCTGCTGCTTGGCGACTACACCTTGCGACCCGACGACACGCCCCTGGAAGACCGCAAACGCATCAGCGTCAACAAGAATAATTTCGCCAACGTCATGCGGGAGCACAATCTCAAGCTCAACTTCCATGTGGACAGCGTCCTCGACGGCCACGACTCCCTGTCCGTCAACCTCGACATCAAGAGCCTGGACGATTTCAAGCCCGAAAACATCGCCCAACAGGTGCCGGAGCTCCGCGTCCTGCTCGAGATCCGCAAACTCCTCCAGGATCTCAAAGGCCGGGTCGTCAACAACGCCCAATTCCGTCGCGAGCTGGAGACGATTCTCCAGAACAAGCCCAAGATGGAAGCGCTCAAGGCCTATCTCGACGAGATCGCGCCCCTACCTGAAGCCGACCGTTGAACCGCGGCCCGAGATCTAGAGACCCAATAGGATAAGGAGAGATTCATGAGCACCCAGCAAGAACCGGGCGGTCAGGGCGAAGTCGAGCGCACCACCTTTAGCGATCTCAGCACCCTGCTCGAGAAGGTTAACCTCGAGCCTCCCAAAGCCGTCGCCAAGACCGCCTCCGACATTGCCGCCGCCGACCCCAGCAGCCGCCTGAGCGCGGCCGTCAACTATTTCCTAACCGAGCTGTTGCGCTCGGATGCCGGCGTCGAGAAGCTGCGCAAGGACGCCGTCGACGAGGTCATCGACCGCATCGACCAACGCATGAGTGAGCAGATCAGCAAGATCATGCACCACGAGGACTTCCAGAAGCTGGAAACCGCCTGGCGCGGTCTCAAGTATGTCGTCGACCAAACCAATTTCCAGGCCAATATTGACCTGGAGATTATCGACGTCAACAAGGAAGACCTGCGCAGTGACCTTGAGGACGCACCCGAGCTGGTCCAGAGCGGCCTGTTCCACCAGGTCTACAAACAGGAATACGATCAGGCAGGCGGCAAGCCGATCGCCGCCGTCGTCGGCAACTACTACTTCGATTCCTCGAGCGCGGACATCACCATGCTCAAGAACCTTTCGAAGGTTGCCGCCGCCTGCCACGCGCCGTTCCTCAGCTCCGTCTCCGCCAAGATGTTCGGCCAGGAAAGCGCCACGACGCTCCACAAGGTCAAGGACATGAACGACCACTTCATGCAGAGCGAGTACACGCGCTGGCGCTCCCTGCGCGAAAGCGAGGACAGCCGCTACCTGGGCCTTTGCTTCCCGCGCTTCATGCTGCGCGCGCCCTACGACCCGATCAACCAGCCGACTCGCGAGTTCAAGTTCACCGAACAGGTCAGCGGCGTCGACCACGAGAAGTTCTGCTGGGGCAACGCAGCCATCGCCCTGGCCGCGCAGATGACCCAGTCGTTTGCCAAGCACGGCTGGTGTGTCAACATCCGCGGACCCCAGTCCGGCGGCATGGTCGAGGACCTGCCGATCTTCCACTTCGAGGAGAACGGCGAGCAGAAGGTCAAGATCCCGACCGAGGTCATGATCTCCGACCGGGTCGAGCTGGAGCTCTCCGACGCTGGCTTTATCCCCCTGACCTTTTACAAGAACACCGATCAGGCCTGCTTCTTCTCGGCCCAGTCGGTGCAGAAGGCCACCAAGTACGACACCGCCGAGGCAACCGCCAACGCCAAGCTGGCCACGAACCTGCCCTACCTGTTCCTGGCCAGCCGTCTCTCCCACTACCTCAAGGTCATCCAGCGCGAGAACATCGGCGCCGCCAAGGAGAAAATGGACCTGCAGCGGGAACTGGACCGCTGGATCCAAAAGTTGGTCACCAACATGCCCGGCGCCGGCGCAGAGCTCAAGGCCCAGCGCCCCCTGCGCGAGGCCGAGATCATCGTCGCCGACATCGAGGAGTCACCGGGCTGGTACGACGTCAAGATGCGCATCCGCCCGCACTTCCAGGTGGAAGGCGTCAACGTCGAGCTTTCCCTGGTCTCCAAGATGCCGCGCGAGGAAGGCGGCAAGAAATAGGGTCGCCTGTACCGACAAAACGCGAGCGTGCGGCGTCGCGCCGGGTCTGAGCCGGCCTGCCGCGCCGCCCCTCGCAACGTCCCGCCAGCACCCGTGAGGACTGGGCCATGAGCCAAAATGACGACCTTTTGTTCTTCAATCGGGAAATGGCCTATCTCCGCAAGGAGGGCAGCCGTTTCGCCGAGAACCATCCGACCGAGGCCTACCACCTTGGCTTCGCTGGCGCTGCTAAGGGCGGCGGCGATCCCCACGCCGAGCGCATCGTCGAGAGTTTTGCCTTCCTTTCCGGCAAGCTCAACCGCTACCTCGACGCCCAGTTCCCCGAACTGGTCCACAGCTTGTTCCAGATGCTCTATCCCCAGTACCTGCGGCCGACCCCGGCCAAGGTCCTGGTCCAGCTCCAGCCCGTGCCCGGCATGCTCGACGGCTCGCGCGAGATCCCGCGGGAAACGGCGCTCAGCGCCAAAGGCGTCGGCCCCGGTGGCAGCGACCTCAACTTCACCACCTGCTGGACGACCTGGGTCCACCCAGTCGAGATCGCACGCTTCTTCAACGACCCCGACCAGCTGGCGGCCCACTCGCTGAGTCTCTGTCTCCAGGTCCACAAGTCGGCCAATCCTCTAGACGTGCGCTGGGATCAGGTGGACTTCCTGCTGGCCGGCGACACCATGACGCGCCACCAGCTGTTCCTGCAGTTCCACCATCACCTGGAGGGCGTACGGGTCAAGGGTTCGAAGGGCAAACCGCTCAAACTGCAGTGGATAGGCTTTGATCGCGAGCACGACTACGCCGAGCAGGACGACGGCCGTTTCTCCTACCTACACTACCTCAAGGACTACTTCGACTATCCCCAGCGCTTCTACTACTTCCGCCTCGAAGGCCTGGCGGCCGCCGTCCAGAGCCTGGCTGATCCCAGTCAGGTCCAGATCGACTTCATCTTCGCGCAGCTGCCCGCCAGTTACCGCCCCGCAACCGAGCACCTGCAGCTGCACACCTGTGTCGCCCACAATCTCTTCCGCCTGCCCCTGGAGGGTTTCCGAGTCGACGACCACTCCTACGAGTACGAGCTCACCCCCGACAGCCAGCGCCCCGACTTGCAACTGGTGCGCCTGCTTGGCGTCGTTGCCGGCAAGGACCGCGAGCGCGAGGAGGTGCGGCCCTACTACCGCTTCCAGCACAAGCAGGTCCACGCGCCGCGCCAGTGGTTTTACGCCCTGCGCCAGGAGGGCAACCCCAGCGGCGGCGCCTCTGGCCAGGCCAGCTGGCGCAGTTTCATCCGCTTTGTCGACAGCGCCCACCAGGGACCGGGCGCCCTGGCGGGCTGGGATATATCCGCCGAGGCCCTGTGCTCCAACGGCCTTGAGGCCAATCGGCTCCAGGTCGGCCTGCTCAACCGCATCGGCGGGGGTCTGAAAGACATTGTCAAACCGCGCAATCTCGAGTTGGCCAGCCGTCCCGCCTGGCCGCTTATTTCGGGCGAGATGGCCTGGAAGTTCCTGGCCCATCTGGCCTTGGACTACGCCGAGTTCAACGAGCCGCAGGCCTTCCGCACTCTGCTGGAACTCTACATCCCCGCCGATCGCGACGACCTGCTGCGCAAGGCCGAGGGCGTCCTGCCGCGACCCACCGTCAGCGACTACATCGTGCGCCGCGGCAGCTCGATCCCCGGCGAGCGCCTCGAGCTGCTCGTTGATCCCGCCGCCTTCAAGAACGCCGTAGGCGATGTCGCCCTGTTCGCCAAGGTGCTGGGCCACTTCCTGCAGGCCTACACCTCGATCAACAGCTTCCTGCGCCTCGACGTCGTCGAGAAGGCCAGCGGCATGCGCTTCCATCACACCGCCTGGGGCAATTTATGAGCGACGCGCTGACTGGCGTGTTGCAGGCGCTGCGGCGCCTGGCGGCCGTGCCCGGCCCCGCGCCCGCGCTCTCGCAGCCGGTCTCGCGCGCGCTTGAACCCGGTCAGTTGCGGCCCGAGCTGCGTGCCGGCGACGGTCGCCTGCGCCTGCCCCTGCCGGGCCTTTACGGCCGCCACGGCGTGCTGCCCGACTACTTCACCGACGAGCTGCTGACTGAACACCCCGAGCAGGCGACCCTGCGCGAGTTTCTCGACATCTTCAACCATCGCCTTTACGGCCACATGCTGGAGATCTGGCAGCGCTACCACTTCTTTGCCGAGGACGTGCTGGTCCCCAAGACCGAGAGCGCCCGCCGCGAGGCCTTTTACCTGAATTGCCTGGCCGGCACGCTCAAGCCCGTGGCCGGCGCCGGCCAGGAGCCCGACCCCGAGACCATCGCCTTCCAGGCTCTGCGCTGGCACAAGCTCAGCCTCTACCGCCGCCGCGCCCGCACCGCCGACGGCCTGCAGGAGCTGCTGCGGGTGTTCCTTCCCGACCTACAGATCCGCCTGCGCTGCATGGTCCCCGTCAGCCGCCCGCTGCCCTCCGCCCACCGCTTCGCGCTCGACGGCCAGATTTGCCTGGGTCGCGACGGCCTCCTTGGCGAAAGCCTGGTCGACCTAGCCGGCGGCATCCGCCTAGAGGTCGAAGACCTGACCTACGCCCAGTACCTCAGCTTGCAGGGCCGCCCATTGCCCGGCAGCGCCGGCTCGCCATTGCGCGGCCTCGTGCGCGAGCTGGTCGCCCACTACACCCGCGGCCGCATTCGCTGCTTCATGACCCTGAGCCTGCGCGCTGAGGAAGTGCCCGCCTGGTCGCTCGGTCGCCAGGACCAGCACGGCCTGGATGTCTGTCTGGGCCAACAGCTCTGGCTCCACGGCGCGCGCCGCGAGGCCGTCTCCGTCGATATCGGGGTGGTCTGATGGCCGGCACCTTTTTCCTTCATCACATCACCGGCCGACCCGGCGGCGGCGACGAGCCGCTGGAGGCCTCGATCCAAGCCCACCTCGTCCATCTGCTCAACACCCGCCGCTACTCGGTGCCGCACCTGCCCGACTACGGCCTGCCCGACATCGGTGAGACCTACCAGGGCAACCAGGCCGCGGAGGACGAGTTGGCCGAGACCATCCGCGCCGTGCTCGCCAAGTACGAGCCGCGCCTGCGCGACGTCCGCGTGCGCAGGGTCGCCGACCCCGAGCGTCGCGCGCGCCTCAACTTCGCCATCGAAGGCAAGATCAGCGACGGCAGTCGCGAGTCGACCCTCCTCTTCCAGACCCAGGTCCTACGCGACGGCCGCTACACCGCCACCCGGGGGACGCGCTATGGTTGAGCAAGTCTGCGGCGAACTGGCCGAATGGCTGTGCGGCCTCGGCGAACCGCCAGGTGCGACGCGGAAGCGCGTGCTGGATGCCGCAGCCGCCGTGCTTGCGGAGCTGGCCGCCGAGCCGGAGGCCGATGAGCTGGCCTGGCTCAGCGCGATCGACCGCGAAATCATCTGCTGCGATCACGCCCTTGCCGCGGCCCTGACCCAGATCGCCGCCCACGAGCGCTTCCTGCGCCTGCGCAGCCAGTGGCTGGGGCTCTACCATTTGGTCGAGACCGGCCGCAACGACCAGCTGATCGAGTTCGACCTGCTCAGCGTCGCCAAGGACGACCTGCTGGAGAATTTCACCGAGTTCACCGACATCACCGGCAGCGGCCTGTTCCTCCATGTCTACAGTCGCGAGTACGACCAAGCCGGCGGCACGCCCTACACCTCGCTGTTGCTGTGCTACGACCTGGGCAAGTCCGAGAAGGACCTGACCCTGATGGGCTACATCGCCCAGGTCTCGGCCGCCTGTCATGCGCCGGCAATTGGCAATCTTGATCCCGCCCTCCTGGGTGCGTCGCACCCGCGCGAGCTGGAGGCGCTGGACCTGCACGCCCTGTTCAACCAGTCCGACTACCTGCGCTGGAACAGTTTCCGCGCCCGCGAGAGCGCCCGCTACCTGGGCCTGGTCATGCCGCGTCTGAGGGTGGCCTTTCCCGGCGGCGGACCGCGCCCGCGCTTCTGCGGCTTTGCCGGCATGGCCGCCTTCGACCATGTCTGGATCCCCGCCGTCTTCGGTTTTGGCACGCTGCTGGTCCAAGCTTTCCGCCAGTTCGGCTGGTGCGCGCAATTGACCGGCCCCCATGGCGGCGGCCTGCTGGCCTCGGTGCCGCCGCTAGACCTGGGCCAGGCTGGCTTCCACTTCCAGGACAGCCCACTGGAAGTCAACCTCTCCGACCGCGAGGAGCAGCATCTCGCCGCCCACGGCTTGATGAGCTTCACCTACGCCCGTCACCTTGAGCGGGTCGTGCTCTACAACGCGCCCAGCATCCAGCGCCGCGACCTTGAGGACGACAACCCCGCCGCCAACCTGCCCTACCTCTACCTGGTCTCGCGCTTTGGCCACTATCAAAAGGTCATCCAGCGCGAAAACATCGGCGTCGCCACTGACCCCCAGGACCTCGAGGTTCTGCTCAACAAATGGCTGGGCCGCTACATCAGCAGCATGGCAAACGCCAGCCCCGCGGCCCGCGCCGAGCGCCCCTTGCGCGACGGCCTGGTCAAGGTCACCACCGACCCGGAAAACCCCGGTTATTTCCAGGTCAATCTGACCCTCAAACCCCACTTGCAGATCGAGGGTATCGATACCCGACTGTCCCTGACTTCGAAACTGCGTCGATGATGGAGGATCCCATGAATCCCGGACAAATCAAAGCGCTGATGGCGCGCCTCAACCCGACCCTGACCCGCGCCCTGGAAGCCGCCGCGGGCGCCTGCATCCAGCGCACGCACTACGAGATCACGATCGAGCACTGCCTGGTCCAGTTGCTAGATCAGTCCAGCTCGGACGTCCACCTGTGCCTGGTCAAGTCGGGCATCGACGTCCAGAGCGCGCGCACCGAACTGGAGAAGAGCCTCGCCCGCCTGCACACCGGCAACGGCGCCAAGCCGCGCTTCTCGATGATCCTGCTGGAGAGCCTGACCAGCGCCTGGAACTTGGGCAACCTGGAGCTGGGCCACGAGCGCCTGCGCTCGATCCACCTGCTGATCGCGCTCTTGCGCGACCAGAACTGGCTGGCCAGTTCGCCCTACCAATTCCTGGCGCGGCTGAGCGAGTCCTTCGTGCTGGAGCAAGCTAAAGAACTGACCCTGGGCTCGGAGGAGCAAAGCGGACAGCCAGCGGCGCCGACGGCCGCCAAAGGAACACCGGCAGCGGTCAGCGAGGCCTTGGCTGCCTATACCGTCGATCTGGTTGCCCAGGCCCGCGCCGGCGGCATCGACCCCGTCATCGGCCGCGATCTGGAGATCCACCAGGTCGTCGACATCCTCAGCCGCCGCCGCAAGAACAACCCGATCCTCGTCGGCGAGCCCGGCGTCGGCAAGTCGGCCATCGTCGAGGGCTTGGCCCTGATGATCGCCGAGGACAAGGCGCCGCCCGCCCTGGCTGGGACGGCGATCCTGACCCTCGACCTGGGCCTGCTGAAGGCGGGCGCCAGCATGAAAGGCGAGTTCGAGGAGCGCATCAAGCAGGTGATCGAGGCCGTCAAGAACTCGGCGACGCCGATAGTCTTGTTCATCGACGAGGCCCACACCCTGATCGGTGCCGGTGGCGCGGCCGGTTCCGGCGACGCTGCCAACCTGCTCAAACCGGCCCTAGCCCGTGGCAGCCTGCGCACGATCGCTGCCACTACCTGGTCGGAGTACAAGAAGTACATCGAGAAGGACCCGGCCTTAGAGCGCCGCTTCCAGGTCGTGAAGGTCGACGAGCCCAGCGCCGCCCTGGCGGCCTCGATGATGCGCGGGCTCAAACACAAATACGCCGCTCACCACGGCGTCGTCATCCTCGACAGCGCCGTCGAGGCCGCCGCCTCCCTGGGCGATCGCTACATCAGCGGTCGCCAGCTACCCGACAAGGCCATCGACCTGCTGGACACTGCCTGCGCGCGGGTGCGGCTCTCTCTCGACAGCCCGCCCTACGAGATGGTCCAGCTGGAGAGCCAGCTGGTTCACCTGGCCCTGGAGATCGAGGAGAAGGAGAGCGAGGTGAAGATCACCGGTGTGCCGATCGCCGCCCTTGAGGACCTGCGCGAGCGCCACGCCGCCGTCCAGGTCGAGGCCGAGGCCTTGCGCGCACGCTGGCAGCACGAGCGCGAGTTGGTGCTCAAGCTGATCGCCTGCGAGTCCGCGGAAACCCCTGACCCGGAGACGCGCGCCGCACTCCAGGCCGAGCTGGAGCAGGCCGGCGGCGAGAACCCCTTGATCAGCTACCGCGTCACCGGCCAGACCGTGGCCGCCATCGTCTCCCAGTGGACCGGCATACCCGTCGGCAGAATGATCAAGGACACCCTGGCAGATATCCTTGAACTCGACAAGAAACTCCAGGCCCGCGTGCTCGGCCAGGATCATGCCGGCGCCCGCATCGCCCGCGCGATCCAGGTCTCCAAGGCCAGCGTCAACAATCCGGATACCCCGATCGGCGCTTTCCTGTGCGTCGGCCCCTCCGGCACCGGCAAGACCGAGATGGCGCTGACCCTGGCCGACCAGCTGTTTGGCGGCGAGCGCTTCCTGATCCAGATCAACATGTCGGAGTACCAGGAGAAGCACACGCTTTCCCGCCTGATCGGCTCGCCCCCCGGCTATGTCGGCTACGGCGAGGGTGGTGTGCTGACCGAGGCCGTGCGCCAGCGGCCTTACTCCGTCGTCTTGCTGGACGAGGTCGAAAAGGGCCACCCCGACGTCATGAATCTGTTCTACCAGGTCTTCGACAAGGGCCACTGCGCCGACGGCGAGGGCCGCATCATCGACTTCAAGAACACCGTGGTCATGATGACTTCCAATCTCGGCAGCGCCATCACCGAAGACCTCTGCAGTCAGGAGCCCTGGCCAGAGATCGATGAGGTGCTTGAGGCCATCCGCCCCGAGCTCAACCGTTACTTCAAGCCGGCGCTCCTGGCGCGCATGACCGTGATTCCCTACTATCCCATCTCCGACAAGGTCATGAAGCGCATCATCGGCTTGAAGCTGCGCAAGATTGCCCTGCGCCTCAAGGGCAAGCACGGCATTGCCATGTCCGCCGATGCCGCCTTCCTCGACAAGATCGCCGAGCGCTGCCGCCTCGTCGAGGCCGGTGCCCGCAATATTGACCACATCCTCAACGGCGAGCTCCTACCCCAGATCGCCGAAAGCATCCTGCGCTTCCTGCTAGAAGGCACCATGCCCACCAGCTTGCGGGTTGGCCTCAAGGAGGAGCGCTTTGTCCTGGAGTTCAACCCTTGAGCCGGCCCTGGAGACGTTCATGAATCGGCATCAGCTGTTTCACGAAATCGCCACGCGCGCGGATCTTGCCTCTATGGGTTCGATCCTGCGCACGACCCTGGCGCGCCTGATTGCGACCACTGGCGCTACCCGCGGCGCCTGGTTCGCCACCGGCGCCGGCGGCCTGCGCACCCTGGCCGCCTTGACCGCCGCTGGCGCCGAGTTCGTACAGCCCATGCGCAATGTCCACACCGACTCCTTGCAGCGCGCCATTACCTCCGCCCGCGCCGTTCAGGGCGAGTTCCCCTTAGGTGGGGAGCGGCAGCGCTTCCTGGCCGTGCCAGCCCTGGCCGACGACCGGGTCGACGGCGTCGTCTGGTTGGAGCGCCGCTACAACGGTGCCAACCTCGTGCCCGCCGATTGCCTCATGGTGATGGAGCTCCTGGCCGACGTGCTGATCCTGCTCAACCGCTCCCGCGACTACGAGCGCCAGAGCTTCGAGATCGACGTCATCCGCTCCAAGATGGAAATGAGCGAGCTCCAGCTGATCTCCTGCCACCCCAGCATGCTCCACCTCTTCGCCCTGATCCGCAAGCTGGCGAGGGTGCCCTCGACCGTGCTGATCCATGGCGAGAGCGGTACCGGCAAGGAACTCGTCGCCCGCTCGATCTACCAGCTGGGACGCTACAACGGGCCCTTCATCTCCATGAACTGCGGCGCGATCGAGCCCAATCTCCTCAAAAGCGAGCTGTTCGGCTACGTCAAGGGCAGCTTCACCGGTGCCCAGCGCGACCGCCCCGGCCTGTTCAAGAAGGCCGAACGCGGCATCCTCTTTATGGACGAGATCGGCGAGATGCCCAGCGACATGCAAGTCAGCCTGCTGCGCACCCTGGAGTCTGGCGAGATTCTGCCCGTTGGCGCCGACACGCCCGAGGTCGTCAACACCCGCATCCTCGCCGCTACCCATCAGGACCTGCGCGAGAGAGTCAAAGAGGGGACCTTCCGCAACGACCTCTACCAACGCCTCAAGGGTCTGGTCCTGGAAGTCCCGCCCCTGCGCCGGCGCAAGGATGACATCCCCTTGCTGGCCGACTTCTTCCGCAAGAAATACAACGGTCGCCTGGGCACCGAGTTCACCGGCTTCACCGGCGAGGCCATGCGCAAGCTGAACGAGGGCGACTACTGCGCCGGCAACGTGCGCGAGCTGGAGCATATGATCGAGCGCGCCATGGTCTTCGAGGACAGTACCGACACCATCGGCGCCGAGTACCTTCAGCTGGATCAGGACCCGGCACAGCCCGCGGGCTTGGCCGAACTCAACCTGGGCGACAGCAGCTTTGAAACGCTCATGAACCAATACGCCGCGCAGGTCTTGGGCGAGACGATCAAACAGTGCAACGGCAACAAGACCAAGGCGATGAAGAAGCTCGGCCTCTCGCGGTCGACCTTCTACGGCATGCTCAACCGCTACGGAGGCGATGCGACATGATGGAAATTACCGTACCGGGCAATGCCCGCAAACGCGCCGAGGCGCCGCTCTTTCACTTCGTCGTCTTTGGCAATTTCAGCGGCCGCAGCGCGGAGCGCGAGTCCTTCGTGCCGCGGGAGGTTGGCCGCGCCAACTTCGAGCAACTGATGGCCGCGCTGCGGCCCGCCGTCGCCGTCCAGCTGGAGCTGCCCCAGATCGACGATCTGCGCCTCGAACTGCACTTCGCCGAGCTGCGCGATTTCAGCGAGCGCGGCCTGCGCCGCCAGGTGCCGTTGCTGGAGAGCCTGCGCGTCTTGCGCGAGGGCGTCGCCGAAACCAGCGAGGAGCGGCCGCTCGACACCGCCGCCCTGCTGGCGGACCTGGTCGACGGCGCTCGCCTGCGCGAGCTGGCCGCCGCCAACCAGGGCAGCGGGGGCGGCGGCACGATCGACCTGCTCTCAATGGTCGACCTGGGCGACGAGCCCGAGAGCTATCCGCTGTTGCACGAGTGCCTCGGCGCGCCCCGCTACCGCGGCCACAAGCGCGCCCAACTGTTGGCCGAACTCGAACGCCTTCAAGGGCGCCTCTTCACCCAGTTGCGCGACCACCGCGAGCTGCGCCGCCTCCACGGCCACTGGCGCGGCCTGCGCGCCTGTCTGGGCAAGCTGCCGGCCAATGTGCGCGTCCAGGTCGTCGACTGTCTCAAGGACGAGCTCTGCGATGCCCTCTACCTGACCTGTATCCAGCCCGAATCCGGGCCGACCCAGGCGATCGACCTGGCCATCGTCTGCGAGGGTCTGGCCGCGAGCGAGGGCGACCGCCATATCCTCCACCACCTCGGCCGCATGGGCGAGAGTCTGGCCGTGCCGGTTCTGGTCGAGGTCGATCTGGGCCTCTTCGGCCTGCGCACCTACCGCCAGATCGACCACCTGCGCGAACTCAGCGCCAAGCTGGCTGGTCCGGCCCATCTCAAGTGGCGCGGCCTGCGCGACGAGCCCGGCGCCCACTGGCTGTTCCTAGTTTTCAATCCGCTGCGGGTCAAGAGTGAGGAGCAGACAGGCGCGGACGAGACCCTGCTGCCGGCCGTCTTCCTGGCCGCCGCCCTATTGGGTGCGCCGCTGGAGACGCCGGGCCAATGGCCGGCCGAGCTGTTGGCGGCCAGCAGCGATCTGGCCCCAGGCGCGGCCGCCAAGATCACTCCGGAACTGGGCGAGGACCTGGCCTACAGCGGCATCTGCGCCGTCGGCGAGAGCGCCGAGGGCGAGCTGCGCCTGCGCGGCATGACCTCCTTTGCCCAGCTGCGCTGCACGCGCCCAGGCGGTGCGCTGCGCTCCGTCGATCTGGTGCCTTACAGCCTGGCCTATCGTCTTTATGTGGGCTGCTGCGCCCGCCGCTGGAACCATGTCGACCGCGACACCTTCCGCCAGCTGGCCGCAGTGGAACGTGAGGAAGCCCTGGAAATTGAGCAGGACGGCGAGGTTCAGACCCTGCGCCTGCGCCCGAATTTCACCATCTTCGGCAGCCGTCCAGACATCCTGCTGGATCAGGGGAGCTAGGCGGCGCCGGGTCGCCCAAAGCACAACATAAGGTGAAGCAAATCACCGATCTAGCTCACTCCGGCCTGACCGTTTAATAACATCGGAAACCGGCAAAGATTTCTGTTAGAATGCGTTATGCATTTAGAGGCGGCCATGTTCGCAACACTGCAATGCCCATGCTAGAAGCGATTTGGTCCGCCCGCCACGCGCGCCACCGTCCCAGTTGCGCGCGCGTGATCACCCACGGCAATCCCTAACCCCGGAGCCCAGTCAGGCTCTTGTATCCCTCGAGGTCATTGTTCCGACTTTGCGCACCCGGTGCCACATTCCGTCCGGTCGAGACGAGGTGTTTTCGACCGCTCCGCACCCGGTGGAGTTCCACCCATCAACCCCTTACCTTTGGAGGGTCTGACAGCACTGATGACCGCCATCGACAATCAAACCCCATATGCGTGCGACGGGCAATTCGTCCGTGACGAGCGCGGGTGTTTGCATTGGACCGTGGCCACACGGGCGACCTTTGGCTTCGAGGAGGGAACCTTCCATTTGGCAGCCGAACAGACGCCCCTGTGTCGGAGCCCGGAGTACTTCACCAGCGCCGAAGTGAGTTCGCTCAAGTTTGGATGTGATTTCCATCCACCTCGCCAGGCCACCGATCTCCTGCTCCACGCCAAGGCCCATGCGCCCGCTGGCAGGCCCGTGGCCGAGCTGGACGTGGGTTTCGAGTTGGGCGCACGGCGCAAAATGCTGACCGTTACCGGTCCGCGCTGGTTCGAGCCGGGCCTGACTTGCCTGGCGCTGACCAAGCCCTTGCCTTTTGAGAGGGCAGACTTGGGCTACGACCAGACCTGGGGCGGAGCCTTCTCGCCAGCGGGCAATGACTGGACCAACCCTTTGGGCCGTGGCATGGCCGCCAGTGATCGCGAGTTGCTAGGCAAAGTAGCACCCCGACTGTTTCAGCGGGACGGTTCTGGGGGTGAACTACGTCGCGCCGTCGGTTTTGGGCCCTTGCCAGTCGCCTGGCAACCGCGCGCTGGCCTAGCTGGAACCCTTGACGACACCTGGCTCAAACAGGTCTGCCCGCGCATGCCGGCAGATTTCCAACCGGCCTTCTATCAGGACGCGCCGGCGGACCAGCAGTTCATTCCGCGCCTCCAGGGCGGCGAGCGCCTGGTCCTGCACGGCATGACAGCTTCATCCCCCTTGGCACTAGACCTGCCCGTGATTAACCTGCGCGGCATCGCCCGCATCCGCGGCCAGATCGCTGCGGCGCCCTCGCTGCTGGAGACCGTGACCGTCCTCGTCGAGGAGCGCCTGCTGATCATGGTCTGGTCGACCACCTGGCTGGTCACCGAGCTCGAGGTCAGCGGCACGCGCATGGAGGAGGTGAGGTCATGAGTACCCCGCTGTACCTAATTGGCGCGTCCGTCTGCTCACCGCTTGGACCGACCTTGGCGCTGCACGGCGCCGCCACCGCCGCCGGCATGGACGCGTTCGTCGAACACGCCACCGTCTGCGACGCCGAGGGTGAGCCCGTCATCGTCTCCCAAGCCAGCTTCTTGGAGCAGGCGCAGGCAGCCGAACGCATGCAGGCCCTGGCCGAACTGGCTGCGGCGGAATGTGGTGCTCTGGTGTCGCGACAGGCGCCGACCGCCAAGTCGATTCCCTGCGCGTTCTGGTTGCCTGCGCCGCGACCAGGGCTTCGTGCGGATGCAGCGATGCTGCAAGCGCTGTCCCACCTGCCCACCGCGCCGCGCCAGCTGAGCCCAGGATTTGAGTCACTGTTTGCCGAGCTGGAGCGCCTGCGGGCGCAGTTCGAAGCTGGCCAATGCGACTATGCCATCCTCGGCGCCGTCGATAGCCGGGTTGATGAACCGAAACTGCAGGCGCTGGCCCAGGTCAATCGTCTGCTTGGTCCAGGCAATCCCTGGGGCACGATCCCTGGCGAAGCCGCCTGTTTTCTGCTGTTTGCACGTCAGCCCCAAGGTGCGACGATCGCGCTCGGCGCCCAAGGCCAGGCTGTTCAGGCAGCGGGCGATCCACCGGGCAATGCCCTGGGCGAGCTGTTCGCGCGCTTGGGTTCAGCCTTGCTGGAAGGCCGGCGCTTTGGTGCGATTCACTTCGGCAGCGACGGCGACCGCGACCTGGCCCAGGAGTTCGAGTTGGCCTGCATGAAATCGTCCACTGCGCTGGCGCCTGGTGGCGCAGTCTTCAAGCCGATCGACCTGTGGGGCGATGTCGGCACGGCCTGGTTGCCGTTGCTGTGCGCGCAACTTTGGTATGCCCATCACAAAGGTTCTTTGAGCGAACGCGATATACTGGTCTGGGCCGCGGGCGAGAACCACAGCCGCGGCGCAATCACGGCGGAGGCGCACCATGCCCAATAGCGTAGCTGTCAATGGCCTGACCTTGTGTCACCAGGGTGGGGGAGGGCAGTCGATGAGTACCGTCCCTGATGTCTGCAAGACGCCCGTGGGCAATGCAGTGGTGCCGCTGCCCTACGTGATAGTCTCCCAAGCCAACACCATGGTGCAGGGTTCGACGTCGGTGAAGGTCGATGGCGGCAACATGATCGGCATCGACGGCTGCCGTTTCACCACCTGCATGGGCGACGAGCCAGGCACGATCGGTGGCATCGTTTCGAGCGTGATCAAAAACGAGGCCCAGTTCGTCACCACCTCGTTCAACGTCAAAATCGAAGGCAAGGGTGCCGCGCGCTTGCTGGATCTGATGACGATGAACCGCAAGAACACGATTGGCACCTTCATGGTCGAACCCGTCATCGTGGTGGATTTGCCCAAGTAAGTGGAAGACGCGCAGCCAAAAACGTTGCCTCACGCGAAGCCGCGACGGCGCTAAGCAGGGGCGGCAAAACCGCTGCACAAAGATCACCGAACCCAAGGCGCGACCCGTGGGCGGAACCCCGCTAGGCCGACCGCCGGTCGACCTAGCAACTCAGGGAAGGTCGTGGTGCCAGCCCCACGCAAGAGCCCAGCGGCTGGCAATACGGTCAAACTGCGGTCACCTTAGCCACCGGGTTCGAAGCTGGCGTAGGGGTGAGCCTGGGTGTTGACTTCGAGGTGGAAGACGTCCGGGCGCGCGTAGTGGCCGGTGGTGTCGAGGTACATGCGGCTCTCGGCGACGCAGGTCAGATCCAAGCGGGCGTGCAGGGGCTGGGGGCCGGCCTCGGCCTCCGCGACGATTTTTCCGTCGGGGGCGTATATGGCGCTGAGACCGCGGCGCAGTGGCGTGTCGTCGCTGATCGGCATGCTGTCTAGCAGTGCCCGTGCCTCGGCAGGGGCATCGCTGCGGTGGTCGAAGGCCGTCAGGATATCGCCCTTGGTGAAGTGGCAACCGCTGGCTAGGACAAAGCAGCCGCCTTCGAAAGCGTAGTGGCGGCTGGCCAACCGATGCAGATCGCTGACCTCGGGCCAGACCGCTACGTGGACCATCTCCTGCTGAGCCTGCATGGCTGCGCGGGCCAAGGGCAACCAGTGTTCCCAACAGATCAAGCCGCCTAGCGTACCAAACTTGGTCTGGGTTGTTGTTAGGGTGCTGCCGTCACCCTGCGCCCAGAGCAGGCGCTCGGTATAGGTGGGCGTCAGTTTGCGGTGTAGATTGAGTTCGCCGTCAGCCCCCAGCGTGAACAGCGTGTTGTACAGGCTCTTGCCGTGGCGCTCCTGGGCACCCAGCACCACCGTCATGTTCGCTTTCCGCGCCGCCGCACGCATCGCCGCCAGCTCGGGGCTGTCCAAGGTTACGCCCGCCTCCAGCTGGATGCGGTAGAGTTGGCGCATGCCGGGTGCATCCCAGAGTCCAGCGCCAGGTGCGATGTCGATCCAGGCGGGGTAGCCACACAGCCAGGTTTCCGGGAAGACCATCAGGTCGACCCCGAGCGCGGCGAACTCGGCAATGCGCCGGCACACCAGCGCGGCGGTCGCCTCAAGATCAAAAAAGACCGGCGGCTCCTGGATCAGGCACACTTCGATGGCATTCATGGGCGACCTCCATGGGCAGTGGTTCGAGTTCAAGTAGATTGAAGAAGTTCAATTGCTTCGTACAGCATGGTTCTTTTATCTAGTGCTTTCCTGATCGACCATTCGAACCACTATGTAGTTATTCAACTGGAGTCAATCACGACTTCGAAAGTGCTGTCCTTCAATTCGGTGGCCTCAATAGCCGCAAATACGGCTAGATCCTCTTCATGGTGCAGCTGGGGACCGCCATACCAATATCTGCTCGTGTCTAGCGCTTGGTTTGCCCACTTCTTGCCACGGGCACGTAATTTCATTCTCAAGGCAGGGTGGACCTCGTTGGGCAGAATCATGGCTTTTGACCCTTTCAATATCCTAGCTTTTCTCCCGACCTCATCCCATTCGCTACACTGCTTAACGGCTTCGTACGCGCGTTTCTGTATTTTAACGTCAAGACCTTTTGGCTGATAGTCCTTTTCGCATTGTGCCCTGCCTACCCAAGCGCGACTAGTCCAGAGCTGCGAAGATCTCTGGAAAGCTGTCGGTGTAGGGCTTGAAGCGTTCCAGTACCTCTGCTTGGCTGAGGCCGAACTCTTCTAGGCTGTATTGGTGGCGGCCGCGTTTGTGCTGTCGGTGCTCAGCCAGGTAGCTGTCGATCAGCTGGTCGTAGCCGTCGACGAAGGGGTAATCGAAGTGGGCGTAGATGCGGCGGATCAGGCCGACCGGGTCACTGACGGTGTCGCGGTAGTCTATATCGAAGAAACGGCTGGGATCCAGCTGTTTGCGCAACCTCGCGTAGCGGCCCATAATGTCGGGGATCATCGCCAGGTGCTCCTGGCCGACCCGCAGCTTGTCGACGCTGCCGGGCACGTTGGCGATGGCGCGACCACCGCTGATCAGACTGCACATCGAGGCCAGTACCTTGCATGGATCGCGGTGGGTGACGACCAGGGATGCGTCCGGCAGCACCTCCAGCAGATCGGCCAGGTAGGGGAGATGCATGGGCGCCTTGAGGACCCAGCGCTTGCCGGGGAACTTCCAGATTAGTAGTTGGAGCAGTCGCTTGTAGAAGCGATAGGACGGCTTCATGTCACGGTTGAGGATGTACTTCATGAAGCTAGGCAATTCGTGGGCCGCGTGGAACATGGTGCAGGCGAAGTCGAACGTGAACAGGTTCTCGCACTCGTTGGGTCCATCGGCGGTGAGGTAGTGGATGCTCTCCCACTCTGGGTAGTGGCGATAGAATTCGGACAAATGGGCGGCGTGCTGGGCGATGCGCGGGTCGCTGAAAAAAGTCTCGGGCTCGGGTGGCGGCACGGGTTGGAGCGATTCCCAATAGAGCAAAGGTCGAGCCAGGGGGTCGAGGGAAAGCAAGTTCTGCAAGATGGTCGTGCCGGTGCGCGGATAGCCTGAGATGATCAGGGGGCGCTCGATCGGCACGTCCTCGATCTCGGGGTGGCGGCGAATCGTCCCTTCGATCAACAGGCGGGTCTGGGCCAGTCCCAGACAACGGGCATAGAAGTATTGACGGACTTCGTCGGCCTGGGGAACTTCCTCAAGGAAGGATTTGAGCAGGACGTCGAGGTTCTGGCGAAAGCTCAAATCACCCCAGGCGCTCAGGCCAGTGCTCTGCTCAGCGGCCGCTACGATTTGGTCGACAGTGAACGCTATGTCGGGTATTTGGAAGTGCATGGTGACTCCTCGGTATCAAAGGGGAGGAACTCGCGCCGGTCTCGGCAAGGGTAGTGAACGCATTGACCCGACCGCTGCGGAGAAGGATAAACTGCGGATACGCCCAAAACTCTACACGAACAAAAATGTGAATACAACCAAATAGTGTGACAAGTCGGTGCTCATCATTGGGGGACATTCAACGATAAACACGTTTTTGATTGTGGCACGAACTTGGCAGTTGGGAGCGTGCCTGGTTTGCGAAGCCGTGAAAAATGGCGTCAGTCGCCAGCATGCCTTGGCCGCAGGAAACGCGGAGGCTAAGCGAAGCCGCAAAAGCGAGGTAAGTCAGCGGCTGGCGCCACGACAGCCATGAGCCGCGATCAATGTCTCAAATCGCACAACGATGCGGTGCGTTTCGGTGCAGCGTCCCCCTATCGTTCTTTCTTATCATGTGCAGACCGGCCATGTCGGTGCCTTTCTCCTAAATCTCTTTGCCCCGTGGCCACTGCGGCACGGGGCTTTTATGTCTTATTCACCCGCCCGGACCGCTAGAGAAGTTACCCATGATCGCTAGTGCCGCTCTCGACACCTGTTTCCCCTACCTCGTCCACTTCGATATCCGCCCTCTGCGCGTGCTGCTGGCAGCGGTCGAAGCGATCATGCCGCTTGGGTCTGGCCTAAGCGTGCTGGTACACTATGCGAGGGACATGCGGCAAGGCCGGTTCGACCTGCTGGATGCGTGGCGCGAGCGTGTAGCCTCCGGCCCGTATCAGGGTCCGGCCGATTTTGAAACGGGCTGTAGCGAGCAGGTGGTCGCCGTGGGTCCGGACGCGAACGGCGTGATTGCCGTCGTCCACTTTCGCCTGAAACGATGACGGGGCAGGGGAGACGGAATGTACAGAGTGAGTCTGGAAGACGGCGGGCAGCGGCGCACCTTCATGCTGCGCGGCAAGGCGACGGCGCTGGCCGACTTGCTGACCCTGCTCGAGGGTCAGGGCGCGACCGTCGCGCTCTCCGGCGGTGACGCCCATGATCAGGCGGTGCTGCCGACGATGATCGCCGCCGACGGGCTCGGCGATCTGCCCGATTCGATGGATTGCGCCTGCTTCGTCTGGCCCCGTCAGGACCGGCCCGAATGGGCGGGTTTGGCTCAGGAGCGCGGCGCACTGTGCGTGCTGCCCCGCCAGTTCTCGCCGGCGGCGCTCGGCCGGGTGCTGGACCATGCGCTGGTCTTGGCCGCGACCCGCGCCAGCGGCGAGCTGCGCGGGTCCAAGCGCCATTTCCAGCGCGGCGAGCAGGTTCACCTGGAGGAGGATCGCGTCGTGCGCATCCTGCGGGGCGTAGTGCGGTGCACCTCCGTGCACCCCGACGGCAGCGAGGTGCTGATCGGCTTCTATGGGGAGGGCGACGTGTTGATGGCGCACGCCTCCGTCTCCTGCCAGAGCCACAGCTGTTTTGTCGAGATGCGCGCGCACACCAACCTCGCCGTGGTGGTCGAGCCCTGGGCCTTGGCGGTCCAGCAGGCTGATTTTCACGACCGTCTCAAACGCCGGATCTGCCAAATGGAGCTGTGGTGTTCCATGCAAGCCCGGTCCAGCATCGAAGAGCGGCTATTGGGGATCCTGCAGGTGATCGGCGGGCGGTTTTCCCATACGCTCAAGGAAGGTGGCGCCATGCTCTTCATCTGCGTGACCCATGAGCAACTGGCCAGCGCCGTGGGCGCGACGCGGACGACGGTGACCCGCCTGTTGCAATCCTTGCGCAAGCGGGGACTGCTCCACTTGGCCAAGACGGAGAAGGGCAGCTTCTTTGTGCTCGACCAGCACGTGGCGCACTGCCATCACGAATGAGCTCGGCAGTTACGCGGGCTTAGACCGCCAGGGAGAGACCGCCGTCGCAGCCCTTGTCGGAGAGCAGGTGGCCGCGCCAGTTGGCCAGCGTCTTGAGCAGCTCCTCGGCGGTGTTGCCGGTGCCGACAATCGGCTTCTTGAGGGCGCGCGAGAGGTGGAGCGGGCGCATGTCGTCGATCATCAGGGGATCGTCGACGGGGTCCTTGAGCATGACGTGGGGCATGACAATGCAGTCGCCCAGATCTTCGCGGTCCTTGAGTTGGGCGATGACGTCGGCGCCATGAACCAGGCCGGCCACATTGATCAGGTCGGCGCCAAAGGCGTCGTTGCGGATCGCGGCCACCTTGAATTCGGCCTTGTGGCGGCGGTTGAGATCCTCAATGCACTGCGCCAGGACCGGGCCGAACAGGGTGCCCGTGATCAGGGTCCCTGAGCTGCCGGCGGGAATGCGGGCACGGTCCAGGCGCTTGTAAAAGGTGTCGATGAAGCGCCGCACCATGCCGATGCCGTTCTCCATCTGCGGGAAATCCTGGTAGGCGTCGGCGTCGGGCAACGGCTGGCCGGCGCGGATGTAGAACTCGTCGCCCAGGAAAATCAGCGGATAACCCAGTTCGCGCTGGAACTTCTGGCGCCAGGGTTCGCAGAAGTCGATGGTTTCCCGACAATAGGCGTCGCTGACGGGCGTCAGCTTGATCAGCTGCTCGCGCCACTTAGTGATGCCCAGCGGCACGACTGCGATCGAAAGGCAGCGGGGCCACAGGGCGGCCAGGTCCGTGAACGTGCGCTCGAGAATCGCGCCGTCGTTGATGCCGGGGCAGAGCACGATTTGGGCGTGGAAGTCGATGCCGGCCGCGGCGAAGCGCTGCAGTCGTTCGACGATATCGCCCTGCTTCTTGCTCTTAAGCATGAAGATCCGGGTCTCGGGATCGGTGGCATGGACCGAGACGTAGAGCGGGCTGATGCGCTCGCGGATGATGCGCTCCTCCTCGGCCGCGTCGGTCGAGGAGAGCGTCGAATAGTTGCCATACATAAAGGAGAGGCGAACATCCTCATCCTTGATCAGCAGGCTCTTGCGGTAGCCCTTGGGATTCTGGTCGACGAAGCAGAAGATGCACTTGTTGCGGCAGAGCATGATCGGATCGTCCTCGAGCTGGACGCCGAAGCTCTCTTCCGGGTCGTTTTCGACCTCCATCTCCCAAGCCTCGCCGTCGGCCTTGTGGATCTCCAGGAGGAGATCGGGGGCGGCGATGTTGAAGGTATAGCTGAGGCTGTCGGGAATGACGTGGCCGTTGATGGCATAGATCGTATCGCCGGCCTCGAGGCCGCAGTCCTCGGCGAGACTGCCGGGCGCGACGGCCTTGATCTGCACGCCGCCGGGACGGCGGTGTGTGGTGGCGATTTTCTTGGCCATGGCTCCTGACTCCAGCGACGCGATTGGGGAACAGCCGGCGGCGGCCCGTTGCGCGGGCGGCGCTCTCTTCAACTTAACACGGCTGCTCGACCGAGCAAACTTCTTTATGAAGACTTGCTCGTCGTGCGCTTTGCTTGGACACGTGCCGTGTCCGCTTTCAACTGAATGGGGTTGTTGAAAGCTGAATGGTCGGAGCGAGAAGATTCGAACTTCCGACCTCTCCCACCCCAAGGGAGCGCGCTACCAGGCTGCGCCACGCTCCGATCCGACGAAAGCGAATAGTACCAGAGAGACTATTGGCGGTCAAGCAGTTTTAAAACATTTTTCAACATGCCTCGCAACTCCTCGAAATCGCTCGTAACCTGTTTGAGCAGAATGGCTTTTTCGGGTTTCTCGGCGGCCTCCGGCAGTTCCAGGCGCCGGCGCGCACCGGCGATGGTGTAGCCCTCCTCGTGGACCAGGCGCTTGATCTTGAGAATCGTGTTGATCTCGGTCTCGTTGTAGGTGCGCTGGCCGGTGCGGGTCTTCTTGGGGGCCAGCTGTTCGAATTCGGACTCCCAATAGCGCAGCACGTGGGGTTCGAGCTCAGTCATGGTGCAGACTTCGCCCATGCGGTAAAACTTTTTGTGTTCGGTCATGATCTGGGATGCAACCTCAGCTTGCCTGCTCGCCACGACGGGCCATGCGCTCCTCGGGGCTGTTGCGACGCTTGCGGGCGAAATGGCGGATCGTGTTGGGAATGCCAGGGTGGTGCTGGGCCATGGCGTTGAGGCGGCCGATGTCCAGCTCCAACAGCTCGCAGGTCGTCGCGCAGGTGATTGTGGCGCTTCGGCGCTGTCCGGTCAACAGGGAGATCTCGCCAAAGAACTCACCCGACTCCACCAGTCGAACCTGGGTGTTGTGGTTCTCGAGATCGCGTACATAGACGCGCAAGCTGCCGGTGGCCACGACGAACAGACTGTGGCCGGGCTCGCCCTCGCTGACGACAATTTGACCGGGTTCGAAGATTTGCAGGTCGAGCCCGCGAATGAAAGCGGTCAGCTCCACATCGGAAAAGTCGCGGAACAGTGGAGAGAGGCCGACCAAAGAGGCACTTGGCGTCTCGTCTTGCGCCTGCTGTGCTTCCGTCTTGGCGGGCTCCGTTTCCTCTGCCCGCTTGCGCACCAACTCGGTCAGGCGTTCCTCCAGGCCGGCGAGGTCGGGTTTGATGCGCTGCATCTTCTTGAGGATGGCGATCGCTTTGGTGATAAAGCCCTGACTGCCAAACTCTTCGACAAGGCGGCTGAGGATATGTAGCGCCTCGCGGTCCTGACCCTCGAGCACGAGCAGGTCAGCCATCTGTTGCATTTTAAATACATTGCGCTCTACGGCCAGCTGCTCTCGCAGGATCGCGATGGCCTTGCCGTATTTTTTCTTGGCGATGAGGCTCTCCACCTCACTAGGCGTGTTGAACACGGAAATCCCCCTGGTGTAATGAATGAAATTGGGCCGTCAATTGGGGTTCGGGGACCACCGCCCACATCTTACCACATGACTGTTTTCAGGCGCGCGCGTATCGCGCGTGGATGCGAAAGCGGACGACCCGAGCCATTTTATTTTCGGAGCCGAATTCCACCGCGCTGTTCACCTGCGGTCGTGGGCAGAGATTTATCCAATCGCCTTTACCCGTTCCGCAGCCTGTGCTATGAATCAGGGCGTGCGCGCTGCGCCAAGGGAGGAGACATGGGCAAGAAAATGACGTGGATCTTGGGGATCGCCTGCATGGCAATCGCCGCCGTGGTGCTGATGCCGAACCCTGGCCCGGACTTCAAGCAGGCCTACGAACAGACCCTGGCCCGCGCCAAGGCGGAGCGCAAGCCGGTCCTGCTGGATTTCTCCACCAGCTGGTGCCCGCCCTGCAAATTGTTTCGCCGGGTCCGTGAGGAGGACGCTCAGGTCGCGAAGGCGCTCGAAAACGTGATCCTGCTCGAGATTGATTGCGAAAGCGGCACCGGTCCCGAGCTGGCGCGCGCCTACGAGGTCGATCGCTACCCCACCTTCGTGCTGCTGACCCCCGATGGCGACGTTCAATCCTTGTGGCTGGGCTTCTTCAAGAACGGATTTCTGAAGGAGCTCGAAGACGGCCTGGCCGACATGCGCTGAGTACGGTGCTCCATCGCCCCCTATGATCAGGCAAATGATCTGGGCAGAACTTGGCAGGCGGGGCCCAGGTGAAAGTGAACCCCAGCGAAAAGTGAAGTAAGGCGCCAGTCTTCGTCGAAGGAAGCGCGAACGCTGAACGGAGCCAGCGAATAAGCGTTGGAGCGGGCTGCAGCGGACCCAATGTGTCCCAATGCTGTTAAGTTAACGAGGGCTTTGTCAGGTTGGTCGGGCAAACACCTTTACGCCGGCTCAATCGGTTGGCGACGGGAGAATTAGGCCGCGCGATTTTTTTTGGACGGGTGATTCAGGTGAACTAGGCCGCGCGATTTTTTTCGGACGGGTGATTCAGGTGAACTAGACCGCGCGATTTTTTTTGGACGGGTGATTCAGGTGAACTAGACCGCGCGATTTTTTTCGGACGGGTGATTCAGGTGAACTAGGCCGCGCGATTTTTTTCGGACGGGTTGTTCAGGTGAACTATTTGAAAGAGCTCACGCCGCAAATCATATTTTCATTTTGATTGTCGCCCATGTTTCAATCCCAAGCGTGTCGAAGATGTCTGTGCAACGGGTTGGACACACTTTACCAGACGCATTGATACGGCAGGCCGTAGATGCGGTTGAGGCGCTCGGTTTCGCGCAGGACCATGGCTTGAGCCAGCGGTTCGATGTTGCTCTGGTCGCGAAAGGCGCGGTAGCCGTCCTGGAGGAACTCGACCATGCGCGTATCGCCAGCGACCATGCAAGCGGCGTGGAGGCCGCTCAGCACCATGCCGATGCCGAGGCGGTGACTGATGCGGTGGACCATGCGCATCGTCTGCTCCAGCAGCTCAATCTGGCGCTGGCGCAGCACATAGTTATCGGAGGCACAGTAGAGCCGCTCGTAAGTGGCGTTGTCGAACGCCAGCGGCTGATCCTCCGCTATGAGCAGGCGCAGTAAGGTTTCGTCCATGGCGATCGTGATCTCCTGGAGCTCGATCAGCTTCTCCATGCTCTGGGCCACGTCGCCGCCCAGCCAGATGCGGGCCAGGTGGTGGATCTTGCGAAAGGCTTGATCGCGATCCGCCGTGTCTTCGGTCGAGTAGAGGCGGTTGAAGAAGAAGTGGCAGGCAGCGCGGTACTGAGGTAACTCGGCCAGGTCCGCGTAGGTGGTGCGCAGGCGCTGCGACTGGAAGGCCTTGAGTTGAAACAGCCGAGGATCGGCGACATCCCGATAAGTGCGGGTCATCGCCGAGCCTCGTTTAGCCGCGCGGGCCAGCGCTCACTTCTCAATGGGCAACTTGGCGGCCTCGTAGGCGTTCATGCCGCCGGCCATGTCGTAGACTGAGGCAAAGCCTGCCTCCTTCATCATAGCGGCCGTCTTGCCACTGCGGCCGCCGGAACGGCAATAGACGAAGTACGTCTTTTGCTTGTCCTTGCCGGCGATTTTCTCGGCGAAGTCGGCGTCGTAGAAGTTGACGTTCTCGGCGCCGGCCAGGTGGCCAGCCTTGTACTCGTCGGGCGTGCGCACGTCCAAGAGGACGCCACCCTGTGCCTTGTGCTTCTCGACGAACTCCTTGGGGGGCAGGACGTTCTCCCCGCCGCGGGCCTTGGCATAGACCAGGGCAGCGATGCCCAACAGTGCAAGGACCAGTACGATTTTGCTCATAGGGTTCTCCTCGATCGGATGGACTTCCATATCGGGCCACATTTTAGCACAGGGTGAGCGGAATCGCGCCTGGCGCTTGGCCAGCTGGCGCCAAAATAACCGCCATCGCGCCTCGCGCCTGGACCTCGTGCGACCGCAATTACCGCCCCTCCCGGTCACCAATACGAGCTGAACCCTAGCGGAAAAGATCCAGCAGGCGCTGTAGCTGCTGTAGCGCAAGATGCAATCTTGCGCCGGGCGGCGGGTGAATTATAAAGCGGCTTTTTCAGTAGAGCGTAACTCCGGGAGCGTCCCGCTGAAGTGATTCTGATATTTGCCGGACGTCGGATGGGGACGACCTTTTCGGTTAGGCTCTAGCTGAACCCTAGCGGAAAAGATCCAGCAGGCGGTGTAGCACATGATGCAATCTTGTGCAGGACGGCGGGTGGATGTCAAACCAGGCCTATCATTAGGGCGCCACCCCGGTGGTCTGAGCTCTGGCCATGAGCCAACCGAATCGGGCTGCTCGTGTCTGGACAGCGGCCACGTTTGTCCTCGAATCGTGTTATGATGGGCGCGCCCACATGGGGGTTGTGAGCCATGCCACGCAGTGAGCCCCGATGGTTCCTGTGGCGAGGCGTACGCCGCATTTTTTGGTGAAGTGGTTCTGGGCTTCTAGGCGGCGTCCCCGATTCATAGACAGGACGATTCATGGCTACTCCGATTAAATTCAAACCGATCCACCCCGTTGCCACCATCTTGGGCCATTTGCGCCTGATCGCCACGATCGCGATCGGCGGCACAATCCTGATGACGGGGCTGATTCTCTGGAAGGTCAAGCCGCTCTATCAGGCAAACCTGGCGATCGAGATCGCCCAATTGGTCGACCACATGCTGGTCCGCGACGAGGACCGCACTTTCGTTTCGCGCATTCAGTACACGGACTACGTCAATACCCAGGTCTCCTACATCGTCAGCTACGAAAACGTCCAGGAATCTCTGGCCAAGCTGGATCTGAGCAAGACCTGCGTCAAGCGCAAGGACAGCGAACAGGAGACGATCGCCGGTTTCCTGACCATGCTCGAGGTCGGCTGGGTGCCCAATACGAACCTGGTCTCCATCTCCGTCTCCAGCAGCGACCCCAAGGGTCTCGATCTGCTGGCCAATACACTCGTCGATACCTATATGGAGAACAACCTCGAACGCGAATTGGCCAGCAACCAAAGTCGGCTCGAACACCTGCGCGAGGAGGAGTCCCGCAAGCGCAAGGAACTGGCGGAAATGAACGCCAAGCTAAGCGAGGTCACCACCCAGTTAGGCACGCTGGTCACCGAGGAGCAGCTCTCGCCACTTGAAGAGAACCTGTCCTTTCTGCGCCGTGCCTATAACGAGGCCTTTGTCCAGCGCCTCGATGCCGAGCGCACCTATCAGGCACTGCTGGGTTCGATTCAGCGCAGCAGTCAACTGGGCGTGAAACCGCTGGTCGAGGCCAAAGTGCTCGACGACCTGGCGATCATGCGCAACGAAATGTACGAGAAGATGGCGGAACTGACGCGCGTCTCTGCCCTGATGACGCCCGATCACCCTTACCTCAAGCAGCTCGAGGCGCGTCTCGCCAGCGACCGCGCCAACCTCGACCGCGCCATGGCCGACCTGCGCCGCGATGCCACAGCCGTGATCGAGTCCCGCCTCGACCACGATCAGAAGGAAGCGATCTACAAGGCCGAGGCCGAGATGGACGCACGCCGCCAACACGAGGATCAGATCCACAGTCGCTACGACCAGGAAATGCAGAAGCAGCAAGTGACGATCCCGCTGTTCTTGACCGCGACCCAATTACGCGTCGACATCACGCGCTGGAACGACCAGCTGACTGCCGTCCAACGCCGCCTCGAAGAGGTCGGCATGGAGGTGCGCGCCCCCAGCCGTGTGCGCATCCAGACGCGCGCCCGCCCGCCCCTGCAACCGATCAAGAACCGCCGTCGGCTGTTCGCCCTGATGGCCCTGTGCATGTGCACCGGCCTGGCGCTGACGGTCGCCTTTGCCATCGACTTCTTCGAACCCAGCATCATCTCGCCCCAACACATGGCGCAGATCATCGGCCACCGACCGACCGGCGTGCTGGCCCACCAGCGCATCGACGATTATGGTCAACTGCTGCGCGAGATGCCGGAGTCCTACGAGGCCGACCAGTTCAGGCGCATCATGCCGCGCATTTTCAGCCAAACCATGAGTCGAGAGCAGCCAGCCACCTATTTGGTTCTGCCGCTGGCGCCCGGCGCCGGCGTGACCTCGTTCGCGCTCAACTGCCTGACCTACCGGGCCGAGCTCTCGCGCGGCGTCGGCCTGCTCTCCCTGGCTGTCGGCAAGGCCCAGCTCCAGGCCCGCACCGAGGCCTGGGACATGAAAAGCGCAACCCTGAACCTGCCCAGTCATTTGCGCGAGCGTTTCCCGCTGGAATTGCGCGCCAGCGGCAGTGTCGAGATCTATTGCCCCACCCATCCGATCGGCAAGCGCGAGCTTTCCGACAGCGAGGCCCTGGGCGAGCTCCTCAACTTCCTGGCCTCGCGCACCGGCTGCCTGCTGGTCGAGTCCTCCTCGCTGCTGCAGCACGCCGAGGGCGAGCTGCTCAGCCGCTTCGCCGATGCGGTCGTCTTGGTCGTCGACGGTCCTGCCACCAAGCCCGGCCAGTTGCGCCGCGGCATGGCGCTGCTGCAGGAGCTGGGCGTGCGTCAGGCCGCGGTCATCGCCAACAAGCTGCCCGAGCTACCCGGTGGCTATTTCGCCGCTGCCAGGGCCGCCTTCGAGGGCCACGAACTCAAGAACCCGCTGCTCCACGAGGTCGGCAAGGCGCTGCTCAAAGCCGTCAAGCCGGGGAGTCGCCGTTGACCCAAGTGCTGGTGAGCGTCGTCATCATTGGTCGCAATGAGGGCGACCGCCTTGCCCAGTGCCTCGACTCCGTGGCCGCGATGGCCTTTCCGGCCGAGCAACTGGCGGTGATCTACGCTGATTCCGGCTCGACTGATGGTAGCCGCGAACTGGCGGCTAGCCACGGCGCCAAGGTCGTCCATGTCCCCGCGGGCGCCAAGACCGCCGCCCGTGGGCGCAACGCCGGTCTAGCCCTGGTCGACTCGCCCTACGCCCTGTTCCTGGATGGCGACACCCGCATCGATCCCCACTTCCTCGCCCAGGCCTTGGCCTTCATCGAAAAACGCCCCGACGTCGCCGGCGTTTGCGGCGATCGGCGCGAGCGCGCGCCCGGCGACAGCGTCTACAACCGCGTGCTCGACCTGGAGTGGAACGGGCCGCTGGGCGAGATCGGCTATTTTGGCGGCGACGTCCTGGTGCGTGTCGCCGCGCTGCGTCAGGTCGGCTGCTATCGCGAGAGTCTGGTGGCGGGCGAGGAGCCTGAGCTCTGCCACCGTCTGCGCGGGGCCGGCTACAAGATCGTCCACCTCGACCTGGCCATGACCGACCACGACCTGGCAATTCACCGCTTCTCCGCCTACTGGCGCCGCTGCTATCGCACGGGTTATGCCTACGCGGAGGTCGCGCGCCTGACGGGTGGCGAAACCTTTGGCAGTCAGAGTCGCCGCAACCTCGCCCAAGGCCTTATCTACCTGTGTGCCCCAGTCTTCCTGCTCCTGCTGTTGCGCTGGTGGGGCCTGTCCCTAGTCGTCTGCGGTGCGCTCCTGCTGTGGTTGCGGACTTATGCGCGCGCTCGCTGGCGCAGAGCCTCGCCCGGTACACTCCTACTCTATGCCTTTCACAGTCACCTCTGCCAGGTGCCAATTTTTTTCGGTCAGCTGCGCTTTTTCCTCAATCACTGGCGCGCCGTCCAAGGTAAACTGATCGAATACAAGTAGTTCGAGGCTTGGCATGGGGGACCGTGAAAAACTTAGAGTGCTATTGGTCGCCTTTCAATGCGCTCCGGAGGGTGGCTCGGTCTCCATGATCGGTTGGCACTGGGTCTATTATCTTCATCCCCACGTCGACCTTCATCTGATCACCCATATCCGCCACAAGCAGGCATTGGAGCCGCTGCTGCCGGCATCCGTCAGGGTCAGTTATATCGATACTGAATGGTTTTCCGCACCGCTCTTCCGCTTGGCGACCCTGCTTTGGCATCGCTCCCAGCACCTGCTGTTCATGGTCTCCAACATCGACTTCTTGCTGTTTGGTCATAAGGCGATGCGGCTTGTGCGCCGTGAGCATCCGACCGAGCGCTACGATCTTTGCCATGTGGTCACCCCGGTCACGCCGGTGGCGCCCCATCGCTTCGGACGCCTGGGCTTGCCGACCTTGCTCGGTCCACTCAACGGTGGTCTGCCCTTTTTGCGCGGCTTTCCCGAAATCGGTACAGAGGAGCGTGCCTGGCTCTACCGCCTGCGCTTTCTGGCCCGCCTCCTGAGTCGTCTCTACGGGACCTTTCGCGATGCCGACCTGATTTTCTCGGCCTCGGCCTGTAACGACCGCGAGTTGGGACCCCGCTTGGCCGCCAAAGCCTACCGCATGTGCGAGAACGGCGTGATCGAGGTGGCTGACCAGGTTCCCGAATTCCCGCCCTTTCCGCCCGAGGGCCCCCTGAAACTGGTGTTCGTCGGTCGCCTGATCCCCGTCAAGGGTCTGCGCATGCTGATCGAAGCCATGCGCAGTCTCTACGGCATTCACTTGACCATCGTTGGCGATGGACCTCAGTTGCCCTATCTGCAGCGCTTGGTCCAGGAACTCAACCTGGAAAGTCGGGTTCGCTTCCGCGGCTGGCTGAGACCGAGCGAGCTGGCCGACGTCTATCGCGGCTGCCATGTGCATGTACTGCCCTCCGTGCGCGAGTCCGGTGGGGCTACGATTCTCGAGGCCATGGCGCAGGGCCGACCCTCGCTGGCGTTGGACAACGGTGGTCCCTCCGAATATATTACCCCTGCGTGTGGCCTGCTGTTGCCCTGCCAATCCAGTGATCAAGTCATCGCAGATCTGAGAAAAACGCTGCTCAAACTTCACGAGGACCCCAGTTGTCTGCAGGCGATGGCTCAGGCCAGTCTGGAGCGTGCCCGCGAGCACTACACCTGGTCTGCCAAAGTGACTGAAATTCTCAAGGTCTATCGTCATCACGCCAATAAAAAGAGGTTGAGATGAAAACGCTGACCCTCCTCCTGGTTGCCTGTCTGTTTTGTGCATGTCCCTCCTCGACTTCGACCGATCCAACGGCCCAATTGCCGACGGATGGACCGCCGATCGTGGCGGTGAGTCGCGAGGCGATGCCCGTCAAGGTCATGCCCTTTGGCATCAACCTGTGCCAGTACGCCGATTACGGTACCGGCCAGATTCGCAAGAATCTGATCTCGCGTAACCCCGGTTTCGAGGGCTGGGAATACCGCTCGATTGTCGAGGTCGCCCAAGCGACGCTGTTGGGGTTCAAGGACGTCGGCCCGCCTGGCGCCTGGATGGACGGTTTTTGGAACGGGGCCGAGTTCGAGGTGATCTGGGGTCAGGCCGTTGGGAAAACCGGACGGGTCTCCGAATTCAAGCGCGGCGAGGATGGCTGCAGTTACACCCTTGACCGGGTGACGGCCTTTGCACCGGGCGATCAAGTGGTGCTGCGGGTCAAGCGCGATAGCAACCCAGCCGGCGGTTGGTGGCCTACCGTCAAGGGCAAGGCCAGGCTCGAGGCCAGCTTGGCCAGGCCCGGCAGTCAGGGGCGTTCGAGCGTTTTGCTCGATTGCTTGGGCAAGGGTGAGATCGAACTGCACAGTTACTTCGATCCGCCTACGGCTGATGTTTCCACCCTGATGCCGTTGCGAGGGCGCTATGTGCTCTCGTTTTGGGCCAAGAGCGATACCGCCTCGCTGCTGCAGGCGGGGCTCAAACGCTTGACGACGCCCAACCGCGACTATTTCGATCAGAGTTTTCGCCTCTCCTCCGGCTGGCAGCAATTCCGCTGCGAGTTTGAGGCTGACGATGACGACAGCCAAGGGGTCGTCGACCTCTGTTTCACCGTCGATGAGGGCCAGGTCCATCTGGACGATGTCGCCCTCTACCGCAAGGAGGGGGGGCCTGATGGCTTTGATCCCGGTATATTGCAGGCGCTGGCCGAGCTCAAACCCGGTATTGTTCGTGCCTGGGGTGGTCAACTGGGCCAGAGTCTGGACAACCTGCTGGCGGGGCCCGAGTCGCGCTGCTTGAGCGGCTACAGTCGCTGGAGCCAGGAGCCCAAGGTCGTCGGCTATAGCCTGCACGAAGTGCTGAGCCTGTGCGAATCACTCAAGTGCGAGGCTTGGTACGTTCTGCCGCTGACGCTTTCGCCTAGCGAGAGAGCTGCGCTGATCCAGTACCTGTGTGGCGACACGAACACCCCCATGGGCCAGCTGCGCGAGCGCCTCGGCCACCCAAGACCCTGGAATCAGTCGCTGTCGCGGATTCACCTCGAGTTCGGCAACGAGGCTTGGAACGGCATCTTCAAGGGGGGCTGTCTCGAGCGACCCGAGGTTTATGGTGGGGTTTGTGCCAACTTTGCGGCCCAGATGCGGGCACTGCCCGGTTTCGACGCCAGGGTCATCGACCTCGTCGTCGGCGGCCAGGCGGTCAACGCCGACCGCAACAAGGCCATCCTGGCCCATGCCGGCACGCCCGATACCCTGGCGATCGCGCCCTATGTCAAATTCAAGTTCGATCAGCCGATCGCGCCCTATGAACCGCTGGTGCAACTGGCGGAGGAGGTGGAACGCCTGCGCGGCGATTCCTACCTGACCCAAAACCTGGCCCTGGTGGCGGCACAGCCCAAGCCACCCGAGTTGGCGGTTTACGAGGTCAATCTCCACACCACCGAGGGCAGCGCGGCAGAGCACGAGCTCAACCAATTTGTCACTTCCGCGGCCGCGGCCAGCAGCCTGGGCGCGCACATGCTGAACATGATGCAGTTGGGGATTGCCCGCCAATGCTTCTACACGCTCAATCAGTTCGATTTCAAGCGAGGGGACCAGAAGAACGTGCGACTCTGGGGTGTCCTGCGGGAGCTGCGGGAAGGGGGCTTGAAGCGACCCAGCTATCTGGTGTTGCGCCTGCTCAACCAGGCCCTGCGCGGCGAGCTGGTGAAGGTGGCCATCGGCGGCACCAAGGCGACCTTCGGCCTTGGCCAGACCCAGGTCGACCAGGCGCTCCTGGCCTACTGTACCCGCGAGCAGAACACCTACCGCTTGATCGTCATCAACCTCGACCCTGGTCAGGCCCAATCCTTCCAGTTGCGCTTGCCGGGCAAGCCGGCCGCTAACGTCACCCATGACTGGCTCAAGTTTGACCATCCGTTCAACGGCAACGAAGCGTGGGAGACCGTGAACCTGGCAAGAGAAACCTTGCCTGAGATGCCGAAGGAACTGCAGGTGGGGCCGTCGGGAGTTGCCGTTTACAGCTTCGCGATCCCGTGAGTATGGGCCCCGTGAGAGAAAACGTTTGGCTTCTCACCGGGTCCATGAAAGAATGCAAGGCGGGAACATTTCCCCCTTTTACATTTACCAAGGAGAATCTCCATGGCTTTCACTCTGATGGACCTGCCCTACGCCTATGACGCGCTCGAACCCCATCTGGATGCGCGCACGATGGAAATCCACCACAGCAAGCACCATGCCGGTTATGTGGCCAAGCTGAACGGCGTCCTGGAAGGTCACGACGACTTGCTCAACGGCGACCTGATCGACATTTTGAGCAACCTTGACAAAGTGCCAGCCTCGATCCGTCAAAAGGTCATCAATCTCGGTGGTGGTGTGTACAACCACGACCTTTACTTCTCCAGCTTCAGTGCCAACGGTGGCGGTGCCCCCGTCGGTGAGCTGGCAGCGGCCATCGACGCCGAACTGGGTGGCTTTGAAGCCGCCCGCAAAACCCTGAGCGACAATGCCGTCAACCTCTTTGGCAGCGGCTGGTCCTGGCTGGTCGTGAAAGACGGCAAGCTGATGACCACCACCACCCAGAACCAGGATTGCCCGCTGTCCCTGGGTCAAAGGCCGATCCTCACGATCGATGTCTGGGAACACGCCTACTACCTCAAGTTTCAGCAACTGCGCCCGAACTTCGTGGACGTGGTCTGGAACGTCATCGACTGGAACATCATCAACGAGCGCTACAAGGCGGCCATCGGTTGATCAAAAGCGACGGGTCTCGGCCCGTCGCATCTATTTTTCCTGGCGTCGGCTTTCTCAGGCGCGTGCCGTGGCCGTGGGCCAGGTGTAGCGGCCAGTGACGGCACGCACGATGACAGAGCTGCAGGTCATGCCAAACGTCGCGGTCAGGAACCCGGCCGTGCCCAGGATCAGGTTGCGGTTGTCGCAGGTGAAAAATTCGTTGTCGCCCTGCGGGCAGACGCAGCGAAAGCCCTGGCCGTTGTCGTAGGCGAGCTCGATCGGTGCGGTGATCGGCTCGGTGCTGAAAATGGTCGGGATACCGAGGCGACGACCGCTATGGCCGTATTTCTGGCGCAGAATCTTGCGCATCTGGCGGGCGAGGGGATCTAGCTTCGTATCGCCCAGGTCTGCGATGTGCAGCATCGTCGGATCCATGCGACCACCGGCGCCGGCACTGGAGACGACCTTGAGACCGCGGCGAATGCAAGCATCCAACAGATGGGCCTTCCAGGTCACGCTGTCGATGGCGTCGATCAGGTAGTCAGGATTCTGGCTCAGCAGCTCGTCGGATGTGTCGGCGTTGTAGAACTTGTTGTGGGCGATGATGGTCGCCTTGGGATTGATCAACTGGAAGCGTTCGGCCAGGACCTCGGCCTTGTAGCGGCCAATCGTGCCTTTCATGGCGTGGAGCTGGCGATTGACGTTGGTGACGCAGACCTGATCGAAATCGACGATCGTTACCTTGCCGATGCCGCTGCGCACGATCATTTCGGCCGCGTAGGAACCCACGCCCCCTAAACCCAGGATCATGACGTGGCTGTCCATCAGGCGCTTCATGTTGTCGTCGCCCACCAGCCGGCCCATGCGGTCGAAGCGCCGATGCAGCTTGTAGGTCTCCCAATTTTCGTGGTCGAGGAAGGGCAGATCCAGGGCTGGTGTGGCGGCTTCGCGAGGTTCGGCGGTCATGCGTAGGACTCCAGGTCGAAATAGCGGTGCAGGTTGGCGCTCGAACGCTGCAGCACCTGCTCGGCCGATTCGCCGCGAAGCTGGCCGACAGCCTCGGCCACCACGAACAGCGATTCGGGCTCGTTGAGCGGGCGGCGATAGTCATCGGGCGCCCGGTCCGGGGCATCCGATTCTACTACGAGAAACTCACCGGGTATATCTTTGATGGCATTTTTGAGTTTGGTGAAACCAGGTCGGGTGACCGACCCGCCGATCGAGATCAGCAGGCCGAGCGCCATATAGGCGCGCGCGGATTCCAGCGAACCGCTGAAACTGTGGACCAGGCCGCGCCAGTGGGGGGCGACGGAGCGCAGCAACTGTGGTGCCTCGCCGTGGCACTGGACGAGATGCAGGACCAGGGGTTTTTCGTACTCCAGGTTCATGCGCAACTGGCGCAGGAACATTTCCCGCTGCAGCGGGAAGCGCTCGGGGTCCATCTGGGGCCCGAAGTCCAAGCCCAGTTCTCCCAAGCCCGCGGCACTGTGAAGGTACTGGGCCAGCTGATCGAGCGCCAGCGCCAGGTCGTCGGGCTCGGCATGGTCGACGTACCAAGGGTGCAGGCCAAAGCAGGGGGCGATACCGGGCTCGGTCAGGCCGCACTGGCGCCGCCAGTCGGCCGGGTCGACACCGCCCTGCAGAAAGAAACGGATGCCGCGGGCGCGCGCACGGCTCATAACCTCGGCACGACAGTCGTCAAACCGCCGGTCGGCAAGGTGGCAATGGGCGTCGGCCAGCGCCGGCGCTGAGCTGTACATGAGTCCTCCAGCCGATGGCCACGACAGCGACCGCGACCTTTTGCGGGGTCAGCTCCCCAGTTTCTTGCCAAAGGCGGCGATGGCCGCGGCCGTGTATTCCGAAAGCGCCAGGCGCCCGCTATGCTCGGCGCGGCGCTCCAGTAACGCGTCCCAGTGGTCGGTGCCCTCCCAGAAGGCAGCCTTGAGCTCGCGCATGGCGCGGGGGTTGGTCTGGGTCAGCTGGACTGCAAGTGCCTGGACCGCCTGGTCGAGAGCCTCGTGGGTCTCGAAGACGTCGGCGTACAGGCCGCGCTCGCGCGCCCAGGCGGCGTCGCGCCATTGGTTGTCGATACTGAGGATCGAGAAGGCGCTGGTGCCGAGTTTGCGTTCAACCGCGGGGCCGACGACGAAGGGGCCCAGGCCCAGGGCCAGCTCGGACAGCTTGACCGCGGCCGAATTGTGGGCAAGCGCGTAGTCGGCGGCGGCGGCGACGCCCACTCCGCCGCCAATGGCCTTGCCTTGTACGCGGGCGATAATGAATTTGGGGCATTTTTTCATGGCCAGGATCAGGGTGGCGAAACCCATAAAGAAGTGTTTGCCGTTGGCCTCGTCGCTGAGGCGCAGTAGCTCGTCGAACGAGGCGCCGCCGCAAAAGACCTTGTCGCCCTGGGAGCGCAGCACGATGACCAGGACTTGGGGGTCTTGGCCCAATTCGTCAATGACGCCCGCGATGCCCCGCAGCAGGGTTCCGGGCAGGGAGTTACTCTTGGGGTGAGCGAAGGTGACGGTGGCGATGCCGTCGTTGATTGCGGCCGTGACATTTCCCGTTTCGATCATGTGACATCCTCTCCTCAATAGGCTGGCAGTCTATCATACCAGCTGTCGCCTGCCTCGTGAATCCACACAATCGACCAAGCTGCAGGAAATCGCGGTCATGCACGCAAGGCAGTGATTTTACGTAGGCCAGGGCCGTTCGAAGGCCGGGCTAAGCCCACCAAATCATACCTTGTTCTTCATATAAACCGCACATGAATGTTGTTTGATGGTGCCGACCTGACCCACAGGGTCGCTGGTCGTGTTCAAGAGTTCCTCAGGAGAAATTTACATCATGAAGGCACGTTACTTTGGTCTGCTCGTGGCAGCCTTGTCCGCCTCGCTCTTTGCCCAGGAAGAAAAGGGCGTCCCACCCCTGGCTCCGCTCTCTTCGCTGGTCGCGGTCACCTACCGCGGTTCGATCCCAGATCGCGTCGCTCTACTGGTCGAACAATACGTCAAGGGCCAATTGCCGGAAGAAAGTTACTTCCCCCTCGACAACAAGATCTCGGACACGGTTCGTTCGCTCAAGGGCTTCCAGCCCCAGGTCGTGGCCCGCTGGCTCGATCCGCTCTCGAACGACCTCAGTGCCGCCGCGCCGCGCTTCGGCGCCAACGCCGATTTCGTCTGCTTTTTCGGCGACGGCTGGAACCATGACTGGAACGGCGATGTCGTCGGCAGTAGCCCCTTTCTGGGCGGCGCCTCCGACAAGGGTTGGCTGTGGGTCAATCACGAGTACGTTTCCAATGAATACCCGACCCTGACCAGCGCGCCGACGGGCCAATTCCTGAGCCTCGGCCAATTCCTCTTCGCCAAGGGCGAAATGTCGGACGTCACCAGCAGCACCTGGACCCAGGAAAACCTGGACACTTTCATTCGCTGGCACAAGAAACAAGTGGGCGGCACCTGGATGCGCATCGCCAAGAACCGCAACGGTCAGTGGTATGTGGACCGCGAAGCCGCCAACAAGCGCTATGACGCCACCAGCGACACCCTGGTCGCGATCACCGGTTATCAACCCCAGCGCGCCACCACCGACGACCAGGGCAACCCGCTGCCCGCAGGCATCGCGGTCGGCATCAGCGGCGACTGTTCCGGTGGGCAAACCCCCTGGGGCACCGTGATCACCGCCGAGGAGAATATTCAGGACTACTATGGCGACTACGAGACCTGCTGGAATGGCAGCAACCGTTTCATCGCTGGCCAGGGTTTTGACCCCGGCGCCAACATCACCTTCGATCCCGCACCGTCCGGCAGCACCAGCGAGGCCTTCGGCATGACCAGCAACCCCGCCGAGCGTCACGACCGCGACCACTACGGTTTCCTGGTCGAGATCGACCCGGGCCAAGATGCCGACATCGCCTATAGCTCCGTCAACCAGGGCGGCGATGGCCGCGGCCACCGCAAGATCGGCAGCGCCGGTCGCGTGCGCTGGGAGAACGCCACCTTTGCCGTCGACGAGGACTGGGACCTGGTCGATGGCCAGCCGATCGTCATCTACGGCGGCAACGACCGCCGCAGCGGCCGTATCTACAAGTTCGTCAGCAGCCGTCCCTATCGCAAGGGCATGACCCAAGGCCAGGTCCGCGGGCTGGTCGACGAGGGCAACATCTACGTCGCCCACCTGGCCGGTCTGGACCACAGAACCGGCGTGACCCTCTACGACCCCGCCAACCCGACCGGTGGCGGTACCGTGCCCACCGAGACCGCGCCCGGTCAGGGCCGCTGGATCTGGCTCAGCACCCAGAACACCGTCGACACCGCTCCCAACGCCGAGGGTCTGGGCAAGCCCGGCACCAAGGTCGGCCAAGCCCTGCAGGACATCACCTGGAATGGCATCGGCGGGTTCCGCACCGACAACGACGTGCGTTCCGCCATGTTCACCGCCGGCAACAAGCTGGGCGTCACCGAACTGAACCGCCCCGAGGACCTGGAATACAACCCTCGCGACATCAGTGGCAAGGACCGCATCTACGTGGCCTTCACCAACAACTCCCGCCCCGCCGCCAACAACCAGCTGGGTGTGCTCGACGCCACCACCCCTACGCGAAGAGATCCCTATGGCTCGATCTTCGCCCTGGAAGAAGACAACAACGGCCAACCCGGCGCTTCTCTGACCTTTAAGTACTTCCGCGTCTGGCGTGGCTTCGGCCCCGATGACAACAACGACCCGGCCCAGTTCGCCGCCGGTGCGCCCGACAACATCGCCATCGACAAGAACGGCGGCGTTTGGTTCGGCACCGACGGCAACGTCGGTCTGACCGGCAACAGCCGTGCCGACTCCATCTACTACCTCGATCTGGATCCCCACCACAAGTCCGGCGCTGCCGGCGTGGTTCAGTCCGCCTATGGCAAAGCGTTCCGCGTGGCCTCCGCGCCCGGCGATGCCGAGGCGACCGGCCCCTGGTTCACGCCCGACGGCTCCACCTTGTTCTTTGCGGTCCAGCACCCCGGCGAGAACCTTCCGGTCACGCCCAGCACCTGGCCCCAGTCCCGCGAGCTGACGAAGCCCACCAGCGATCGCAACAGCTTCAAGGGCGAAGAACAGTAATCGAGCAAACTTCCCCTTCAGATCCTCCCCAAGGATTCCGGGTGCGTGCTCCTACCCCTTGCACGCACCCGGCTTTTTTCCGTGATCCCGGAGTAGCCTTCAAGATGATTCAAAAGACCCTGAAATGGTTTTTGCCCTTTGTCCTAGTCGGGCTAGCTGCAGCCACCTGGCTGCCTCAGCCCGCCAAGAAACGCGCAATGGCGCCCGAAAATTACGATCCCCTGGCCCTGGCCCGGGCCTCCGTCGGCAAGATCCGCAACCTCGAGGCCACCGTGCCGCCCCAGTGCTACACGCTCACCGAGGGCGTCGCCAACCCCTGTTGGACCTGCCATACCCGCTCCACCTTTCCCAACCAGATGGACGACGCCGACCTGCAAGCCGAGTACGCTTTTTCCGATCTGGCCCTGAGCAACGCCTGGACCAATCTGTTCGTCGACCGCTCCACCGAAATCGCCGCCATCAGCGACGAGCAGATCCTCGACTACGTGCGCACCGACAATTACACGGCACTGCGCCAACATCTCGAGCAGCGGACCGATTACAAGGGCTATGTGCCGGATCTCGACTTCGGGCGCGGCTTCGACGAACAGGGCTTCGCCCGCGATGGCAGCCAGTGGCGGGCCTTCCGCTACAAGCCGTTTCCCGGTGATTTCTGGCCGACCAACGGCAGTTCCGACGACGTGCTGATCCGCCTCGCCAAACCGTTTCGCAGCCGCGATGGGGTGGAGGACCGGGAGACCTACAAGATCAACCTGGCCCTCCTGGAAGCGGCCATTGCGGCCGGTCCCCAGGCACTTGCCGGCGCGACCTTTCGCTACGAGACCGAACCGCTCGACGAACGCCTGGCCGGCATCGACTTGGACGGCGACGGCAGCCTGGCCATGGCTCGAGCGATCGCCGCTCTGCCACGCCACTACGTCGGCGATGCCGCTGGCGTGACCCTGGTCCGCTACCTCTATCCCAAGGGCACCGAGTTCCTGCACTCGGTCCGCTACCTCGACCCGGATCAGCCGTCCTTTATTGCCGAGCGCATGAAGGAGTTGCGCTACAGCAAGAAAACCGACATGCTCGATACCTGGGCCATCAACAACCGCTACGAAAAGGAGTACGGCGAAAAGGAAGAGGGCCGTCCGCCGGTCTTCGCCGGCGCGCCGGAAGTGGGCTTGCGCAACGGCTTCGGCTGGCAGCTGCAGGGCTTCATTGAGGACGCGGATGGCTTTTTGCGTTTGCAGACCCACGAGGAGCACCAGGCCTGCATGGGCTGTCACTCCTCGGTCGGCGTCACCGTGGACCAGACCTTCGCCCTGGCGCGCAAGCTGCCAGGCGCCGAGGGCTGGGCCTACCAGCGCCTCGAGGGCATTCGCGACGTGCCCCAACAGGGTCAGTCGATGGGCGAAATCGCGACTTATCTATCCCGGGTCCGGGGTGCCGATCCGTTCCGCGCCAACGACGAGATGCTGGCCCGCTTCTTCGACGCCGAAGGCCAGCCACGGCTGGCGGAATTGGCACGTGCCGCAGTCGGTGGCGACCGCGACATCGCCTGGGTTTTGCTGCCCAGTCGCGAACGGGCGCTGCGTCTCGACAAAGCCTATCGCGCGCTGGTCCAAACCCAAAGCTTCGCCAAGGGCCGAGACACTTTGGCGTCTCCCGCCAAGAACGTCCATCAGCGCATCGTCAACGGCTCAACGGACCTGGAAGCAACCGGAAAAATCTATGACGACGGTCGCTTGTGGCTGAACTGGAGCGCTGCCAAGTGAGCGCGCCTATCAAAGTCGCGTTAGGCCGGATCTGGGAGTGTTCCCCCGTGCCCGCAGAGACACGGGGGAACGGCTCATTCAGTTGGTCGGCGGCTTGGCCGTGCCGATTTCGGGGCTACCGATCAACCCTGCTTGAACGCCAGTTTTCAAAGTCATTTGATGCCTCCTTGCATAGTTATGGGGCATTCGCCCCGTGTTTCAATTCCTATGACACCTCAGGGAAGGGGCCCACTGGGGCCGACGAATCATGGTTGCCCATGATCGCTGCGGGTGTCATTGCCGCACCTCATTGACACTACAGGAAAAATTCCCTGTGCCGGCTGCCCGGCGAAGGAACGAATCTCATCCTCCCCACAAGTTGCTATTGCTTGATGACCGAACGATTCGGTTGCCAACTTGCTTTGATCGCGCCCACGCGTGTGTTGCTGCAATCTTCAGGAGGAACAGTTACCCCAGGGTAATGGTTCCTTTGATGGATTTGTGCCCAACCCGCACCTAGTCAATGCCGCTTGCGCCGCGCTCGACCCAGGCTTAGATTTCCTTGAGCACAGCCCCATTCTAATGGATTTTTTGAGTGCGTCTACACTTTTTTTGATTTAGACGTCAAAAATCGTGACGAGCTGCAAGCTTTTGTGAAAAATATCACTGTAGGTCCTAGTGAAAATTGAAAATAGAATGGATTTGCGAACAGATAATATACGGATGTTAGGTAAATTCGTTTGGCCTGCAATCTGCTGTGCATCGGTAAGTTCGTTGACCTCCCACCGCCGGCAAGCCCATTGACAGTTCAAGGGCAGCTGTAGACTGTTTCACGCTGCGATTTCCCGCACGCCACGGCCTTTACCAGGGTAAAATGCTCGTACGCGTCGGGTGACATTAGCTACTTGAGCGCTCGTTCATTTCGGGAGGTGGAAGTTGCGTTTTTCCCTTTTGTGTTTGTTCTTCTCCGTCTGTGCGTCTGCCGGTTCCTTTGACGCCTACCATTGGAAACTTGGCTATAAACTTGGCTCGGACGAATATCAAGCCACATTGAAAATTGACTATGAATATACCGTGGCCGGCACTTATGAGAGCGCCTTGGCGCTTCCCCGCGACAGTAATTTGGCGATCTTCAAATTGCTCTTTATGGTCGACGGCCAAAAGGTGGAACCCGTATTGGCCCAGGCCGTCACCTATTGGAGTCAAGGCCTCGAAGTGCCCGTTTACCTGCCTCCTCCGGGTCAGAAAAAAGTCACTGTGGAGGCCCTCTTCACTCTGCGCAACCTGTTCGTCGTGCCGCCCGCGCCCTGTGGCTTGGACGCACCCTGCAAGAAGCTGGAAGTGGGCTTCTCCGCCATTCCCGGCTTCACCTTCGGTGCCCTTTTCACCGGCCAGCCGCAGAAATTTAAGCTTCATCGCGTCGCCTCACTGGAAGGTGGCCCAAGCGCGATCAATAGCTTCACCCTGTCCAATCTCAAGGCGGGCGACCAACGTGACCTGCTCTACCTGATTCCCAAAGTCTTTCAGTTCTCGTTTGCCAATCTGACTTCCGCCAAGGGGCTGGGGGGTTCCATAGACGCCGATAGCCGCACGGGCAATGCCACGGATATCCAGGGCGCGCTCAAACCCTACAGCATGGTCTTTTATCGCGAACAGCCCGCGCGTGATTGGGCCTACATGCCGACCTGGCTACAACAGGAGGACACCTATCTGCCCTTCGGCATCGAGCCCGGCGGCTCCAAGACGCGCAGCCTGTTCCTGGGTGCAAACGACGATCGTGGCGATCTGTTGACCTGGCGCGGCGGTGAAAGCCCCGACTACGAGCGCCTGCCCAACGACATGGATGCCGAGTTCGACGGCGTGCTCGGTATTGTTGAAAAATTGCGCGCTCAGTTTGTCGGCATGATCAAGGTCGATCCGACCTTGAACCACCTGATTGCGATTACCCATAAGGACAGCCTTTCGCCGGCGGCGGCCAACCTGCACCTGGCGACGCTGTTGGCCAAACGTTTGAAGCTCCGCGCTGTGCCCGCCTTTGTCACCCACACCCGCGCCGAGCTGATCGGGCGACTGCCGGCGGCAGGTTTTGCCCGGGTGATCACGGCCTTCGAACTCAAGGGCGAATGGTATTTTCTGGACGCCGCCGATCCCAGTTGGGACCTGGCAGCGGCCGATGACCGGCTGGCCGGCAAGAATCTGCTGATTCTCGACGGCCAGAATTTGCGGGTGGCCACGTTCTGAGGCGACGGGCCGACCCGTCCGGCCCGTCATTTCGCGTCAGCGGTTGACCTGATGGTCGTAGGTTGACTCGAAGATTTTGTCGGCGTTGAGCTCCTCGAAGCCGTGGTAGAGGTCCTCGTGCCGCCAAGGTTTGGGTTGCTCGGGGTCCTTGGCGAAGCGACAGGCGAACTCTACGAACGCGTAGGGGATGACTTCCAGGCGACCGTCGGCGAACGGCCAATAAACCTGGTCGGCAATCGTGGAGCTTTGTTCCAGGCGCACCTCGGGGCTGCCCTTGATCAGCCCGCCAGAGTCGTTGAGTCTGATGCCGACCCGCTGCATGGCGGAATTGATCTGGGCGATGCCGTCGAAGACCTTCGAGTGGTGTGAGGCCAGGGTGAAGTGGTTGACCCGATTGCCAAAAGCCGAAACCCATGAAGCATACTCGCTCTCTTCCTTGAGCGCCTGGTACTCCTCGAAACGGACCCAGGGCCAGGGCGTAGAGTCGAGATGGAGGAAGGTGGCGTCGATCGCTTTGCGGATCGAGTCAAAGTGACCGAGATTGACCCGATCCAGGCCGATCACACCGCGGCCGAAGCTGGAGTCGACCTGGCGGGAATGGGCGCGGATAAATGACTGGGCCTTGGGCGTGAGCCGCTCGACCATCAGCTCGGAGATGAATATCTTGGGGAGGTGCGGGTCAGAGGTGTATTCGAGGTGAATGGCGTTGAGCTTCTTGTTCTCGAAATAATAAGAGCCGACTTGTTGGTAGCCGAGCTCAAGGAAGGGCGTCGAGATCGAGGTGATGCCAAAGCCGGGCAGGCCGAAGGAACGGAAGGCGATATGGTCGTTGACATAATGCCCGCCCATACTCTCGATGACCTGTTTGACCTTCAGCGAAACGATGCACTTGGCCGCATAGCTCTCTTGCAGCCGGTCCAGAAGCTTGAGCAGAATCTCTTTGCGATTCATGATGTCCTCCCGGGGAGATGACAGCGCGTACGCTGTTCCTATCATTCTCCCACAGACCTGCCCTGCGGGCCAGGGATGCACTCGTTTTTGCCGTGCTCAGACCAGCAGGTGGTCGAAGGCTACGCTGATAAAGGCATCGAGGGGGGCGGGCGATTTGGCGACCTTCATGCGCAGCAGCGCCCCTTGCCAGCTGTTGACGAGAAAATTACCGACCAGGACGGGGTCGCGGTCAGGCGACATCTCGCCGCGGGCCTGCGCCTCGCGGATTTGATCCGCGAAAATACCGGCCAAGGCGGCCATCTTTGCCTCCAGTAGGCACTCGAACTCCTGACTCAGGTCGCCCATTTCCTGGCTCATGTTGCCGACCAGGCACCCACCGGAGTAGCCGGCCTGGTCGAACTTGGCGCGCGCCTGATCGAAGAACTGGCGGAAGCGCAGCAGCGGCGGCAGCTCGGGATGGTCAAAGGCGGCCTTGGTCCACTCGAGCATCTGACCGGAATAGAAGTGAAGAACCTGCTTACCGAAGTCTTCCTTGCTCTTGAAATAATGGTAAAACGAACCTTTGGGCACATCGACGGCCTCAAGCACTTCCTGGATGCCCGTGTGGTTGAACCCCTTGGTCATGAAGCTGGCCAAGCCCTGTTGCAGCAGGCGCTGTTTCGTGTCTTTGCCCATGCGATAACCTCCCGCTCCCATTATAAGCATTTTTTGCAGATGTGGAGAAATAAGACGCTTGTGTCAAGTTGGCCAGCGGGGTTCGGGTCGCGGGCTTCGCGCCAATCTGACCTTTCTGGAGGGTCAATGACTTCAATAGGTAGGCCGCATATTGTAGTAAAAGCCGAAGCGAATCGGCACGACATCCTCGTCGACAAACTTGGGCAGGGGCGGGGCGGGTGTGGTCGTGTTAATGGCATTGAGGCTGGAGACGTCCAGTGGTTCGTAGCCGCTTTTGAGGATCACGCGCACATCGGAGAAACTGCCGTCCTTATGAATGTTAAAACTGATGCCGGTCACCCCGCGGGCCTCGTAGCGCGCGATGTTGGGCACGCGCCAATTGCCGCTGATGAGCTGTTTGAGGATCTTCAGGTAGGGGCCTAGGTCGCTGCGAGTCGTTTCTACCGTTAGGCCCATGAGCGGCGAACCACTGCCGTTGGGATTGTCGAAGGTGGCGGTTTGGCCTGCTCCCGAGACGGCGCTCTGGTTGTCGGCGACCTTCATTTCGCGCGCCGCCGCCTCGCGCGCCGCGGACATTTCTTTGGCGCTCATGGGCCGATAGGGTTTTGGGGCGCCGGGTAGGATCGGCAACTTGCCCGCGCTTTTGTCGAACTGCTTGTCCGCTTCAACCTCCCGTTCCTCCGGTTTCTGCGGTTCCTCGACGTCCGCCACGGCCTGCTCGTCCTTGGCGGCTTGTTCCTGGCGCTTGGCTTCGGGTTTGTCGGCCGGTTTGCGAGCCTCGGGCTGCTGGGCCTGCTCGGCCTGACGCCTGGGCTGGTTCTGGGCCTGTTGACGCTGCTGCTGGGCCTGTTGTGGGCGTACCTGGGGCGAGGGGTTCTGGGCGGGATTGTTCTGCGCCTGCTCCGAGGGCGAAGGCGGCCGGCTGTTCTGCAGCTCGTAAGTGTTCCCTTTCGAGTACGGGTCGGGGTCCTCGTTAGGGGACTGTTCCTGCATGCTGCGGTGCTGGCGATCGGCGTCCGACTGGAAGCGGGCATCTTCTTGTTCGATGTCCTCGTCAGGTGCGTCGGAAAAGCGGAAGACCATGTCGCGACGACGCTCTGCATCTTCTTCCTTGAGGCGGGCCAGCTCCTCTGGACTGAGGCGAAACGGGTCGTGGCGTTCAACGGCACCCAATAGCAGCGCCAAGACGATCAGCGCCAGCAGGCCCGCATGCATCACGTTGAACTTGGGTCGTTCTTCCTGTCGGAAAAGATAGGGCTGCATCAAGCGTACTCGCTGGGAGGTTCCGTCGCCAAGACGTCGCCCATAGACTAGCAAAATAAACGCCACTTGTCACGGGCTTGAAGAGGCTCGGCCTAAGCCTGGGTGCCTGGCACCGCAACCCCCGACCGGGTCGAACGCCTTAGGGGCATGTCGCCGCAGAAGGAATACCCATAGATTCCAGCGTGGTCATGGGCTTGTGTTTATTTATGTTACGTAAGGAAGTGAGAGGCGACACCCGCTGGGAATGCTCATCCGGTGCAATTTTTTTGATCCCATTCAAGTCAGAATGGCGCATGTCCTTAACAAATACAATCGACTTGGGGCTGTTGCAGCGGTGTCAGATCTATTGTATATTTTTCCTGAAGGAGAAAAGCATGCGCCTGTTCAAGCAGCGCTCCGGATGGCTGATGGCGATCTTTTTCATGTGCTGCCAGTTGCCGATCTTTGCGTCGACCTGTATCATAACCAACATACATTGGTATTACTATACGGAGGAAGGAATCGTCCGTGGTGTTTCCGAATTCGTTATTTGTTACCCAACGGGAACGTCGGGAACCGGAACGAGTACAGGAGAGGACGAGGGCGGTCAAACGAGCACGGGCGGGAGCAATCCTCCACCACCGGTACCCGATTGCGTCGTGTCCAATGGGGACCAGTTTGTTTCATCGCCAGCGGAGGTCATCGAGTCGACGGGATCAAGACCCTTTGGGGCCGATCCGCAATCACCCAACCAATTCCACTCAGGCCTTGATTTATTCGCAGCCAACGGTACGCCCATTTACGCACCTTGCGATGGTAAAATCATCTATGCTTACGACCGTGTGCCTAGAAACGTCAATATCGCGACCACGGGCGACTCCGGTCAAATTGGCAACAGCATCGTCATCCAACCCTACGGGTCCGAGGAATTCGAGCCCGAGAGCAGGTCGTATATTCCTGCCATGGATGCGGCCTATCATGTGGTCCTGGAGCACCTGGACCCTGGTTTCACCGAGCAATTGGGTGTTCGTTCTGGCATTCATATTCAAAAGGGCGAACTCATCGGGTTTTCCGATAATACCGGCCAATCGACAATCGATCCTCACCTTCACCTCGGGGTCAAAGACGGCTCCAACAATATGCTCGATCCGTTGGAAGTGATGGATTGCGAAGAGGTGCCCCAATGATTTTGATGCTGATCATGATCGTTTCCGGCGATTTCACCTATCAGGCTGCTCCCGGGACCTGGCTCGACTATGCGCGCTCCGGCCAGCTTTCTAAGAATCGAATTTTAGTGGTGGAGCAAACAGGCGCCAAGGGCGAATACCATGGCGATGCTCGGCAAAAGGTGTTCGATGATCAAGGCCGCCTACTCTACGAGATCCCTCAGGCCCAGGGTGCCTGGTTTGTCCGCAATGGACTCCTCGGAGACGAAGATACTTTTTTGTTTCAAAATCGCACCGATGCGTCCTTTCGCCTTTGGCGACCGGGCTTTACACCTCGTCCCTTGGTGCTGCGGCTGGAAGGTGTCGACCAGGTACCAGGTTCTGGTCCTGACCAGAAATTTCTGCGCATACTCAACCAGGGCAGCCGGGTAGCTTTTTTTAGCCGACCCGTGACCCCCCTTGGCGACGGCAAGGCCCGGCAGGGCTTGAGGTTGCAAATTCTCGACTTTCAGACACTCGATCCCGCTCACCTGTTCGCGGGCGAGAGTTTGCCCTTCAAGAGTTATCAGGTAACGGACCTGAGTGGTGCGAACGAATTTTCATGCGATCGCGATCGGCTCGTACTGTTCAACAGTCTCGATCGCGAGCGCAGTTATTCCGTGATCGACTTGAGCCTGGTCATGACCGACGAAGTGCCGGTGATGCAATACCAGGCCGCATTCCAGTTCCAATGGCTCACCGAAAGACAGGGTTTCTTGGCTTATACAGGTCACCGTTATGAGGAAGACGTCCTGGTCATGGAAAAGGTTGGCGGCGACCAGCTCTTCGCCTTAGCCGAATCGGACAAGGAGCGCCCGGGCTACTCGGCGGTTCTCGATGTCTTCCATCTTGCCTCGGCGGGTAGGTTGGATGCAGAGGACTACATACTATCGTGCCGTAAGGGAGACACACTGATTTGGTATGATACAGCGAGCAATATCTTGCGCCATTATCCGCTCCCACCTGGCCCAAGCACTGGATTGGTTTCCTCGTTATCTACACTCGATATTCAGTGCAACGATCGGGTGTTGTCGGTTCGACACGTGTCGTCCAGCTTGGACCAACTTGGCTTCAACCCGCCCGCGCCCCTGCTCGAAGTCAAGGTCAATACGTTCAAAAAGGCACCGCTGACACCTTAGGGTGGTGCCGTCCAAGGGAACCCGAATGCCCCGCGAAGCCAGGGAAAGTGCGCTAAGCCGGTGGCTTGCCGTCGCAGGGAACCCGAATGCCCCGCGAAGCCAGGGAAAGTGCGGTAAGCCGGCTAGGCGCCCCGCTGGCTTGCCGTGGTCGCAGGGAACACGCATGACCCGCGAAGCCAGGGAACGTGCGGTACGCCAGCTAGTGCGACACAGCGCCGCGGACCATACGCGTTTCATGCGGCCAAGGCAAAGCGGCGGGGGCGCCTAGCCGCTTTTTCTCACTTTTCCTGGCTCCGCAGACCGCACGCGTTCCCCGCAATTGTGCCCCGGCGGGTCTGTATCAGCCTTGATCACCTACCTGACAAAGTCGTTCTAGTGATCTGGGTGATGGTATGGTCGAGTCCGCAACTGGGGTATCATGTACTCAGGAGGTCGTATGCGCCTGGCCCCATCTTTCTTACTCCTGCTGGCCGCGGTGCGGATTTGTGCCCAGGACTGGCCCGACCAGCGCTTTCGTGCCAGCTACCACCTGGGCGCTGAGCTGGCCGTGCCCGCTCTGTTGGTGCGTGAGGAAGCGGCCATTGCCAACGATTGGGGCTTTGCCGCACCTGATCAAAGCCTGCCAGTCAACGGCTTCTCGGCGCGTTACCGCGGCAGCTTCTACTTCCCGACAGCAACCTGGCAGTTCGAAGCGCGCGCCGACGATGGCTTGCGGTTGTGGGTCGACGATCGCCTGGTGCTCGACGCTTGGCAGGGCAGTGCCGCGACCACCCAGCGCGTGCTGGTCGCGCTTGCCGAAGGCATGCATAGGGTTGAACTGACCTATCGCGAAGACAGCGGTGCCGCAATGGTCGAGCTCGCCTGGTCGACCTACACCAACGCCATGCAGTGCGCGCCGCCGAGCCAGACCTGGTGCGCCGAGTACTTCGAGGACCGTGCCTTCGGTGGCCAGGCGACGCTCGTCAACCATGGTGTGGGCGCGACGCAGTTGATCAGCGAAGCGCCTGGTGACTTCGGCAACAACGGTTTTTCGGCGCGTATCCAAGGCCGCTTCCATTTTCCCGAGGGATTTACCCGTTTTCAGCTCGTGGCCCGCGATGGGGTGCGCCTGTGGCTTGACGATCGCCTGCTCTATGGGGATTGGCGTGCCCAACCCAAGGCCGAGCACGAAGTGACCAGCTATGTTACCGAGGGCGAGCATTTGGTCCGGGTCGAGGGTTTCCGCACATGGGGCCACGACGGCATCAACCTTGATTGGACTTCCGACCAGGGCCGTCAGCGGCTCAACGGCAATGCCGCCCTGGGCACCAATATCGCCGCCTTGGACTACTGGTCGACCGAGTGGACCTTGCTGGACGCCATGAAAACCGCGGGTGGCTGGTACACGCAAACCCCGCAGGTCTGGGACACTGGCGAGCAGGACCGCCTGGATCTCGACGAGCATGGTTGGGTGCGCAGCCTGCCGGCTGCCGACGACGCCGACGTCCAGTATCGCACCGTCGCCGCGGTGGCGCTCAACGGGACCGGCGGCACCTACCGACCCGGTCGCTACCTGCTGCTCTACCAGGGCCAAGGCACCATTGAATATGGCTTTGACGCCCGCCGCAATGCCGCGCTGAGTCGACCGGGCCGCGACGTGCTAGACGTCGACAGCGCCGGCAACGGCGGCATCTTGATCCGCATCTTGGCCACCAATCCCGACGACTACCTGAGGGACATCCATCTGATCCCCGATGCCGCGCTCTGCCCCGACCAACCCTGGCAGCTCTGCCAGGACGACTGCGGCGAGGCCTGCTCAACTGTCGAGGAAGTCTTTCAAGCCCAGCCCTTTCAGCCGGAATTCCTGCGCGACTTGCGCGGCTTCAGGGTGTTGCGCTTCATGGACCTGCTCCACACCAACGATTCGAATCTTGGCACCTGGTCCGAGCGACCACAGCTCGAAGACGCGCGCTGGAACGGCCCCTATGGCGCGCCCCTGGCCCTGGCCCTGACCCTGGCCAACCAGACCGGCGCGGATCCCTGGCTCAATGTGCCGACCCGCGCCGATGACGACTTCGTCGTGCGCATGGCCGAAGCCGTACGCGCCCAGCTGGCGCCGGAGCGCAAGGTCTACATCGAGTACAGCAACGAGATCTGGAACACCGCTTTCGTCAATGGTGACTGGGTCGAGGCCCAGGGCCAGGCGACCTGGCCGGATGCCAGTAACTCGGCCTACACCAAGCGCATCAACTGGTACGGCAAGCGCACGGCCGAAATCGTAGGGCTCTTCAAAGACGTCTTTGGGGCTGAGGCCGACCGCGTCGTTGGCGTCATGGGCGGGTTCGCGGCCGGACCCTGGGCCTCCGAGCAAGCCCTGACCTGCCCCCTGGCGACCGCGGACGGGACGGCCCCCTGCTGGAGCGAGATCGATGCATTGGCGATCGCGCCCTACTTCGGTGCCTACCTGGGCCAACCCCGCTTCGCCGACGATCTGGCCGCCTGGCTGCAACAGCCCGACGGCCTGAACGCGCTCTTCACCGAGCTTCGCGTCGGCGGCCTGCTCTACGACCCGAGCGATCCGGAGGGCGAACGCGCCCCCCAAGAGGGCGCCCTTGCTCGCGCCAGGAGCTACACCAGTGATGGCGCCGCAATCGCGGCCCGCTACGGCCTCCAGCTGATCGCCTACGAGGGCGGCCAGCACCTGGCCGGCGTCGCCGCGCAGCAAAACAATGCGGCCCTGACCGAGCTGTTCGTGGCCGCCAACCGCGACCCGCGCATGGCCGCGCTCTACGACGACTACCTGCGCGACTGGCGCGAGGCCGGTGGCCAGCTGATGTGCCACTTCCTCAGCGTCGGTGCCTACAGCCGCTATGGCAGCTGGGGCGCCAAGGAGCACCAGCAACAGCAGGCAGCCCCTAAGTTCAACGCCCTCATGCGCTTCCTCGAGGCCTACCCCTGCTGGTGGCCGGGCTGCGCCGCGCCGACGGCCTTTCCGAACTATCTCGTCGTGCCTTTCTGAGTTAGCCGGGCTAAAGGTACTGGCCCAGACCCTGTTTGCGAAAAAACATGCGCCGAAAACCCGCATAGGGTTTTTCAGAACTGGTATGGCGCTTTATTTCCCTGGTCTTTTCAGTGATCGCGCCCAGGTCGTTGCGTGCAATGGCTCTTTTGAGCTCCAGAGCAATGATCTTCAGGTCCTCGAGCTCTCTGTAACGGGCCATCATTTGAGCCTCTTGGTTGATGGCGGTCAGATCATCACAGGTTCTTTTGCCGCGGTCCTCGCCATCGACACCGACGAGCTTGACAAAAGGAGCCTTGGCTTCAAAATCAAAAAACGGCTCGGGATCTTCTTCGAATCGGGTGAATCAAATAGGGTCGCTCGTTGGCCAGCTCCTTGAACGTCGTTGCTCGCGGAGTGTTTGCCAAAGGGAATTGGTCCGACTTGATGACATTGCAGTGCTTGCAGGACAGCAGGTAGTTGAGCCATTCGTAGGCCAACCACCAGTAACCTGGGTCAGGACTGTTGTGGATGGCCGCTTTGGGGCGAAAATGTTCTAAATCGGCTTCCAGTTTCCAGCTGATGGGTTTCTCGCAGTAGCAGCACTTCTCGTGTTGATAGTGCCAAAGTAAGAGGGGAATCGTGTAGGTCGCGCGGTCCACCACCTGCGCCAACGCTTCATTATCCAGATCGGGCAGGACAGCGCGCAACCGTGCTTTGAAGGCGCCAAGGTCGAACTCCTCCAGCCCTTGCAGTTCGCCAAGTAGTGTTTGCTGGTCCGAGCTTAACACGAGACCCAGTTGGGTGATGACCATGTCATTGATCGCATACCATTTGGTGCTATTGCCCCATAGCGGCTTGAAATCTGAGGAAGCCGAGGCCGGCCCAATTGTCTGTCTGGCCGCTTGGAAGGCTGCATGATTCATTGCGGTCGGCTGGTTAGGTTTTGGATCGAGACGGATCACGACTCCTCCAAAAGGTCATCCAGGCGCTTGATTTTTTGGCGCAATTCGGCCTCGAGGATGCGGGTGGATTGATGTTCGCCCTCGCCGGGGAGATCTTTAAGCTGAAGCTGGAGCGCGTTAAGTTGGCGCTCTTCCTCGTCGCTTCGACCTGTCTTTAGGAACAATTCTGCCATAAGCTCAAGTTGAGCCTCGGTTTCTGGGTCTCTACTCGAGCTTAAATTGAAGGCCGCATCAGTGAGCACTTGATCGGCCCGAAGGCCCCGCAAAGAGGGGAGGGGTTGAAGTGACGAGCTTCCCTCCGCGTCCCGGTCCACTTTGTAAACCTGGCTCTTGCCCGATCCCAGGCTGGAGGCACCTAAGGCGCAAAGCGGCGAGTGGGTGGTAAACAGGAACTGTATGTCAGGGAACAACTGGACTAACTTCTGGATGATTTTACGCTGCCAGCGTGGGTGCAGGTGTTGGTCAATTTCGTCGATGAGCACTATGCCACTGATACGGGTCAATCGCGTATTGCCTCGCCTCAGAATATAGCGACCCAGTAAATCAAGGACCCAAGCAGCCGTGTTTTGGTAGCCGTCACCGTGTGCCGTGATCGGGAAGCGACCCTCGGGGCCCTCGACCATTAGGCCGGAACCGGTCAAGGACAATCGGTGCTGCTCGTCGAACATGAACAACTGACCTACCAAGTCGCGGATTCCGTTGAGCAACTCTTCCTCAACCCGCCAACGCAGCATGGCTGGAACATTATCCCTTGCCTCGGCAAGCACTCGGTGGAGGCTGAGTTCTGGACTTTGGAGCTCCTTCTCCGCTTGAAAAAGCGTGGCAACAGCTTCATCCAAATTTCCAAGTTTGTTGGTCCGAGAACCGTGTCCCTCCGGTGAAGGTCTTGAGCTGAGAAAAACTTCTGGACATTTGCAC
>CAYRFM010000021.1:0-85942 GCA_964423555.1 uncultured Holophagae bacterium | reverse complement strand
ACGCGATTGGCGAGCGTGCCGGCGATGTGGGCGGAGCGGCCGGCCAGGCGCAGGGATCCGGTGGCGCCGTCCTGACCCTCGAGCACGATGGCGGCGCCGGGTTCGAGCACGAGCGCGCCAAAGTCGCGAAGCTCGAGGCCGGGCACTGCGACACCGTGCGCGGCCGGGCGACCGACGACGCGGATGCGCCCCGCACCAGCGAAAACGAGGTCCTGCTGCTTGAGGGCGAAGGTGACGCGCCAAAGTTGGGGCTCGGCACCGGCCGTCGCGAAACTGGCGTAGGGCATGAGGCCGGGATCGCCACTGAGCTGGGGGGTGGGCCCGGAAAAGTCGACGACCAACTCGCCCGCCACACGAACCTGGGCGACGGCAAGGCCGGTCAGCAAGCAGCAGGCAAGGATAAGCAGCAAGGAACGCACGGAACCACTCTGAGGAGCCGCGCCCCAATTGGGAGTGCGGGAATGTATAAAAACCAGGATTGTTGTAACCTGAACCCATCAGGATGTCTATTATTTTTTAAATGAGCATAATTTCCGCGACTGTATTTTATGCGTGCCAATTCGATCATTCATCTTGTTTTGTGAGGATACGATGGGCCGCCGTCCGTGTGCTCCGTGTTTTCCGTGGTTAAATTCAAAAGCTGGTTAGTTAGGATCTCCTAACCGCGATGGGTTTTGTGACGCTTGTACCCTAACTTCCACCCGTCGTTCGGCACAAGATTGCATCTTGTGCTACAGCGCCCACGTGAAACGATTGCTTGGACAATGTCCCACTTCCACCCGCAGTCGGCACAAGATTGCATCTTGTGCTACAGCTCTTGCAGTCGCGCAACGCGGCTGGCTTGCGCGGTGACCGTTTGTGACGGAATCGTTTCACGACTGAGTCGCTCTGAAACCGGGCCTGTCAGTCGCGTTGCTCCGCTGGCTCGCGCGGTGACCGTTTGTGACGGAATCGTTGCACGGCTGGGTCGCGCTGAAACCGCGCCTGTCACCTTTCTTCCGGTCTGGTGGCCTAGAGCGTGAGGATTTGGGGATCGTTGGGGCCGCCCTTGTCGATGATCAGCAGAAAGCGGTTGATGTCGGCGATGATGTTAGCAAGCACCTTGAGATAGGCCATGCGCGGATTGAATGCCAGCAAGTTCCGCGCCGCTGGGATCCAGATCGGCTTGGGGTACATGGCGCCCTGGACATTGTCCAAGAGAATGTTCTTGGCTTCCATGTTGCCTGGATCGATGTTGAGGACGGTGCTCTCCAGTCGTTCCGTGATGCGCATGAGCGGCTTTTGCGGCAGCACCGGAAACAGCGAGAAGCCGTGGCGCTGGTCGAAGGAGGCCCAGATCAGCTCGTCGAATTTGGGTTCAACCTGGGCCAACAGTTGCAAGGCCTCCTTGGTGAAGGTGCCGTCGCAGGGGACCCACTCGCCATCCAATTTGACGACGCAGAAATCGTAGGGCATGGGCAGCGCGTTTTGGGCGTTCTTGCGCAGGCCTGGCGGCATCAAGGGGTCGTAGAAGTTGCCAGGCACCTGGATCTGGGCGTAGCCGGCCTGCATGCCGAGCGCGCGGAAGAGGGCGACCTGGAGGTTGGCCTTGGAGGTCGTGGTGCCGAAGCCGACCTCGAGCGTCTGGCTGGCGCGGGTGTGCCAGTGGCCAAAGCGAAAGGGCAGGTAGGAGACGAACTCCCAGACGTTGCGGGCGGTCTGCCATTCGCTGCGGGCGCGCAGATGCGCCTCGAGGCTGGCGATGGCGCGGTGCTGGTAATCGCAGTCGTAGGTAACTTCGATGATGTCCTCGTTCGACTTGTAGCGCAGGCCATCGACCTCCCGGCCAGAGACCGTCAGCAGGCGGATATTGATGTGCGGTGCCAGCGCCAGCAGGAAGTGCGAGAGCAGGATCTGGGTGCGGATATCGTGTTCCTCGAACAGCAGGTCGCGCCTGACCCGCCAGACGGTCGCGCCCTCAGGACCCACCTCGCAGGGCCGCGTGCGGCCGATGCCAGTGAAGAAGCCGAGCTCGCCCAGGAAGTCGCCGGCGCCGATGACGAACTCTTCGGGACCCTTGACGAATATTTCGCCACGAATGACGAGGTACATGTCGTCGGAGTCGTCACCCTCCGAGAACAGGCTCTGGTTGGGCAAATAGTGCAAGGTCTGCCCCAGTTGCTGGATCTGGAACAGCATCTGTGGGTCACAGGATGTCGCCAACTTAGTCTCGCGTAACATGGTCACCTCCCTGGAAACATGACCTGAAAACTCACGGGCGCGGCAAATGGTCCGCTCGACAATGAAAAAAAGCACCCGAGCCAGGGCTGGGAGCGCTAGCTGGGTCGCCATATTTACCTTTGATTTTAGCTTTCGTGGGAATTTGAGACAAGTTGAAGCTTTGAGTCCGCCGCCTTTGCTGGGCAAACGATTCCGTTCGGCTCAATGATCGCGGTTCTTCCAGTTGATCTGGTCCGCCGCGATCGAGGACCGCACCTCAATATGGCCGCCGTCCGCTTCGCCGCCCGCGTCGGCCAGGATGCGACGCATCAGGTCGTGGTGGTCGGTCTTGTCCGTGCCGAAAATGCCGACCCAGGCGTTTCGATTGCTGCGTTTGACGGCGTAGAGGGCCAGGTCGGCGAGGTCGATGACCTGGGACCAGCTCATCAAACGCGGTTGGACTTCCAAGAACGGGTAGGCGGCGAAGCCGATCGAGCAGGTGCGGTGGATGCGTTGGCCGCCACCGATGTCGAAGGCGTGGGCGGCGACCATGGCGCGCAGGCGCTCGGCCATGATGGCCGCCGACTCACGGGTCGTGAAACGGGCGACGATCAGGAACTCCTCACCGCCCCAGCGGACCAGGTAGTCGGAAGCGCGGAAGGCCCGTTCCAGCAACATCTTCAGTTGGATCAGGACCTCGTCGCCAGCGGCGTGGCCATAGGTGTCGTTGACGGATTTGAAATGGTCCATATCGACGAGGAAGAAGACCATGTCCTGCTCGCGGGGCGGTGCCTGTGACTGTCCAGCCTCCAGCCAGTTGAGATAGGCTCGGGTCGTCTGGGCGACATCGGAATCGATGTTTTTGAGCACATAGCGGCGGTTGCGCAGACCCGTCAGCGGGTCGGTCAGGCTCATGTCCTCCAGGGTTTTGTAGGCCATCTTGAGCTCGCGGGTGCGCTCCTCGACCCGGTTCTCGAGATTGCGGTGACCCTCGAGCAGGGTCAATTGCGCCATCACGCGGGAGAGCAGCTCCTCCCGTTCGATCGGCTTGACGAGGAAGTCGTTGGCACCGGAATTGAACCCCGTGGAGAGATCGGTTGACTGGCTCTTGGCCGTCAGGAAAATGACGGGCAACTCGTGGAGCGTGTGCTTTTCCCGAATGCGACGGCAGACTTCGTAGCCATTGATATGGGGCATCATCACGTCTAGCAGAACCAGATCGAAGGTTTGTTTCTCGAGGATGCGCAGCGCTTCCTGGCCGTCGAAAACCTCCGCGATGGTGTAGCCTTGTAGGCCCAAGTGATTGACGAGCACCTGGCGGTTGACGGCCTCGTCGTCGACGATCAGGATGCGGAAGCGGCCCTCGGAACTGGTGACGACGGGCAGGGGCGTGAGTGGCTTGGTGTGGGATTTGGAGCTGGCAGGTTTGACGGGCGAGCGACGCTCGGCTGACGGCGCCTCGAGGCCCGCGAGCGGCAAGCTGAAGGTGAAGGTCGAGCCGACGCCCAGCTCGGAGCTCACACTGATCGTGCCGCCGTGGAGTTCGACCAGTTGGCGGGTGATCGCCAGACCCAGTCCGGTTCCGCCAACTTGGCGGACGGAGGAGCCATCGACCTGTTCGAAAGACTCGAAGATGCGGTCGAACTGGTCGGCGGGGATGCCGATGCCGGTGTCCTCAATGGCGATCTTGAGCTGTTTCTCCTCGACCCTGCCGTGAATGCGGATATGCCCGGTCTCGGTGAACTTGACGGCATTGCCGACGAGGTTGTGGAGGATCTGCTGAAGGCGGTCCTCGTCGCCGTCGACGAGCGGCGTTTCGGGAGGAAGGGCATTGATCAGACGTAGGTTGCGGTTGCCGACCAAGGGCTGGGTCAGGGAAAAGATGACGTCGACGAGGGTCGCGATATCGACGGGCTTGCGGTGCAGGCGCAGGCTGTGGCTGCGGATCTTGGAGAAGTCCAAGAGATCGTTGACGAGACTGGCGAGGCGGCGGCCGCTGGCGACGATCATGCCGAGGTTGCCGGCCATCTTCTCGTTGGTTTCACCGGCGGCGCCGGCCAGCAAGCTCTCGGCGATGCCGATGATGCCGTTGAGCGGCGTGCGCAACTCGTGGCTGGTGTTGGCCAGAAAATCGTCTTTCATGCGGTCCAGCTGGCGCAGTTGCTCGTTGTGGGCGCGTTCGGATGCCAACTTATTGTTCTGGTAGCGGAGATAGCTGGCGATCAGCAGGAGCAGGGTGAGCAGGTAAATCGTGTAGGCCCACCAGGAACGCCACGGCGGCGGCAAGACGCGGATGTGCAGGGCCTCGACGGGCTCGCTCCAGAGACCGTCGGAGTTGGCGGCCTTGACGGTCAGCGTGTAAGCGCCAGGGGAGAGGTTGGTAAAGGTGACGAAGCGCTGACTGGCGTCGGCGGGGACCCAGTCGTCGTGAAAGCCTTCGAGCTTGTAGGCGAAGCGATTGCCGCTGGGGTGGGCGAAGTGGAGTGCCGCCAATTCGAGGGTAAAGACCTTGTGGTGGTAGTCGAAGGTGAGGTTGCGCTCGAGATAGATGGGGCGCTTGAGCAGGGCTTTGGGATTGGTGAAATCAGCTTGGACGGTCTGATTGAAAACGCGCAGGCCGGTGACCAGGACCCTTGGCGGGATGGGATTGGTGCGGATGCGATCGGGAAAGAAAACGTTGAAGCCGTTGATGCCACCGAAAAAGAGCTCGCCGGTGTTGGGGCTTTCGAAGGCCGCACAGGTGTTGAACTCGTTGCTCTGCAGTCCGTTGTAAACATCGAAACAGGTGAAGCTGAAGTCCTTGGGGTCCATGCGGGCCAGGCCGCGATTGGTGGAGATCCAAAGGTAGCCCTGGTTATCTTCGAGGATGGCATTGATGGTCTTGTTGGGCAGGCCTTCGTGCGTGCCGAAGCGGCGGAATGAGCCCTCGGCGGTCATCAGATTGAGGCCACCGCTGGTGCCGATCCAGATCCGGTCGCGGCGATCCTGGCGAATGGCGTAGGTGGTGCCTGGGGTGAGCTTGTCGGCGCGGTGGGGGTCGGGCGCGAAGTAGGTGAAGTGGTTGCGACCCGGATCCAGGCGGCTGACGCCCTCAAAGGCGCCGATCCAGAGATTTTCCGCCCGGTCTTCGTAGAGATAATAGAGTTGGTCGGTCTGCAGGGCGTCGGGCCTGGTGGTGTCCGGAAGGTAGCGCTGGAAAATGCCCTTGGTCGGATCGATGAGGCGGTTGAGGCCCTTGGCGCCCGCGACCCAAAGGGTGCCGCCGCGGTCCTCCATCAAGTTAAAACAGATATCGTCGATCAGGCTGGTCGGGTCGGTGGCGATATGGCGATAGTGGGTCGATTCGTTGGGCGTGTCGGTGAAATGAGCCAGGCCATCCTGACCGGCGTACCACATGCTGCCATCGCGGGATTGGGTGATCGCGAGAATTGAGCTGGCAATCACGCTGCCCGGCTTTTTGGGGTCGTGGCTGAAGTGATCGACCTTGCCCGTGGTGCGGTCAATGCGGTCCAGTCCGGCATCGTGGCCGACCCAGAGCTGGCCGCGCGTGTCCTCGTAGAGCGACCAGATCGTGTCGTTGGCGATGGCATGCTGTTGATCGTTTTCAGTCTTGATGTGGACGAAATTGTCGGATGTGCGGTCCGTAAAATTCAGGCCACTGCCGGTGCCGATCCAGAGCACGCGGTCGCTGTCGAGCAGGAGGCTCTGGATCTGGGTATTGCTGAGGCTGTCGGCTGAACCCTGATCGTTGGTGAACAGTTCCAGTTGGGAGGTATCCAACTCCATGCGAAACAGGCCCTGGTTGCCGCCCAACCAGAGCGAATGTTCGTCGGATGCCATGGTGACGACGGAGGCCGTGCGGCCGGCCAGGCTGTCGAAGGAGCCTTTCAGGACTTCTTGCCAGGAGCGCCGATCCGCATCGAGCATGTCCAGACCGGCGTAAGTGTAGGCCCAAAGCCGACCCAAGCGATCCTCGTGGAGCGCATGGACGCCCTGGTGTCCGACGCTGGCGTCGTGATCGCCGGGGTGGGGCATGGCCGTCAAACTGTCGCGGTCGGCGTCGTAGCGATACAGGCCCTTGCGGTTGCCGAGCCAGAGAACGCCGCGACGGTCCGTGTAGAGTGCGCCGATAGTGTTGCTCTCCATTTTGCCATTTTCCACCGTGTATTCACGGATGCTGTTGTCCTCGGTGTTGAAGCGGACCAGGGCCTTGCCGCCGAGTCCGATCCAGAGGAAATGGTTCTGCGCGGCGATGGCGATGGTGTTGGGCGGCGAATTGATGCTGTCGGGCTGCAAGGTGAACCGAGTGAAACTGTCTTTCGCGGCATCGTATTTGTGGAGCACACCCTCGTGGGACACAGCCCAAAAGGTGCCTGCTGGGTCGGTGATCAGCGCCGAGATGAAATCGGAGGCCAGGCTGTTGTCCTTGCCCGCTTGGTTGCCATAGACGACAAACTGGTAGCCGTCGTAGCGGTTCAGGCCCTCCTGGGTGGCGAACCAGACAAACCCGTAACTGTCCTGGGCGATGGCGTTGATGGTGCTCTGGGAGAGCCCATCGTAGATGCTGAGACGGTTGAAGTGCATGTGGCGCTTTTGGGCGAGGCAGCTACCGAAGGCTAAAAGGAGCACCAACAGTCGCCAAACCAGCCTCCCGTGAATTGCCATTGAAACCCCTTGCGACCCAATTTGTTACTGCTGTCAGCCATTATAACCCAAAGCTTCGTCTAACTGCCAAAGATGCGGGCGGCGGTGCTGGCAAATGAGCTAGCCGACAAAAATATGAGCGGGATCACGATTTTGCACAATGGCAGCGGCAGTGGGGCGATATGTGATCTGGCACCCAGTTTTCGCGGCGATGGGGGCGTATAGTGAGCTTACACCTAAGAGGTGGCTGAGAAAGTTGCGGAACATTTCTCGGTTTCTCCAAGATGAAGCTCGGGTCCCGGACCATGCCTCGACGAGGCCCCTCCTCCTGTGAGGTCCGTGGATCCGGGCTTTTTTTTTGTCGCAAGGCATGCAGGGATGTCCGCATCCCTCGCTCGGCTCCGCGGGCGATACGCGTTCCCTATCGCGAAGGCGTCGGCGGGGGCGCCTGGACTTACTGCACTCATCCTGGCTCCGCGGGTCAGTCGTGTTCCCTATCGGGAAGGCAAGCCGGCGGCTTACCGCACTGATCCTGGCTCCGCGGGTCAGTCGTGTTCCCTGCGGCTGTGGCAAGCTGGCTGGCTTACCGCACTGATCCTGGCCCTCTGGGCTCTTGATCCTTGATGCTTGTACCTCGCGAGACCATTATGACTGAGATCTAATTGGGAGCGATCAGTTCGACCTCGGTCACTGGCGGGCGTAGGCGGTTGAAATGGCGCTTGATCCAAGCCCAGCCATCTTCGATCAGGGTGATCATGGTGGGCAACAGGACCAGGGTCAGCAGGGTCGAGATGATCAGACCGCCCATGATGACGAAAGCCATGGAATAGTAATAGACGCCGGCCAGGGAGGGTTTCTGGATCACGATCGGGACCAGGCCGAAGAGGGTGGTCAGGGCGGTGATGATGACGGCGCGCAGGCGTTCGGGCGCGCCGCGCAGGATCGCGGTGCGGCGGTCGAGGCCCTGGCGGCGGTAGCCGTTGATGTGTTCGGTCATGACGATGCCGTTATTGACGACGGTGCCGAGCAGCAACAGTAGACCGATGGCGGCCGGTTGGTCCATGTCGACGCCAAAGGCGTAGAGGGTCCAGAGCGCGCCGGCCAGGGCCAGGGGCAGCGAGGACAGCAGCGCCAGGGCCTGGAGCACGGATTCGAAGAGGGCGGCCAGCACGGCGAAGATCAGCAGCAGCGCCAGCGCCAGGTTGACCATGAACTCGCTTTGGCTGGCTTTTTCCTCCTCCATGCCGGTATCGAAGTTCCAGCGGTAGCCGTAGGGCAGGGGCATGGTCTGGAGTTTGGCCATCAGCGCATCGCGGTACTCTTCCTTGGTGCCGGTCTCGTAGCGGCCGCCGACCCATACGGAGGTCGCGCGATTCTCGCGCTGGATGTTTTCCGGTCCTTTCAGCACGGCGAAGCTGGAGACGGCTTCGAGCGGGACAGTGGCGCCACCCGCGCTGACGAGGGGCAGGTTCTTGAGTTGGTCGACGGTTTCGTCCTCGCGCTCGTCGAGGGTCAGGCGCATCTCGACTTCGCCCTCGGGATCCTTGTAGCGCGGCAATTGGCGACCGCGAAAGGTCAGTTCGACGGCCTGGGCGGGCTGGCTGATGTCGATATTGTAGGCACGAGCGCGGTCGCGGTCGATGCGGGCGTGAAGTTCGGAGGCACCGCCATCGCCGTCGGAATAGACGTCGAAAAGGCCGGGCGTGTCGATGAAGTAGTCCTTGGCCTGTTCGGCCAGGCGCGCCAGCGTTTCCGTGTCGGAGCCCTGCAACTGGAAGGCGATGCGTTTCCCGGAATTGCGCTGCCAGCGGTTGCCGCCGGTCTGAACCTGGAGCGAGACGCCGGGGATGCGGGGCAGCATCTCGGGCAGCAGCTTGCGCACCTCGTTCATCTCGCCTTCGTCGGTATGGCCGTCCTGCATGTAGAGCCGGGTCATGCTATGGCGCTCGCTGTACCAGCTGTAGACGCTCTTGACGTTCCATTGCGCCCGATAGGGCTCGAGGATCTGCTCGACCTGGGTGACGATCGCTTCCTTGCGCTCGAGGGGCAGGTCTTCGGAGAAACTGTAGTCAAGGCCGACGAACATCTCGCTCTCGTTGGAGCTGAAGTTGACGTCGATGTACTGGTAGGGAAAGTAGGCGGAGGCCGTGACGACGAGGCCGAGGATGGGGGCGAACCAGCGACGACGCAGCATCAAGGCCATCAGGCGCTGGTAGTGCTGGCGCAGGAAGTTCATGGCGCGGTCGCTACCGCGCTGCTTGCTCTCGGTCAGGTAGCCGGCCGCCAGGGGGATCAGGGTCTGGCTGACGAACAGCGAGGCCAGCAGGGTGGTGGCAATCGTCATCGCCAGCTCGTTGAGGATGATGTTCATCTTCGAGGGTTTGCTGAAGAAGATCGGCAGGAAGACGATCACCGAGGTCATGGTCGCCGCGAAGATCGCCACGGCGACCTCGCGCGAGCCGAGCAGGGCCGCGACCCGCGCCCGGTGGCCCTTGCGCTGGAAGCGATCGATGTTCTCCATGACGACGACGGCGTTGTCGACGAGCATGCCGATGCCGACGATCAGGCCTAGCAGCGAGAGGGTGTTGAGGCTTTTGCCCTGAGCCCAGATGACGCCACAGGCGACGATCAGCGAGAAGGGGATCGAGGCCACGGCGATTAACGTGGTCGAGAAGCGGCGCAGGAACAGGAGCAGGATGATCGAGGCCAGCAGGCCACCGAGGATGCCGGTTTGTTCGAGGTCGCCGATGGTGCTCAGGATTTCGCGGCCCTGGTCGGTCCAGACGAGAAAGTTGATGCCCTCCAGCTCGGGATCGTATTGCATGGCCTCAATGCGCTCGCGCACCAGGCGGCTGACCTCGACGGTGTTGGCATTGCTCTCTTGAGCGACGCTGACGCCGACGGCGAACTTGCCGTCGAGGTGGCGGCCGTATTCGAGCGGCGGCTCCTTGTAGGTGACTTCAGCGACGTCCTCCAGGTGCAGACCAGAGCCTGGCAGGGGCAGGCGTTTGATCTCCTCGATCTCGCTGAAGGCGCCGACGGCGCGCAGCATGAACTGCTGGTCGACGGTATGGACGATGCCCAGGCTCTTGTCCTCGTTGTTGGCGCGCAGCGCGGCGGTCACTTCCGCGGCCGTGATGTGGTGGCGCAGCAGGTCGTCCATGCGCAGGTTGACCTTGACCTCGCGCGGGTTGACGCCGTCCAGGGAGACGGAGGCGACGCCGTCGATGCGCTCGAGCGGCTTGATGATCTTGCGCTCGAGCAGGTTATAGTCTTTGCTGAGGTCGCGGCCGGAAGAGATGCGGCCCTCGATGATGGTCTCGCCGGTCTCTCGTGGGTTCCAGTTGGTGGCCAGCTGAATGCGCTCGATGTCCTCGGGCAGTTCGGCGCGGGCGCGGTCGATGCGCTCGCGAATCTCCGCGCGGACGACGCCCATGTCGACGTCCCAGTTGAATTCAAGCCTGACCCTGCCGCCATTGTTGTCGCAGTTGCTGGTCATGTCTTCTAAGCCCTGGATCGAGCTGAGGTGCTCTTCGAGCGGTCGCGCGATCATGCGCTCGATCGTTTTGGGCGAGGCGTTGGGATAGGTCACGATCACGAAGACCTGGCGCTCCTCCATCGGCGGCATGAAGGCCAGAGGCAGGCGGCTGAGGGCAATGGCGCCGACCAGGATGATCGTGACCAGCATCACCAGGGTGCTGATAGGGCGGCGAATGGCGAGTTCGGGCAGGGTCATGACAGCGTCTCCCGGGCATCCTCGAGCAGGCTGGCCTCGAGGGCGTGAGCGGTTTCGATGTCCTGCTCGAGGGCCCGTTCCTCGGCCTCGGTGCGGATGCGGGTTGGCACGACGAGGTAGAGCGCGGGGATCACGACCAGGGTCAGCAGGGTCGAGAGAACCAGACCGTAGGAGACGGTGACGGCCAAGGGCTGGCGCAGTTCGGCGCCCTCGCCGAAGCCCAGCGCCATGGGCAGCAGGCCGAGCACGGTGGTCAGGGTCGTCATCAGGATCGGGCGCAGGCGCAGACTACAAGCCATGCGCACGGCCTCCAGTTGGTCCTTGCCCTCGCGGCGGTAGCGGTTGATGGCGTCGACCAGGACGATGGCGTTGTTGACGACGATCCCGGCCAGGAGGATCACGCCGATCAGGGCGATCACGGAGATGGCGAAACCGCCGAAATAGAGGCCGAGCACGACGCCGACACCGGCCAGGGGGATCGTGGCCAGGATCAGGATCGGGTGGACCAGGTTCTCGAAGGTGGCGGCCATGACGAGATAGACGAGGAAGATCGCGAGTACAAGCATGAAGATCATGCTGTCGAAGGACTCGCCCATCTCCTTGTTCTGGCCGCCGGGCGCGTACTCGATGCTGGCGGGCTTGCCGGAGGCGGCGATGGCGACGTCGATCTCGCCCATGACGTCGGCGAGCGCGCGACCGGAGACGTCGGCGGAGATGATGGCGACCCGACTCTGGCGGATGCGGTGGATCTCGGATGGGCCACGGGCCGGTTCCAGCGAGGCGACGGCCTTGAGGGTCACGGGTTGGCCGTCGACGGAGGCGACGACGATGTTTTGGATATCGGTCACGCTGTCGCGGTCGGTTTCCTGGTTGCGCAGGCGGATGTCGATGAGGCGGTCCAGTTCCTTGAACTGGCTGACGACCCTGCCGTTGACGCGATCGTGGAGGGTGCTAGCGACCTGGCCGATGGAGAGACCTTGTTTGGCTAAGCGGTCACGGTCAAAGACGACGTTCAGTTCGGGGTTGCCGCTCTCGAGGCTGGCGCGCACGTCGACGACGCCGGCGATCTCCGCGATTTTCGGTTTGAGCGCCAGGCTGTAGCTCTTGAGCGTATCCAGGTCCTCGCTGTAGAACAACAACTCGACCGGGGTCTTGAGGCTGAAGAACGAGGCGCGGCCGAGCTTGGCCTCGAGACTTGGGATTTTGTCGTAGGCGGCGCGCAGGCGGTCGGCGACGGCGTGCTCGAGCATCTCGTCGGCGCGGTTTTTCAGGACGATATTGATTTGGCCCAGATTCTCGTCCTTGTTCTTGAGCGACATGCCGCCGGAAACCGTGCGCGAGCCGACAGTGGTGTAGACGGCGGCCACGTCGGCGTCGGCCAGGGCGATGTCCTCCATTTGGGCGAGGGTGGCGTTGGTGGTCGGCAGCGAGGTGCCCTCGGGCAGGCTGACCTCGAAGTAGAACTCGCCCTCCGTCAGGGCCGGGATCAGTTCCTGGCGCAGTTTGGGGACGAGCATCATGCTGGCGCCAAAGATGGCCATCGCCGCGATCAGAGTCAGGTACTTGACCCGCAGCGCGCCGTCCAGCAGGCGCATGTAGAGGCGGCCCAGCCAGCCCAGCGGGATCTTGCTGCCGTCGTCGACGAGGTTGGCGAGCTTGCCACTGCGGTTGCGGCCAAGGGCGTAGAGCATGGGGATCAAGGTCAGGGAGACGACCAGCGAGGCCAGCAGCGAGAAGGTCACGGTTAGCGACTGATCGCGGAACAGCTGGCCGGCGATGCCTTCCACAAAGACGATCGGGAAAAAGACGGCGACGGTGGTCAAGACCGAGGCGATTACGGCCGCGCCGACCTCGGCGGTGCCGTCGATGGCGGCGCGCGCGCGGGAAAGGCCCTCCTCGCGCTTGCGGGCGATGGCCTCGAGCACGACGATTGAACAGTCGACCAGCATGCCGATCCCCAAGGTCAGGCCGCCGAGCGACATGATGTTGAGCGAGACGTCGAGCAGGTACATCAGCACGAAGGTGGCGATCACCGAGAGCGGGATCGAGGTGGCGATGATCAGGGTTGAACGCATGTCGCGCAGGAACAGGAACAGCACCAGAATCGCCAGCAGGCCGCCCTGAATCAGGGCATCGCGGACTTCGTCGATGGCGCCGCGGATGAAGCGCGATTGGTCGAAGAGGACGTCCAGCTTCATGCCGGGCGCCAGCAACAGAGGCAGGTCGTCCAGGGACTTGCGGACCTCGTCGGCGACCTTGACGGTATTGGCGTCGCCCTCCTTGAAGACTTCGATGATGACGCACTCTTTCTTGCCGACTCGGGTGATTTCCTCACGGTCCTTGGTGCCGCGCACGACCTGGGCCACGTCGGCCAGGCGCACCGGCGGCTTGCCGGCTGGCGTGATCGTGATCTCGCCAATTTCGCGGACCGAGTCATATTCGTTGAGGGTGCGCACCAAATAGTTGGATTCCGCGCTCTTGAGCGAACCACCGGGGCGGTTGATGTTGCTGGCCGACAGCGCCCGCGCCAGGTCCTCGGGCGTGATGCCCATGGCCGCGACCTTGCCCTGTTCAAGATTGACGTGGATTTCCTCTTCCTCGCCGCCCTTGACCTGGGCCGCGGCCACGCCCTCGAGCTTTTCCAGTTCGTCCTTCAGTTTTTCTTCGGCTACGTAGCGCAGCATCGTCAGGTTGTCGTCACCCGAGAGCGCGATCCGCAGGATCGGGTCCATGGCCGGGTCGAAGCGCAGCACGACCGGCTTTTCCGCTTCATCGGGCAGGACCAGGCGGTCCAGTTTTTCGCGCACGTCCATGGACAGCGTGTCCATGTCGGCGCCCCAGTCGAACTCGAGCGTGACCTCGGAGATGCCTGCCCGCGAGACGGAGGTCATCTCCTTGAGCCCGCGCAGGACGCCGACTACCTCTTCGACCGGCTTGGTGATCAGGTTCTCGACCTCGCCGGGCGCGGCGTTGGGGTAGTCGACCTGCACGGTCAGGCTGGGGTAGCTGATGTCGGGCAGGAGGTTCAGCGAGAGGCGCGAGAAGCCGACGGCGCCAAAGGCGACGACCGCCAGGGCCAACATCAACATCGTGACCGGGCGGCGCACCGCCGTTTGAACGATCGCCGTGATCAAAGGGTGACCCCCGCGGTTCCGGGGGAGAGCGCTGCGGTGGCGTCGGCGGAGGCGCCTTCCAACACGTCCACGGCGGCGCCGTCGCGCAGGTTGCGCTGACCCTTGACGACGATCCACTCGCTGCCGTCGATGCCGGCGAGAATCTCCGTCACGCCCCGTTCGACGAAGCCGACCTTGACGACCTTGCGCACGGCCTTGCCATCGACGACGATGTAGAGCACCTGCTCGCCCTTGTCCTCGAAGACCGCGACCGTGTCGACCAGCATCGCGTTGGCGTGGGATTCGGTGACGACATTGACTTGCACGAAGTCACCGGGCCTGGTGCCGGCCGGATAGTTGGCGATCTCGGCCGTGACCTTGACCGTGCCGGCGGAGGCGTCGACGATGGGGCTGACCAGGCTCAGCTTGCCGACCAGTTCGCTGGCGCTGCTGTCCAAGGTGAGCACGACGGACTGTCCGCTGTGGACCGAGCCCATGCGGTTGGCGGGGATGTGGATGCGCGCCAGCAGCGGGCTGGTGTCCATGATCTGGAACAGGGCCGCGTTGGGTTGGACGGCCGCGCCCTGGTCCAGGTAGCGGCGGGTCAGGCTGCCGCTGAAGGGCGCGCGCACGACGGTGTAAGAGAGGTTGAGCTCCGCCAACTCGACCGAGGCCTGGGCTTCCTCAATGCGGCTTTCCAGGGCCTCGAACTCCTGAGCCGAGAGAATGCCCTGTTCGTGGACCGGTTTCAGGCGCTGGTATTCCTTCTGCAGGTTCTGGACCTTGATCTGGGCCATCTTCAGCTGCAGTTTCTGGTTCTCGTCCTCCAGCGTCAGCAGGACCTGGTCCTTCTTGACCATGTCGCCCTCCTCGACCTCGATGCGGCGCACAACTCCGGTCGTGCGGGAGACGACATCGGCGCGCTGCTCGGCTTCGAGTGTCGCGGTCGTGGAAAAAATCGACTTGGCGTCGCCAAAGGTGACCCGTTTGACCGCAACCGGTTCGGGCTTTTGTGGCGCGGCCGCGTCAGGGCCAGCGTTGGCCGGACCACCAGGTTGTGCTTCGCTTTTGCCACAGGCCGCCAGGACCAGGGACAGCGCCAATAGCAGCAAGCTCTTGCAGACATGATTCCCGTACACCGAAGATTTCAAGACCACGCTCCTCTCTCCAAACACTGATGGGTAACTCGCCCCAGGGGTATACGCGATCAGAATCGCGGGGGTTGTCCGGGTGCGAAATTTTCTTCATCTTTCAGCGCCCTAAGCTCAATCAGATCAAGACCCCGATGACACTTATCGGCGCCAGGCGCAGAATACTAGACGCGGACCGGACTCGCTGAGGTGCAGGAAATTTTACGCGGCTCAGGGCTGGGGCACTGAAAAGACTTGGCGCAGATAGGCCAGAAAAGTCTCATCGCCGCAGAGCGTTTTGCCGGGCGAGTCCGAGAGCTTGGCGACTGACTGGCCGTTGGCGCCGGTCAGCTTCATGACGATGTTGAGTGGCGTCAGGCCGACGTCGTTGCTGAGGTGGGTGCCGATGCCAAAAGCGACGCGGATGCGGTTGGCAAAATGGCGATAGATCGCCAGCGCCGTGGCGATGTCGAGTCCGTCGGAGAAGACCAGGCGTTTGCCCTGGAGTGGGATGTGCAGTTTGGCGTAGTGGGCCAGCGCCTTTTCCCCCCAGACGATGGGGTCGCCGGAGTCATGGCGCAGACCGTCGAAGAGTTTGGCGAAATAGAGGTCGAAGTCGGCCAGAAAGGCGTCCATGCCGACGACGTCGGTCAGGGCCACGCCCAGGTCGCCCCGGTACTCCTGGACCCAGGCCTCGAGCGCGGCCTTTTGGAAGTCGCGCAGGCGCACGCCCAGCGCCTGGAAGGTCTGTAGGTACTCATGGGCCATGGTGCCGATCGGAACCAGGTTCAACTCCTTGGCGAGCAGCACGTTAGAGGTGCCGCGGAACAGGTCCGGCAGTTCGCGGGCTAGGCGCTCGACGACTTCGCGATGCCAGGCCCCGCTGAAGCGACGGCGCAGGCCGAAGTCGAAGAACTCGAAGGGAAAGGCCAGGGCGGGCTCGTTGGCAAAGTTGCGCAGCGTCGCAATCTTGAGGTCCAGCCGGCGCCGGCCCTCGGCCAGGGCCGCGGCCTGATCGAAGCGGCGGAAGTAGAGTTCGTTGACGATCGCCAGGACGTAGATCTCGAAGCCCATGATGTGGACCTGGGGGCCGCGGGCGGTGATTTCGAGGGTCGGGCCGTCGGCGCGCAGCTCCAGGAAGTCGCGCTGGAAGCGGAAGATGCGCAGGTAGTCGACGAAATCGGGTTTGATGAAGCGCAGGCCGCCGAGGAAGGCCAGTTCGTCGGGCTTAAAACTGAGGGTGCAGAGATGCTCCAGCTCGGCCGCGACCTCGTCGATCAGCTCGGCCAGCGGGAAGGCACTGCGGTTGCGGCAGACGAAGCGGTACTCAGCCAGGGTCGCGGGGTGGCTGTGGAGCATCGCCTGCCACATCGTGAACTTGTAGAGGTCGGTTTCGAGAAGACTGTGAATGACGTGGGTCATGTCCCTTCCTTTAGCTATTTTCGCGCAGCAGGGCGGCTGCCGCGGCGCTGTCGATCAGGTTCAGGCCGCGCGCTTTCATCGCCTCGAGGAAGGCATCCGCCTGGGCCTCGAAGCCGCCCACCGGGCTCATGCAGTCGGTCAGCAGGTACAGCCGCTCCAGGTGGCCGGAGGGCAGGTGATCGGCCAGGTGTTCCGTCGTCGCCCGCACGCAGTGGCTGCTGGCCTCGCCCGCGATCAACAGCAGGTCCGCCCGATCGAGGCGTGCCAGCAGGTCGTGGTTGAGCTGGGTGTCGGCGTCGTCCGCGTCGGGAACCTCCGCCATCAGCGCGCTGTAGTGCTCGGTCCAGGGATTGCTGCCCTTGTTGACGTAGTGGACCGTGCGCAGCAGGCGCTCCTCCCAGGTGTTGCAAGCGTGTTTGACGGCAGTGTGGAGATTGTGGCCGAAACCGCCAATCTCGCAGTGGACCGGCCAGACCATCAGGGTGTAGCGGCCGCGGGTCTCGAGTTCGTCCAGGTAGGCCAGTGCTCTGGGAAGGGCCTGGGGATCGCGCGGCCTGTACAGGCCAGCCCGCACCTGGCCCGCCGTGATCTGGGTAAACGGCGCCACCGTTGCGCCCTCGCCCGTGCACCAGAACGGCGGGTGGGCGATGTCGACCCTGTGGTGCGAGTCGAGTGTGACCGTGATCTCGCTGAGGCCATGCGCGCCAGCCTGGACCAACTCTGCCAACCGGCACATGTCGCCGTGGGCGCCGCTGACCGCCAAGCTCGGGGCGATCTCGCTGCCATTGACAGGGTCTTTGGGACGCCATGACGAGGGGAGATCGCAAAAGTCGTTCTGGGGGTCGATGATCAAGAGCTGAACATTGCGTTTCATTGGCTGCTCCAGGAAGTGTCGTGGTGAGCGGTCGGGTCCGAGTGTAACGCCATTTTCCCTCAAAGCCAAGCCGCTCAGCGGCGTTTGCGGCGCCGGCGGCTGGTTGCCTGCTGGGAGGGCGGGCTTTGTGGGCCGACCTCCGCCGTCGCATCCGCGTCTGAGGGATCGGCCTCGGAGGTCTCCGGCTGGCCGTCGTGGTAGAGCACCGAGTCGATATAGAGGCCCTGAGCGCGGCGCACCAGCACCATCAGTACAGCGGTACCCGGCAGGGCCAGGATCATGCCAATGAAGCCAAAATAAGTGCCGCCCAGGGTCAAACCGATCAGCACCACGGCGGGGTGCAGGCCGACCGACTCGCCCACGACCTTGGGCGTGATGACCATGCCCTCGAGCATCTGGCCGACAATAAACGTCAGCCCGGCGCCGACGATCTGCCAGGTCGGGTTACCGCTGAGATAGGTCAGCAGCAAGGCCGGCGCCAGGCCTAGAGCGAGGCCCAGGTAGGGAATCAGGTTGGCGAAACCGGCGATGACCCCGATCAACAGGAAGCCAGGACAGCCGCAAATCCACAGGCCGATCGTATAGATCAGTGACAGCATCAGCGCCACCAGTAACTGGCCCTTGATGAAGTTGCGCATCGTCGTGTTGAGCTCGCCGACCAGATCCAGGACCCAGGCGCGGTGCTTGAGCGGGATCAGGCGGACCGCGCTGCCGGTCAAGAGATCAAAGTCGCGCAGCAGGTAGAAGGCGAAGACGGGGATAATCACCAGACCCAGTAGGTTGCCGATGAAGTTGCCAATCGATTTGAACGAGGTCGCCAGGCCGGCCAGCAGGCTGCGCGAGAGCATGGCCGCGTTCTCTTTGAGCCAGAGCAGGATCGAGTTCTTGGCGTCCTCGATCTCCTGCGGATGGGTCTGCATGTACTCCTGCAGGTAGGGCTTGAAGCTGGCGGAAGCGCGCTCCCAGTAGCCGGGCAGGGCGTCGGCCAGAGCGTGGAGTTGGTGCAGCAGCAGCGGCACCAGGTAGAGACTCAAGCCGGTCAAGACGGCGACCATCAATAGGCAGAGCAGCATGATCCCCCAGCTGCGGGAAATGTTCCAGCGCTCGAAGCGGTCGATCACGGGGTCGAGTACGTAGGCGATGGCGAGGGCGATGAAGACCGGTGCCAAGACCGAGCTAGTGGCGTAGAGCAGGTAAAGCGCCAGCAAGACGATGGCGGCGATGATCGCGTTGCGAAACCAGCGCTTTTCAAACATGCACGTCACTCCTGGGATGGCCATGGGCCGTCTTCTCTGCTTGATCGCGTTCCGTTCATTGTACGCAAGGAGGGCTCGAATCGGTGCGGCAAAATGGATTCGGCTCAGAGACCTGGCGGATTTTCTCCGCGCAGGTGCCCGACGATGTAGTCGCGGATGACGCCAGCCGCTTTGGAGAGCACGGTGTCGTGGCGGTAGATCAGGCAGATCAGGTCGCGGAAGACCGGCGAATCGCGCATGCCTACGAGCGGCGGTCCCGGTCGGCCCTTGGCGATCGTCGCAGGCAGCACGCCGGCCGCGTGGCCGCCGGCGACCAGATGGGCGATCAGCTCCAGCTCACTGGTGTGCAGGACCCTGGCGTTGCCGTGGACGAGGCCGGTTCGGGTCGCTTCGCGCATCAGGGTAGCGGTGCGCAACAGCTGGGGATTGCAGGCGACCAGGCCGTGGGGCTTGGAGCAATCGGCCAGGGCGCTGGGCTGGTCGCAGACCCAGAACTTGAACTCGTCCCTGTAGAGCGGCACGATCACCAGGTCCGGATGCTTGGGTGGGTCGACGACGATGCCAAAATCCGTCTTGAAGCGAATCACGCCGTCGGCGATGTTGCGGCTGAGGTCGTGGACGAGGCGCAGCTCGACATCGGGGTTTTCCGTTAGCAGCCCTGGGTAAAAGCGCGGCAGGATGTAGGTGGCGATCGTACCGTGCACGCCCAAGGTGTAGATGCCGCGCACCTCTTGCTCATTGGCGTTGATCGCGTCCTTGAGCTGTTGAAACGAGCGCATCAGGTCGCGGGAACGGAGCAAGAGCGTCTCGCCGGCGCGGGTCAGGTGCACGCCCTTCTTGCTGCGCAGAAACAGGTCGACACCCAAGGCGTCCTCCATCTTTTTAATGGAAAAGCTCAGTGCCGGCTGGGTCAGGCCAATCTGGCGGGCTGCGGACGAGATGTTGCCCTGTTCGGCAACCTCGATAAAAGCTCGGAGCTCGTGCAAACTAAAGTCCATGACGCGGTGCCTCCGGGTCGGTAATCTGGAATTGAATCATAAATGTTCCTTATGGCATCGATCAAGACAATCCATTTTTCAAAAGCGACGCGCGCCCTTAGAATGGCTTCAGTCAGGCACGGCGGTTGCCAGTCGAAGGGAGCGAGGTTCCATACTCACTACCCTGGCGGCCCAAACCCGTTTCTTTCGCCGGTCGCCGCCGGGCCTGAACCTCCCGCAAGTCGAGGTCCCCACCCTTGCTAGGGAAGAGCGCGGAATGCGTCCCCCACATTCCGCCACCCACTGCTTTTGTAAACTTCGAGTCCGAGGATTGGTCTCCTTGCCGGACTTGTTAGTGAATGCTACTTCAAGAGCGAACGCTCCCGTTATCGATGCGAATCCCCCCGTGTCTCGCGTTGGTAACGGGAGCTTTTTTAATTTCGGGGTCGATTTATTTTGAATTTTTTTGCCGGTTCCTCTCGGTCGCGGCGAATAGCGGTCTGGGCCGGTGGCGTGAGGGTTTCCGCCACTTGGATTGCCTGCTTGATATCCCATCGACTTTTCCCGCATTTGACACGTCTCTGCGGAGTAGGTAAGATGTGGCCGACGCTCATTCGAGGCTCGCATGACGCTTTTATCCACTGCCAAACGCTATCTCAGTCTGCAGACCCATAAAATTTACAGCATGCCAATTGCGATCCTGGAACCGCACAGCGCCTGCAATTGCAGATGCATCATGTGCGATATTTGGAAGGGCAACGATAAGGCGACCAGCATGTCCCGCAAGGTCTTGGACAGCTTGCTCGACTCGTTCAAGCGGCTGGACACCCGCTGGATCGTGATGACTGGGGGCGAAGCGATGATGCACCCCAAATTTTTCGAGTTTTGTGCCTTGCTCAAGGAACGAGGCTTGAAAATTACCGTTCTTTCGACGGGCTTGCTGTTGAAAGCGAAGGCCGAACACGTCTGCAGCCTCACCGACGAAGTCATCGTCTCCTTGGATGGTCCAGCGCCGATCCACGACCAGATTCGACAAATCCCCAATGCCTTCAAGAAACTAGCTGAAGGCATCGAAGCCGTTCACCGCATCCGTTCGAGCTTTCCTATCTCGGCTCGAAGCGTGATTCAAAGACAAAATTTTCGCTATTGGCCAGACCTCATCCATGCCGGCAAGCAATTGGAGCTCGACAAGATCAGCTTCCTGCCGGCTGATGTGACCAGTGAGGCCTTCAACCGCCCGGATCCCTGGGCACCAGCACGCCAGGAAGAAGTGCGTCCAGGCGCAGAAGAACTCGAGGAGTTCGAGGCGATGGTCGAACGCATCTTGAGCGACTTCAAGGAGGACATCGCGAAGGGGTTCATTGCCGAACACCCAGAGAAATTGCGCAATATTTTTAGGTACTACGCGGCCTTCCACGACCGCACTCAGTTCCCGCCCGTGCGTTGCAACGCGCCCTGGGTCTCCAGTTTTGTGCAGAGCGACGGCATGGTACGACCCTGCTTTTTCCTGCCCGAAATGGGGTCCTTGCACGAAGCGCCACTGCACGAACTGATCAACCGCAAATCAGCGATCACCGATCGCGCCAAGCTAGACCCCAGCAGCCACCCTATCTGTGGCAAATGTGTGTGCATGCTGTATTTGCATCCCCGCACCAAGTTTTAAGTGTGGCTCACCGAGCCTAAATTATTTTCCTAGAAACATAATCGTGTTGGGTCCTGGCACCACGATCGCCGACGGCTCTAACTTCCATGCGGATGTCGGCTATCACGAAACCTGCCCGACGCTCGTGCAGACTGACTAAGAACCTACGGACCCGGGTGCGAGCTCGGGTCCTTTACCCACGGCGTTATGCTCAATTTAAAGGACTGCTTAAACTATCACCCGCCGACCGGCGCAAGATTGCATCTTGCCCTACAGCGCCTGGGGGGCCTTTTCGGCTAGGCTCTAGCTGATGTCGCCGGCCTGACCGTCTTCCTCGCTCCAGTCTGCCGCCATGGCGTCAGCGGCTTCGGATTCGTAGTAGTCGTCCTCGTCCCAGATATCCCAGTCCGTCTCGACATAGCCGCTGCTGTGGTTGGCGATGCGTCGGTAGGCGTGGCGGATGCCTTGCTCGTAGTGGTAGGTCTCGCGGAAAAGGTCCAAATCCGAGAACAGGTCGCGCGTGAAGGTTTCGGGCGGGATCGGGACCAGCGCGTGCATCGAGAAAGCGTCGTAGGCCAACATGGCCGCGCCAAGCTCGTGCATGAGGATGCTATAGCCCACATAGTCGGTGAACTGCATGATGTTGAGCCGCAGGCCACGCACCCAGTCGACCTGCTTGGCGGTGCTCTCGCCCTTTTGGCGCGGTAGCTCCACCAGCCAGCGGCGCTTGCTGGGCTGCAGGTGACCATAGGGTTTGCGCGCCCAAATGCCGACGACGCGGTTGATTTTGCCGATGCGTTGCCTGCGCTCCTCTGCCGCTGCGGCGGTCCAGGTCTGCATCTGGGCCAGGTAGGCGCTTTTGCGCTGGAGCGCCTCGGCTTTGGCGACCAGCGGTCTGGCCGCGGGGCGGATGCGGTTGTGAATCTGGGCGAGATTCGATCGTGCCAAGAGGTCAATCGTCGCGGTTTGGATCTCCTCCAGGGTCAGGCGGTCGTGATCCTCGATCGCCCGTTCCAGGCGCACGTGTTCTTGGATCAGGTCGAGGAGTGTCTGGTGCAGGCCGCGCCAATGCTCGAATTGCTCGTTGCGCGTCGCAAGTTCCGCGGCTAACAGGCCATAGCGCTCGGCCAGCTGTCCGAAATCCTCGTCGCCCAGTTGTTCGCGGACCTTTGCAAGGGCATTGCGCTCCCGCAGCGGCGTCAGGGTGATGGTGCGCAGGAACTTCTGGAACCCGGTCGGCTGGCGCTGCAGGTGGAATCCGTTGTGGTACAGCCATTGGAAGGCCTTGAAGTCGTAGATCGCGACCCGCTGAGCCTGCTCGTCATGGGCCTGTTGGGCCCGGGCCAGCTCGAGGGTGTAGCTGCCCTGGACAGGGTCGACGAGGGCCTCGCGATCCTGGTAGTCGGGTACCCTGTCGATTTCGCTCAGGCGCGCGTGATAGCCGGCCAAGCGGCGTTCGGCTCGCAGGAACAGGCCTTGCAAGCGCGTGTCGTCCAACTCGGCGCAGACGTGCTCTACTTGGCCGCGGTTGGGGCGCGGTACCAAACGCACGGCCAGATGGCGCAGAGACTCGCGGAATTCGCGTTCGATCTGGGCGGCTGCGGTCTCTAATTCGCGGGCTTCGCGCTCGAAGGCCGCTGCCTGGTTTTCATACGCTGCCACCGCCGCGCGGCCGTCCTTGATCGCCTGGGCCTTGTTGTACATCGCTCATGCCTCCGTCGGGGATTGGTTGCGCGCCATGAATTCGGTCCAATGATCCAAGTCCAGGCGGCGGGATGGGCGTGACCGCAGTCGCTCGACGAGTGGTCCAAGCGTGCGGGGAAAATGTTCGGTTAGTCGGGCCAGGGCCGGAGGGAGATCAGCCAGGACGCAGCCTTCGAGCAGCTCCGGTAGCAAGTCCTGGACCTCGGCCAGTGGGTAGTGTTCGAGGAGCAGGCTCAGGTCCGCGGTCAGGGCCTGCAGGCGCAGGGCCGGGGCGGCTGCGGCGCACTCGCGGCCGTAGGCGGTCAGCAAAGCATGCCAGTGGCGTTCTGGCAGCGCCAGCGCGGCGCGCAGCTGCGCCAGTCGGGTGCCGGCCTCGTGCATGTCAGAGAAACGCAGGCCCGGCGCCTGGCGGGTCTCCCAGAGCACCAGGGCCAGATCGGCCAGGTAGGCCCGTTCCGCGGCGGTTTGGGTCAGGCGCATCCAATGGGTGGCCTGACGGAAGATCTCGACGAAGCGCTCGTGACCGGCGCGGGGCAGCAAGCGGGTGGCGGCGGCGGTGATCAGGTCGGCGCGGTCGATGGGCGAATGCTCGTTGGTGGCACAGAGCTGCAGCAGGGCGACGGCGGCCCGCAGGGCGCCCTGGCTCTTGGTGCGGGTCGCGAGACTGTGGCCCAGATGGATGCGGGTGGCGGGATCGTCGAGGCGGGTCAGGACGGCGTCGATTTCGGCCGGTTCCGCGCCGGCCAGGCGCAGGTGCCAACCGGCGGTGAGGCCCTGGTCGATGCGCAGGTCCTGGCGGTCCATGCCCTTGTTCTGAGCGAAGAAGGCGGCGGGGACCTCGGCCGCCAGCAGTTCGTGCCAGCTGTTGTAGCCCGCGCTGCACAGGGCGTAGTCCAGGCCGGGAAAGAAGCGCCAGGCATCGGCCTCGGTCAGGGCGGCGATGCGCGGGCCATAGCGGCGGGGGCCGCGGTAGAGCGGGCCGTAGCCGGCCAGGACGAAGCGGCGCGGGTCGGCGGCGGTGCGGTCGACTAGGGCGTTCATCTGGGCCACGGCGAGAGGATCGCCGCCGCCTCCTGCGGAGACGTAGACCAAGAGCTGGTCCGGGGCGACGCCGAAGTAAGCGCGCACCTGTTCGCGGTCGTAGGCGCGTTCCGCTGCAAAGGCGTGGATCGCGCCGGTGAAGATGCGGCGCTCCTCCATGTTGCCAGGGATCGGGTACTGGTCGCGGCGCTCGGCGTCGTCCGGGGCCAGGATCAGGTCGTAGAGCGCCAGGGTGGCGCCGTGGCTGGCGCCTCTGCGCACCCGCATATCCTTGTGGCGATCGACGAAGGCGGTGGCGCGCGCATAGTCCTTCAGGAAAATGAATTCCTGGTAGCTGCCCTGGGGCAGCGTGTCCATGACCAGCAGGTCGGGGTGAAAACCGGCGACGAGGTTGCTGATCAGCAACTTGGCCTGGGCGGCGAAGGCCCGGCCGCGGGCGTCGCTTTCGCCGACGACGGTCTTGGAGGGCAGCTTGTAAGTCGGAAAGTCCCAGGCCAGCTGGTCGGCCTCGCTGGTGGTGAGGAAGCGGAAATCGGCGGTCAAGCCCTGGCATTGGAGCAGTTCACGGGCGGCTCTGGCCAGCACCAGCAAGCGATTGAGGTGGCCCAGACCTGTGCCGTTAATCGCGTAGAAGAGGATCTTGGTCGCCTTGCTCATGGTGTCATAGCTTGGCGAAGGACGACTGTTCAAAAAGTTCGGCCAGCCGTACCGGGAATGGTTCGTCGAGGGCGTCCTCGACGACCGCCTCGGTCGCGGCGATTAAGGCCACGTCTTCCGCCGTGATATGTAACAACTGAACCAAGCTGTCGAACAGGGTCGCTTCGGCGAGATTGTAATGGGCGTCCACATGGGCAAGGGCATAGGCGCGCAGGGCGATGAAAAAGCGATCGGGATAGTGGCCGACCGCCGCGGCCAACGACTCCAGGGTGCAGGTCTGCGCCTGGGCAAGCAGCTCGTCGAGGCGGTCGGCCTGCGCGTCGTCCAGCAGGTCTAGCAGGTAACCGCGCTCCTCCGGAGCAATGGCGCCATCGCAAAGGCTCATTTTGGCAAGCACCAACAGCGCTGCTTCCCTTGGGTCCACCTTGGTATCATTCATTGGTTTAGCCTCCGCTCAGCAGCCGATTTTAACGCAGGGCGAGACTCGTGCAAACAGAAACCACGGAAAGCTGGCAAGGTTCAACAATTCATGCGCTTCCTCACGATATTCTCACTTGGGCAAATAATCGCGCAACAAATGCCTGGGACTAGGGTATCATTAGTCCAGAGGCTGCGGTAGCCACGGACTCACCAAGTAAGGAGGCACCCTTGATTGGCGCAACGATACTGGCAACTCTGACCCTGGCGACCCTGGTACTCGTGGCTTCTGGACGCAAGCCAAGCCCGGCGCTGGTGCCTGTGCGGGCCAAGCGACCCAAACAGTCCGCGGACGCCTGAGCCCCTCGCCACCGGACCCTTGCGGGCACGCCATGATTTTTCCGTGAAACAGCGGGAAAGCTTTTACAGTGACATACCTGCCCGATTAGAATAAACGGTGATTCAGTGGCAAGGAAGGTCGCTTGAGGCATTTTCGTTCCGAATCCGTCAAATTGGCCGTTGTCTTCTTGTGCAGCGGGCTGGCCTTTCTGTTTTACGATATCCACGTGCGCTACCGATGGAATCTGGCACCGATCCTGGTCGATCCTGTCGGCCACGCCGGGACGATCTTGCTGTATTTGTTTCCGGCCGCCATGGCGGGGATCGGTTACGCCCTGGGCCGGCGCCTGGATCGCGGCAAGGCCGAACTGAGTGCTGCCAGCGAGCAGGCGCGCCAGGCGAGCGAAGCCTTGGAACGGCTTGGTGCCGAGCGCGACCACGTCGCTGCCCAAGCGAGTCTGCTCGAGCGCGACCACGAGCGTCTGCAGCGGCTCTTGCAAGAACACCAGACCAAGCTTGCCAGCCTGACCAAGGAGATGGAGGCCGACGGCCTGCGCTCGCGACGGCAGGCCGGCATGCTCTCGCAGTTGCAGTTGGAGAAGCGCCAGATGGATGGCGAACTTCAGGCCCGCATCAAACACTTCGAGCGCATTCAGCGCGAGATGGAGCACCAGATCCGCGAGCGCGCCCAGACCGAGGAGCAGCTGCTGGAGAGCCAGGCGCGGCTGCAGATGGTCAATAACGTCGCCCAGGGTCTGGCCGCCGGCACACCTGGCGATGAGGTCGTCAAGCGTGCGACCCGCGAGATCAAGAAGTTCTTTCCCAACCTGCGCGTCTATTTCGGCGAGATCCGCGACGAACGCACCCTGACGATCCAGCACACGACCAAGGTTCAGGGCTTGGGCGAGTTTCTGAAAGTGCCGATCGACCTCAACCAGGCGCCGGAATACAAGGCTCTGCTCAAGGCCGATCGCCCCGTGATTGTCGAGGACGTCAGTGTCGACGCGCGGGTGCGCCCGCTGCTGCCTCACTATGTCACCCGCGGCACCAGCGGCATGCTCGAAGTGCCGATCTCCACCGGTGGCAAGCTCAGCGCTCTGGTCGGCCTCGGCAGTTACGAACCACGCATCTGGTCCGAACACGAGGTCAACAGTCTGACCGAGATCGCCCAGTTCCTCTCCCTGGCCCTACAGGCCTCGGTCATGGAGCAGGAAAGGGACCAGCACGCTCGCGAGCTGTTGCGCGCCAAGGAGGCCGCCGAGGCGGCGACGCGCTCCAAGTCAGACTTCCTGGCCACCATGAGCCACGAGATCCGCACGCCGCTCAACGGCATCATCGGCATGACCCGCCTGCTGTTGGAGACCGAACTCAACACGGAACAGCGCGAGTACGGCGAGATTGTGCAGTCTTCGGGCGAGATTCTGCTGGCCCTGATCAACGACATTCTGGACTTTTCCAAGATCGAGGCCGGCAAGCTGGAACTGGAGCACATCGACTTCAACCTGCGCCACCTGCTCGAGGACACCGCCGAAATGTTGGCCATTCGCGCCCAGCAGAAAGGTCTGGAGCTGGTCATGCACCTACCGGCCAACATCCCCGTGTTGCTCATGGGCGACCCCGGCCGCCTGGGCCAGGTGCTGATCAACCTCATCAACAACGCCGTCAAGTTCACCGAGCGGGGAGAGGTCAGCACCTTCGTCAAGCTCCTAGAACGCAACGAGCGCCAACTCCTGCTGGAGATCAAGGTGGTCGACAGCGGTATCGGCATTCCCAAGGGTCGGGTCGACAAGCTGTTCGAGAGTTTCACTCAGGTCGATTCCTCGACCACGCGCAAGTACGGCGGCACCGGTTTGGGCCTGACGATCTCCAAAAAGCTGACCGAGCTGATGGGTGGCCGCATCAAAGTAGAGAGCGAGGAAGGCAAGGGCTCGACCTTCGCCATCTCGGTGCCCCTGGTCCTGCAGGAAAATGAGGCACTTGGCCTCGAGCCGCTGCACGACCTGGCCGGTCGGCGCCTGTTCCTGTTGGAGCCCAACGAGCACACGCTCAGCGCCATGCGCGAGAGCGTCCAGGCGTTGGGCTGCCAGGTCGACGGTCGCACCACCCTAGGCGATGCACTGGAGGCCCTCGCTCGCGAGCGGCAGCAGGGCCGGGTCGTCGATGCGCTGGTGGTCGAGCAGAGCTTTTACGGGCAGCTGAAGCAGATCCGTGAACTGATGCCATCGACCGCGATCATCCTCAGCCTGCCGCTCAGCCAGAAGATGGGTCGGCGCTTCCAGGGCGTTGGTGCGCTGCTGACCAAGCCCGTCAAGATCCGCACCATCGACCGCGCCCTGCGCCAGGTCTTGGGCCTGGAGATTTTCGAAGACACCGTCACCCTCAGCGATTCCGAGGAGGCGCAGACGCCGCGCCAAGGGCGGATTCTGCTGGTGGACGACAACCAGGTCAACCGCAAGCTCGGCGGTTTGCTGCTCAGGAAAGTCGGCTACGAGTTCGACCTCGCCAAGAACGGTCGCGAGGCCCTTCAGGCGATCGCGACCAAGGTCTATGACGTGATCCTGATGGACTGCCGCATGCCGGAGATGGACGGCTTCGAGGCGACCCGCCTGATTCGCGAGCGCGAGGGCAGCGGGCGCCATGTGCCGGTCGTGGCCTTGACCGCCAGCGCCATGCAGGACGACCGCGTGGCCTGTGTCGAGGCGGGCATGGACGATTTCCTCTCCAAGCCGATCGATGCCACCAAGCTCTACGAGATGCTGGCCCGCTACATGGAGGTCAAGCCCGACACCTCGCCAGACCTGCCGGTCCAGCCGCAGCGACAGCCGCGCCTGCACGCGGGCGCCGCCCGCCTGGCCAAAACAGTCCCCGACCTCAGCCAAGAGCTGGACCGCGAGTTCAACGACACCCGCAAGGTCAGCGGCGAGGACCTGGTCGAGCTTTGGCGTCTGCGCGACGCGACCGGCAACGATCCGGAGCTGATGGCGGAGATGATCCGCTTGTTCCTGCGGGAAACCGAGCGCGGCGTCGCCGATATCGAGGCCGCGGTCTTTCGGGGCGATGCGGGCGAGGTGGCCAATGCCGCCCATGGTGTCAAGGGCGCTTGTGCCAACATGGGCGTGCCTTCCATGCGCGATGGCGCCAACATGCTGGAACAGATGGGCAAAGACCAACAGCTGAGTGGCGCACCCCAAGCCTACCGCAGCCTAGCGATGGACATGGCGGCGGTGAAAACCTATCTGGAAGGGGTGCTCGAGGAGCTGGCCCAGACCACCTGATGCGCCGCTCACCGCCGTGAAAGATGACGGCTTTGGCCCTGTTGCAAGCGAATTCTGGTAAGATGCGCAGGTTGAGCTTTTTTCGCCCAATATCCAGCGCAATGAGGACGATGCCAACAATGAGTGAGAAAATACTGATTGTCGACGACTCCAAGTTCACCCGTAACTTGTTGCGCATCAGTCTCGAAAAGCTTGGGTTTTGGGTGGACGAGGCCGGCTCCCCGGCGGAGGCCCTCAAGCTGGTGCGGCAGAAGCGACCGGATCTGGTGATCTCCGACTTGAAGATGCCCGACCTGATGGACGGCTTGGGCTTCCTGCGCGTGCTCGCCTTGGAAGTGGCGGATTTGCCCGTCATGATTTACACGTCCGACGCCGAAGCGCCGAAGCTGGTCGGCGAGGTCGGCATCCAGCGCTTGGCCTTTCTCAACAAACCTGCCGCCCCTGATCGTCTGCGCGAGCTGATCGCCCAGCTGATCGCCAGGACCTGAGTGTGGTCCATTTGACGCACCTGGCGCCAAAAAGGGACGGTGGCAACCGTGAAAAGCGTCGCCCCCGCCATTGTGGCGGCCCTTTGCGCTGGCAGAGGAATTGCTTGTGCCCCCGCATGTCCGGTTGGGCCAAGCGCGCGACCCGCGCGAATACGATCGATGAAGAGTGAACTATGTGGGATTTGTTGAAGCACGGCGGCTGGCTGATGTTGCCCATCGCCATCTGCCTCCTCTTGACCTTGGCCATCTCGGTCGAGCGGTTGGTCAATCTGCGCCTCGGGCGCTATCTCGACAGCGACTTGCTGGACCGCGTGCGGACGCTGCTGGGCCAGGGCGATTTTGAGGGTGCCCTGCAGACCTGTCGCTCCAAGAATATGATGTTCAACCGCCTCATGGAAACGGCCATTGTCTATCGCGCGCTGGATGCCGCCGACATGCGTCAGTTGCTCGAGGACCAGTCCAAGCAGGAGTCTGAGGTCCTCGATCGCTTTCTCGGCATGATGCGCACGGTAGGTACGATCGCGCCCCTGCTCGGGCTGCTGGGTACCGTCACCGGTATGATCAAGGTGTTCCAGACGCTCAGCGCCGTCGGCTTCGCCCAGACCAACAACCTGTCCGGCGGTATCGCCGAGGCCCTGATCACCACCGCGGCCGGTCTGTGCGTGGCGATTCCCGCGATTGTGCTCAACAACTATTTTGAGGGCCGGGCATCGGCGATCCTGCTCTTGATGGAGAAGCGCATCATCGAACTGGTGCTGTTGCTGCGGAGCAAGGTCCATGCTGTATAAGCGCGAGCGCCGTCGCAATTCGCTGCTGATCGACCTCTCGCCGCTGATCGACGTCGTCTTTCTGTTGCTGATCTTCTTCATCGTCTCGACAAAGTTCCGCGACGATGCTGGCATGGACTTGAGCCTACCCTCGAGCGAGAGCCGTCAGCAGACCAAGGAAGAGTTCCTGACCGTCTTCGTTGGCCGCGACAAGACCCTGCGCCTGGGCGACAGCGCGGTCGAGTTGTCACAGCTGAGCGGCGCGATTCAGCAAAAATTACCCGACTTCAAGTCGAAGATGGTCGTCTTGAAAGTGGATAAGACCGTCGATCACGGCACGGTGGTCGCGATCATGGATGCCGCCAAGAAGGCCGGTGCCGAGGGGTTGACCTTCGCTACGGATGCCAAGGCGGCCGGGCGCGACTGACGTCGATCGAGACTCCGCGGTCCATACTTTGCCCGATCGGGTGCGTAAACCGAAACAGGTTGGCCGCGGAGGTTTTTGATCGGTGAAAGGGCTTAGTTTAATCGCAGCACTCGCATTCGTCGGCCAGCTTACAGCACAGAGCGAGTATCCCCAAATCGACAGCTGGCTGGCGCAACCCTCGATCCGGGTGGGTCTTTCCCACAATGGCGAGACCTACGAATTTTACAGCAACGAGACCTTGTTGGTGCTGGATGGCACCAAGGTAGTCGAGCAGATCTCGCCCGGTGGCAAGTTCTATGTCGTTGCCAGGCCGATGACGGGCGAGCCCGCCCGTTGGCTGCAGGTGCGCGCCTCGCGCAGCAAGGAGGTCGTCGAGGAGGATCGCGATCGCCTGGCCGCCATGTACCCCGATTACAGTTTTGTCGTCCGCAACAGCCGCGACGATGTCTGGGCCCTGCGGCTTGGTCCGCTGGAGACCGTGGCGATGGGGGAAGTGGCGCGCAAGCTGTTAGCTAAAAATGGCTATCCCGACTGTTTCGTGCTGACCGACCGCCGCGAGTACGAGTTCCAATGGGTCGACCACAACTTCGATAAATACCCGCTGCGGGCCAATGAGCCCGCCATCGTGCGCTTCGACCCGGAGCAGACGATCGCCTTCAACGGCAATGAGTACCGCGGTATCCTGCGCTTGCGCATGGAAGACGACCATCTTTTGGTGATTAACCAGCTGCCCTTGGAAAGCTATCTGCGGGGTGTCGTGCCCTCGGAAATGGGCCCGCTGTCCTATCCTGAATTGGAGGCACAGAAAGCCCAGGCGATCGCCGCTCGCACCTATGCGGTCAAAAACCTGGGGCGGTTTGCTCGCAAGGGTTACGACATCTGCGACGGACCCGCTTGCCAGGCTTACGAGGGCACGAAGAACGAGAGTCCGCTCAGCGACAAGGCCGTCCAGGAGACGGCGGGCCTGGTGCTGGTCCACCAAGGTAAGTTGATTGACGCGCTCTATACGTCCACGGATGGCGGCTCGACCGAAGACGTGGAGAAAGTGTTCCCCAACCGGGCCGACCCGTACCTTCGCGCCAAATCGGGTTATGTGGCCGCGCTGGACCACTACGAGCTGCCGGCCAAGCCAATCGATCGCAGCCAATTTGTCGCGGGCTCCGAGGAGCTGGCCGCTAAGCTGGCGCTCTGGGGTTTCAGCGAGGTTCCTGACCTACGCGGCAACTTCACGGGTAAGGACCTGCAGGATGCGCTGACGCAATTCGCCTGGGTGCTGGGCACCGATCCGCTGCGCTGCGCGGATGGCACACTGAGTTACAGCGCCTTTTGGACAGCGCTGGCGGAGTTGGGCTTTTTCAAGTCGGCCGCCGCCCGTCAGCTCAACGACGCGGACCTTTCGATCATTCTGCGCTCCTATCAGGTGCCAGAAAGCTTGCGGGCCTTCGCCGGCTTGGCGGTGCGCTACGAATTGGCCGGTGCCGACCGCCTCGCCACCTTTTCCAGCAAGGATCCCGTCTCCCGGGTTTTTGCCTACCGCGCGCTCATCGACCTGTGCGAGGGGCTGGGTCCCGCGCCCAATTGGCAGCGCTATCGGGTCGAGGCCTATCGCGATGGCAAGCTGGAGCTGAGTCGCGGCGGCCAGACCAAGACGCTCGACGTGAGTCAATTCAGCGCCTATGTGACTTATGTGGGCGAGCGTGTCGAATTTGTCGATCAACCTCAGATCGAGGAGTGGGACCGGATTTACTTGGTGGATGAGCCTTTTGCCGCCAAGTTGCTGCGGGTGCGCGAGAGTGGCTCGGTCGCCTCGGTCGACCGTTTCAGCGCCTATGACGCCTGGATCGAAAAAAAGACATTGACTGAATTGGAAGCACGGGTGCGGCGCTATGTACCGGAGTTGCGCGGCCTGCGCGATGTCCGCGTACTCGAGCGTTCCAAGACCGGCAGGGTCACGCAACTGGCTTTCGAGGCCGATTCCGGCACCCACAAGGTCGAGGGTCTCAACGTGCGATGGGCGCTTGGCGTCCGCGAGAATCTCTTCGACCTGATTCCCGGCTATCGCGATGGTAAGTTGGTGCACCTGACGATCCTGGGCCGCGGCTGGGGCCACGGTGTCGGCATGAGCCAAGTTGGCGCCTTTACTTTGGCGCGCATGGGCTGGGACTATCAAAAGATCCTTACCTATTACTATACAGGCGTCGAGGTGCGCCCGCTCTCCGAGCTCAGCGCCTTTTAGGACGATCCGGTCCGCGCAGCCGAGATAAGCGAGGGAAAGCGGGTCTGCGCGCCCTTCGCACGGGTGGAACGCCACCCATCGGCGGGGCAGGTTGAGCGTTGCGGGAGCTAAAAATCCAGCTGTGCGCGATCGCGGCATAGTGAAATGCGCTGATCCAAAGCACATACTTGCAGTAGCTTCAGTCACGAAATTAAAGAAAATGCAACTTTTTTGAAGAAACTTCTTAAGTCTCCCTCATTCTTGGCCGAGAAGCAATTCAAGTGAACGGGAATCTCTTCGATGAGTTCTCGCCGCAAATCAGCAACCGTCGCGCGCCTTACGGCCCTTTTTTATTCAGGCAAGCACGACACTCAGCATGAACGCGGCGAAGCATCGAGCACCAGAGCAAAGGAGAGACTATCAAAAAGACGAGCCACCCAAAGCACACCCGAAACCTCGAAAAGTCCAACCCAAACCATCAAATCCAAGCTAAGTTGAACTTTATCTGGTGATTGCGAGGCGTAGCGCAAGTCTGTCGAATGGTTCGTTTGTCCATGAGTCATCAGGGTGGCTCAGGCATAAACGAGTTCAGAGGAGAAGGTTCATCGATTGATCCATTTCTGGCGCGTTGCTGCTAGCTCGTGACGTACCCACCCGACTTCGGTCGGGTGGGTTCTCGCGCATCCTCAGCTATGAAAAAATGCATTGCAAAAATAAAATATTTTGAAATTGGCGTATCTGTGATTGGACGGGAATGCACTTGAAGTCAGGACGTGGCGCATAGCGACCTGGGGGAATCTGGTCGCGAGACCTAGCACACGTCAAAAGGGGTATGTGCCATCCCGATGGGGGTCGGGATGGCACTTCTTATCTTGCTAATTACCAGGCCCCTGAAGACCTTTGAACGCGATTCTTGAAACGGCCTCGCGGCTTTTGGCGTAGACTGCTGTGTATTGGCAAAGTCTGGAGGTGGCGATGGACCGTTTAAGTAAAATACTGGCGCTTTTAGAGAAAGAGGCACATGCGGTGCTCGATCGCTTCGAGGATCCGGAGTTGATGATCGGGCAGGCCATGCGCGATGCGGAAGCGGAGCTCGACAAAGCCAGAACCACGCTGATCGCCGCCATGGCCGCCCGCGAGCAACTGGAGCGTTCCCTTCACGAGGCTTGGGCCCTGCATCTGCAGTGGGAGGCACGGACGCTGGATGCTGTCGCGGCTGGCGAAGAGCTTTTGGCTCAGGGCGCCATGGCCTTTGCCGGTGATTACCGCTTGCGCCATCAGCGCCTTCAGGTCGAACTGGAGCAGATGGATCGAGACCTGCCAGCCCTGCGGCTGTCGATTCAGGATCGGGAGCGCCAGCTGGCGACCTTGCACGCGCGGCGCGAGGAATTGGTGCTGCGGCTGCGCAAAGTTCAGGTCGATCAGGCCTACGGGAAAGACACCGATACGGACGAGGAATCGCCCTTGAGTCTGTACGCGCGCATGGAGGCCAAACTTCGCCAGGTTATTTCCGAGGGCGAACAGGTCGAGGCCATGGCCGAGGAGGCGCTGGCGCGCAAGTTCGACGCCCTCAAACGCGCTGTTCCCAGCCAGGCGGTTCTCGACAAATTGGCAGCGCTCAAACGCAAGCTCGATGGCACCGACAAGGAGGCCACTTGAAATTTCTACACACGATGCTGCGGGTCAACGACATGGACGAATCGATCCGCTTCTATACCGAAGTACTGGGCATGAAGCTCTTCAGTCGCAAGGACTTTCCTGGCGGCGAATTCACCTTGGCCTTCATCGGCTATGGCGCAGAGGCCGACGACGGCGCCATTGAACTGACCTATAACTGGGGCGTATCCAGCTACGAGCTGGGCACTGCCTTTGGCCACGTCGCTCTGGGCGTCGACGATATCCACGGGACTTGCGCCCTGATCGCCGACCGCGGCGGCCAGGTGGTGCGGCCACCCGGCCCGATGAAACACGGCACCACCGTGATCGCTTTTATCAAAGACCCTAACGGCTACATGATCGAGTTGATCGAGCGCTGAGCCGGCGGGCTGGCGCTCGACGGTGGTCAGGGCAGGGTTTTGACATAGGCCAAGACCTGGTCGACATGACCAGGTACCTTGACTTTCCGCCATTCGCGAGCAAGTTTGCCCTCGCGGTCGATGACGAAGGTCGAGCGCTCGATGCCCATGACTAAGCGACCGTACATGTTCTTCTCGTGATAGACGTCGAATTGGGCGCAGAGTTTGCCGTCCGGGTCGGATAACAGGTCGAAAGGGAACTCCTGCTTGCAGATGAAGTTGTCGTGTGACTTGACCGAATCTTTGGAGGCACCGAGGATCACCGCATCGGCCGCTTGGAACTCGCTATAGAGATCGCGGAAGTTTTGACCTTCCGTCGTGCATCCCGGTGTGCTGTCCTTGGGATAAAAGTATAGGACGACCTTTTTTCCCAGGAAATCAGAGAGTTTCAATGTCTTGCCACCGCTGGCGGGGAGCTCGATGTCCGCCACTTTTTTGCCGAATTCAACCATTGCTTTACCTCGCTCTTCGAAAGTGCGCGCATCATAGCACGGGGCCAGGTCGCTGCCAACTCATGTCGCAGTTTGTTTGGCCCTTATCGTTCGCCGTCCGGCCAACATGCCCGGTAGCAGCACTAGGTCGCCGATCAGTGCCGCGACCATGCCACAGCACATGAGAATGCCAAAATGTTGGGTTGGCAGGAAAGACGAGCTGATCAAGACCGAAAACCCAAGGGTTAGCACGACAGAGGTCAGGGTCACGGCCCGGGCATCCTCGGCCAGCGTGTGAGCCCAACGGGCCGCATGGCTGTCCTCGTCACAACGGCGGTAGGTGTGGATGAGGTGGATGGTGTCGTCGACAGCGATACCGAAGGCGACGGAGAAGACCATGACCGAGGAGATCGTCGTCGGTATGCCAAACACCCACATCGCCAGGGCCATCGCCCCTAGTGGCAGCAGGTTGGGCAGGCACAGCGCCGAAAGCGGCGTGCCGCGGCCCAGCAGTAGCGCCAACAACGCGACCACCGTGACGATCGTGAGGGCAAGGCTCTGCAGCAAGCTGGCGAGAAGATAACGTTGAATCTCCATGATGCGGTCCAGCACGCCGGTGATGTGGGCGGAGTCAAAGCCCTGGCGGCTCAGGCAGGCGCCGATCGCCTTGCGCAGCACGGTGTAGTCCTCGCGGTCGAGGGAGTCGACCAGCAGCTGGATGCGGTAAGCGCGGTTGGAGAGGAACGGCGTCAACAGCGACTCGGTCAGCTCGGGTGGATGACCGGCCTCCTCGCAGGCGCTCGAAAACACGCCCATCGGGTGCAGCCCCAGCAGGTGGCGCACGTGGGGCAGGGCCAGCAATTCCGCTTCCAGTCTGCCCAGGGCCTGTTCGTCGGGAACCCAGGCGTCACTGTCGCCGGCGGGCGGTGGCTCTGGCCGCGGGATGAGAATCTCCAACTGGCTGGCGCCGGTGACCTCGCGCTCCAGGAAGCTGGTGGCGACCCTGATCTCGTCGCTGGCGCGGAAATAGCGCAGGCCGTTGGATTCGGTGGGGTTGATTCGCAGGCAAAAGGCACCCGCAGCGACGATGCCCAGCGCGGGCAGGGCCAGCCAGCGGCGGCCGACTAGGCGCTGATAGGGCGCCAGCCGAAACACGGCGACCAACCAGTCGAGCCTGGGTGTGCGCGGCTTGAGCTCGAGCAGGCGGGAGAGGCCGAAATGCACGCCGTGCGCCCACAGGAAGATGATCCAGGTCCCCAGCCCCATGTAGAGACCCATGGTAGCGATCGGTTTGACCTGGCTGGTGACGAGCGAGCCAAAGCCCAGGAAGGTGGTTGCCGAAATCAGCAGATTGGGGCGGAGCTTGGCGGCGATACCGCGCCGCAGATCGCCCTGGGCGGCGATACTGACCAAGACGTGGATCTGCATAGCCACGGAGAGCACAAAGACGAGCGCGGGGATCAGGGTCGAAACAAGATTCAGTTTCTCGCCCATCAGGCCCATCAAGCCGGCTGTCGTCGCTAGGCTGCCGCCTGTCGCCAAACTGGTCACCAGCAACACCCGCCAGTCGCGGAAGAGCAGGCTCAACAACAGCAGCGAGAGCGCGATCAGGGCAGGGAAGAAGCGGTACTTGACCTCGAGCGAACCGCGGTCGAGACGGTGATTGACTAGGGGCTCGCCGGCGAGATGCAGCTGGGCGCCGCCCTTGGCGTTCAGCTCGGCGGCATAGGCCAGCGCGGCCTCCAAAGTGGCGCCGCGACCTGGGCCGGGCTCGGGTTGGAAGTAGCCGACGATCGCGCCGTGCGCGGGTAGCTCAAAGGGCAGCGGCGGCGCAGGCAGGTCAGCCGGCACGCCATCGGGGAAAAGCGTCCCCTGGGTGACATAGCGCTCGATGCCTGGTAAATCGCCCAATTGCGCGAGGATGGCTTCCGCCGCCGCGCGGTTCTCCTTGTCAGGGATGTCGGTCACGACGGCGATGAACTGCTCGGTTGCCGGGAAGAGGCTGTCCAGCAACGCGTATTCGCGCTCCGTGGCGGTGCCCTCGACGGCGAAGGTGGCAATGCTGTTGTCCGTGGGCAGACGCGCCCCGATCCAGCCAAAGCCAACCAGCAGTGCCAGTTGCAGGAGCAGGATCAGGGTGGCGGTGATGCGGCGCTCGGGGAAGGGGATCATGCGCCCCGAACCGGCAGGAAGCTGTAGTGCTTGCCGTAGTGAAGCATGCGGCTGGTGAAGTCGCCGTCATAGGAGATGCGCACGTCGACAATGTGGCCGTCGCTGTCGCGGCTAGCCTCGAGCAGTGGATTGAGGAACCCGCTGTAGGGTGCCATGTCCAGCTTGGCGAAGCGTTCCAGGACCTCGGCATGGTGCTCGGCATTGACCTTGACGCCGTAGGTTTCGACGAGGTCGCGGCCCGCGGCGTAATCGCCTTCGGACTTGATGCGCTGGACCTCGCGCAGCAGCTTGCCGAACAGCACCCGCAGGGCCTGGTAGTCATGGATCAACACGGCCAGCTTGCCATCGACGCGGGTGACCGAAACGGCGCCCTCGCCATGGACCAGTGCCCAATTGGCGATCAGTTGGCGGTTGCGCATGTGGTCCTCCTCCAGCTGGTGGCCAGGCGAGAGTCGGCGCAGTTGCAGGAGCAGGCCGTTGCGCATGAAATCGTCGTAGTTGGCCTTGCCGACCTCGGCGTTCTGCGCCAGGCCGAGCTCGATCAGGTAGGGGTCGGTCATGTAGTAGAGCGCGACCAGGTCGGCGCGCGCCTCCTCCAGGGTCGAAGAGTAGTTGCGCAGCGTCTCCTTGGGGGTGGCGACCCCGGGCATCAGACGCCCGGAACCGTGACCGATGACCTCGTGCAGGTCGGTGTGGAGGTTGTCGGCCTGTTCGCCGTAGGTTTTGGCGCGGGCGAGCTCCTCGGCGGAGGCGGCGAATTCCTCGATGATCTTGCCCTTGATCTGTGCGTAGGCATCGACGATGTTGGCCAGGTTGACCGACTTGGAGCCGTGGGACTCGCGGATCCAGTCGGCGTTGGGCAGGTTGATGCCAATCGGGCTGGTGGGATTGGCATCGCCCGCGCCGACGACGACGTTGATCACCGCGCCGCTGATGCCGACGACGCTCTCCTTCTTGTGCTCCGCCATAATCGGGGAGTTGGCCTCGAAGAATTGGGCATTGGCGGCGATCGTTTCAATACGGTGCGTGGCCACGGGATCGACGACGCTGACAAGGGCTTCGTAGGTGCCGCGGTAGTCGATGGGGTCGTTGTAGGTCTCGATGAAGCCGTTGATGGTGTCGATCTGCAGGTCCTTGGCTGCCAGCCAGGCGATGTTATAGGCGTCGAACAGGCGCAGGTCGCCGGTCTTGTAAAAGTCGACCAGCAGGCCGAGCGCCTTGGCCTGGCCGGGGTGATCGGCTACGGTAATGGCGCGTTCCAACCAGTGGACAATGTGAGAAATGGCCTCGCCGTAGAGGCCGTCAATCTTCCAAGTCAGCTCCTGGATGTGGCCGTCGCGCTTGACCAGTTTGGAGTTGAGCCCGTGGGAAGGCGGGTTGCTTTCACCCCTGTCGGCGATCGCGGCATGGTGGGCCAGCACTTCCGCCTGGCTCAGTCCTTCGTAAAAGTTGACGCAACTGGCCTGGACCAGGTCGATGTCGGCGTCCTTGGCGACCCTTTTGGCGTCGCGCTCCGGGTCGAAGAGGATCGGTTCCAAAAAGGCGAGGAACTGCTCGAGGCTCTCGTCCTCGCGCAGGGGCAGGGCCGAAAGCGGGCAGGCGCTCAGAAAGCGGGCCAGGTCCGCGGCGCTGAAACCGGGTACGAATTTAGTCTGGCCGTAGTGGTGGTGGATGCCGTTGGAGAACCAGGCCCTTTTGAGGTAGGTTTCCAACGCAAGCCAAGCTGGCTCTTGACGGTCGCCAGGGTAATGCACCATCAGCGCTTCCAGGGTGTGTCGAATCAACAGGTTGTGACGGTAGCCCTGATCCCAGGTGATGTCGCGACCGCACAATGCCGCTTGGTAGAGATCATAGATAAACTCGCGCTGGCGCAGCGGTAGCTCCACGAAACCGGGAACCCTGAAGCGCAGGACCTGCAGGTCGGCGAAGCGGTCGACAAAATAGCTGAAATCGTCGGTCATGGATCCCTCCCATTCACGTTCCCCACATTGTAGCCCGACTGTCGCGGTTGTGCATGGTGAAACGGTGGAACTAACTGGTTCATTCCGCACCTGCCTGGGTTACAATGGGCGCGTTCGGGGGGAGGGAGGTAGACAGCGATGGCAGGCAACAGTTTCGGTCAACAGTTCCGCATCACCACCGCGGGTGAGAGTCATGGCCCGGCCAACGTCGTCATCGTCGACGGCTGCCCGCCGGGACTCGAATTGAGCGAAGCGGATCTGATCCCCGACCTGGCCCGGCGCCGACCCGGCCAATCGAAAATCGTCACCCAACGCCAGGAAGAGGACGCGCCGCGCATCCTGTCCGGCGTGTTCGAGGGCCGCACCACCGGCACCGCGATCGCGATCATGGTCGAAAATACCGACCAGCGCAGCCGGGACTATGGCGATATCAAGGACAAGTACCGACCGGGTCACGCTGATTTCACCTACGAGGCCAAGTACGGCCAGCGCGACTACCGCGGTGGCGGTCGGGCCTCGGCACGGGAGACGCTGGCGCGGGTGGCGGCGGGAGCGATCGCGCGCAAGTACCTGGCGCGCTTTGGTATCGAGGTGCTTGGCTACGTCGTGCGGGTCGGCGATATCCATGCACCCGCCATCGACCCGTTGGCGGTCACGCTCGAACAGGTAGAAGCGAACATCGCTCGCTGTCCCGATGCGGCCACCGCCGAGGCCATGATCGCCCTGATCGATGCCGTGCGCCTGGACCAGGACAGCATTGGCGGAGTGGCCGAGATTGTCGCGCGCGGCGTGCCGGCCGGTTTGGGCGAGCCCGTCTTCGACAAACTCAAGGCCGAACTGGCCCACGGCATCATGAGCATTCCCGCTGTGACCGGCTTCGAGTTCGGCAGTGGTTTCGCGGTGGCCGGCATGCGCGGCAGCGCCTACAACGACCCGTTCTACATGGAAGACAAACAAGTCCGCGCCCGCAGCAATCACCATGGCGGGATGCTGGGTGGGATCAGCAGCGGCGCACCGATCGTGTTGCGGGCGGCGGTTAAGCCGACCAGTTCGCTGTCGCGGCCCCAACCAACCGTCGATCGCCAGGGCCGCGAGACGGTGATCGCCACCAAGGGCCGCCATGACCCGTGCCTGCTTTCGCGCTTCGTACCGATCGGCGAGGCCATGGTGCTGGTGACCCTGATGGACCATTTGCTGCGCTGGCGCGGTCAAGTCTCCGCTCAGGACTGAGGTCAGAGCAGATTCTGAGTGATATGGATGCCGCCCTTTTCATCAACGAAAATGCCAATCCCCTCTTGACCATAGGTCGCCGTCAGAATGTTCTGACGGTGGCCTGGGCTGCGCATCCAGCTCTCGACAGCCAGGTCCGCCAGTTGTTCTACCGTGTACCAGTGCATGGTTACGCGCTTCTCGTCGCCCTCGATCTGGGTTATATGACCGCTGAAAATGTGAGCGCGGAAGATGTTCTCGGCTACGCCCAGCTGGCTACCTTGGTCCAGCTTCCGCTCCGTCGGCAAGCCAAGTCGCGTAGCGCGGGACGTCGGTGTTTCGCCGTCGGGGTTGACATGGCCGAAGAAGGCGCGTGCGCTCATGTCTTGGCTGTGGGTGTTGGCCAGCTGTTCGAGACGCTGGTCGTAGCTCAGTTCGCTCAGGCCTTTTGCGCTGCGCTGGCGGTTGATCAGCAGGTGGATCCGCTGAGATAGGAGCGCCAGATCGAGATTGGGTTTATCGCCTTGGTTGACGACCGTTTCACTGTAGGCCGCTTGGAGTTGCTGGTCGAGCTGGGGCACGACCTGCTTCAGCTCAGGCGACTGGAACGCCTTGCCCATGCCCTGCCGCAGCGCCAGCGCCAGAATCGTACCGTCCTTTACCTGCTGCTGAGGATTGGCGCCTGCCTTCAACAGACTGGTGATGGCTTGGCCCGCCTTGGCGCGCACCGCACAGGCCAGCGCCGTATCGCCCTGACGGTCCTTATGTTCCAGCGGAGCGCCACCTTTGATGAGGCTGTTCACCAAGGCGCCATGATTGGCGCGAGCCGCAAGGAACAGCGGGGTTTCGCCGCGCTCGTCCTCCTGCTCAGGGCGTGCGCCATGCTCCATCAATAATTGGCTGAGTTCCTGGTTGCCGACCCTGGCCGCCCAGTGAAGCGCCGTGCGCCCCTTGCTGCCGCGGTGATTGGGATCGGCGCCGCGCTCGAGCAGGGCGATCATCAGCTCGCGCTGGTGTAGGTTGACCGACCAAATCAACGCCGTATCGCCAAAGCGGTTGGTCTCGTCGACGGGCGTGTTGCGCTCCATCAGGGTCATCGCCAGCTCGGGCTGCTGCTGCATCAGCGCTTCAAGCGGAGTCGTGATCGGGGAAACGGCGGGACTGGATTCGAGTGTTTCACTGGCGATGGTGTTCGCCGTTGCCGGTTTTTGTTGCCAACTGATGTAGAGCACTGCCATCAGAGTCAGAGCCAGAATCGAGATGATGAGAGCGACGCGCATTGAGCCTCCGGGTACCGTGACAATCTATCAGCTAAAGGATAAACGGAGCCCGTACCAAAATGCTGTAACTCTGCTTTAAAAAGCGTTAATTTTGTGCAAAAGTCGTCAGGTCCTGGTCGAGTAGCTCGTCGAAACGAGCCTGATCGTAGCCGAGCAGCCAGGAGAGCCGCTGCTGTGCGTCGCATAGGTCGGCCGCGGCCATCTCGCGGGTAATTTCGGTCGGCCGTGGTCCCCATGGGTGCAGCAGGTTGCCAGCTTGATCCAAGGTCAACCAGCAGGGCACGCGGCGACCGATCACGCCGTGCAGGTCGGGGAAGTAGATAGAATGGTCGAAGCAGCGCACGGTCACATTGGCAGCTTGATCAAGCGTCCGGGCCAGGGCCGGCAGGACCTTGCGGGAATCCGCCAAGAAGGGATCATAGACAAGCGCGAAGCGCGTGCCATCGGGCTGTTGCGTCAGCCAGGCCGCGAACTTTGGCAGGATGGGCGCCTCTTGAACGCGGGCCAGGAAATTGGCTCGCTCGTGCTGCCAGCTCGTCAGGCACTCCTGCCAGGTTTGCCCCCGCTGAAAATATTTGGGATCCATTTTGAACGCCATGGTTTCTTGTACCTCGCGGGTCATTCTAATCGTCTCGGCTTGCAGGGTCAAGCCAGGAGGCGGAGATCGTCCCCCGACGAAATGGCTGGGACGTCCCTTTTCCAAGCGACCGTGCTATCATAGCGGCAAAGGTAGCAAGTACCGGGCTATCCGCCACGGTCGAGGAGCCAAGTCATCGAGTCGTCAAACGCCGGCCTTGTGGTCAAGACCCACAACCGTTTTTATCAGGTCGCTCTCCAAGGTCAGACGTACCTGTGCAGCCCCAAGGGTGTTTTTAAGCAAGCCGAACCGGAGTATCGTCTCCCCGTGATTGGCGATCACGTACGGGTCGAGCTGAATAAACGCAGCCAGCAGGGGGTAGATGGTTATATCCTCGAGATCCTGCCTCGCGAGAACCGGTTATTGCGCGCCGACGCCGACGGTCGCCGCGAACGCGTCATGGCCGCGAACCTCGACCTGTTGCTGATCACCTGTGCCGTGGCCCAGCCCGGTGTCGACTTCGCCCTGGTGGACCGCTATATCCTCAGCTGCGAATTGGGCGGTATTGATTACGCCGTGGTCTTTAACAAGATCGACTTGGATCCCGAATTCATGACCGATCCCACCGTTCAAGCCTACATCCAACTCGGGTTGCCGGTCCTGGCCACCTCGACCAAAACCGGCGAGGGTCTGGACCAGCTGCGCGAATGGGTCGCCGACGGCATCAGCTACTTCAGCGGGCCCTCTGGGGCCGGCAAGTCAACGCTGATCAATCACCTGGTGCCGGCGGCCGGCCTGACGACGGGCGAGGTCGATCCGCGCAAGGGGCGGGGCCGCCATACCACCACCTTCTCTATGTTGGTACCGCTGGCGGACGGCGGCTACCTGGTCGACTCGCCCGGCTTGCGCGATTTCTATCCACCCACGGTGCCGCCCGAGGAAGTGCGCTTTGGCTTTCGCGAGATCACGGCGCTGCAAGCCCATTGTAAGTTCAGTTCCTGCCTGCATGTGACCGAGCCGGACTGTGCCGTGGTCACGGCGCTCGAGGCGGGAATCATTTCGCCGGAACGCTATAAGAGCTATCTATTCCTGCTGGGTGAAATGCAAAATTATTCCCAAAACCGGTTTGCCTAATTTGGAAAACTGCCGATAGGGACAAGCAACTAGACCCATCGTTCAATGGGCACGATTGTGTCTGCCCATGGGGTCATGCCCGCTTGGCCTAAGCTTCTACGGCGTACTTTCTGGAAAGAACAACATTCATGGGGGTTGGAACTATGTTCCGCAATTTATCCATCAGCTTTTCGCTCAATGCCGTGATCTCGGCCTTGATCCTGCTGATTGTGGCCACGACCTTGCAATGCCTGCGCGCGCTTGAAGCCCGCAAAGCCGAGTTGCCGCTGGCGGAGGCTGCCAATAATTTGCCGGTGCTGGTACACGAATACTCGTTGTTGAGTCAGAAGCTGACCGAGGGATTCCTGGCGAAGGCCGCGCCTGCCGAGGGCAGCACCGCCGCACCCGCCGAGGGCAGCACCGCCGCTCCCGATCCGAACGATTTGGACCTTGGTGCGCTGTTGGGTGGCGCTACGCCGGCGGCCGCGGAGCCCCCGGCATCCGACACCGAGGAAGACAAGCTGCGCAACGAGTTTGGCGAAAAGATCCAAAACGCCTATGCACTTCTGCACAACACCTTTGATCTTTCCTCGCAAGAGGAGCTTAAGCGCGCACTCGACCAGAGCACCCAAGATTGGACCGCCTTGAAGGCGGCACTCGATGAGGGCGAGGCGAAAGCCCGCCAAGGACAGGACCCTGGCGAGGAAGCCAGCATGGCCATCGAGCATTTGGAAAACGAGTACATGGGTGACTCGGGTCAGCTGATCAGTTGCTTTTTTCACAAGAACAAGTCTGTTGACATCGAGCTATTCCGCGTTCAGTTGATTGCCTTGGGCTGCGGACTCGTTCTGGCACTTTTGGGCTTCGTCGTGGTGCAAAGCAAAGTACTGAAACCCCTGCGCCAAGCAACAGCGTTTGCAGAGAGCGTGGCTGCGGGCAACCTGGTCAAGACCCAACCTGCGCTCGGCCGCGATGAAGTCGCTCGCCTGACGCACGGACTCAACACCATGGCCGAGCGACTCAACGATGTCGTCCAAGGCGTGCTGGTCAAGTCTCGCGAAATCAAGACGTCTAGCGGGCGCCTGATCGATGCGGCGGGCACGGCACTCGAGGAGGCCTGCGAAACCGCCCAGAGTTCTGAACACTTGGCCAAATCGACCCAGAGCCTCGATCAAAGTGCTGGCAAAATGCGCGAGTCGATTGGCGGCATCGAAAAGGATACCGGGGAAATTTCCGGATTCGCCCGCGAGGTTACGGGCAGCCTTCATCAGGCCGGCGCCGCGGTTGAGCAGCTGTCCTCCAATGCCAACTCGATCGCCACCTCCGTCGAGGAAGTGGCCGCGACCCTGCGCGAAATATCCCAGAATACCGAGCGCACCACCAAGGCGACCGCTTCCGCTGCCCGCATGGCCAACGAGTCGGCCGACAAAGTCAACGAACTCGGTGCGAGCGCCGAGCAGGTCAGCAAAGTCATTCACTTGATCAAAGCCGTTGCGGACCAGACCAACCTGTTGGCGCTCAACGCCACGATTGAGGCCGCTTCTGCCGGTGAGGCTGGCAAGGGCTTCGCCGTCGTCGCCTCGGAGGTCAAGGACCTGGCCCGCAAAACTGCCCGGGCCACCAAGGAGATCCAGGATCAGGTCGACTCGATGATGCAAAACACCCTTGACGCCGTATCCTCGATTCGCGATATCGTCGCACTTATCAAGGAATTGGACCAGGACTTCCGCCATATCGCTGTCGCCATGGACACCCAGAACCACGCCGTCAACGAGATCAGCCACCGTCTCAGCGACAATGCCGATGCCACGGTGGAAACCAACCACAATGTTCATCACGCGGTCGACTCCGTCGAGCGCCTCAAGGAACGTGTCATTGCACTCGGTTCGCGCGTCCATGGCATCAGCGAGATGATCGGCGCCAACAACAAGGTCATCGGCGATATCTACAAGCAGCAGACCGACATCGACACCACGATCAAACACAATGTCGCCAGTTTCGAAAACACCGATTCGGAAGGCCGCAAAATGGGCACCCTTTCGAATCAGTTGATCGAGGAGTTGGGTTGGTTTAAGCTCTGAACAGGTCATGCGTCGCGACCATCGGGAGACTGCCCATGCGTCTGTTCATTTGCCTATGCTGCTTGTGCTGGTTGACTCCCCGCTCTGCGGGTGCCGGGGAAGACCTGCCAATCACCGTGATCAGTCATGGTGAGCGGGTCAACTTGGAGGACTATCTGGCGAGCGGTCGCTGGGTGCTGTTTGATTTTTATGCGGATTGGTGCGGGCCCTGTCGGAAATGGTCGCCGATTTTGGAGAAGTTTGCACGCGGCTACCCAAATCATGTGACGATGTACAAGATCGATATCCGCAACTGGGGAACCGCAGTGGCCCTGCAGCACGAGATCGAGCTTATTCCCTATGTGATCCTCTATAATAAGAGCGGAAAGCGGGTCGCCAAGGGCAGCCCTCGGGATGTCCTGGAAAAACTCCAAAAAAGAGCGAAAAAGGAAAAATGGCAATGAAATTCTTCGCTGAGAACACCGATGAAACGGCACGACGCCACAGGGTCATGCTCGCTGGTTTGATCATCGTGTTTTTTCTGCTCTGGGTGCTAGTCCCGCTGATTCTGCCGCAAACCGAACGCACCATCTACATGATCACCCTGCCGCTGCGCTTCGTCGGTGTCTTCGTCCACGAGATGGGGCACGGATTGGCCTCGCTGATTTCTGGGGGCAGTTTCTATTGGTTCCAAATGGACTTGTCCGGCGGTTTGGCCTACACCGCTGGCGGCTTCAGCGCGATTCGCTTGCTGGGCGGTCTGCTGGCGCCGGCACTGGTTGGCGCGCTGCTGATGATCGCCTCGATCAAGCTGCGGCGCTTGGATGTCGTGTATTACGCCTTAGTCGCCTTTTTTGGGATCGGTGTCTACTACATGATCAAGCCGCTGTTTCTCTCGCCAGCCGAGGTCGTCGCGCGTTCTTCATGGTCGGCGGCCTACCTTTTGGGGCTTTTCATACCCGGCGGTGCCGCAGTCGTGACCCTTTACGCACGCACGGGAACCGAAAGCGTGCGGCGGGTCTATCTTCAGTTCCTCGGGGTGCTGTTGTGCTACAGTGCGTTCAGTGACACGAACTACATCTTCCACTACGCTCCGCTGGGGGAGGGGATGTTCTCGGACGCCCGTGTATGTGCGTCGCTTCTGTGGCCAGGTGGGCCGGAAGATGTGCCTTTGGTGGTCTTTGGGGTCGTGGCCACCTTGATCAGTCTCGCCAACTTTGCCTTATTGGGTTGGGGGGCTTACCGGGCCTTTAAAACGAGAGCAGCTGCCAGTTCGTGAGCTGAGCTGCGAGAGTCCACGCGGCACCGCGTGGTAAACAGTGTAAAGATTCCGTTGCCATGACCACCAGCGAATGAGGCGTGTGCAAGGGCTGAATCTGCCCTCAAACCCTTGCTGTGGCTGACTTAACGGCGTATTGGGAAATGGCGGACTGTAAATCTAGCATATTTCCTTAAACTATTGCAAGCGAATTGCCGTTATGTTTTGTGTGTGAACGAGGCTACAGCAGTCTTGACAGCATATTTTCTCCTCCATTTACCTAGGGCCGGTTCAACAACCGGCCCTTTTTTTTTGCCCGGCAAAGCCGGCAAACCCACGCCACTGGAAGAGGAGACCACGCTGCCCCCTACTTCAAATATCGACCCTGCGCCCGGCGTAATTTCAGCGGGACGCTCCCGGAGTTACACTCTACTGAAAAATCCGCTTCAATATTCACCCGCCGCCCGGCGCAAGATTGCATCTTGCGCTACAGCAGCTACAGCGCCTGCGGGACCTTTTCGGCTAGGCTCTGCCCTGATCACCAATATGTTTGGGTCGGCCAATCGTCATGCAAGCGGTAGTGTTGACCCGTGAAGGAGCTGCTGTCGCGGATGCTGAGAAAATAATCGTTGCATTTTATATTCTTGCTCAACTTTCTCGGAGGCCTAGCCGTTAAACCTGGTGTGAACGAGGCTTCAGCAGTCTTGGCAACAGCACATTTTCTCCTCCATTTAACACCAGGGCCGGACATCTGTTCCGGCCCTTTTTTTTGTCAAATGCAGGTGCTTGCGACATAGCCATTCGCTGTTTGCCGTGTCGGTGGTGGAGCCAAGGGGATTTGAACCCCTGACCTTCGCACTGCCAGTGCGACGCTCTCCCAGCTGAGCTATGGCCCCGTTACCGATGATGCGTGTTGTGGGCTGGATGGTGGAGCCAAGGGGATTTGAACCCCTGACCTTCGCACTGCCAGTGCGACGCTCTCCCAGCTGAGCTATGGCCCCATGCGCCACAACGGGAGCAAAGATACTGTGTTTTAAGGAAATAGACAAGCCCCTTTTTTTGCTTTTTTGTCAGCGACCTAACCTGGCCTGGGCTACAGCTCAAAACCATGACTTTGCCAAGGTGGCGGCGGCGCTGGTCGGGTAATCGGCAATCACCTTGCGGTACGTCTCGAGCGCTTCGTCGACCTTGTCCTGGTGTTCGAGGCATTTGCCAACCTTGAGCAGGGCGTCGGCGGCTTTGTCCGACTTCGGGTAGTGCTCGATCACGTGCTGGAACTGTTGCTGCGCGGTTTGATAGGCGCTTTCCCGATAGGCGACCTCCGCCAGCCAATAGGCGGCATTGGGTGCCAGCGGGTCATCGGCGCGTTGTTTTAGGATGGCGTCGAAACCTTGGCGCGCCTCGGCACCCTTGCCGTCGAAGTAAGCTTGCAGGGCCTGCTTGTAGACTGTCGGCACATCGAGTGCCTGGGCAGGCGCCGCCGACGGCGCGCCGCTGGCTTCGCGCTGATCGGCGCTCTGGATGGCAGGGGCCGGCGCTTCTGCAGCTCTGGTGGTATCAGGGGCTGCTGCAGCCTTAGGCTCTGACATAGGCTGCAGCGTTTCGGCCGCCGCGACCGCTTCCACAGGGGGCTCGCCCAGGGCGCCCTCAGCAGCCTTTTCTCCCTGCGCCACGCTTTCATCCGTCTCCCCGCTTGCTTCGGGCGACGCTGGCGCCGCCGCGGGTGGCGGGGCTTGCTCAGGCGTGGTTGCCGGCTCCGGCATCAGTGCGCTCTCGCTCGGTAAAGCGGCTGTGCTGCCGTCACTGAAAGCGGCTGTGCTGCCGTCACTCAAAACTGTACCTTTGCCTTTGCTAAGGGCCGCGTTGGCAGTCATTACCTCGAGCTGGGTCAGTTCCGCTGCCTGGGTGCGCACGGCTGACTCGAGCACGGCTACCCGTTCCTCAAGCACGGCCATGTTTTCCTTTAGCTCCTTGTGGCGACAGGCTGCGCTGGAAGCAAGCATCGCGGAAAGGATCAACCAGGTGCCGATGCGTTTGCGACTTTGCCTGTGAACCAAGATTTACCTCTCTGGGGAGCTCTTGACCGCTATGTTCAACTCGCGAATGCGCTTGGACAGGGTGTTGCGATGCATGCCCATCGTTTGTGCGGCCCGGCCGATATTTCCACCATTATGCCGCAAAACTTCCGAAATATAAAAAAAATCCAACTCGTTGCGTGCATAGTTGAGGTCGATGTTGTGGCGAATCAAGCCTTCCACGAATTGGGCCAGGCTGTGTCGCAGCTCGTTGCGCTCGCTCTCGGCCAGGTGGATGTTCCCGGTATCCAAGGTTTTTTCCTTGTTCGGACTCATGACAATCAGGGAACTCATAGAGACGGGAACCTTCTCACCTGCTGCTGACACGGGAGCCACGGCTCTTCGCGAGTCTCTAAACATAGCACGACTGCTGGCAATCCACAACAGGGCTGCCAATGGCTGATAGGGGCGAGGTTTGCTCATGCAAAAGTGACGCAATGCTGACAAAAATTAACTTGAAAATCGAGGAAGTCTTTCGCTCGATTGCCGCACGCAGTACAATGCAACGGCGATCGAAAGACCTTGAGGTGATTTTTGAAAAGCTTTTTCCTTTTTCTTGTGTGTGCTTGTCTGCCGTCCTTGGCGGACACGCGGATTCTGCCCCATGTGACCGCCAGTGAGGGCACCTTCGAGACGACCCTTTACCTAGGCAATCTAACGCAGCAGAGCCTTTCTTATCATTTGTATGGCACCGACGGCAACGGGGTTGTCGTGACCGAAACCACAGGTTCCCTTTCCCCAGGTCAGACGAACGTCAAGACCGTTGCCGAGCTGTTCGAGCGCCAGGATTTTGCCTATATCAGCAGCGATGCGCCCAGCGGTTTTCTGATGAGTGCCGCTTACCGAGCGAAGGTCGAGGGCGCGGGACCCGCCCATGTCGACAGTACCGCCACCAGCTCGCGCTTCTGGCGCTTGTACGCGGGGAACACTCAGGTCACCTGGGATGGCATCGCGGTCGTCAACGCTGGTGATCATGCGACCAGCGTGACTGTGCGCCAGGTGGACGCAGCGGGTCACCTGCTGGCCAGCAGGGTGCTCGCCACCGAACTAGGTCAAGGCGCAAAGCTGTTGCTCAACCTCAACGCCCTGTTTGTGGGTGGCGAAGGCTCCTATTACGAGATTTCTAGCGACATGCCCCTCTACGTGCTGGCCCTGCGCGGCAGTCAGGACGGCACGCTGCTCTGGCAGAATCCGACCATCGCGCTTCAGGGTCAGGACTTGAGCGCCGTCAGTTGGACGACTGAAGCGGCCTTCCCCAAGCTCTATTTCCCTGGGCTTGTCCAGGTCGAGGTCGCGCCAGACGATAGCTCGCGCATGTTTGCGCTCCAGCGCGATGGGCATATTCAGGCCTTCGTCAACGACCGCAATACCGATGTGCAGACGACCGCGCTCGACCTCAGCGATCGCGTTGGCAGCACCGGCGAAATGGGCCTGCTGGGCATGGCCTTCCATCCCAACTACGCGAATAACGGCTATATTTACGTCAACTACACCGTCGGCACGGTTGCCTTCCGCACTTTCATCAGCCGCTTCACCCGCAACGCCGAGAACCCCAATCTCTTCGACCTCGAGAGCGAAGTGGTCGTGCTGGAATTTGAGCAACCCACCGACATCCACAACGGCGGCCAATTGGCCTTCGGCCCCGATGGTTACCTCTATGTGGCCGTTGGCGATGGCGGCAGCGGTGGGGATCCCCTCAACAACGCCCAAAACCTCGGCAATCTGTTGGGCAGCATTCTGCGCATCGATGTCAACCCGAGCGATAACGGCAAGACCTACGACATTCCCCATGACAACCCGTTCGTCGACAATGCCGCGGGTTGGCGGGAGGAAATCTGGGCCTATGGATTGCGCAACCCCTGGCGCTTTTCCTTCGATCACTACGATGGTCAAACCCGGCTGTGGGCCGGCGATGTCGGTCAGGGGCGCATCGAAGAGGTCAACCTGATCGAACCCGGCCTAAACTACGGTTGGCGGCTCGTCGAGGGCGACCTTTGCTACAACCCTTCCCTTGAATGTCCGACGGAGAACATTCAGATGCCGTTTTTTCAATACGACCACTCTGCGGGCGATCGCTCGATCACTGGTGGCCTGGTTTACCGTGGCGACCAGGAGCCGCTGCTGTTTGGCCGCTATGTCTATGCCGACTTCATCAGTGGTCGCATCTGGTCGCTCAACACCAGTCCCGGCTTGGCTGACAATGTCCTGTTGACCAAGATGAGCGGTAATCCGGTGAGCTTGTCGCGAGGCGCGCAAGGTGAAATTTACATCTGCCACTACGGTGGCGCCATCCTGAAACTGGTCAGCACACCGCACCCCTAAATGTCGATTGCCAGTCCGGGTGAAAATGAGCGATGATGGGGCGAGCGGCAGTAACTGAAGCGCCGCTCGCTTTTTTTACGATCAATGTCGGGGAGGCAGGTATGCGGGTGGTGGTAGCGCTTGGTGGCAACGCGTTGCTGCAGCGCGGTCAAGCGTTGAGTGCGAACAACCAGCGGGCCAACGTTAAAATTGCGGCAAGAGCACTGGCGCCGATTGCAGAACGGCACGAGTTGATCATTTCCCACGGGAACGGACCCCAGGTCGGCCTGTTGGCTCTGCAAAGCGAAGCCTATGCGCAGGTAGAACCCTATCCCCTCGATATTCTGGGCGCTCAGACGGAAGGCATGATCGGTTATATGATCGAGCAGGAGCTGGGCAATCTGCTGCCCTTCGAGCGTCCGTTCGCGACGGTGCTGACCATGATCGAGGTGCATCGCGACGACCCCGCGTTCCAGAATCCGACCAAATTCATTGGCCCTATCTACAACGAACAAGACGCCAAAGAGCTGGCGGCCCGGAAGGGCTGGGTCGTCAAACGCGACGGCGCTCATTGGCGTCGGGTCGTCGCATCGCCCAAACCGCAGCGCATTTTCGAGATCCGGCCGCTGCGCTGGTTGCTCGAACGCAATACCGTCCTTATCTGTGGGGGCGGTGGCGGCATCCCGACCGCATATGACGAACAGGGCAACCTCTGTGGTGTCGAGGCCGTTATCGACAAAGACTTCGCCAGCTCGCTGTTGGCCAGCGAACTGGACGCGGATTTCTACATCATGGCGACCGACGTCGACGCCGTCTATCGCAATTGGGGCACCCCCGAAGCGGAGCGCCTGAGTGTGGTCACACCGGACCAGATGGCGGGCTTCGAGCTAGCCGAGGGCTCGATGGGTCCGAAGATTCTCGGTGCGTGCGAGTTCGTGCGCAAGACGGGGAAGCGTGCCGCGATCGGCTCATTGTCGCAGATCGATCAGATTCTCGAAGGCCGCGCGGGAACCTTGTTCCAACCGGATGGGTGTTGATTCACCATGTCAAAATGACAAATGCATTCAGATTCAAGTGACTGGTAGTTTTTCCCGATGTGAGGTTATGGTGAAACAGCCATGATTTGGAGCACTTCCAGCGGGTACTTGAACGCATGCAGCAATGGCCATATTGGATGCCCCCGACCAGGCACTGGATCCGAGTGGGCTTTTGGATTTACGCGGTCCTCACTAGTCTGGGCGGAACTTGTTTCGCCTTGGAGGAAGGCCTCGCCAGCGCTGCGACCGGCGAATCCCTGCCACTCAAATTCCGTCACCTGAATATTGACAAGGGCCTGCCCGACCACACGGTCAGCCACGTGCTGCAAGACAAGCTGGGCTTCATCTGGTTATCGACCACCAATGGCATCTGTCGCTACGACGGCCGCAAGTTTATCTCTTATCGCCGCGATATCCATGCGCCCGATTCGCTCTCCAGCAACAGCGTCAGCAGGTTATGCCAGGATTCCAAAGGCACGATCTGGGCGGCCACGGCTTATGGCCTGAACGCCATGCTCGAGGATTACCGCGGATTCCGCCATTATTTCCACGACCCCAAGGATCCCGCATCACTCATCTCCGATAGTCTCTTCTCCCTGCTCGAGGACTCCCAGGGTCGTCTTTGGGTCGGCACCAATGCGGGTCTCGATTGTCTGGTCGATCGGGACACTGGACGCTTCGCCCACTACAACGAGGCGCCCGACAATCGCTGGCGGGCGATCGCCGAGCTCGTCTATTTCGTTTTCGAGGACCGCGGTGGCCAGATTTGGACCAGCGACGGCCATGGTCTGCGGCGCTATGTCAAAGAGGCGGATGCTTTTGAGAACTACCCGCTGCAACTCGCCAAGCCCAGCGAAGAGGTGGAATTCTACAGCATTTTTCAGGATGAGGCCGGTGTCCTCTGGTTCGGCACGAACCTCGGTGTCGTGGCCCACAACACCGCCACCGGGTTGACCGAACTCTTCGAGCACGAACGGGGCAACGACGAGACCGCTCCTCGCGACGTGGTCAGCATCGCCGAGGATGATTCGGGCGTGCTGTGGATGGGCTCGTACGCCAATGGACTGGCCTTGCTGGACCGGCGCGAGCGCAGGTTCCATCGCTACCGCCACGTCCTGGGCGATCCGAGTTCCCTGCCGCTGGATGGGGTTCTTTATGTGTTCAAGGACAGGGCCAACCTGATGTGGGTCGGGACCAACGGCGGGGGGGTCAGTTTGTGGAACCCGCTGACGAAGACCTTTCGCCAGTACACCCGCATCCCTGGCAAGCCCGATAGCCTCAACCACGAAGTGCCCTGGTCCTTTGAAGAGATGGAAGACGGCACGATCTGGGTCGCCACCGATGCGGGCCTCAACCGCTGGCGGTTTGGCAGCAACCACTTCGATAGTATCGTTCATGACCCCAACCGACCTGACAGTTTAGGCGCCGGTTCGGTCTACTACATGGAGCGCAACGAGGCGGGCAAGTTGTGGTTGGCAGTCAGCGGCCGACTCGAATTGTTCGATCCCAAAACGCTTACTTCGCGCAAGTTTCGCTCCGACCCCCAAGACCCGCGTGCCTTTCCCCGAGGCTATGTGTACGCGCTATTGCCCGAGCGTGGCAACCGCGTTTGGGTAGGGCTGCTTGGCAATGGTCTCGCCCTCTTTGAGGCCGAGTCGGGCCTGATCAAACACTATCAGCCCGACGAGAACAAACAACACTGGCTGACGACAGCCTTTGTTCGGCACCTCATCCCCGCGCGCGACGGCCACCTTTGGGTCGGGAGTCAGGACGGGGTCTTCCACTTCGACCAGGAGAAAGAGGAGTTCACCCACTACCCCGAGAAGGTCGACGGCACCGGCCTGAGCAGCAAGCTGATCTACAGGCTCTACGAGGACGACCACGGCCATCTCTGGATCGGGACCAACGGCGGCGGTCTGAACCGACTTTACCCCGACGGGCATGTGGTCTATTACACGACCCGCGAGGGACTGCCGGACGACTCGATCCTGGCGGTCGGCGGGGACCGCAGCGGCAAGATCTGGATGTCCTCCGTGCGCGGCCTATGCCGTCTCGATCCGGATACCGGTGCCGTGCGTAATTTCGACATCACCCACGGCTTACAGAGCAACGAATTCAACGAGGGCAGCTTCTTCCGGGACCACATCGGTCGGCTCTATTTCGGTGGTGGCAATGGCTTTAACGTCTTCGACCCCGACGAGATCGGTCAATCCGAGTTCACGCCGCCCGTTTACTTCACATCCATCAAACGCTTTGACCAGCCCCTCGAAGTGCCCTTCAGCGTGGCCCTGCTCCACGATCTGAAGCTTTCTTGGCAGGATACGGTCTTCTCCCTGGAGTTCGCCGCACTGGATTTTGCCAACCCCGAAGGCAACCGCTACATGTACCAGATGCACGGACTCAACGACAACTGGATCCACTTGGGAACCCGCAATCACGAGACGTTCACCAACCTCAAGCCAGGTCACTATGTACTGCGCGTCAAGGGCGCCAACAGCGATGGTTACTGGAACGAAAATGCGACAGTACTCAACCTCGAGATCACGACGCCGCCGTGGCTGACGCCCTTGGCGATGACCAGTTACGGCTTGGGGCTGATCATCCTGATCGGCCTGCTGTTGCTCAATCAAAGGCGGCGGCTGATGGCCCGGATCAGGGCGCACTCGGCGCTGAAACGCAGCGAGGAACAGCTCAAGCACGCGCTCTGGGGTACGGGCGACGAACTCTGGGACCTCGACATCCAAACCGGTCGCGTGCATCGCAGCAACATGCTGCCGGTGCGCGGCGACGGTCGCGACTACACCGCCCTCAAGAGCGTTTTTGACCAGATCCACCCCGACGATGCGCTCATGACCTCCGAGGCATTGCAGGCCCATATCGAGGGCAAGACGGAGTACTACGAGTCCTGCTATCGTCTGCGCGACAAGGATGGCGAATGGGTCTGGGTCATGGACCGGGGTCGGGTCGTCGAAAGGGACGCCAAAGGTGCGCCCCTGCGCGTCGCGGGCACCAACAAGAATATCGACAACATCAAGCGCACCGAGGAACGCCTCAAGCTGATCGCCAAGGCTTTCGAAAACACCTCCGACGGTGTGGTCATCACCGACTGCGACCTGCGCATCATGGCCACCAACCCGGCCTTCACCCGCATCACCGGTCTCTCAAGCGAGGAGGCCCGAGGCCAGCAGTTCCGCCTCATGGGTGAGGCCGAGACCGGCTTCCAGCAACAGGATCTGGTGCGTGAGGCCCTGGACGCCACCGGCCACTGGTCCGGAGAACTCTGGCTGGAACACATCAAGGGTGGACGCTTCCCAGTTTCGGCCAATCTCGATGCCGTGCGCGACCAGCATGGCAACACCACCCATTTCGTCTGTGTCTTTGCCGACATCACCTTCGTCAAACAAGCCGAAGAGAAAATGCGCCACCTGGCCAATTTCGACCAATTGACCGCGCTTCCCAATCGCAATCTGTTCCACGATCGGCTCTCCCATGCGATCAGTTTGGCGTCTCGGGAACATTCCAAGATCGCCCTGCTATATCTGGATCTCGACCGCTTCAAGAACATCAACGACTCGCTCGGACATGCCGCCGGCGATCAGTTGCTCCAGGCCGTCGCGGACCGGGTGCGGCGCTGCCTGCGCGAGGTCGATTCGATCGCGCGACTGGGCGGCGACGAATTCACTGTGATCCTCGAGGGGATGGCGGGTCCGGGCGAAATTGCCGCCGTCAGCGAGAAGGTCTTGCGCTCGCTCGATCGCGCCTTCGTTCTACAGGGCCAGCAGATCGTGGTCACGCCCTCGATCGGTATCAGCGTATTCCCCAACGACGGCAATGACGTCGAGACCCTGCTGAAATGTGCCGACACCGCCATGTACCACGCCAAGCGCATCGGCGGCAACACCTACCAGTTCTTCACGCCCGAGATGAACCGCGAGGTCGTCGAGCGTCTCAGCCTCGAGAGCGAGATGCGTATGGCACTTGAACGCGAGCAGTTCGTCGTCTACTACCAAGCCAAGTTCGACACCCGCGACCGCCGCATCACTGGCTTCGAGGCGCTGGTGCGCTGGGAACACCCGACGGAGGGCACCGTCTCGCCCGCTAAGTTTATCCCCATCGCCGAGGAGACCGGCCTGATCGTGCCTTTGGGACTATGGGTGCTGCGGCGGGCCTGCCTCGACGCCGCCGACTGGCGTGAGCGCGGTTTCGAGAACGCTCGAGTCGCGGTCAACCTCTCCGCCCTGCAGTTCCGTCAGGCCGACTTGGTCGCCTGCGTCACCCAGGTGCTCGAGGAAACCGGCCTGCCTGGCGATTTCCTGGAACTGGAGATCACCGAGGGCACCCTGCTCAACAACATCGACCAGGCGATCGGTACCCTGCTGAAGTTCCGCGAGCTGGGCCTGACCCTCGCGCTCGACGACTTTGGCACGGGCTTCTCCTCGCTGGCCTACCTCAAGCGCCTGCCGATCCAGACCCTCAAGATCGACCGGTCCTTTGTCCGCGACGTCACGGAAGACCCCGAGGACGCCTCGATCGTCACCTCGATCATCGACCTGGCCCACAACCTCAATATCGCGGTCGTGGCCGAGGGCGTTGAACGGGCCGACCAACTGGCCTTCCTCCAGGACCGCGGCTGCGAGCTGGTTCAAGGCTACCTGTTCTCACGCCCGCTGCCACACGGGGAAGCGACCGAATTGTTGCAAGCCCACTCCTTGGAAAGCGGTTAAGTCTTTGGCTTAGCTGGAAACAACGCCAACCGCCATTCTGGCAAGAAAGAGCCCGGGTCCACATGACCGAGTAGCTCTTCCATGGTGGGTAGCGTATTTTTGCCATGCGCTTCGATCACGGGTTTAATGACGGCAAAAAATACATCCTTTGTTGCCAGATGATCAAGCCTACCACTCGCAAAGCCCTGATCTGCATAATCATTATAGCGTGATAGTAGCCTGCCATCCTCTGGAATCACCTTCGTATTGCTCAACTCTAAAAGCCACTCTCGGCGTTTCTTTAACCTGTAGAAGACGTCGTTCTGGTGCGCCTCCGTTCTCATTTGCTTTTGTAAGGAACCTATTTGGTTCTGGAGTTCCGTCTTGAGCGATTGCTCAATCAAGTCAAATTGAAGCGTTTGAAGGTAACTACCCAAGAGTCTTGCAAGCTTTTTTAGGTCTTGGAGCCATAAGGATTCAAATGTATAGGCCGACCAGACGTGCACCGTGGCAGCATCTTATCAAAAGATCGCCGGCTGTGCGAGCATGGGTCGTTCAGAGCTGGATCGACAGCCATTTGCGGCGGCGGATGCTGATGGCGTAGCAGAGAAACTGGATCAGGCGGTAGAGCACCATGCAAATCCACAGCTGCAGCAATTGACCGTCGAAATAATGGGTCCAGATCCAGCAGGCGGGTAGAAACAGGCCCCACTGGTTGGCGATCGCGATCGCCATCACCGTGCGGGTCGCGCCGCCGCCCAGGTGGGCGTAGCTGAGGACGATACCGACGCCGTCGTAGATCTGGCTTAGGCCAAGCAGCACCAGCGGTAGCACGGCCATCGCCATGACCTCGGCGTCGGGCAGGAACAGGCCGAGCCAGAAATGGGGGAAGGCGACGAGGATCAGGCCGACTGCGGTCAGACTCAGGAAGGCGATCGCCGCCGTGCCCCGGACCCAGGTCTCGGCTTCCTTCGGCTTGCCTTCGCCCAAGGCCTTGCTGACCAGGGTGATCGTCGCCAGTCCGAGGCCCATGGCCACCAGGACGCACAGTAAGTTGAGGTTGATGAGGATGTTGCTTGCCGCTAGGGCGGACGTGGAGACGCGGCCGGCGATGTGGAAAAACATCAGGAAGCCCACGGACATGGCGGTATTCTGTAGGCTTGAGGGCAAACCCAGCGCCAACAGTTGGTGCACGGTTTTCCAGCGCAGGCCGCGTGGGGCGAGGCTGAAGCCCGGCGACCGCAGGCGGATCATCCAAAACAGCAGCGCCAGGCAGCCGAGCGTCGTCGCCAGGGCGGTTCCCAGGGCCGAGCCTCGTGCGCCCATGGCCGGAAAACCCCACTTGCCGTAGATCAGCACATAATTCGCGACGATGTTGACCAAATGCATGCAGACCAGGGTTTTTACATAGATTCCCGCCTGCTTGAGGCCGTTGAAATAACCCCGAAAACAGAAGTTGAAACCGATCGGCACCAGGGTTAGCAGTCGGATCGTCAAATAGCCGCTACCGATCTTGCGCACTGCTGGATCTGTCGTCAACAGCGCCAGAATTTCGGGCGCGAAGGAGATGAGGATCAGTGTCAAGGGAATGCCCGTGACCAGCACCAGGTAGAGCGCGGTCACGGCCGACTCGTGTAGGCAGGCGCTGCGCGCTTCGCCCAGGCGCCGTGCGGTGATCGCTTGAACCGCGGTGGAGAGGCCTTGGATCAGCGCCGTCAGTGCCCACAGCGCCATGCCGCAGAGCCCGACGGCGGCGACTGCCTCCTTGCCAAGCCGCCCGAGCATGGCGACGTCGACCAAATTGAGCAGGTTCTGGCTGCCCATCCCCGCCATGATCGGCAGTGCCAGGGCGAGGATGGCCTTGGCTTGCGGACGGCTGAGAACGGGCTGCTCGCTCATTATTTTTGCTGCATTTTCTTGTCGATTTCCGCGTAGTCTTCTTCGATGATGCGCTCGTATTCGGCGGCCTTGCGGCGCAAACGCATCAGCATCAGGAACAGCACGGCCACCAGAACCAGCGAAATCAACAGGGGCACGAAGGCCGGCAATTCGTAAATCATGGCGTGAAGGGCGATCAATTCAGCGATCAGCCATGGGCCCCACATCAATATCGCCAGTGCACCCATGGCCAGGGCCGGTCCAAAGGCACTGTGGGGAACCTTGTAGATCAGCATGCGGATCCCGCCGATGACGATGCCGAACAGGCAGGCGGGCAGCACCGAGAAGACCACCGCCTTGGGGCCGATAAAGGCACCGATCGCCAGCATCAACAGCGCATCGCCCGCGCCCATGACCTGGATCTGGACCAGCGGTTTGAAGATGCCGCGAATGAACTGAATCAGCAGGTAGCCGGTGAGGGCGCCGAGCGCAGCCAGAACAATGCCCGCGAAATGCGGTTTGTGCACAGGTACGCCAACCAGGTCCAGCAATTGGTACTGATCGAGCAAGTCGAGCAGGTCCTCAGGATGCCAGGCATTTAGGGCTAGACCCAGCAACACACCTGCATAGCAGACGCGAGTGGGGATGTACTTGGTATGGGCGTCGGCGGCGCCCACAGCCAGCATCAGCAGCGCGAAGAGCAACCAGTGCCAGTGGCTGGGCTCGAGTCCCATGTTGAGCGCGACGATGACCAGTAACGCGGCGCCAAGCAGCTCGACGACGGGCCATTTGAAAGGAAGGGAGCGGTCTTCCATGCCCAGCAGATGAGGGGTGAAGCGGTGAATGAGGTGCCCACAAACCAGGCCGACCACGATAAGAATTACATAGCTCATCCGTTCATTGCTCCCTTTCTCCCCGTTGCATCACTGGTTTCCAAACATCGCCGCGTCCGTCGCTCGGCACCTCGGAGAGGCGCAGCAGCTGAACCAGCAATGCAAATACATCGACCGAGTTCACCTCGACCAACTGGCTGCCCGCGCGGAAATCTGGTCCCATGCCGAAACAGACAGCGCCCATTTCGGGAACGCGCGGATCGTAACCATGACCGCCGCGGTAGCTGCCAGGTTTGTCGCGCATGACTTCGTAGCCGACGGACACGGTACCCATGATATGGCCATTGCGTGTCGGATGCAAGGGCCAGGGCGGCTGGTCACGGGTGTACCAGGTCAGTCCTGGCGCTTGCGGCAACCGGGCCAGTACCGCTGCAGTCCGGCTGGGGTCCTTGAGGAACAGCTCCACGAAGCTGTGGTGGTTGATGAGTTCGAGCAAATCGTCGCTGGCTGCCTTGGCAATCTCGCTGGCGCGCACGCCCTGACCGAGCAAGGGGGCCATGCCGTGGTCGGCGACGACGACCAGATTGATCGGGTCCGCGCTGTCATCGACCAGCGCGATGACCTTGGCCAGCATCTGGTCTAGCTGGATGACTGCAGCTTTTGTCTCCTCCGACAGCGGGCCGAATTCGTGGCCAGCATGGTCGACCTGGGAGAAATAGAGCAGCATCAGCCCCGGCGTGGGGTCTTTGGTGGGATCCAACCATTGGGCCAAGGTCGCGAGCCGGCTTTCGATCGGGATCTCGTCGTCGAACGGGATCGAGATCGCCGGCGCGCGTCCGCGCATCTCGCTGCCGACCCAGAAATAGGAGGCGCTCTCGATGCCCTGCTCCTTGGCGACCTCCCAGATCGCCGGCCGCTGGTACCACTTGGGATCGCGCACGGCGGCAGGGTCTTTGAGCGAATACCGGCTGCCATCACTGGCGTCGCGGAACTGGTTGCCGATCAGACCGTGGTGGGCGGGCAGACAGCCCGTCACCAAGGTGTAGTGATTGGGGAACGTCAAGCTGGGTGCCGCGGGACTCATGCGGCGCACGCGAAAGCCGCGGGCAAAGATTTCGTGGATTGCAGGCGTCTCGTAGAGGTCGGGGTAGTCCCAGCGAAAGCCGTCGAGACTGATCAGCAGACAGCGCGGCCGCTCGCCGCCCAAAGCGCAGACCGCAATCAGGCCCAGGACCAGGACGGCGATGCGACGCAGATTGGCGCGAACTCGCATCAAACCTATTTCTCCGCTTCGTCCTGGGCTTCAGCACCGAAGTCGTCGATCAGATGCTGGAAATCGTTGGCCGTCAACAGCTCCTTGAAGATCGACTTGAAGTGGTTGCGGGTGTCCGTGCCGGTAGGGCCCTTGGTGGGGTCTTTGACGAGGGTGGCCAGACGCGTGAAGTCCATGGCGCGGATCATGTGGTGAATGATCGGCAGGGAAGAGGGGTTCATCGAAAGTTTGCGCAGTCCGAGATGGATCAGCAGAACGGCGTAGGTGGGCGATGCGGCCATCTCGCCGCAGCAGGTCACGTCGATGTTGTGGTCGTTGGCGGCCTTGATGATGGTCTGCAAAAGGCGCACAAAACCGGGATGGAAGGGGTCGTACAGATAGCTGACATCGTCGTTGCCGCGGTCGATGGCGAGGAAGTACTGGAGCAGGTCATTGGTGCCGATGCTGAAGAAATTTAGCTCCTGGGCCAGGTAGTCGGCCACCAGAGCAGCGGAGGGGACCTCGATCATGGCGCCAAGAGTGGGGTTCTCACAGAACTGCAGACCATCGGCGCGCAACTCGGCCTTGACCTCTTCGAGGAAGGCCTTGACGCTGCGCCACTCGGCCACGCCGCTGAGCAGCGGGAACATGATGCGGATATTGGGGTGGACGGCCGCGGCGCGCAGGATCGCGCGCAATTGTGAGCGGAAGATATCCTTGCGCTTGAGGCACAGGCGCACACCGCGCAGGCCCATGACGGGGTTGACTTCCTTCTCGCGCACAAAGGTGCGGTGAAAGAACTTGTCGCCGCCCAGGTCGAGGGTGCGAATGGTAAAGGCGCGGCCGGCCAGCTTTTCCGCGATCTCGCAATAGGTGGCGTAGTGGACGTCCTCGGAGGGGAGTTCAGGCGCGCAATTGAGGAACAGGAACTCGGTGCGGTAGAGACCGACGCCGCGGGCGCCATTGGTCAGGGCCGTGGCCGCTTCGCTGGCCAGCTCGACATTGGCCAGGAGCTCGATCTCCAGGCCGTCCTTGGAGCGGGCCGGCTTGAGGAGCTCGGCGCGGTAACTGGCTTCCTCCTCCTCGTAAATGCGCATCAGCATGCGGTACTTTTCGAGGGTTTCGGCATTGGGGTTGATGAAGACCTTGCCCGAGAAGCTGTCGAGGATGACCAGGTCGCCGGAGCGCGTCATCTTGGAGATGTGGTGCAGGCCGACGACGGCGGGTAGGCCGAGCGCCTTGGCAATGATCGCGGTATGGGTCGTCTGGGCGCCGATATCGGTGGCGAAACCAAGGATATGCGGGTTGTCGAAATGGGTGATATTGGAGGGCCCGAAATCACTGCCGATCACCACCACATCCGACTTGAGGTTCTTGAAGCCGAAGTCCTGTTCGCCGCGCAGAATCTTGAGCACGCGCTTGCCGACGTCCTTGAGGTCGTTGCCGCGTTCGACAAAGTAGGGGTCGCCCAATGAGCTGAACTCTTTCAACAGGTTCATCAACACCTGGGAAAAGGCGAAGGAGGCGTTGCACTGCTGCTCGCGAATGAAATTGACGGTCTCGCGGGTCAGGCTGCGATCCTGGAGCAGCAACACATGCGTGTCGAAGATGAAGGCGTGCTCCTCGCCGATCTTGTCCTTGATCTGGTCCTTGATCTGGCGAATCTCGACCTTGGCGGTATCGAGCGCGGCGTTGAAGCGCTCGACCTCGCTCTCGATCTGGGATTGGGAGATGTTCTCGTCGAGAACGACGGTTTCTTCGTCGAGGATCAGCAGTGCCTTGCCGATCGCGATTCCATTAGCCACCCCAATCCCTTTCAAAGATTCCATACTATTCTGATTCCTCAAATTTGGATTCGATCAGTTTGGCGATGCACTCCATCGCCTGGTCCTCATCGTCGCCATCGGCGCGGATGGTCAACCAGGAGCCTTGGTGGGCTGCGAGCATCAGCAGACCGAGGATGCTTTTGCCGTTGACCTCGTTGTCGCCGCGGACGACATAGACGTCGCAGTTGAAATTGTGGGTCAAGTTGATGAGCTTGGCAGCCGCTCGCGCATGCAGGCCCTTTTTGTTGGTGATTTCCAATTGTCGTTCGATCATAGAAAAACCCTACAGCATTTCGGATGCGATCGTAATCGCCTTCTTGCCCTGGTTGCGCAGCATGATGGCCGCATCTTTGAGTGAGGTACCATCGTGCAAGGTGACGGCTTTGATGACCATGGGAAGGTTGACGCCGGTCACGACATCGACCTTGCCCGGTTGCATGCAGCGGAAGCAGATGTTGGTGGCAGTGCTGCCGAAGACATCCGTCAAGAGAAGAACGCCGGCCCCGCGATCGATGGCGGCGAGCTTCGCGTCGAGTTTGGTCTTCATCTCGTCGAGACTGGCGCTCCAGTCAACGGTCAAACTGTGGATATGGCCTGCTCTGCCAATGATACGATCCGTCGCTTCGAGAAGCGACTCGCCGTGTTTCCCCAAGGTTACAACCAGGATTTCGATCATCACCTTTTTCCCCGATAGTTGCGGAGATACCGAACCATAGCCCCGACGCGGATGGAGTTTTTCCGGTACATGGGCTCAATTCTAGCGGTATCTCCCAGGTTGGTCAAGTATTTACCAGCTCGCTGGTCTGTCGACTTTTCTGCCTTCTCGACGCCTATCCTAGGGGAAACGGCGTGACCGAGGCATGTAGGAAACGGTTCCTCGGGAGGCGAGATCCCGGGTGTGGGTCACCTCCTATTATATAGGGGAAACGATGAGGGCAAGTGCACTATTTTGTGACATGCTGGTCACTCATCCGTTCAGACAGGATCTGCTCGCGCCAACGGGCGTAACTGACGTAGCCGATCGCGTCGTGGTGGGCGGCGACCTTGGCGCGCATGCGTGCCCGACGCTGTTCATCGGCGGGCGCGAGTTCCCGCAAAAACGCCAACAGGCGTTCGACGTGCTGGCGTGCCTCCTGCTCCTGTTCGCGGAACAGTGCGGCGTAGTCCAGCTCGCCGCCCTCCATGGCGCCGGCCACGACCTGGCCCAGGCGGCGCGCGTTCTGCAGCGACTCCTTGATGTTGCCCCTGCCCGTAATGGCGTTGCCGACACAGTAAAACTGTGACATGCCGGCCAGCTGACCGGTGAATTTGTCGGCCCAGTCGTAGTGCTCACCGTCCATCGGGATGCCGCTAAGTGGCTCGGGCAAGCTGCCGATCGAACTGACCAGCAGCGAGGTCTCGAAGCGACTGCGCTGGCCAGTCGTGCGATAGCGGCCCTGCTCATAGCAGTGCAATTCGAACTCGATCGCGCTGAGCTGGCCGTCGCGCTGGGTCACAGCCACCGGCACGTGCAGTGGGTAGACCTCGAAGCCGTACTTCTGCATGGCGTTGGTCATCAGCTTTTCGCGCACCTTCTCGGCCTTCTCCAACTTGTCGGGTGTCGGATCGTCGCCCAGCGGCATCAGCGGCATGTCGCAGATGCGCTTGCGGTAGAACAGACGTGCCGGGGCGAGCTCCAAGCCCTCATAGGTCAGGCCGTGGTGCTCGAGCACGGCGTGAATGCCATGGTGCTCCATCTCGACGATATCACAGGCGATGCCGCGATCGGCGAGCGCGTTCTTGACGACCTCGAACTGCAGGAGCTTGATCATGTCGAGACTCGCCAGGCCGCCGCCAATCACCGCTGCGCCGGGCGGAACGCGATAGTGGGGACCGCAGTAATTGGCGTCAGGATAGTGATTGAACCAGTAGACGAAGGCGTTTTGATAGACCAGCGAGTCATCCGTAATCGCCTCGACCCCGCTGACGGCCAGGGGACGATCACGCCAGGCGCCATTGGCCAGAACGACCATCTGAAAGCCCCAGTCCTCCACGAGTTCCTGGGGCGAGACATCGCGGCCGAGCCGGCAGCGGGGCACGAAGTGGATACCGGGCCGGTCCAGTTTAGCGTCGACGCCGGCACATTCCTTGTCCTGCATCTTCTTGTGCCAGCGCGGTAGGCCGTCCTCGATTTTGCCGTAGGGCAGGGTGTTTTGCTCGAAAACCGTGACTTCCATCCCGGCATCGGCTAGGCGCGACGCAATTTCCGAGCCGGCAACCGCGCCTCCAACCACAGCGACCACATAGTTCCCAACCATGATGCTTCTCCTTCCCCAATCCTGCGATCAGTGCGCAGTCACTTATTAAAGAGCCTCATTGTACCATCATCGGCCATCAGGAGCAGATAGCTTTCGCTCTCCGCCACATCGTCGATCAAGGAGGGCAGGGACTGGCTGGCAAAGCCCGCGCTTGGCGCGTGGTACCAGAGGAGTTCCCGGCTCTGGTCGCCAATCACCAGCGCCCGCTCCTGGCCGAAGGCGACCAGCGCACGAACCCGGGTCAGCAACAGCTTGCGCAGCAACAGGTCGCCATCGCGCGCTTCCAGGACCACCAGGTTGCGACCTTTGGTGGCCATGACCAACTGGGCCTCGTCCTTGCCCTGCAACAGCAGTGGCTTTGAGGCGAAGTCGATATGGAAATTGCGCTGCCAGCGCCTGCGGCCATTGGCGCGCAGCAGCTCGACCAGGCCGTCATCGGAGGCCTGAACGATGCTGCCGTCGGCGAGCTGTAGGGCGCCCACCGGGACCTGAGGGCGGCCGGCGTAGCGCCGCTGTTTGAGCTCGCTGAAGGGCTCCCAAGTCAGGGTCGTGCCGGCATCGTCGCTGATCCAGATGCGCTCGTTGAAGACATAACTGGCGACGATGGTGCGGTCGTGCTGGAGACTGAAGCGGGTGCTGCCATCCTGGGGGTCGAGCAGCATGACGTGGTCGCCCTCGGCATAGACCAGCAGCTTGGCAAAGGCCTCGGGCGGCGCCGTCGGCGCAGCCAATTGGCGCTGCCAGCGCAGGCTGCCATTGGGGTTGAGCCCTGCCAGGAGACCGCCCTCGAGGTACAGGATCGGCGTGCCGTCCGGTGCCTTGTAGCCCGCAAGCGCCGCGCGCTCGAGCGTGAAACTGGACAGTAACTGTCCCGCGTTATCGTACTGATAGGCATTCAAACCGCTTTGATCGAGCACCAGCGCGCTGCCGTTTTCGTCCAGCAGGGCGAAGGCCGGCACATAGGAAATCTCCCAGTGGGCGATCGGCTCGGGCAAAGTGTCGGCGCAGAGAAGTGCGGCCATCAGAAGCAGCAACATGAGGTTTCCCGTTCCGGCCAGGATGAGGCGACTTGGTCGCAGCGTTTAACCTAAACAAATCCGCGTCGATGCACAAGCGAAAAGTCACTGGAGGCGCCCGTGGCCGCAGTCAGCGCAAGGTCAAGAGGCGCTAAAAATCAAGGTAGAAGGTCCGGTAGTCCATGTAGCGCAAGATGGAATCTTGCGCAGGGCGGGGAATGAAAGTTCAAGAGGCGCTAAAAATCGAGGTTAAAGTCAAGAGCCGCAAAAGGGCGCCGGGGGGCTGGCCCCCGGCGCGGTGCTTAGAAGCGGTAGCCGTAGCTGCCGAGGATCAGGTAGTCGGCGAAGGCGGCGTCGCCGTGGCGGCCGGAGCGCATGTCGCTGACGGAGAGCGTGCGGTTGCGGCGCACGGCGTAGGGCACGCTGAGGTTGAAGCGGCTGTTGCCGAGCGACATGCTGAGACCGGCTTCGACGTAGACGGCGTAGCCGGGACGGCGGAAGCCTTCGTCGCCGCCGATGACGTCGCGGGCAGGCACGCCCTCGTTGCGCAGGCCGAGGTCGAGGTTGAGGCCGTGTTTGGGGATCATCACGAAGGTCCAGCCGGCGCGCAGCTGGTAGGCGTCCGAAACGCTGAACTCGTTGGTCACGTTAGGGTTGGCGTTGTTGGTGATGCCGTTCGTTTCCTTGGGGTTGAACAGGTAGGAGCCGGAGAAGTAGACGAAGTTGCGCTCGTTGCCGACTTGGCTGAAGGCGGACAGGTCGGTGTAGTAGCCGACGCCGCCGTCGCCGGGCTGGATCGACTCGTCGACATAGCGTTCTTCCGGCCCGCTGGTGCGGTAGGCTATGTCCTTGACGTTGTCCTTACCGGTCGGCAATTTGAGGCCGAGGCCAACGGAGAGGCCACGGGCGCGGGTGCCATCAGTGAAGACCTTGTCGTAAAAGGCCATCACCCGCATGTCGCCGATGCCGTCTGCCTCCATCTTGTGACGGTTGACGCCGTCGTGTTCGTAGAGGGAACTGCGGTTGGCCTTGATCACGGGCAGCGAGGCGGTGAAGCGCCAGGACTCCGTTTTCCAATAGGTCAGGGCGAAGTCGTAGGTTTGCACGGAGTTGCGCACGTCGGAGCCTTGTTCCTGACGGTTGCGCTCCTCATGGGTGCCACGGAAGTGGCGGTCGGAGTAAAGGTCGCGATAGCCGAGTGTGAACTCGAAGTGACCGGCGTTGGCCTCGTGCATGTTGTCGAGACCGCAGCCGAGATTGCCCATCGAACGGGCGGCGATACAGCCACCGGCCAAAACCGGTACGGCCGTGCATAGAGCAAGAGCGCAGAGCAGTGCCCTGCCAAGAGAAATGCGTTTCATTGCTTCCACCTAGTGTATTGAGTCTGAGGGGCTTAGTAAGCCACTGCCATATCGATACCCGATCGTGCGGGCGGTTCATCATAACTCGGATGGGTTGTCAATTTCAAGAGCGCGTAAAACCGAAGCTGAGTGTGACTAAGCCCTGAAGCTGTGTTGGTGAGATTTTGTTCGATTCTGCGAAGAAGCAGTAGGTGGTGGATTTCCGACCCCTTTCCTTTTCGCCTCGGGTGCCGTCGCCCATGACGATTCGCCCATCTCCCATAGCGGCAGTCAGGCCCAGGTCCACCCAAGGGCAAAAAATGTGGGGCAACCTCAAATGTGCATAATTTCCCCTGGCCGTTCGGGATGGAGCCGTGAGTACCCAGGAATTCCGGTGATCGGCATCACATCTCTGCACGTTCTGCCCCTGGGCCTTATGGCATGTGTCTATCCTGGGCAAGGTCGCACAGGAGGTCGCTGCCATGAAGCCTGAACATATCCATCTGATAGATCCTACCGTTGACTGCGTCGTCAAACGCTTGCTCGGTTCCGAGCAGCACAAGGACCTGACCCTGAGTTTCCTCAATGCCGTGCTGGAACGCGAGGGTGCTGCTCGTCTAGTCGAGGTCATTTTCCTGAAAACCCATCTGGTGAAGAACCACCTGGAGGAAAAGGAGCCGATCGTCGACATCATGGTCCGCGACCAGCGCGGCGATTTCTACCTGATCGAGATCCAGAACCAGCACGAGCGCTTCCTCGAACAGCGCGCCTTCTACGGCTGGGCCAAGGCGATTGCCGGCACTTTGGCTGAGGGAAAGGGCTATGGCGAGCTCAAGTGCGTCATCTCCATTTGGTTGTTGTCGGAGTGCATGTTCAAGCCCTCTGTGACGAGGGCGGCCGCGCTGCGTTTCCGCCTGCACTGCCCCGAGGAAGGGCTGGACTTCTGGCCGGGCAGTAGCATCATCGTGCTGCAGTTGCCGAACTTCCGGGAAGCAGCTAAAATGAACCCTGAGAAGGCGATGTGGCTGCGTTTTTTCCGCGAAGCCAAGCACGCCGACCCCAACCAACCTCCCAGCTGGCTGCAGCACCCAACGCTCAAGGAGGCCCTCAAAGTGTTACAGGAATTTGCCAACGATCAAGAAGCTTATTTCTACTACATGCGCAGGGACAAGGCCCGTCTCGCCGAACTGACTCGAACCAACCTCATGGAAAGCACCCTCAAGGAGCTCAGCGTCACCCAAGTGGAGCTCACCGACACCAAAGCGGCGCTCAGCGACACAAAAGCGGCGCTCAGCGACACCAAAGCGGCGCTCAGCGACACCAAAGCGGAGCTCAGCGACACCAAGGCAAGGCTTAGCAACACCGAGGCAATGCTCCAAGAACTGGCAAAGAGAATGCGCGTGCTCGAGCAGTCCCACGGTGGAAGCACCCACGCGTAAGCTGCTAACCGCGATGGGGCATCACGGCACCTGCGGGAACTAACGTCAAGTGCCCAAATTTTTTGGTGTATCACACGAAGGCGCGAATGACACGAAGCTCTATGTCGCGCTTTGAACCTATCAAAGTACGCGGGTGCTTGGTCGCAACTCTGTTAGAGGAACACGAAGGCTCGTGCCCCCTTTAGCCACTAGGCACTCAGACCTTGAGCATCGAACCTTTTTAAACCCTTTTAAAAAACTCAGGCCCCAGACCCACCTCCCGATATGGGATCAGGTTACTGAATGCTTCGTGTCATTCGTGACTTCGTGTGAGGTTGAAAATGCGGCAAGTGGAAGTTCACAAGCGGTTGGGTTAAGCACGACAGGAGAAAGCCTATCGGCCACCTGATGACACGAGGTTTGGTTGAGTGCTTATTGCCCTATGAGCGGACGGGTACATTTGAGTAGAATCGAGCTCAGCGGGCAGCGCATCACCATGGGTCAGCAGCTGCCTGGGCACGGTCTCGCGGAGCTTTTCATGATCAATCGGTTTCCTACCTGGGTTTGGAGTGGTGCGTGGGTGCTGTCGTTTACGGCAGGTATGCTCAATGTTATCGGTCTGCTGAGCTTTGACGGGCGAGCCGTCTCGCATCTGACGGGCACCACCTCCCTAATCGCCATCGCCATGGGGAAGGGCGACGTCAGCGCCCTGATCCACGTCTCGATGATGCTGGGCTCCTACCTGATCGGTGCCTTTGTCAGCGGCCTGATCATTGGCGAAAGTACCCTGAAGCTGGGGCGTCGCTACGGTATCGTGCTCATGACGGAATGCGTGTTGATCTTAATCGCCCTTCCGCTGTTTCAGGGTCGGATTCAGTTTGCCAACTATGTCATTTGCTGCGCTTGCGGGCTTCAGAATGCCATGGTGACCACCTTCAGTGGCACAGTCATCAGAACCACCCACGTGACGGGGATGTTCACGGACCTGGGCATCTCCCTGGGCCATCTCCTCGCGGGCATCCCTATCAATATGAAGAGGATATGGCTATGCCTCGTCGTCATTTCTGGCTTTTTCACAGGGGGCGTGGCCGCTACCCGGCTGTTCGAGAACTTGTCCTACGGCGCGCTGCTCGTGCCCGCGGCGATCACGGGCTGCGGAGGCTTGGCCTACACGATTTTTCGAGTGTTTTTCCTGCAAAGGAGACCTGAATAGCGGATGGGTGGCACCTCGAGAAATGGGGCGGGTTCCAGGCCCGCCCCGCCATGCTTCAATTGGAAATGGAGATGCTGCGCGAGTGGTCCCAGTCGGTGATCGGATACTTCTTGACGAAGGCATCCAACTCCTTTAGGGGTATCTTGCAGAGACCCGCTTCTTCGTCGGTCTCGAACATAATCACAAACGCCATGCCCTTGGCCTGGCCCACATAACGGCGCAAGGCTTCATGGCGGTATTTGGTCGGGACCTCTTTGCCGGCAGCGTCGTAACTGACCATGAAATGGTTGTCGTCGGGACGCCCGCGCCAGCGGTCGACCACCAGGTTGCCATCGGGGTCGAAGGTCAGCTCGCGAATGGCGGGGAAGAACTCGGGGTAGATCTTGTCGAACTTGATGCTGGCATCGCGGCCGCGGGAGGTCGATTCTTCGTATTGCTTGTCGGCCCAATCGCGGTCAAACGGAATGCGCTTCTCGTCGCGGTTGATCGTATGGCGCAGCTTGCCGGTGGTTCCGTCGTAGACGTTGATCTTGAAGGTCAGGCGGTCGGCGTAGTAGATGCGGTTACCGTCTGGTGAGACCGCCAAGCGCGGCTCGGTGGTCAGCGGAGAAAAGGACGCGGTTGATTTGCCGTTCTCGCTCCAGACCCAGCTACCTTCACCGCGGCCGGTCGAGGGGATCTTTTCCAAGACCTTGCTGTTCTTCATCTCGCTGTCGGCCCATTCCAGCTGGGAGGGGCCACCTGCCGAAGCGAAGTCAGGGGATTTCCAGTAGATCCAACCCTTGGTGCCACGCACCATGGTCATGTTGCGGGATGGCATCTCGAAACGCTTGAGGAACTTGCCCTCCATGTCGAAGACCGAGATCTGCGAGGAGAGGACATCAAAGACCGTGATCTTGCCATCGAGCACGGCAAAGGCGGCGGGGAAAGTGAATTCGCCTGGTCCCTTGCCCTTGCGACCGATTTTCTGCTTGAGCTTGCCATCGCTGCCATAGCGCTGGATGACCGCTTCGTCGAAATTGAGCATGTAGACTTCGCCGCTGGGCGCGACGAATATTTCGTCCCTGTCCAAGACCTGAAAAATGTTCGTGTCCTTGACATGGTAGGTCGGTACATCGCCGTCCAGGGCCAAGGTCAGCAGAAGAAGCATCAGCAAGGAATCACCTCCGATGGGATGGTCGCGTAAAGCGCCTTGCTAGTTGGACGCTGGCTCCCTGAAAAAGGTTTGCTGTCGGCAACAAATCGGCTGGTTGCGACCGGTGGGAAACCGGCCCGCGTCAGCGGGCCGGTCAGCACTCACTTGGCGAGCTGTTCCCAGCCCTGTTTGAAGACGACATCGGTAGGGATATCGGCCTTGGCGAGTTTGGCCAGGTCCGCCTGCAGGATGGCGTCGATCTTGCCCTCCGCCTCCATCCAAGCGCCCAGGCCGTCGTAGTCGCCCTCGGCTTGGATGCCGATGATCTTCTGCGTCAGGGCGGTCATGGCGGCCTCGACCTTGTCGTAGTGGACGTGGTAGGTGCCATCGGCGCGGCGCTCAAAGGCGCCGTGCTGCTTGAAGAAGTTGAAGCGCAGCATATTGGCCTGGCCGTGGGCTGAGGCGGCGCCGAAACGCACGCTGCGGAAGATGCCGGCGATGAAGGTGGTGTAATAGTCCTCGATCGCACCCTGCATTTCGCCCTTTTGCAGCAGGCGGCTGATCATGTAAAGGCCGAGAATGTCGGCCTTGCCCTCCTCGAGCGCGCTGGAGCGCTCCTTCAGGGCCAGGCGCACGGTGCCTTTGCCGTTGACCGTGTTTTTGATGCCCAGGCCGTGGGCGACTTCGTGGAACATGGTGTTGGCGAAGAACGCGTCGAAAGTCACGTGCTTGCGCTGCTCGGGGTCGATCAGCTGGCCCGCGATCGGCACCATGATTTTGTCGAACTTGGCCTTCATGGCGTTCTTGAGCTGGAGCCGACGCGTGCCCTTGTTGAGCTGGACCCGCTCGTCGTTGGGGAGGTTGATGGCGATCGTCTTGGAGCCGGCATTGCAGTCGCCGGCGTAGTAAACGACGTCATAGGCATTGAGGTCGCTGTCGGTGCCGGGCGACTCCTGTTTGTAGCGATCCTCGACCGGCAGGCCGCGCTGCAGCTCCGGTAGCAGTGCCGCGTAACGGGCCAGGCGCTCGCTCCAGGCGCGGTCTTTGATCAGGACATAGGCCGAGTGGGCGCTCTTGTAGTTGAACAGCGCGTCCTCGTAATTTTCGATCGGGCCGATGACGATGTCGACCGCGTTGTTCTTCATGTCCATCCAGGCGTTGTCGGAGGCCAGATAGTCGTCGTCCAGCAGCGCCGTGGCGCGCAGCTCCAGGTAGTGCTTGAAGCCGCTGTCCTCGGCCAGTGCGGCGGCCGCGCGCAGTTTGGCGGCGGCCTGGGTCAGGTGCTCCTTGAAAGCTTCGTGGTAGGGCACGCTGTAGAGGCTGCGATCTTCTTTGCGGCGCACCAGCGTGTACTGGGCGCGCAGGCTGGCGTCCGCGCTCTTCTCGATCTCCTCGCGGGTGATGTCGGCGGGATAGAAGCCCGCGCCCTCGGGTTTCGGGCCGACGCCGGGCAAGAACGGAGCATTGTCCTCGAGGCGATTCCAAGGGCCGTAGTTGATCTCGGCGAAATGACGCTGTTGCGGATCGGCGATGCTCTTGAGCAGCGCCTGCTTGTCGCCGTAGGCCTCGATCCAGAAGATATCGTCCATGATCTGGGCCGCCTCGATCAGTAGCTTGACCATTTGCCGTTGACCGGCCGTTAAGTGCGACAGGTCGGAGGTCAGCGTAAACTCGGTGTACATTTTCGAAAGTTCGGGGCGCCACATGGGCTTGCCTCCCTGGCTCGCGGCCGTGCTCTCGGACTGGGCCAAGGCCAGCAGCCCGGTCAGGAGCGTCACTGTGACGACTCCCTTCAGTGTGCTTTTCATCGATCTTCTCCCTCGCTGCGATAGGCGCCCGGTGTCAGGCCGCAACAGGTGCATGGCACGCGTTTCCGGGTGGCCTTTGGCCTATTAGCCTAGCCCCAAGCAGGGAGCGGGTCAAGGGCACGGCCAAAGCTCGCGCCAATGAGGTTGTGAATTCGCATGATCTGAAAAAATGAAATGTTTGCTGATTGCGAAAACATGTTCAGTGGTAGAATTAGGTCAACAAGATCGTTTGCGTCAATGCATGGATTCGCCCAACCATCATTTCAATGTCCTTTCCCTCACGAGGTTTCCATGTCGAAGTATTTCTCCGCCCTGTTATTCCTGCTTTGTTGCGCTGTATGCGCTGGAACGCCGCAAACAGCCGTCCGCGTCGGGGTCACCTCCTGGATCGGCTGGTCCTTCATCCACGTCGCCGTCGAGCAAGGTTTTTTTCGCGATAGCGGGCTTCAGGTCGAGGCCAAGTGGTATGCCGAACCCGAGCAGATCAACCAGGCCTTTCGCGCTGGCGAGGTCCAGTTCCGCTTCGACTTTGTGGCCTCCGTTGTCGACGAGTACCTGCGCGGCGAGGATGTGGTCCTGCTGGCCGAGACCAACTGGTCCAATGGCGGCGACAAGGTCATCGCCAAGAAGGGCAAGGACCTGGGCAGCCAGAAGGGCGCCACGGTCGGACTCTACCGCGACAGCCCTGCCCTGATCTATTTCCTCAGCGTCTACTTGGAATCACAGCGCCTGAACTTGGCGGACTACAAGCTCAAGGTCCTGCCCCTCGACAAGTTGACGACGGAGTTTGCCGAGGGACGCCTGGACTTCGCCCTGGTTTTCGACCCCTACACCATCGACCTGGTTAAAAAGCACAACGGCATCGTCAAGGCCTATAGCTCCCAATTCCCAGGCTGCATGCCGGAGGGCCTCTACACCCACCGGGCGGCCTGGCAGGCGATGGCCGATGCCGACAAGCTGGCCCTGATGAAGGGCATCGTGCGCGCCTGCGAGTGGTTGCGCGACGATGCCAACTGGGCCAAATACCGGGAGATCCTCAACGCCAAAGTCTTCCCCGATCGCCCTCCGTTCGAGGACGCCGAGCTGCGCGCCATGCTCTCCTTCGTCAAGATCCACCCGGCCAAGGTGCTGGAATACCGCAACAAACCCGACGGCGGCCTGAGCGATTACCTGGCCGATCTGCGCAAGTTCTTGCTGCGCAACCGCAAGATCGAGCGCGACCGCGACCTCAAGCCCCTGGTCGACACGCGCGTTTTGATCGAGGCCTTGCGCTGAGCAGCGTCTCGGCAGAACTGACCGCCAGGCTGGCCCTCACCCGATGCACCGTTCGCATCGCTCGAAAGGCGCTGCCTGCTTAAAATCCACATTTTTAACGCTTCGTCCAGGTGAAGGGTATTGAGACGTTGCGTCTTTGAAATTTCCAAAAACCTGCCCATACTCAAAATGGCGCAGCGTGAATGCTCGAGTATCCCCAGGCTGAGCGTCGTTGCGCGCATCGCATCGGCGAGTAGGCGCGGCTTTTGTAAAATAATGAGACTCTACACTTTGCCTAGGCAAAGGGTTTTGAATCGTTGCGCCTTTGAATTTTCGAAAAGCCTGTCCCTACACTCTGTCGTGCAGCGTGAAAGTTCGATGATGCCCAGGCTGAGCACCGATGCACGTATCGCATCGCCGAGTAGGCTCGGCATTTTTGAAAAAATGTGTTCAACGATTCGCAGAAGGGTAGGGTTTGGATGCAGAGCACTTGTTGAAGTTCGAAAAGCCTGTCCATATCCGCTGAAGCGCGGCGGCATTTTTTGATTATCCGCTGCTTGTGGACCATTTCACGTGTCGCAGCGGCCGATAGGCGTTGCATTTTTGAAATAATTTGTTCAGTTTTTCGCTCGGGCGCTGCCCCCATCGATCGCCGAATCCCCGTGTCTGCGCGCCGCGAGAGTTCCGTAGCGGTTGCTGGTGTTTGGGGTAGAATAGGCGCAACGCGGTCGCGCGTTCAGGCGCTGGCGTCGAGGAGGATCTGCCCCATGAGTTCGGCCCGCAAGCAGCAACACCGTGCCGCGAGCGCCAGCGGGCCTTTCGCTGGCCTCGACCGCGCGCGGCTGCTGCCGATCCTGGCGATCTGTTCGCTGATCCTGCTGGCCGTGCTGCAGTTCCGCTGGTTGAGCCAAGTCGGTGAGGCCCAGCGCCAGAACCTGACCCGCAACCTCGAGCGCGAACTGGACCGCCTGGCCGAGACCCTGGATCGCGAGCTCAGCCGCGCCTATACCTTTTATATGGTTGGCGTCTTCGAATCGGTCGAGCGCGAAGCGCTGTTGGCCGAACGCGACCGCCTCTGGCACGACCAGGCCCCCTATCCGCGCCTGGTCCGCGCCGTCTATCTGGTCAATCCCCGCCTTCGCACGGAGCCGCGCCGCCTCGGCGCCGATGGCCGCTTCGAGACGCAGGCCTGGACCAGCGAGTTAGATCCGCTGCGCGAGCTGCTAGACGGACGCGGTGAGCCGCCCACGAACGGTCCGCGCTTCCTGATCGCCGAGATCCCCGCCCTGGTCACGCCACCCGCCAATACGCTGGCCCGCCGCGGTCCCCCAGGCGGCTTCCCGCGCCGGCCCTTCCCGCCGGAGCGGCCACCTCATCTGGCCGACCAACCTGTGCCTCAGGACCCCGCGAACCAGCCACCGCCACAGGCCGCCGTGGCCGTGCCCGACGCCATTGACGAGTTGATCGTGGTCGTGCTCGACCAGAGCTACCTGGTCGAAAACCTGATCCCCCAACTCATGGCCGAGCAGCTCGCGCTCGATCCCAATCTGCGCCTGGCCTATCGCCTGGAACGCGCCGGTCCGCGCCCGCAACTGCTGGCCGCCGACGGCGCACTGGGCGCCCATGATCCCCAGGTCCAGCGGCCGCTGCTGCGCCTGCGCAACTTCGCCGATCTCGGCCAGCTGCGCCGCGGCGCGCCGTCCGCCAAGGAAGCGGCCTGGCGCGCCTCCGATCAGTTTCCGGCGATCGAGGATCAGGCGCGCCACCTGACCCACATGGCGCTCGAGGGCGGCGCGCCCGGGCTCTGGAACCTGGCCGTCGGCTACCGCGGCGACAGCCTCGAACACCTAGTCCTCCATACCCGCCTCAAAAACCTGGCGATCAGCCTAGCCATCCTCTCGCTGCTCGCCCTCAGCCTGATCCTGATCCAGCGCAACAGCGCCCGCGAACGGGATCTGGCATCGCGCCAGCTGGAGTTCGTGGCCGGCATCTCCCACGAGCTCTTGACCCCGCTGGCCGGGATCCGCAGCGCCGGCCAGAACCTCTCGGCCGGCGTCGTCACCGACAAAGCCAAGGTCGCCACCTATGGCCAGGTCATCGAAAAGGAATGCGATCGCCTGACCGAACTGGTCCAACAGGTCCTGACCTACGCCGGTCTGGGTGGGCGCAGCATGGGCGAGCGCAGCTGGCAGCCGGTCGCCGAGCTGGTGCGTGAAGGCCTGGCCGACTGCCGCGACTTACTCGAGCGCCACGGCTTTCGCTGCGAAACCCACCTGGCCGAGAACTGCGGTTACGTCCTCGCCGACCGCCTGGCCCTGCGGCGGGTGCTCCAGAACCTCGTCGGCAACGCCGTCAAGTACGCCGCCGCCGGCGCCTGGGTCCGGGTCGGCCTAGAGCGCCAGGGTGGGGAAGTGGTCCTGAGCGTGCGCGACCGCGGGCCGGGCATCGACCCAGCCGATCTAGCCCACCTGTTTGAGCCCTTCTTCCGCGGCCACCGCCAGGTCGCCGGCACGACGCCGGGCAGCGGCCTGGGCCTGTACATCGTCAAACACATCGTCGCCGACCACGGCGGCCAGGTCAGCGTCGGTCGCGGCACCGAGGGCGGCGCCGAGTTCACCCTTCGCCTGCCGGCGCGCCAGCGACCGCCGACCACACCCTCCGAGGCCACCCCATGACCCCAACCCACCGCGCCAAGATCCTGCTGGTCGAGGACGAGCCCACCCTGGTCCTGACCCTGACCGACCGCCTCGCCGCCGAGGGCTACGACGTCGAACACGCCGGCGACGGCGAGACCGCGCTGAGCCTGGTGCAGACCCGGCCCTACGATCTGATCGTGCTGGATGTGATGCTGCCGGGCAAGAACGGCTTCGATGTCTGCCGCGATCTGCGCCAGCAGAAGTACCAAGTGCCCGTGCTGATGCTGACCGCGCGCCAGCAGGTCGTCGACAAGGTCGTTGCCCTCAAGCTGGGCGCCGACGACTATCTGACCAAACCCTTCGACATGGCCGAATTGCTAGCGCGGCTGGAGGCGCTGTTGCGCCGCAGCCGCAACAGCGCCACGAGCGAGCAGGACAGCTTCTCGTTCGGCCCCAACCGCGTGCATTTCAAACGCCGCGAGCTGACCCGCGACGGCGAACTGGTCAACCTCTCCGCCCTCGACTTCAACCTATTGTGCTACTTCATCGAACACCGCGGCGAGTCGTTGGACCGCAACCGCCTGCTCGACGATGTGTGGGGCTACGACGCGACCCTGATGACCCGCACCGTCGACGTCCATGTCGCTACCCTGCGGCAGAAGATCGAGGAGAATGCCAACCACCCGGTCTGGATTGTCACCGTTCACCGGGTCGGTTACAAATTTACTGGTTGAATCACCACGGACGCCAGCCTGAGTATGCCGGCAAACCAGAGCCGGGGGAGAAACCTGACGCGGGACCGCCTGGTCCGGCGACGGTCGCGCAAAGTTGAGGTTGAGTCGGCCAGGTGACCCGTCTAGCCGGGTGATGGACGGGTAATCGAAAAAGAGAACGTTGAATGACTTGATCACCGCAGGGATTTCGACATTACGCATTTTATTCCGGTGATTTCCTTGCGGGATTTCAAAGGTTTGAAATTTATTTTTCGAAATCCCGGCGGGAGATGGCCGACTGCCGCATCGCCTTCAACTTGGGCATTGGCAAATCGGCCCGATAGCTGGCCTCGGTATTACCCTTGCGACAGGAGCCTTGTGCGGTTACACTCCCGTAGTGCCTGGTCGTCACGGCCATGGCAAGTCGCACGCCGTTTCCTATTCGCTGGCCGCTGGCCAGAAGGGGCCGTGAGGATGTTTCGAGGGTCGGTTTCAAAGCATTATCTGGGCATGAATCAGGAGTTTCGCCATCGCGGCGAGGAGCCTGGTCGACTGGAAAACTTCAGCGATGCGCTTTTTGCCTTGGCCATCACCCTGTTACTCATCTCCACTTCGCCACCTGCCAATTTTCAACAAATCAAGCGCTTTGCGGTTGATCTTGTCCCGTTCGTGCTCTGCGTGGTGTTCCTCGTCCTCATTTGGCATCAGCATTTTGTGTTCTTTTACAGATATGGCCTGCGCAATGGGAAAATGGTCATGCTCAATGCCGTGTTCCTGTCGCTTGTGCTTTTCTATGTATACCCATTGAAGTTTCTCACCAAGCTCATTGGGTTTCCCATGGGCTACCTGCTCCACGATGAGGCGCTGCTTCTTGAACTCAGGGGTGCTATTTCGGGTAAAGACGTATCCGATCTCATGATCATTTATGGCCTGGGTGCCGCCAGTGTGTTTCTCATGCTGTCGGTGATGTATCGCTATGCCTTGAAACATGCCAAAGCCCTTGAACTGAACGAAATTGAAGTCTTTGACACGCAGGTAAGCGTGCGCACCAATCTTATTATGGGCGCGATTCCTGCTCTATCCGTGCTCATGGCGATTATTTTTTACAATCGCTGGAACGCAGGGATGATGTCTGGCTTTACCTATTTCCTATACCCGTTTGCTATGTCGGTTCATGGCCACTATGTAAACCGTAAACGGGCAGTGCTTTTGCGCTCTTCTGAGTGGCACGTGGGCGACGCTCAGCCGCGCAGTTGAAAAAAGTGATGGGTCGTTTTGCTGAAAATAATGGACACGCCCCGTGTTTCCTCCTATGCTGTCCCCAGCTTCTTTTACCTTGTTTTATATCCGGCTTTTTAGGAGTAACCCATGCGCTTCCTTTTTTTGCTTCTCTACTCCGCTTCATTGCTTGCCTTTCAGGGGATTGCACCCGAGCGCATCCCCCCAGAACTACGACCTTGGCAAGATTGGGTCCTTGAAGGCCATCGGGACGCGCTTTGCCCGGCCTTGGTCGACAACGAGGCACTGATTTGTGACTGGCCAGCTCGTCTTGAGATTCGTGTCGATCGCAACGGCGGCGCCTTCTCCCAGGACTGGCAGATCTTCAGCGATCACTGGGTTCAACTTCCGTTTAGCGACGGCGTCTGGCCCCAGCAGGTGACCGTCAACGGCAAGCCTGCCGTGGTCGTGAACCAGGACGACGCCCCCAGTATTCTCCTGAGTCCAGGAACGTCCCACCTCCAAGGCGTTTGGCGCTGGACCAAGGTTCCCCAAACCCTTCAGATCCCTGAGAACATTGGCCTCGTCGCCCTCACGATCGAGGGGAAAGTCGTCCGCATCCCCCATCGCGACGAGAGCAATCAGCTCTGGCTCAACCTCGACAAGGGCGGTGAGGCCGGCCAGGTAGAGCGCCTGGTGGTCACGATTTTCCGCAAGTTCGAAGACACCATTCCGATGGTCGACGAGACCCGGATCGACCTCGAGGTCGGTGGGCAGGCGCGAGAAATCGCTCTGCCAAACCCGCTGCTCGAGGGTTTTACGCCTGTTTCTCTGGAAAGCGCTTTGCCGGTGCGCATCGACGAGCAGGGCCAAATGATCGTCCAGGCTCGACCCGGCACTTGGCAAGTGCGGCTGCGTTCGCGATCTGCCTCTGTGCCTTCCGAGTTGGTGCAGCTCGCCAGGCCAGCGCCTTGGCCGGAAATTGAAGTGTGGTGCTTCGAGGCCCATCCCCAATTGCGGGCCGTCAGCCTCGAGGGCCTGCCAGGACTGGACCCTACTCAGACACGTATGCCCAACGACTGGCAAAAATTGCCGACCTTTGAAGCCGGCGTCAAGGCCAGCCTGTCCTTGGTAGAAAGGGATCGCGGCATCGGCGCCGGCGCCCCGGACAGCGTTTCTCTTTATCGCGATCTCTGGCTCGATGAACAAGGTGGCGGGTTTACCTTTCGCGATCGTCTCTATGGCACCCTCAATCGCGTTTGGCGGGTTTCCATGACCCAACCTTACAGCCCCGGCCGAGTGGTTGCGGGCGGTGAGCCGCGACTGATTACGGTGCTGGAACCAGCGGGTGAAGCCGGCGTCGAGGTCCGGCAACAACAGCTTGAGTTGAGCGTTGAAGGACGTCTTGTCCGCGATGGCTTTGATCAACCCGCCTCTGGCTGGAACCTAACTTTGAACGAGCAGCACACGGTCTTGCACCTATCGCCAGGTTGGTCGCTCTTGGCCGCGTTCGGCGCCGACACGGTTGACGGCGATTGGGTTCACCGCTGGCAACTCTGGGACTTTTTCTGGGTCCTGGTCTTTGCAGCCGGCATCTCTCGCTTGTACGGCAAGCCCATCGCCTTGCTGGCCCTGGTGGCGATGGCATCGCTGTTCCATCTCGTCCCCATGGTTCCCGTATACTTCGCAGTCCTGGTGCTTATCGCCCTTCAGCGTGTGACCGTGGGGATGCGCTGGCACGCCGCGGTTGGCACCTTGCGCTGGTTGGCCTTCGCGCTCTTGCTGATGGGCACCTTTGTCTTTTTCAAAGAGCAAGTTATCCAGGCCATTTATCCCCAACTCGACGAAGCATTGAGTCGTCCGGTCATGCATAGCGTCCAGGCGCCCGAGGCAGCTCCTGTGGAAGAGGCCTTCGTAGCAGAGGGCGGTAGTGCCACTCGCCAAGATAGCGCTGTTAAAAACATGTCCGAGGCCTACGAAATGCCAAAAGCCGCATCTGGTAGGCGGGTATCAGGGATAACGGAGTTAGCCATGCCGAAAACGGAGTTGGGCAAAGTCCAGACCGGGCCCGGCATTCCCAACTGGTCCGGAGCTTTGGTCAATTTGAACTGGAGCAGTCCCCTGGATCCTGGACAGAACCTCAAGCTGATCTTGATCCCACCGTTGGTGGTGTCCCTTTGGATGTTCATTCGCTTGGGTCTGTTGTTGTGGTTGCTCGCCCACTTGGCCGAGGTTCGCGCCTTGCCCAAACTGGGTCGAAAACTCGGCGCTGCCGCCCTGCTCGTGCCGCTGCTGTTGCTTGCGCCCATGCGGGCACAGGCCCAGACACCGTCCAAGGAAACCCTCGACGAACTGCGCGAACTGCTGTTGCGCAAGACGGACTGCAATCCCAACTGCGCCGAGATTCCCTGGGGCGCGCTCAGCGACCAGCGTGGCGAGTTGCGGCTAGAACTGGAAGTTCATGCGGTGATCGCAACCGGCGTTCCCCTGCCAGGCCAGCCCGCTGAGGTCCTTCTGGATGGTCGACCAGCCACCCTTATCAACTCCGAGGTTGGTTTATACGCGCTGGCGCCACAAGGTGTCCATCGCTTCACCTGTATCTACCCGCTCGATGGGGGCGAAGCGCTGCAGTGGAATTTTCGTCTCGTCCCTCACCGCATGGATGAAGCTCTTGCCGAGTGGCAGGTCAGCGGCATTGCACCGGATGGGACCTGTGGCAACACCCTTCAACTCACGCCACCTGCCTCCAACCAAGTTAAAGCTGACGGCGCCAACAGCGCCATCAACAAGGTTCAGTTCAAGCCTTTCTTTACCGTAACGCGGACCGTGACCCTGGATCGCGTTTGGAACATGACCTCGAGCGTTGAACGGCACGTCGAGGGCGCAGCCACCTGCGAGTTCCCCCTATTGCCCGGCGAAAACGTGATTTCCGGTGAACGGGTGGTCGATGGGCGTATTCTGATTAACATGCCCGCTGAGGTCAGAGAAGTGACCTGGCGTTCCACGGTCGAACCCCGTGCCCTATGGCATCTGGAAACACCGACCGACGCCAATTGGACGGACGTCTGGCAGATCCAGCCGAGTTTGCTCTACCACGTGACCTGGGAAGGGACGCCCGCGATCGAGATGTTTGGCGCGGGTCCCAACTGGACACCCACCTGGCGCCCCCGGCCGGGTGAGTCGTTGGATCTGACTATCGTCGAGCCCAAACCGAGCGAGGGCCAGGTGTTGACCTTCGACAGCGCCCAGCTCAGCGTTTCGCCAGGTCAGCGCTCCAGCACCGTGAGCCTGATGCTGAAAAGCAACAGTAGCTTGGGTGGCGAACACTCGATCAAATTGCCGGACGGTATCGAAATCACCAGTCAGACCCTCGACGGGGCGCCCGTCCAACCGCGCTTGGAGCAGGGCCGGCTGCGGCTGTCACTGGCACCCGGCGAGCACTCCCATGTGATCACCTGGACCACTAAACAGGGTTTGCGTGCGTGGATGACGGCACCGGCCATTGACTTGGGTCAACCGGCTGTCAATATCACCACGTCTTGCGAACTGCCTCCCTCGCGCTGGTTGCTCTGGGTCTCGGGTCCACGAACGGGGCCCGCGCTGTTGTTCTGGGGCATGGTGCTGGTCTTGTTGCTGGCCGCTTACTTGTTGGCGCGCTCCGGACTGACCCAACTCTCGTTCATTCAATGGTTCCTCTTAGGTCTGGGCATCAGTCAACTCCACGTGGTGGCCTGTGTCATCGTGGTCGCCTGGTTCGCCGTGGTGGTCTGGCGGGCACGCCTGCAGCCGCAAGATCTGGAGAAGGCGTGGTTCCTCTTAGTTCAGCTAGCACTGCTGGGCTTGACGGTGGCCTTTGTGGTGCTGCTGATGTCGGTGCTCTACACCGGCCTAGTAGGCCTACCAAACAACTATTTGGCCCACCCGACCGGCTCTTACGCGACCCTTGAACTTACCTGGTACCAGGACCGCATCGCCGGGCCCATGCCAGACATCCTCATGGTCAGTCTGCCGTTCTGGGTATACCGAGTGCTCATGCTGCTCTGGGCGCTGTGGTTAGCGCGCAGCGTCACCGCCTGGGTCCAGATGGGTTGGCAGGCCTTTTCACTGCACGGTCTGACCTGGAAACCCAAGCCGCGGCCACGCCGCCCAAGAGCGCAGGACGGCGATCAGGCGCCTGACCAGAACGGCAATGCCACGGCGCCACCGCCCACCGCCGCCGACGAGCCGGTACCGCAACCGGCCTCCCCGGCCTCGACCCAAGATCCGGATCAGACCAGCGCATGAACCCGCTGGGACGGGACCCCACGCGGGTCCCGTCGGAAACCGGGGACGCGCAGGCGCTGTAGCTTCCGCCAGACGTCAGATGGGGACGCGCAGGCGCTGTAGCGCAAGATGCAATCTTGCGCCGGGCGGAGAATGGGTGTTAAGGAGCTCTAGTAAATAGGGCGTAACCCCGTAAGCGCAATAGCTCCATTTTCCGCCAGACGTCGGATGGGGACGCGCAGGCGCTGTAGCGCAAGATGCAATCTTGCGCCGGGCGGAGAATGGATGTTAAAGAGGTCTTGTAGATTGCCACGTTCCAGCATTGGCCAGCGTGAACTTCCAGCTGAGAGGCCGACCGGCGGTCGGCCCCACTGGGCCGCGCAACGCGCGGTTTTCCTGCCAGGATTCTTATTCCCCAAACGGGTTCCGTATGTTAGCATGAGACCCTTTGCGCACCTCTGAGTGCGCGAAAATGGTGTTCCCCGATCCAGGATCGGCTCGGCTTCCAGGACTCGAATGGAGGATGGATTTGAAAGTACACGAATATCAGGCCAAACAGGTCTTGGCGCGGCACGGCGTGCCCGTGCCCAAGGGCGAAGTGTGTGACTCTCCCGATGAAGCAGTCAAAATCGCGGAACGGCTCGGGGGTTCCGTTTGGGTCGTCAAGGCCCAGATCCACGCGGGCGGTCGTGGTAAGGGCGGCGGCGTCAAGCTGGCCCGCAGCCTTGATGAAGTTCGCAGCCACGCAGCGGCCATTTTGGGCATGACCCTGGTCACCCACCAGACCGGCCCCGAAGGCAAGCTCGTGCGCAAGGTCCTGATCGAAGAGGGCCAAAACATCCAGAAGGAATTCTACTTCTCGATCCTCGTCGACCGCGCCACCAGCAAGCCGATCGTCATGGCCTCCGCCCAAGGTGGCATGGACATCGAAGAAGTGGCCGCCGAGCACCCGGAAGCGATCTTGAGCGTGTCGGTCGACCCCGCCACCGGCATGATGCCGTTCCACGCGCGCACCCTGGCCTTTGGCCTGGGTCTGGAGGCCGCTCAGGTCAACAAGGCCGTTAGCCTGATGACCGCCTGCTACCGCGCCTTTGAAAAAGAAGATGCCTCGATGCTCGAGATCAACCCACTGATGCTCAACGGCGACGGCGAACTGTTGGCGCTCGACGCCAAGATGGACTTCGACGACAACGCCCTCTTCCGCCACAAGGACATCGCCGCCTATCGCGACCTCCACGAAGAGGACGAGAAGGAGATCGAGGCCCACAAGCACGATCTCAACTACGTCACCCTCAGCGGCAACGTCGGCTGCATGGTCAACGGCGCCGGCCTGGCCATGGCGACCATGGACATCATCAAGCTGGCCGGTGCTCAGCCCGCCAACTTCCTGGACGTCGGTGGCGGTGCCACCCAGGCGCGCGTTGAAGCCGCCTTCAAGCTGATCCTCGCCGACGATAGCGTCAAGGCCGTCTTGATCAACATCTTCGGCGGTATCGTGCGCTGCGACATGATCGCCCGCGGCGTGATCGCCGCCGCTCAGAACCTGGGCGTGAAAGTGCCGGTCGTCGTCCGCCTCGAGGGCACCAACGCCGAAGAGGGCCTGCAGCTCCTCGAACAGTCCGGTCTTGGCCTGATCCCGGTCCAGGGTCTGGCAGCGGCGGCCCGCAAGGTCGCCGAAGTGGTTAAGGGGGCTTGAAACCATGAGCATTCTCGTCAATAAAGATTCGCGCATTCTCGTTCAGGGCATCACCGGCAGCCAGGGCACCTTCCACGCCACGCAGTGTCTGGCCTACGGCACCCAAGTCGTCGCGGGCGTCACGCCTGGCAAGGGCGGTTCGACCGCCGTCGACGGCCAAATCCCCGTCTTCGACACCGTCGCTCAGGCCGTTGCCGAGACCGGCGCCAACGTCTCCCTGATCTTCGTACCGCCGCCCTTCGCGGCCGACGCGATCATGGAGTCCGCCGCCGCTGGCGTGCCCCTGATCATCTGCATCACCGAGGGCATTCCGACCCTCGACATGGTCAAGGCCTACGACTTCGTGCAGCGCTCCGGCGTGCGCCTGATCGGGCCCAACTGCCCTGGCGTGATCACGCCCGGCGAAGCCAAGATCGGCATTATGCCCGGCCACATCCACCGTCCCGGTCGGGTTGGCGTCGTCAGCCGCTCCGGCACGCTGACCTACGAGGCGGTCGGCCAGCTGACCGCGCTCGGCATTGGCCAGTCGACCTGCGTCGGCATTGGCGGTGACCCCGTCATCGGCTCCAACTTCACGGATATCCTCAAACTGTTCAACGAGGATCCCGATACCGACGGCGTGATCATGATCGGCGAGATCGGTGGTACCGCCGAGGACGTCGCCGCCCAGTGGGTCAAGGACAACATGAAGAAACCGGTCGTCGGCTTCATCGCTGGTCAGACCGCACCCAAAGGCAAGCGCATGGGCCACGCGGGCGCGATCATCGCCGGTGGTCAAGGTACCGCCGCCGAGAAGATGAGCGTCATGGCCGCCTGCGGCATTCACGTCGTCAACAGCCCGGCCGACCTGGGCGCCAAAATGAAAGAGGCGCTTGGCCTCTGATCTATCCGGGTCGGCTGCGGTCGACCCCTCCCCGCGGCGGCAGACGCCGTTCCCAATAGAGCAAGGAGTAATGCTGAAATGAGTCTCGAGCAAACATTTGCGATTATCAAGCCCGACGCCGTTGCCGACGGCAACAGTGGCCACATCATTGCCGCGATCGAAGCCAACGGCTTCCGCATCGTCGCCATGAAGAAACTGCACCTGACCCGCAAGCAGGCAGAAGGTTTCTATTACGTCCACGCCGAGCGTTCGTTCTTCAACGAACTGGTGACCTTCATGACCGAAGGCCCCGTGGTCGCCCTGATCCTCGAGAAAGAAGGCGCGATCCGCGCATGGCGCGACCTGATGGGTGCCACCAACCCCGCCAACGCCGCCGAAGGCACGCTCCGCAAAATCTACGGCGCCGGCATCGAGCGCAACGCCACCCACGGCAGCGACGCCCCCGAAACCGCGGCATTCGAAACCGCCTACTTCTTCAACAGCTTCGAACGGGTCTAAGACCCCAGCACACAGGCCGACCACCAGGTCGGCCTAACTCGTGGAGCCAGCCGCCGCCTTGCCTCAGCCGCAGGGAACACAAACGACCGGCGGAGCCAGCCGCAGGGAACGCATATGGTGGGCGGAGCCAGGAACAGTGCGGTAAGCCGCCGGCTTGCCTACTATGGAAGGAACATGAATGCTGGGCGGA
>CAYRFM010000020.1:78735-89064 GCA_964423555.1 uncultured Holophagae bacterium | reverse complement strand
CAAGCTCTCCCAATCCTTCACCTGAAGACGGCACCCGTGGAGCCGACCGCCTGGTAAATCTGGCCACTTCGCAGCACAAAGAACCCTCCCAAGCGCGCCAGCCTGCCCTCGCTCCAAGCTCTCCCAATCCTTCACCTGAAGACGGCACCCGTGGAGCCGACCGCCTGGTAAATCTGGCCACTTCGCAGCACAAAGAACCCTCCCAAGCGCGCCAGCCTGCCCTCGCTCCAAGCTCTCCCAATCCTTCACCTGAAGACGGCACCCGTGGAGCCGACCGCCTGGTCGGCCTGGTAGCTTCGCAGTACTCAGAAAGCCCTTCCCAAGCGCGCACCCTCCAGCCTGACCTCGCCCCTAGTTCACCCAATCCGCCTGAAAATGGCATTCGTGAAGACCGCCAGGTCGGCCTAGCCACTTCACAGCACCAAGAAAGCACCTCCCACGCGCGCCAGCCTCACCTCGCCCCTAGTTCACCCAATCCGCCTGAAAATGGCACTCGTGACGACCGCCAGGTCGGCTTGCCCACATCGCAGCACAAAGAAAGCACTTTCCAAGCGCGCACCCTCCACCCTGGCCTCGCCCCAAGTTCACTCACTCGGCCTGAATATGGCACTCGTGAAGACAGCCAAGTCGGCCTGGCCACCACGCAGCACCAAGAAAGCACCTCCCAAGCGCGCCAGCCTGACCTCGCCCCAAGCTCGCCCAATACTTCGCCCGAAGACGGCATCCCCATGGCCACCCGCCCAGCCGCCACAGAATCATCAGCTCTACTGAAGGACCCACCCCAAGCACGCAAGGTTCGAACAATAACCGCTCAAGGTGAAACGAACACGGTAACTGAACACCTCGCTCGTGGCGTCGAGCGCTCGGTCGGCATGGCAGCTGGGGCCGACCAACCCGTCGACCTGGCAACGTCCCAGGGCCCAGAAAGCCCAAGCCAAGCGCGGACAAGGCGTACGGAGGTCGACCAGCACACCCGAGGGGTCGACCACCTGGTCGGCGCGACAGCTTCGCCGAAGTTAGAGCGATCGCTTCAGGCACCAGCCGTTCCACCCTCGGAAAACGCAATCGGATCTCTTACCGATGCCGTCACCCGCGAGTTCGACCGCAGGGTCGGCCTGGCACCTTCGCAGCGCCTAGAAAACCCATTCGAAGCCCGAACCGGTCTACCTGATCTCGTCCAAGGTTCCTCAGCCGAAGCAGCTCAAAGCACCTCTGCCGAAGCCTCTCGTGGCATTGACCACCAAGATGGCCTAGCAACTCCGGAGTCCCTCCAAACCCAAAGGGTCCAACCTTCTGCCGCAAACGACCGAAGACCACCTGGGGACCAGGGCAACGATCGGCTTACGCCCCAGGGCCCAATGAGTCCAGGTCAGGCACAGACCAGGCTTACAGATGCTGCCCAGCGTGCACCCCGCCCTACAATCGAGGGCGACACTCGTGAGGCAGGCAACCTGGCCGCTTCGCAGCTCTCAGACAGACCGCTTGGCCAAAGCGCTCCCGCCCTTGAAGACGGAACACGCGGGGTCGACCGCAAAGCCAACTTGGCTGCTTCGCGTCACCCGGTAAGCCCCCTCCGAGCGCCCACCCTCCAACCTGATCAAGCACCAAGTGATCCTCAACTTTCGCTTGAAAGCGGTTCCGGCAGGGTCGACCGTACGACTTCGCGGAACCCAGAAGGCCTACCCCGAGTGCGGTCCGACCAGCTTGTCCCCCACCATAGCGCCATACAATCCCTCGGAGCCGATCGCCCAGCCCTGCCTGTTGCACACCACCAGGAGAACCCGGCGGTTCAGCTTAAAGCTGGGACAACCCAAACCGCTCCTAACTCATCGAGTGAGAAAGGCATCCGTGGGGCCGATCGCATGGGCGGCCTTGCAGCATCGCAAACAACAACAAGCTCATTACAGCAGCATCCTGTCCATCTTGTAGACCCTCCCATCGGTCAGCCAACGCTGGATACCGCCCAAAGCCAGGTCCTAACACCTTCGCGGGATCCAGAAAGCTCATTTCAGAAGTCTGATGCCGTCCAAAGTCCACCCCAGCAACCCAAAGGCGGCTCCCGTGAGGCCGACCTGGCGGTCGGCACCACTGGCACACGTCCTCACGCTAGCTCTACCCCTTCTGCCACCACACAGGCAGACCTGGCGGTCGGCACCACTACTTCCGCCTCCCAGGCCGACCCGCCGGTCGGCCCCACTACTTCCACCTCCCAGGCCGACCCGGCGGTCGGACCTACAAGCGCCCCTTTCCTGCGCTTCACCTCCGCGCCACTGGACCAGCTCGTCCGCGAGGAGACGCAACGCCTGAGCAGCAAGGCTACGACACCCTGGAACCCCGCGCCAGCCGTCGATGCGGAGACTGACGTCGCGCCCGCATCCGCCGCCCTTCCCCCTCAGCCGCCCACGACGGCCGCCTCGCCTACCCCATTGCAAGCCGCGACGTCCGCCGCTCAGGAGCCGCTTGTGCCCGTTTCGCCGCCCAAACCCGCCCGCGCGCCCACAAGTGGAACCGCCGCCTTTCAGGGATGGTCCGGTGGCACCTTCGACGTGCGCACCAAGCCGCTGGCAGAGGATCAGCCTGAACGCCGCGCGCCCAACCCCCAGTCTACCGAGCCCAGTTTCCATGCCCGCGCCTGGCAGCGCAGCCAACCCCCGGTCATCCAGCTCAGCCGTGACGAAGACGTCCGCGACGAACCCACGACGACCCATAAAGTTCCCGTCGAGGTCCGCTCCGGCCGCGACCTCTGGGCGCGCGGCTGGCATCGGGTCAGCGACCAGGCGCCCGCGCCACCCGCACCCGCGCCACGCACCCCGGTACCTGCGCCGGTGGAGGCCCTGCCCGTCGCCTCGGCACCGCGAGCCGTCCGCGAAGTCGCGCCGCGACCGCTGAACCGCCCCACCAAGGGCGAGCTCGACGTACCCACCCGCCTGCATGACGGCAATCTACCCAGTGGTCCCCGTCAAAACGCGCGCAAGGCACCGGAACTCAAGGTCAGCATCGGCACCGTTAAAGTCGTCGAGAGTGCGCCGCCCGCCCCACCCAAGAGCCACGCCACCGCCTACGCCAAACCGTCCAAGTCACTGGACGACTTTTTAGATTCCTGAGCAGCAGATGCAGCATGATCTCCACCTCAATATCGACCAGCTGGTCCTCGAAAACCTCGAGGTCAGTGGCCGCGACGATATCGGCCTAATCGCCACAGAGGAGCTACGCCGCCTGTTGCTGCTCTCCTGCCTGCCGCTGTCGCTGCCGTCCGAGCATTTGGCGACGGCCTGGCAGTCGCTCGAACTCAAGTTGCCTCGCCGCACCACCCGCCGCGAAATCGGTCTGCGCCTGGCCCAGGCGCTCCACCGTCAGCTCATGCACGCCCAGATCCAACACGTCGTCGTCGAGGACTGGCAACTGGCCCCACCCGGGCCGAACCACCTTTCGGAGGTACACCATGGCCCTCAGCCAAGGAGCACTGATCGTGCTCAGCCTACCGCCCGCCCTGGGTAGGATCAAGTTCCAGTACAATCCCGAGTCCGTCAGCCGCACCATGAAGGCCAACATTTCCGAAGAGAAGGCCGGCTTGTTGGGCAAGTCCTTCAAGGGCCAGGCCGACGAATCGATCAGCATGCAGATCAAGGTTCAGGCCGTCGACGACTACAGCAAGGGCGAGGCCCCCAACGGCCTGATCCCGATCCTCTCCGCCCTCGACATGCTCGTCAACCCGACGCTCGTCACCTACGCCATCAGCCAGGCCGCCTATGCCGTCGGCTCGATGATCATCCAGGCCCCACCCGTGCCCAACGTCACCCTCCAGCTCGGCACCCGCTTCATCCCCGTGATGGTCACCAACTTCACCGCCAAGGAGACCGCCTTCGACCCAGAGCTCAACCCGATCGAAGCCGAGGTCGACCTCTCCATGCAGGTCCTGACCTTCAACGACGCCAACCTGGCCTCCCCGGTCACGCTCCAATACGGCGTCTACGAAGCCTACCGCGAAGTCATGGCCGGCATTTACTTCGTCAAGTCCGTGGCCTCCGACCTGCAGGCCGCCGCCGGCATGATCTCCTAAAGGAGGAACCATGGCAGGCTACAGCCGCTACCAGGACTTGCCCCTGAAACTCTACGACCGCGAAAACGCCGGCATCCAGTACCGCAGCCGGCGCTTTCTGCCCCACGCCGAGGATATCCGCGCGCTTATGAGCGTCGACGTCCGCGAGGGCGAGCGCATCGACCTGATCGCCCACCGCACCGTTGGCGAGGCCACGCAGTGGTGGCGCATCGCCGACATCAACGAAGCCATGGACCCTCTCGAGTTGGAGCAGGCCGGCCGCACCCTCAGCATCCCCAGCACCTACGACGTCAACCCCCGCCTCTTTCCGCAGGAGTGAGCCGCGCCGATGATCCTGATCCCGCTCGTCGTCAACATCCTCAAAGGCAGCACCATCCCCTCCCCGCTCTCCTACAGCTTGATGTCCGCACTGCAGGAAATGGAAGTCAAATGGAGCGCGGTCGGTGATTCCGGCTTCTCGCTGACCTTCAAGTTCGAGCCTGGCCTACAGGCCTCCTATCTCGACGGCACCGATATCAACCCCGACGACCGCATGGTCTTCAACGTCCTACTCAACGCCGTGCCGACCTGCATCCTCGACAGCGTCGTCACCGAGGTCGAGTACAACCCCGCCCGCCACGACGAAGCCGGCAGCCTGGTCGTGCGCGGCCGCGGCCTCGAGGATCTGCTCGACCGCGACGAGGTGCCGACCTCCTACCCCAACAAAAGCATCAGCGCCACCGTCAAGGCCGTGCTCAGCGAGGACTTCTCGCTCCTGACCTACGCCATCTCGAGCAATGTCAAGAGCCCCTCCGCCGACAGCACACCCGACCAGAACAAGTTCGTCAACTTCCGCAACATGAGCAAGCTCTGCTACATCCGCTACCTCGGCGACAAGTGCGGCCACATCTTCAAGATTGTCCCCGGCAGCGTGCCGCTGACCAATACCGCCTACTGGGGCCCGCTGGACGGCATCAGCACTTCGACCCAAAGCACCGCCCTGACCGTCGGCCCACCGATCCTGCGCAACGTCGAGAAAGTCAGCTTCCAGTACACGCCCATGAAAGGCTTCGGCACGACCACGACCGTGCTCTCGACCACTGGCACCGACAACACCGAGCTGGAGGGCGCCAAATTCACCACCGAGTCCCTGGGCGAGGGCGGCTATTCCAAGACGATCGTGCGCAGCAAGAAGATCAAGCACCCTGGCCTCGATTCCAGCGCCGTCAAGTCCATGGCCGAGGGCAAGGGCGACCTCTCGGCCATGAACGTCCTGACCGTCAAGGGCGAACTCAACGTTTTCACTTATAATGACGTGCTCACCCCACCCGGCAAGGTCAAACTGCGCGGTGCCGGCGAACGCTTCGACGGCCTCTACCATCTGGTCGAGGTCACCCACAAGATCGGGCCAGGCAGCTATAAACAGGCGTTCACCCTGGCCCGCAAGTCCCAAGGCAGCACGATCAGCAGCGTCTAAAGGAATTCGCCATGGCAATGGATCTAGAAGAGAGCAAACAGGCCGATCTGGCCTGCGAGGAACAGTGTCTCGACAACAAGTACTACGGCAAGTACCGCGGTGTCGTCCTCGACAACAACGACCCCGAAGGCCTGGGTCGCCTCAAACTCGAGGTCGAGAACATCGACATCGCCCAGCTGCCCAACTGGGCCATGCCCTGCACCCCCTACGCCGGCCCCAAGGAAGGCTTCTACTTCATGCCGCCGATCGACGCCAACGTCTGGGTCGAATTCGTCATGGGCGACGTCAACTATCCGATCTGGAGCGGCTGCTACTGGAACGCCAAGGAGGACGTACCGATCCTCGCGAGCGCCAGCGAGCCCAAACCCGAGATCAAAGTCCTCCAAACCAAGTACCACACCCTGACCATCGACGACACCGCCGAGAGCAAGGGCAGCCTGATCCTGACCTGCAAGGCAGACGCCGTCAAGACCGAGATGAAACTGACCGTCGACCAAAATGGCGTCAAGCTGGAAAACAGCCCCGCCGTCATCACCATCAAGCCCGCAGAGGGCATCACCATCGAGTTCCCCAACGGCAAGATCACCATGCTCAAGGAAGAACTCAAGATCGAGCTGTCCTCGACCACCGTCTCTCACAAAGACAAGCTGATGGAGATCACCACCACGACCACCAACATCAAGGCCGACACCAATATCACCGGCAACGAGACGGTCTCGAAAGACGTCACCATCACCGGCAGCGAGACGGTCAAAACCAACCTGACCGTCAACGGCGACGGCAAGATCGACGGCAACCTGTCGGTCGGCGGCAACGCCACGATCACCGGCTCGGCCTCCTGCGCCAGCCTGGCGGTGGGTTGAGACCATGAGCGACCTCTTGCTCAAGTACCCGTTCCAGCTGGGCTCCAACCGCCGGGTCGCCCTGGCCGATCCGGAGGCCTACCTGGACGGCTTGATCGAACAGGTCCTGTTCACCATGATCGGCGAGCGGGTCAACCGCCCCGAATTCGGCTGTAACCTCATGGGCCTGTTGCACGAGCCGCTCGACGGCGCGCTGCTGGGCACCGCCCAGGTCATGGTCCAGACCGCGCTGCGCCGCTGGTTGCAGGGCAAGATCGAGGTCGATGCCGTCGACGTCAGCGCCGATACCCAGCGGCTGGTCGTGCGCATCCGCTACCGGCCCAGCCAGTCGCGCCAGCCGCGCGTCGTCGAATTCTCCAAGGATATCGTGCAATGAACCAGGCCTTCGTCTTCGAGGACGAGCTCGAGATGCGCTGGAAACTCTCGCGCCACATGCCCAAGGGCTTTCTGGGCCTGGACTTCGTGGTCGCCACCCCGATCGATGGCTTTCCCGAACACTGGAGCGGCTGGCGCCTGGAGCTGCACTTTCTCTGCGACCCCCGCGACCCCGCGCCCAGCCAAGTCAAGGCGCTGCATGCCCGCCACCTGGAACTGGCGACCCTGGCGGGACTGCCCCTGGAACCCCAGCGCATGCAGCTCGTCGCCGAACCCTTTGACCCCGATCGGCCCGTCATCCGCTGCTTCCGCATGGGCCTGCTGCGCGACGCCAAGAACCTGCCGACCTTGCTGCGCCTCAACCTCGTCGGCCTCGATTGGATCCTGCCGATGCTGGGCGGCGCCCAGTTCTCACTGGTTGGACCCGAGGCCCGCATGGACAGTCGCCTGCTGCAGAAAACCGAGAGTCGCGTCCTGCCGCCGCTCGAGATCGATTACCGCGGCCGCGACTACGAAGCTCTGCGCGCCCTCATGCTCAACCAGCTCTCCACCTCGGCACCCCACTGGCAGGGCGATTCGCCGGCCGATCTGGGCATGGTCCTGGTCGAGACCCTGGCCTACGCCGCCGATCGCATCAGCTATCTCCAGGACGCCGTCGGCACCGAGAGCTACCTGGGCACCGCTCGCCAGCGCATCTCCGTGCGCCGCCACGCGCGCTTGCTGGATTACAAGATTGGCGAGGGCTGCAATGCCCGCACCTGGATCCACTTCGAGGTCGATGCCGACGTCGCCCTCCCCGAAAAGCAGATCCTGATGACCAAGCTCGAACACTACGACGTCACCATCGTCCCCATTCCCGCGGCCAGCGGCGGCGGCCGTGGCAGCCATGTCGCCCTGGAACGCGCCCTCTCTGGCAAGGCCCAGATCTTCGAGACGCTCCATCCCGCCGAGCTGCACGCCAGCCACAACCGCATGGACATCTTCACCTTCGAGTCGAACTTCCACGAGATCCCCAACGGCGCCACCAGTCTCTGCCTCAAGGGTCACAATCCCCATGTGACCGTCGGCCTGCCACTCCTAATTGAACAGACCACCCACCCCGACGGCCGCCTCGCCAACCCCGACCACCGCATGCGCCACGTCGTCAGGGTCACCGGGGTGCGCCGCCTGCCGCCGCCCAACCAGGTCAGCGCCGAACTGACGCGCCGGGTCGGCGCCGCCATGCCTGTCTTTACCGAGATCACCTGGGGTCATGCCGACGCCCTGCCCTTCACCTTGACCGTGACCCACGGCTCGACCCTGCCGCTGGCGGTCGTGCGCGGCAACCTCGTCCTCGCCGACCACGGCCACACCCAGTCCGACCTGGAGCTGCCCGTCGTCGCCGAGAACGAAGTCTACAATCCCGTCCTCGACGACAACCAGCTGACCTGGTGGGTGCCTTACGAACATGAGGCCCACCGCAACCTGCCCGCCATGGAGTCGCTCGAGGTCCAGAGCCGCGACGCCGTACCCTACATCTATTTGACCGAGATCAACCCCTTCGGCGTCGCCACCGGCGGCCGCTGGGAGGCTCGCCACGACCTACTCTCCTCCGCGCCCCACGACCGCCACTTTGTCGTCGAGGTCGATAACGCCCGCAAGGTCAAGCTGCGTTTCGGCGATGGGGTCAACGGTTGGCGGCCCACGGCCGGCAACCGTTTCAGGGCCTGCTACCGCAGCGGCAGCGGCCTGGTCGGCAACATCGGCTCCGACACGATCCGCCACCTCGTCCACGAGCAAGACCTCAGCACTTTCGACAAGCACGACATCTTGCGCGTGCGCAACCCCCTGCCCGCGGTCGGCGGCCTAGCCCACGAGCCGCTCTCGCGGGTGCGCCTGGCCGCGCCCAGCGCCTGGACCAACCAGGCCCGCTGCGTCACCGAAGAGGATTACGCCGCCATGGCCCAGCGCCACCCCGAGGTCAGCCGCGCCGTCGCTCGCCGCGTCTGGACCGGCAGCTGGTACACCATGTTCGTCTACGTCGACCGCGCCCAAGGCAAGCCCGTCGACCAGAACTTCAAGGACTGGGTGCGGCGCTTCCTCGAACCCTACCTCCTGCTCAGCGACCAGATCACCATTCTGGCGCCGCACCTCGTCGCCCTGGAGATCGCCCTGCGGGTCGAGGTCCTGCCCGGCCATTTCCCCAACCAGGTGCGCGGCCGCCTGATGGAGGTGCTCGGCCCCGGCGTCGACCGCCACGGCCAGCTCGGCCTGTTCCATCCGGACCGCCTCAGCTTCGGCCAGACCATCGACCTCAACACCCTCGTCAGCCGCGCGCTCCAGGTCGAGGGCGTCAAATACGTCTCGCGCGACCTCTTCCGGCGCTACGGCGAGGACGGCCGCGACACCTTGCGCCTGGGCAAGATCGAGGTTGGTCCGCTGGAGATCCCCTGCGTCCGCAACGACCCCGAGGCGCCCAGCCAGGGCAGCCTGACGATTGCCCTCAACCCCAAGGACCCCCGCGGCGGAACCGCCCCCGGAGATGACGATGCCTCTGCGAGTTAAACCATGCGCCTGCCCGTGAACAGCCAGGCCCAGGGCAACCCGCCCGGCCGCGACGAACTGAGCTGGCGGACCGGCACCTATGACCAGTTCGTGCAGCGCATGCGCCACCTCATCCACACCGTCTCGGTCGCTCTGGAGAACGGCCGCCGCGACCAGCCCCTGGCCCAGATGGACACCAGGGTCGAAGCCGGCCGCTCGGGCGGCGCCGACTTCGGCCTGGCGCTGATGGAGGCCTGGGGCGTGGTCTGCGACGTGCTGGCCTTCTACGGCGAACGCATCGCCAACGAGACCTACCTGGGCACGGCCAGCGAGGAGCGCTCGATCCGCGAACTGGTCAACATGATCGGCTACCGGCCCCACCCTGGCCTGGCGGCCGAGTCCTTCCTCAGCTTCTTCCTGGGCGAGACCCGCGGCGCCCCACGCGAAGCCCGCATCGCCCGCGGCACCCGCGTCGAGTCCGTGCCCGGCCAGGATGAGGACAGCCAGACCTTCGAGACCCGCGAGGACCTGGACGCGCGCTCGGCCTTCAACCGCTTCAAGCCCTGGCTGCCCACCCAGGCCGTCAGCTACCCGCTCCACGCCGACAGCGACCTGATCCGCCTGGCGCCCAGCCCCAACCGCCCCAACAGCGGCGAGCCCCTGCTCGTCGTCGCCAGCCGCGACGGGGTCGGCATGCGCGAGCCCGTCTACCACGTGCGCCGCATCGCCCAGATCGAGAGCAATGCCGAGCAGATGCTGCTACAGCTCGTGCCCGTCGCCAAAAGCCTGCGCCGTGAGCTGCTACTGGAGCCCGCGCTCTATACCTTCGCCCGTTCCGGCGCGCTCTTCGGCCAGCAGGCGCCGCTCTGGGAGGACGTCTCCGAACAGGTTCGCCGCAGCGTCTTCCCCCGCGAGGGCGGCCTCTACGTCGGCGACGCCGCCGGCGCCAATTGGCGGCGCGCCACCGAGCTGCCCGAGGGCGACGTGCGCGGCATGATCGTCACCCATGACGGCATCTTCGCCGCGGTCGCCGGCGCCGGCCTGTTCCGCAG
>CAYRFM010000020.1:57724-78725 GCA_964423555.1 uncultured Holophagae bacterium | reverse complement strand
CCACTGGCGTCCGCTGCGCGCCGGCCTGGGCGCGATCGACATCCTCAGCCTGGCCAGCGACGACCGCGGCCACCTCTACGCCGGCACGCCCGACGGCCTCGTCTACCGCTCCAAGAACGGCGGCGACTCCTTCACCGCCCTGCGCGGCAAGGTCACCATCGTCGGCAAGGGCCTGTTCAGCGAGACCAAGGACACCTCCATGCCGGCCGTCGCCGTGACCGCGCTCTTCCCCGCCCGCGGCGAGATCCGCCGCCGCGTGCTCAAGAGCCTCGAGAAACATCTCGACATCGCCGCCGTGCTCAGCCTGCTCAACCCCGGCACCTGGTTCAAGCTGGCGGCGAGCATGCTCAAGAACAGCGCCAAACTGCTGCAGCTGGCCTTTCAGCTGATTAAAAAACTCGTCATTTGGCTGCGCGACAAACTGCGCCGCTCCATTGAGGACGAAAACCGCGATGAAACAGAGACCACCGTCGTCCAACAGGGCCTGATCATCTTCGCCGGCACCGAGAACGGCATCTACCGCTCGATTCCTGGCGGCTGGGAGCCCGCCGGCGAGGGCCTGCCCGGCTACGATCCCAGCACCGGCTCGGCCCTGGTGCTGGTCAACGACTTCGCCCAGGCCGAGGGCTGGCTGGTCGTCGCCACCGACCAGGGCCTGTTTCGCAGCGACTCCTTCGGCGACACCTGGCGGCCCTGTAACCGCGGCCTGCCCAACCGCGATCCCAGCAGTGGCGCCGCCGATCTCAAGGTCTTCTGCCTGAGTGCCGTCCCTGTCGAGGGCGGCGCCGTGCTGCTGGCCGGCACGGCCTTCGGCATCTTCCGCTCCGAGGACGGCGGCGCCAACTGGCTCGAAGCCAACGAGGACCTGCCCATGCGACCCACCGAGCGCGGCCGCGCCCAGCTGCTGGTGCGCCACCTCGCCTGCCCGATCTCCGGCGCCCACGGCCATGTCTTTGCCGCCACCGACAACGGCCTGTTCTACAGCGGCACCGCCGGCACCCTGTGGGAGTTTCGCAACCAAAACTTGCGCCAGTCGCGCTTCAAGCTAGCCGACGACGGCTATATCGACCATCTCGACCGCGGCATCCTGCCGCTCAAGCTGCGCGCCGCTTTCGAGAAGGCCGGGCTAGGCCTGACCCTCTTCGCCTACCCCATCGTCGATGAGCGCGGCCGCGCCTGGACGATCCCCGACGAGCCCCGCGCCGGTGTCTACCACCTGCGCCGCGAGGGCCGCTGGCTGAAGGTCACCAGCCGCATCACCGACATTCTCGCCCTGGCCGTCACACCCGAGGGCGGCATGGTCGTCGGCACGCCGATCAGCACCTACGAAGAGGACGAGTGGCCCAATCTCTGGCTCAGCGGCAACCAGATCGACCTGGCCACCCGTGAACCCGAGATCAGCCCCGGCAGCATCCTCATGCTGATCCAGGACGACCTCGCCGACTACTACACCATCCGCGAGGTCTCCACCGTCAGCCGCCGCGACTTCACCCTGCGCGGCACCGTCACGCGCCTGACCGTCGACCACACCCGCGGCCTCGAACGCTTCGACCTGCGCCGCGTCCAAGCCTTTTACATGAGCCGCAAACGCGAACTGGCGCGCATCGTCCAACCCAACCTCAAGCCTATCGAGGGCGTGACCCTGACCATCGCCGGTGGCGACCACCAGATCCCCAATGGCCGGACCCTGCTCGTCACCGGCAAAGCAGCCCGCGCCCGCATCGGCAGGGTCGGCGGCCTGTTCGCCATGACCGACGGCGGCAGCGAACTGGTCGGCCTTTCCCTGCGCGACCCCCGTGTCGTCGCCACCGACAGCCGCATGCGCCTCGTCGCCGGCACCGCCCACGGCATCTGGCGCTACGACGGCGGCAGCTTCTCGCGCCTGGGCCTGGAGAGCCATCAGGTCGAACAACTCGTCATCGAACACTCCTACGACGAGATTTTCGCCACGATCGCCCAAGCCTACGAGGGGTACTGGCTGTTCCGCCACCGCGAAGGCCGCTGGCTGCCGCTTTATACACCAGGCCCGGTCGCGGCCCTAGCCCTGCGCCACACCGCCTTTGGGGGCGGCCATACCGTCAAGGGCTGCCTCTATATGATCAGCCAGGGCCTGCTCTGGTATTCCGCCGACCACGGTGACCGCTTTCACCAGCTGGGCTCCGGCCTAGAGGGCTTCACCCTGACCTGCCTGGCGGTCGACGAAAAGCGCGGCTACCTCTACGCCGGCACCGAGCGCGACGGCGTCTACCTGCTGACCCCCGAACAGAGCCACTGGCAGGCCTTCAACGACGGCCTCGAAAACTGGCGCATCACCTGCCTTTACGTCGAACCCCAAAGCGGTTCGATCTATGTCGGCACCCACGAGGGCCTGTTCCGCGCCGACGCACCGGGCGCCACCTGGGTCTCGATGCGCCGCCGGTTGCGCATCCGCCACATCACCGCCATCCTTCACCACCGCGGCCAGCTGATCATCGGCACCCGCGGCGGCGGCGTCTTCACGCTCTTCGATGGCGAGCGCGCCTGGTACGACTACCCCTGGGGAATCTCCAACCACGTCAGCGGCCTCTGCGTCGATGGCGACGGCCGCATCATCGTCGCCACCCGCTCCCATGCCGTGCTCAGCGCCCAGGGCGACCGCGACGTCACCCTCGAGCACCAGCCACTGTTCCAGGTCCGGCCCGCGCCTCAGCTGGCGCCCGAGACCTTCCGCGACCTCTTGGCCAGCGACTTTGGCAGCCAGCACATCGAACTCTCCAAGGACGCCGTCCTTGAAGTATCCATTCACGAACACGAGGCCTGGATCATCCGCGACGGCAAGAGTCGCTACTTGCTCTACCGCGCCGAGGACGCCCTGATCGTGCTCCATCCGGCTAGCGCACTCAAGCTCACCCGGCCCACCCGCGAGCGCGATGCCGAAACGGTGATCTGGAGTTTCGAATCGCGCGCCGCCCTACCAGCAGACCTGTTCGCCCGCAAAGGCGAGATCGTCATCGAGTCGGCTTTCGACGACGACGCCACCATCGGCGAGGCCGTCGTCCTGGCCGAGTCCAAGCCGTTCACCGAGGCTGGCTATACCCGCCTCAGTTTCACCCGCCGCCTGCGTCGCGCCTATGATCCCAACGCCCTCGTCGTCTTCGGCAACGTCGCCCGCGCCACTCATGGCCGCAGCCACAGCGAGGTCATTGGCCATGGCGACGGCGCCCGCGCCAACCAGCGCTTCCAGCTGCGCAGCCGCGAACTGACTTACGTCATGGGCGAGGACGGACCCGTCAGCACCCTGGCCATCACCGTCAACCCCGACAGTCAGGGCCGCGGCGTGGCCTGGAGCGAACAGGTCGCCCTGTTCCCCGGCGACAGCGCCACCCGCGGATTCGTCACCCGCCGCGATGGCCTGGACCGCATCAACCTCATTTTCGGCGACGGCCAGGACGGTGCCCGTCTGCCGACCGGCCGCGACAACGTCGTCGCCAACTACCGCATCGGCATCGGCGCCGTCGGCAACCTCCGCGCCGGCACCCTGCAGCAGTTGCCGGCCGCCCCCCTTGGCGTGCGCAGCGTCGACAACCCCCTGCCCGCCGGTGGCGGTCTCGACCCCGAAAAGCCCCGCACCTCGCGCATCAAAGCACCGATCCAGGTCCGCACCGCCAGCCGCATCCTCTCCCTGCGCGACCTCTCCGATTACCTCCAGCTCTACCCCAACATCGAGCAAGTCGCCGTAAAAGCGCTCTGGAACGGCCACAACGTCCTCGGCCATGTCACCGTCGCCCTGCGCGACAACCAACCGCTCGAGCGCGAGAGCGATTTCTACCGTAACCTCATGCGCACGATCAACCACATCAAGCCGCGCACCTTCGGCGCTGTCCAGATCGACGGCTACCAACCTCAGTGGTTCAACCTCGAGGCCGAGCTGATGATCGAGCGCGACCGCGACCTCTTGCAGATCGAGGAGGACGCCCGCGCCCTCGTTCTCGCCCACTACGGCTTCGCCAAGGCCGCCTTCCGCCGCCAGCTCAACGTGCCGGACGTGACCGCGCTGTTACGCGGTATCGAGGGCGTCGTCGCCGTCGAGGTTTCCCGCCTCTATCCGGAGGGCAGCATGCCCAACCTCCACGAGTCGCTGGCTTCGGCCGAGGCCCGCTGGGACCACGACCGCCACGAGGTCGTGCCCGCGCGCCTGCTGCTGATCCATCCCCAGGGCATCGCCTTCGCCCTGACCCAGCTCGGCGGTGTGTCGTAATGCGCGACTACTTGTTCAACCTGCTACCGGCAATCTACCGCTTCCACGACGAACGCCAGGGCTCCCAGCTCAAGGCCTACCTGCGCGTGCTCGACGCCCAGCTGGAGGACCTGGAAACCGACACGTTGCGGATCTACGACAACAACTTCGTCGAGACCTGCGAGCCCTGGGCGCTGCCTTACTTGGGCCAGCTCGTCGGTCTCAACCCACTGGACTTCGCCAACCTCGAGCTCTCTCAGCAGCGCGCCAGGGTCGGCAACGCCCTGGCCTTCGCCCGCCGCAAGGGCACCCACGCCGCCCTCGAGAAAGTGCTTTCCTCCGCCACCGGCTGGGGCATCCGGGTCGTCGTCAACCAGCGCCAGATCAACACCACCCAGAGCGTGCGCGCACCCATGGGCGAGGGCGCTCGCCTGGTCGACCTGCGCGGCGGCGAGGCCGCCTGGGTCGGCACCTCCTTTGAACAGTCCTCGCGCATGGTCGGCATCCGCGGTGCGGCCCAGGGCAGCAACGCCGGCCAGGGCGGCAATCAGCCCAGCAACGTCGGCATCCACATCTGGCGCCTCAGGAGTTACTTCCTCGACGGCATCCGCCCCAGCCCTCAACCGGGCAACCAGTTCTTCCGCGCCTCGCCCCTCGACCGCGACCGCCGCTTCTACAAGTTACCCGTGCCCTGGCGCGACCCCAACGGCCTCGCCGACATCGGCACCCTGCCCGGCCGACTCTTCAGCGGCCCGCTCGAGGCCGCCGACGAGAGTTTCCGCGCCGCCCTCGCCATGGGCACCCGCTTCCTCAATGAGACGATCTACCGCCGCACCCACTACACCGTCTTCCTCAATGATCGCCCGATCCCGCTCGAACACGTCCTGCACGCCAAGCTCGAGCCCTGGCCCGACCCGGCCAGTCTGAGCGCGCGCACGCTCAACAGTTATCCGACCCCTGACGGATCCAGCAGAGCCTTTCCGACCGAGGTCTACGTCGACGTCGACCACGGCCGCCTGGCCTTCCCCAGTCCGGTCGACCCCGAGCGTGTGCGCATCAGCTGGGCCTATGGCGCCGTCAGCGAGCTAGGCGGCGGACCCTACCACCGCGCCTGTGGGCTGCTGCCGACCTCCCAGGTCGAGGCCTTCGTCTGTCGCCGCGGTCAGGCCGATCCGCGCCGTGGTCTGTTCCACGAACTGGCGGACGCCCTTTTCTACGGCGTGCTGGACAGCGGGCAGCCCCATTTTCACACCATCCGCATCCTCGACAACGACACCTACCAACTGCCGGAACGCGCTTACGAGTTGGGCCCCAACCAGCAACTGGTGATCGAGGCCGCCAACGGTCAGCGGCCCTGCCTGCTCGGCACGCTCAAGGTCCACCAGCGCCAAGGCGGCGGCAAGCTCGCCCTAGACGGTTTGCTGCTCAACGGCTCGATCCAAATCAGCGGCGGCGCCCTGGGTGCCAGCCTCAAACTGACCCTCAACCACGTTACCCTCCTACCCGGTGCCGAACCCTCGCTCGAGATGGTGGAGGACGATACCACACCGGCCCTCCACCTGGCCTGTTACCGCAGCATCACCGGCGCCCTCTGCATCGCCCATGATTTGGCCCGCCTGGACATCCAAGACAGCATCGTCGACGGCGCCATCCGCGGCCACGGCGAGTCCTACGCACAAAGCTTCGCCATCGCCGCCTTCCAGCGCTGCACCGTGCTGGGTCCCGTCCAGCTGCGTGAGCTGGCCCTGGCCGTCAACAGCCTGTTCCTGCAACCCGTCGTGGTGCGCCAGCGCAATATCGGCCAGGTCCGCTTCTGCTATTACCCCGAGGGCAGCCTGCTGCCCAGCGCCTTCGAGTGCATCAGCGGCGACGAGGAGCGGCCCCGCTTCGAGTCCACCCATTATGATGACGAGGCCTACTGCCAACTCTCACCGGCCGGCCCGCCGCGACTGCTCGAGGGCGCCGAGGACGGCGGCGAGCTAGGCGCTTACCATCACGTCGGCCAGGGCCGTCGTCTCGCAGCTCTCAAACAGGTGCTCGAGGAACATTTGCCGTTTGGCTTGATCCCCGAGTTCCGCTTCGTTACCTGAAGCCCCTGCCGATTCTCCCCAAACTTTCCAAGTACTTAGCGCAAATCTGCAACAAGCGTGGGGCCTGGCGCCAAAAGCTTGCACAGGCTTCCTCTTCCGGTCCCCGATGCTTTGTGCTAACCTCATGAAATCTAAGGTGATAAATCACCGAATGAAGCACCTTGAGCCACCAACCGCATGAAAGGCGACTTTTCCAAACTGCCGTTCGACCCGAAAAAGCGCCATAGCCGCGTTTATCTGCAGCAGGGTCGCGTCCAACTGGATGCCGATTTCAACGAGCTGGCCGACCTCTTCACTCACGCGCGGCGCCAGGCCCTCGTCGATCTGATCGGAGCCCACGGCGGGCCCGCCAGCGGCGCCGGCTTTGGCATCAGCTTCACCCAGCAATTGTTTTTCGACGGCGAGAAGACCTCCGTCTACTGGCCGTCATGGAAAGCGCCCCACTTCGCTGGCAATCCATTCTCGCTTGAGCTGCGCCTGATCCCGGCCAGCGATAACCAGCGCACCGGCACCCTGTTCTGCGCCCTCGAGGACAGCGGCTACTACCTGCAAATCGAAAGCTCCGGTCACATCCAGTTCCGCGCTGTCGGCCAGGGCGAGGCCAACGAGAAACACGTCGAAGTCAGCCTGCGTTCGGCGCGCACGCTCGCCGCCGATGTCGTCAACCACCTGGCCGTGACTTATGACGGAACTTGGCTGATCCTCTACATCAACGGCTTCGCCGATACGCGTCAGCGTCTGCGCCTGCCCATCCCGGCCACAGCGCCCGCCAGCCACCCGGTCATCATTGGCGCCCTGGAGCGCAATGGCGAGCGCGGCGACTTTTTCCGCGGCGTGCTCGAAGAGGTGCGCCTCTGGAACATCGTGCGCACGCCGCGCGCCCTGGCCGCCGAGATTTATCGCGAACTGGAACCCGGCACCGCGGGCCTCGTCGGCCTGATCCCCCTGCGCGGCAACGCGAGCAACGAAGTCGTCGATCAGGTCTCCGGACGCGCCGGCACCTTCGACGGCGGCGCCAAACCCAGCTGGGAACCGGACCTGCGCATCGGCAACGGCCGTTATTACGTCAGTGGCATTTGTTGCGAGAACTTTACTGAAATAAGTTACAAGCACCAGTCCGACCTACCCGGCGTCTCCTTGCCCGAGGCAATCAAGCAGGGCGGCAACTGGTTGGCCTATCTCACCGTCTGGGAGCGGCTCGTCACGCCGCTCGAAGACCCCAGCCTGGCCGAGGTGGCCCTCAACGGCATCGACACCTCCGTGCGCACCCGCATCGTCCAGCAAGTGCGCCTGATCCAGATTGGCCAGGTCCATGGCAAGCAGGCCTGGCGCGAGTGGCTCGACCTGCTCGCCGCCGAGAATCGCCGCGGTCTGATGATCGCCGTGCGCAAGAGCTCCGCCCAATTGCTCGACAACCAGCTCTACCGGGTCGAGGTCCACTGCGGCGGCGCCGTTTTCGGTCCCTTTGGCACCGACCGCGACGATAGCCTGAGCCTACCCGTGCGCCAGGTCCAGGGCGACAAGCTGCACTTCGAGCGCGCCCATGCCGCCGCCCTGCCCGAGGTCGGCCAGCTCGTCGAGTACTACAGTGATCTCAGCGACAAGGCCTTCAAACCCGGCACCCTCCTCGTCGTGGTTTCGCGCGGCGACAACTGGCTCGGTTTCGGCGCCAACCTCGAGGCCACTGCCGCCCGCGACAACCCGCGTCTGCGGTCGATCGCCGGCCTCAAGTGGTCCAACGACAACGGTTCGCTGGCCTGGCCGGTGCGCTCGCTGGAGACGACCGCCGACGGCAACGGCGTCATCCAGCTGATCGACGCCGGCCGCGCCGCCCAGCGCATCACCCGCGGTAGTTGGGTCGAACTGACCCATGCCGACCTGCAGCTGCAGGGCAAGCTGCCCAGCTTGGTCCGGGTCGCCAGGGTCGACGAGGCCACCCGTCTCGTCGTCCAGGGCCCGCTGCCCGCCTATTGGCAGGCGCTCAACCGCCCCAACCTGCGCCTCGTCCTCTGGGACCAGCGCGGCCGCGACTTCGATCCCAACGACCCCGTCGCACCGGCCGCGGACCTGCTCTACGCAGGCCTTCAGCCCGCCGCCAGCGCGCCCATCCCGCTCGAGAAAGGCATCGAAGTCCTGTTTGCCCGCCGCGGCCAGCTGCGCACCGGCGACTATTGGAACATCCCCGCCCGCACCCGCCTCGAACAGGGCATCGAGTGGCCTAGTGATCGCCAGGGCCAGCCCCAGCCCCAAGAGCCCCACGGCACCCGCCGCCATTACGCGCCCCTGGCCCTGGTCCGCCCCGAGCGCGACGGCTTCCGCATCGACGACCTGCGCCGCCTGTTCACCCCTCTCACCCGTGGCGTCGACTTTGCCGACATGGACGGCGACGACGACCGCGCCACCACCCCACCACCTCGCAAAACCGACACCACCGACACCGCCCATGATCCGACTGTCCCCCAGCCGCGCCAGCCACTACCCACCGAGCTGCCCTCCGGCCTGAGCGTGCTCACCAGCAACGCCGCCTCTCCGCCTGGTTATCACCACACCGGCCTGACCCTCAAGGCCCAGCCCTGGTCGCTGGTCGGCGGCCCGCAACTGCGCGACGACAACGCTGTCCTAGTCGCATGCACCCTCGCCGACAAGCACCTCTACGCTTTTTACAGCAACGGCCAAGTGCTCTGCTACCTCGCCGAAGAGGATCAATGGCGCAATTGCAAGTGGATCCCCACCCCACGGCATGATTTTGCGATCACCGTCCTCGACGGCCGCATCCACGTCATTGGCGGGCGCGACGACAACGGCAAGAAACTGGACCGCCACGAGATCTATGACCCCAAGAAGGACAGTTGGACCGAGGCCACGTCCCTGCCCACCGCTCGCGATCGCCTCTGCCTCGTCACCGCCATGGGCCTGATCTTCGCACTCGGTGGCGAGTCCTCCAGTCGGGCCCTGATCAGCCAGGTTTCCGACCGCAACGAGTTCTACGACCCCAACAGCGGCGAGTGGAAGAACGGTGCACCCCTGCCCACGCCACGCATGGGTGCGGCCGCTGTGTGTGTCGACGAACGCATCCACCTGCTCGGTGGGCAGGCGCGCAACCTGCTGCGCGCGAGAGGCTTGGGTCTGACGGCCCAGCACGACTGCTACCATCCGCGCACCGGCCAGTGGTCGCGCCTGGCCGACCTGCCCGAACCCACCAGCGAGCCCGTCGTCACCGTCGCCCGCCGCACGCTCCACGTGCTCGGCGGCGAAGTCTCCGGCGGCACGCGCCACCTGCTCTACGATGCCGCCCGCAATCTCTACCGCGAGGCCGAGGCCCTGCCCGAACGGCCCACCCCCCGCCGCGGCGCCGGCGACGAGGAGCGCGTCTTCCTGCTCGAAGGCGGCGCCACCGGCGTGCTCCATCGCTACATCCGCGATTCCCTGCTCTACGTTCACTGCAAGGACTGAGCAATCTAAACCCTGCCTAGCTGCGAAAACCAGAATTCGCGGTGATCTCGCAAGCGTGCTATACTAAATGCATCCGCAGAAGAGGACGGTCGCCATGAGAAATTACCAGGAACAACGATCCGGTTCCGCCGCAGCCAATCCGAGCGTCCAGGAGCGCGCCCCGGCGCAGCCCCAGGTCGCCGATCCGGCCAGTCGCGACTTCGCCATGGGCGGTGTGCAAACGGCCCTGCAGCGCGCCGAGGACCAGACCCTCCAGGCCAAGACCGGCATGCCCGACGAGGTGCGCAGCTCCATGGAGAGCTCGTTTGGCCAGGACTTCTCGAGTGTGCGGGTGCACCGCAACTCCGCCCAAGCCAAGAGCATTGGCGCCCTGGCCTACACCAAGGGCAACGACGTCCACTTCGCGCCCGGCCAATACAACCCCGGCTCCCAGTCGGGCCGCAAGCTGATCGGCCACGAACTGGCCCACGTCGTCCAGCAGCGCCAAGGTCGGGTCCGCCCCACCGGCTCCGTCGGCGGCATGGCGCTCAACGACAGTCCCCGCCTCGAGGCCGAGGCCGATCGCCAGGGCGACCGCGCCGCCCAGCACAAGCCGGGTAGCTGAGATGGGCGACCAAGCCGTCGTCACCGGGACGCCCATGACCTGTTCCATGGGTACCGCCCCTATGCCCTTCGTCGCCACCGGCACCAGCCTGACCACCGCCATGAAACTGGATGTCGGTACCGTCAACGACATCGTCATGGGCACCAACATCCCGCCCTTCGTTCTGTGTAAGAGCCCCTCCAACCCGACCGTCGCCGCCGCCACCGCCGCCGCTCTGGGCGTGCTGACGCCCATGCCCTGTACGCCAATGGTGACCGGGCCCTGGTCGCCGGGCAGCGACAAGGCCAAACTCGCCAAGCAAAAGGCCCTGACCAAGGGCAGCACCTGTAAATGTGCGTTTGGTGGCAGCATCTCCTTTACCAGCGCGATCCAGTTCCTGATGACCTGCTGAGGCCCCCATGACTCCCTGCCGACACCTTGTTCCCCTCTGTTTCCTGCTCAGCGCGGCGCTTTTCGGCTTGGCCCAGGACAGCGCCGCGCCGCCGGCCGACAAAACCGCCAGCGACCCAACCGACCGCTCAACCCGCCGCCGCCGCACCCGCACCGGCCCCAGCCGCCGCGGCCAAGACCGATGGCGGCAGCCCGCCCCTGACCCGTCCAGCCCAGGCCTGGCTCAGAAAGGATTTGAACCTGCAAAACTACAGCGGCGGACCGATCGACCTGATCCTGCTGCTCAAGAAGATCAAGCGCGCCAACCCCCGCGAGTTGGCCCACGTCAGCATCTCCGAGACCCTGCGCGGCAAGGTCGACGTGACGCTCGAGGAATCGACCTTCAACCGTCTCTTGACCTGGTTGGTCGACCAGGATCGCGTCACCGTCGACGTCGACAGCGAGACCCAGGACCTCTTCATCCTGCCCTATCAGCCGCCCACCGCAGCCGCCGGTGCTACCCCTTACTTCGTACCCGACCTGCCCCTGGGCGACATCATCACCGATCAGGTCGACCTGGTCGCCCAGTTGCGCACCTGGGCGCTGGATCGGGGCAAGCGCCTCGCCGTCGACCCCGCCCTGCGCGGTCGCACCGTCGCCAGTCTGGTCCAGCCGAACCTGACCATCAACCGCTTCCTGGACATGCTCGAGGCGCTTGAGGTCGCCTCGCCCCAGCGGGTCGGCTCCTTTGTCTTCGTGCAGATGCCCGGCGCTCGGACTCTTTGGCCCAATCGCATTCTCTATCAGCCCGACAAGGATCAGGTCGAATTCAACCTCACCGGCATGAGCGTGGCCGAATTCGCCGCCGAGGTGCGTCAGTCGACCGGCAAAACCGTGTTGCTCGACGAGGGGCTGGAACGCGACCGCCCCATTGCCGGCCAAGTCGAGATGTTGCCGTTTGGCCTGGCCCTGCAGACCCTGTTCGAGAATGCCGGTTACGGCGTGCGTGTCAATCAGCCGGACCCCAAGCAGCCCGAGGCCGTCTACTTCATCACCGTCGGCGTGCGCCGCCAGGGCGTGCAGCACCACGACACCTTTTTTGACGTCTATTTCGACGCCACCCCGCTCAACACCGTCTTTCAGGAGCTCAGCAAGGTCACCCACGTGCCGCTGGTCCTGACCGATAAGCTGGAGAAGGCCGTGTCCGTCGACCTCAAGAACATGCCTGAGCAGGAGCTGTTGGAGCTGCTGCTGGTCGGCACCGGCTATCGTTTCGTCGAGGGCGAGCGCGCCTATGTGCTGGAGAAAATCGACGCCAAAACCGAGCTCGTGCCGTTCACCAAGATCCGGGCCGACACGGTCGCCAAGATGCTGCCCGACAGTCTCAAGACGGGCATGACCGTCGAGGCGCTGCCGGCCATCAACAGCATTCTCCTGAGCGGACCGCCCCAAAACCTGCGGGTATTGAGAGATTTCGTCGCTCAGCTGGACCGCAGCGTGCCCCAGGTCCTGCTGGAAGTGACCATGGTCGACTTCACCGATTCCAATACCAACGACCTAAATTTCAGCCTGAAGGCCGGGGGTTTCACCTTGTTGGGCGCGGACGGCAACAGCACGGGCAGCGCCGTCGACGTCCAGGTCAACGCGGCCCCCAATCAGGACGGCCATATCCAGATCGGCCGCCTGCCCTCTAACTATACCTTCGACTTCAACGCCCTGGAAACCAAGGGACTGGGCAAGGTCATCCAGAAGCCGCTGGTGGCCGCCATGAGCGGCGAGGAAGCGGAGATCAAGGTCGGCCAGACCGTCTATTTCATGTTGACCACCGAGGAAATCGTCGGCACCGACAACCCCAGGGTGCGCACCACCGAGCGCATCGAGTCGGAGGAGGCGAACTTCTCGCTGAAAATCCGGCCCTACGTGATCAGCCAAGACCTATTGACCGTCGAGGTCGAGCCCAACTTCGACAGCTTCTCCGGCTCGGTCACCAACAACACGCCGCCGCCCAAAAGCGTGACCTCGCTGAAAAGTACCGTCCACCTGCGCAACGGCGAAACGATCGTCCTGGGCGGCCTGATCAAAAACACCATGTCTCTGAACAACCGCGGCGTCCCCTTCATCAGCCGCATCCCCGTGCTCGGCAACCTCTTCAAGAGCCATAACTACGACAAGAGCTACAACGAGACCTACATCTACATCCGCCCGACCATCTACTACGGCGAACCCGACAGCGTCGCCTACATCCGCGACCCCAACCGCCTAGACCCCGACATCTCCAGCAAAGAAGCGGACAAGAAGAAAAAATAGGCCCCCCCGCGTTCCCCTGCCGCCTTACACCTTGGAGGAGGTCAGCTCATGTCTGTGGTTGCATGCCAACACATGCGTTACCAGAGAACGAGCAATGATTTCACCCAGTCGAACGGGCACCGCATTGCCAATCAGACGCCCCAATTTATTGAACTTGATGGGAGCACCAGGCGGAACGAATGCGTAGGACTTGGGAAATGTTTGAAGCATCGCCGCTTCCCGGAGAGAAATGGCACGATCCTGCTCGGGATGCCCAAATCTTCCATTGCCGTACCCAAAGCACTGGGTCGTGATGGTTGGGGCGGGTTGGTCCCATTCCATGCGTCCATAGACACTTGGATAGGTCAAACCAGTCGCCTTGCGATGACAAGCTGCCTGCAGCTCCGCAGGCCAATCTCTCCAGGTGCCTCCTGGGCGGGATGAGCGAATCCTGGCTAGGTTCAGGGGACTCAATGATGGCGCAGTGTGTAATTCGTCTTTGGCATCACGGCACCCCGAATTGATAGGCGGCAATGAGCCAATGGTATCGCGTACCGTGATGCACCGCGCGTGCTCTAGGGATAGTTCCAAAGCATTGCTGCCCAAGCGCGATGCGAATAGCACAAGGCGCTTTCTCGTCTGTGGTACGCCAATCTCGGAGCACTGGACAATTTTCCACCAGGTTGTGTAGCCGACAAGGCTTTCGAGAAACTCTTCGAAAACCGGATGATCCGCAAGCTGCGGCACGTTCTCCACTGTCACAAGGTCAGGTTTGAGGTTATTGACCAGACGTCCGAAGGACGACATCAATGGCCACTGCGATTCATACTCGCGATTCCGACCACTTCGGCTGTAGGTGGAAAACGGCTGGCAAGGGGCACAGCCTGCGAGCAAGGTGAAATCAGCACCCTCGAAAAAGGGTGCGATATCTTCAGCGCTGAGCTGACCGACATCACGCTCGAGAAACAAGGCGGAGTTGTTAGCCTCGAAAGGAAATTTGCAGCTCGAATCGATATCTATCCCGGCGGCAATTTGTATGCCACCTCGAACGAGGCCATGGGTAAGGCCACCCACACCGCAGAAAAGATCAACACCCACGATTCGCGGGGCCTTAATGGGGGGATCTTCGCTCATGCTGGACGCCTCAGCCCAACAACTCATTGAGTGTTTGGACCGAGAGGTCCGCGTGGTCGCGGTGGGGGAAGTGGCCGAGGGCGTCGACGTAGAGGCGGTAGGTGCCGGCCGCGGCGCCGGCTTGGAGGTCGAAGAGGAAGTCGCCGACCATCACTGCTGCTTGGGCTGGGATCTGCCAGGCATTCAACAGTTTGTGAATGCCCTCCGGTGAGGGTTTGTGGGAGGCCTCGTCCCGGCCTAGGATATCCACTTCATCAAAATACTCGGCCATGCCCGTCACCTCTAGGGTGAGCAGCGCATGGCTTTTTTTATTGCGGGTCAGGATGCCTAGGCGGGCGCCGCGTGCTTTCAGCGCGGCTAGGAAGGATTGGGCGCCGATCGCGCCCTCGGCGCGGCCCGCCAGTTCGTATTCGATGGTGTCCAGGTGCTCGGCCACCGCGGCCGCCTCGGTGGGCTCCATTTCGGCCAGAACCTCGAGAATGCCGCGGTCCTGGGGCAGGCCCAGGCGCCGCTTGATCGCCGGGAAGTCGAAGATCGGCTTGGTCAGGGTGCCGTCCAGGTCGAAGATCCAGTGCTGGCAGGCCAGCAGTCGCTCCCGCATCAAGCCCCCAGACGAATGACGAGCTTGCCGAAATGCGCGCCCGAGGCCAAGTGTTCCAGCGCCGGTTTGAGGCTGACCTGACCCTCGTAAATGAGGTCGATCACCTGTTCCAGGCGGTGCTCTGCGACGAAGTTCAGATATTCGCCGTAACTGCGGCGGCTGCCGACAATCATGCCCTGGGCGCGGATCCCGCGCATCAGCATGCTCGTCAGGTTGACCGGCTTGTTCTGCTGGGCCAACACGCCGATCAGGGCGATCGTGCCGCCATTGCGCACCGCGCGCACGGACTGGTCGAAGGTGCCGTCGCCGCCCACCTCCAGCACCAGGTCGGCGCCGTCGGGCCAGATTTCGCGGACTTGCTTTTCCCAGCGCTCGTGCAATCGGTAGTTGATCAAGTGGTTGGCGCCCAGCGCCTCGGCCCGCGCCAGCTTGCGTTCGGAACTGGAGGTGATCGCCACCTCGGCGCCCAAGGCGCGTGCGATCCCCAGCGCCGCGATGCTGACGCCGCCCGTGCCCAGCAGTAAGACTTTGCCTCCTGGCCCCAGCGGGCCTGCCGCATGCAACGCGTTCCAGGCGGTCAGCCCGGCCACCGGCAGGCAGCAGCCCTGCTCGAGGCTCAGGCCGGCGGGCAGGGGGAACAGGGCATGAGCCGGCAGCACGCGCTCGCAGGCCATCAGGCCGTCCGCCGGTCCGCCCAAGGTCGTCTCCAGGAATTTCGGGCCCGGCAGGCCGTCCTCCCAGTCGGGGATCATGGTCGTGACCACGCGATCGCCCTCGCGGAACGTGCTGACCTCGGCGCCGACTTCCAGCACCGTGCCGCTGCCGTCGCTGCACGGGATCAGCGGCAGTGGCAGGCGGCGGTTGTAGGTGCCGCTGATCATCATGTAGTCGCGGTAGTTCAGCGACACCGAAGCAACCCTCACGCGCACATCGCGCGGGCCTAAGGGTTCGGGCGGGCGCTCGACCCGCCGCAATTGATCCAGCCCAAAGGCGTCAAAGACCGTCACTTGATTCATGGTTGCATCTCTCTCGCCATATAGAAGGCATAAGCTTCGCGGAAGCGTTCCAGGTCCTGGATCAGGCTGACCCGCATTTCCTCCAGCTCCATATTGGTGTCGCGCACCCAGACGGCGTGCCACAGGGCCTTCAATTGCTCCTGCCGGAACGTCGACTGGTCCAGCGCGCCCAACGCCAGGAAGGCGGTGAACACGACCAGGAACACCAACACGATCGCCATGGCCGGGCCCACCGTCAGGCTCAGGATCAAACCCAGCAACAAGTAGTATAGCGCGAATACGACCATCCCAATCACCAGCTTGAGCGAGGCGATCCAGACCGAAGCTACGGAAAACATCGCCACGATCCGGCCAGAGAGCTTGTAGGGCAACCAGTTGGTGATCACGCCGAAACTGGCCAGGGAGAACAGACTACCGAGCAGGTGCCAGAACTCCGCGGTCGGCACCGGGGTGACATGGTCGTGGGCCAGGCGTTCCCGCTCCTTCTGGTAGGCCTCCATGCGCTGGCTGAACAGCACTACCGTGTCGGGATCCATGGTCTGGTAATGGTTGACGGCGCGCACAATCGCGCGGCGAGCCGAGGTCTCGTCCTGTTTCTCGAGGATCTGCAGGACCCGCTCGCCGTAAAGGTCGTGAATCTGGTGGACCAGCTTCTCCAGGCTGGGTTGATCCAGATGCGGCAACAGGCGGGCCATGCGCTTGCCGATCGTGCGGGTGACCTCGGTGATCGCGGCCTGCGGGTTTTCGGCGTATTGTTCGCGGTATTGAGACAGCAGCACGGGTTTGCCGATGCGCACGGTCACGCCGCCACGGAATAGGGTTGGGTCCGAATAGTCCAGGCCGATCGGGATGATCGGCAGCTCGGTCTGCCAGTCGCGGCCCTCCATGGTGGCAAAGCCCAGGCGCGCCGCGCCGGTCTTGATCGGCTTGAGCGACAGGCCCTGCTCGCTCACGCCCTCGGGGAAGATCAGCATGTGCGCGCCCTGGTTGAGTCGGGTCGCGGCCAGGTCCAGCGAGCGCTGGTTGCCACTGGCGCCGGCCGCTTCGCCGTCCTGGCGCCGGTAAACCGGAATGGCCCCCAATTGGTCGAGCAGACTGCCCAGCAACGGCACTCGCCAGAACGTCGACTTGGCCCAATAGTGCAGGCGGCCCGGCGCCATGGCGGTGACCAGCATCGGATCAAAGAACGTATTGGGGTGATTGGCGACGAAAATCGCGCCCTGCTGCGCCCGCAAGTTCTCGCGGCCGACGACGCGCAAGCGGCCGAAGAAGACCTCGGCGATGGTGCGCGCTAGGATGTGAGAGAAGAGCGAAAACAAGGTGTGGCTGGCCAGCCCCGAAGCCGGTTCCTCCAGCCAGTCCCACTCCACCTCGCGCGGGTTCTCCAGCGCCTTCGACTCGAGCCGCCGCAGGATGCGCAGGGCGCGATGGGGATTGACGGTCACGGCAGCCGAGAGCGCGCCCAGGAACAGCACGATGTTGCCAAGCGGGATGCCAGTTGGCGCGTAGCCCAGAGCAAACAATTTGCCCAAGGCGGCGCCGAGCACCAGCGCCAGCACGGCGAAACCGATGCTTTGGCCGCTGCGCTCGCCAGGCGAGAAACGCGGCACCAGGGCGAATAGGTTGCCGGCGACAAGGCCCGAGAGGAACGTCAGCAGACAGACGTGGACGGCGACCTCCAGCCCATGGGCGAAGTGCAAACCCAGTACCAGCACGGCGGAGAAGATGGCGGCCACCATCAGCAGGCGGCGGCTGCCGTAAATGCGCGCGATCGTCGCCGCCGAGAGCGAGCCCAAACCCAGCAGGACCAGCAGCGCCATGGTGTAGACGACGGGCGACAGGACCTCGGTCCCCTCGGCAAGCAGCGCCCACAAGGTGAACTGGACCTGGGTCGCGCCGGCGGCGAACAGCAGCGCGTAACTGAGCAGGTTGCGCAAGTCGAGCAACCCGGCTTCGCCGCGGTGGAGCGGGTGTAGGTGCCGCCAGACGGTGCGCGGCGACGAAGGCGGGGCCAGGTCGCGCCAAGCGCGCACGCCCAGGGCGAACAGCAGGAAACCGGCGCTTGCCAGGGAGAGCGAGAGCGGCCGCCAGGGCAGCGACCAGCGCCACTCGGCCGAGGCCAGCCAGATCAGCGGTGGCAGGACCAACACCAGACCCAGCGATACGGCCGGTTGGTAAGCGGAATCCGTCAGACCCAGACGCAGCCAACTGCCCTGAAGCGACAGAAAACACAGCAGCAAGGCGGCCACCTGGGCGGGTGTACTGAAGGGATGGTCGGCCGGCATGAAGGCTTGCAGCGCCACCAAGCTCAGGCCGGAGACCGTCGTCAGCAAGCCGTGGTAGCGACCCAGATCGGCAAAGGCGCCCAGCAGTGGCAAGAGCAGCGCCACGACCGCACTCGGCACCAGGTACAGCAACAGCCAGCGACCGTCGACAAAGGCCTCTAGGCGCTCCTGGTTGAGGAACCAGGCGAGGGCGAGCCCGAGCGACACTGCCGGCACCAGTCTCAAAAAGATCGTTGAAAGCTGACTGCGTTTCATGCGACCACACCTGCACGGAGTCTTGGGCGAGAAACCAGCGCGCGAGAGGGGCGCCGGACGGCCGAGCTAACTGCTTTGAGCGCAGCCATCATAACATCCTAAGGCCAGCGCTGCGAAGCTTTTCCGGAAACGCGACGCCCGCCCTCAGGGCTCGGCGCCTTTGGTCGGTGGCGTGATGAAGGTCAGGTAGTATTTGAGTTCGTCGATCGAGGCCAGGATATCGTCGGTGGCGCGATGGGGCGAGGCCTTGTCCAGATGGACGCCGTACATATAGCGGAAAATCTGTTTGAAAGAAGAGACATCGATCATGCGGTAGTGCAGGTACTCGCTCAGGTCGACCATGTACTTGTCGATGAACTTGCGGTCCTGATGGATCGAATTCCCCGCCAAGACGGGTCGCTCGTCGCCGAAATGGGGGCGCAGGAAGGCCAACACCTCGCGCTCGACCTGATCCAACGGCTTGCCCTCGGGGATTTTGGCCAGGAGCCCGCTCTTGCCGTGGGTCGTGCGCACCCAGTCGTTCATGAGCGCCATCTTGTCTTCGGGCTGGTAGACGATGGCGTGGTACTGGTCCAGGGGCTCAAGCTGGAGGTTGGTGATGACGCCGGCAAACTCAATGATCACGGCGATCTCCGGATCCAAACCGGTCATCTCCAGATCAACCCACAGTATTTTGTCCATAGACGCGTCCACCTCATCGTTGGTGCATTATAGCCACAATATTCGGCGATCCCAAAGCGCCAATCTCGCTCCTTTGACCCTAGCCCCCGTGCGCGCAGCGCATTATGACCACACTATCGGGCGGGTCCGCTCATTTGGTGAGCGTCGCGCGTCGCTTTCGCCGAAAGGCGCGAGGGCCCGACACTTGCGCCGAACCGACCCGCGCCCGTCGTGGCTCAGACCAGCTGGACCTTGCGGTCGCCCGGCACGGTTTCGCCCAGGAAGTAGACCTCTTCGCCCTTGGCGCGCAAGGCCGCGACCACGGCTTCTTCCTGCTCGGCCTCGACCATTAGCACCAGACCCACGCCCATGTTGAAGACGCGGTAGGCCTCCTGCTCCTCGACGCCGCCCTGCTCCAGGAAGAAGCGGAACAGCGGCGGCAGGGTCCAGGCCGACTTGCGCACCACCACGTCGACGCCTTCGGGCAGGACGCGGGGGATGTTGTCCAGGAAGCCGCCGCCGGTGATGTGGGCCATGGCGGCGATGCGATCCTCGGCCAGCAGCTCCTTGACGACGTCGTGGTAGGGCCGGTGGATCGCCAAGAGGACGTCGGCGACCGTTTGCGCCGTACCGGGGAAGGTATCCTCCAGCTTGAGGCCCTGTTCCTCGAACACGATCTTGCGGGCCAGCGAGTAACCGTTGGTGTGCAGGCCCGAGCTAGCCAGGCCCAGCAGCTTTTGACCGACCTTGACCCGCTGCGGACCCAGCAGCTTGGGACGGTCGACGACGCCGACGATGAAGCCGGCGACATCGTATTCACCGGCATTGTAGAAGCCCGGCATCTCGGCCATCTCGCCGCCGAGCAGGCTCAGGCCGCCCTCGCGGCAGGCGACGCTCATGCCCTGGATGACTTTCTCGACGACGTGGGGCTTGAGCTTGCCGGTCGCGATGTAGTCCATGAAGAACAGCGGCGCCGCGCCCTGCACCAAGATATCGTTGATGCAGTGGTTGACCAGGCACTGGCCGACGGTGTCGTGGCGGTCGGCGTCGAAGGCGATCTTGAGCTTGGTGCCGACGCCGTCGGCGGAGGCGACGAGCACCGGCGCCTGCATTTCGGGAAAGGAAATGTCGAAGAGCCCGCCGAAGGAGCCGATGGTGGACAGGGTGCGCGGCGTTTCCGTCTGTTTGACGTGGGCCTTGATGCGGTGGATGGCGTCGTCCTGGGCGTCGATACTGACGCCGGCTTCTTCATAGCGGGAGGGCTTCATTGCGGCAATCTCCTGGTTGACTTGGGGGCCGTTGGCCCCGGCCCTCATTCTAGCAGACCGGGCGCGACCGGCAAGCTTCGATTGCCACAAACCCCCATGCCGGGTTCACGCGCACCCTGGCGAAAAAAATATTGACCCTGCCCGCCTGATTTTTTCGCGGCTTGCGCTTTAACCCATAACGGCGTCCAAGACACGCGCGAAACCCCACGTACTCGCAGCCAGGACGCCTCCGCGAGCAAATCGAACCCCAACCGGTTTCCCATCCCGGCCGGGGATCACTCGCGACTCCTCAATGGCGAAAACGAGCCGTCTCCTCGACTCGTTTTCGCTTTTTTTTTGGCCGCTACTCGAAGAACGGGCAACTGGCCATGCGCGGCGTGTTGTGGGCCTTGCCGACCCGGCCGTCGGGCGCCATCACCAGGATGCCGCCGTAGCCGTCGACCCGGCGCCGCAAATGGTCAATGGCCCACTCGGCGGCGCCCTGAGGTCCCAGCTCGCCCAAGCGGCTCAGCGCCTGCAGCGCCATCGCCGAGCGCATGATGCTCTCGCCCCAACCGGTGCAGACGGCGGCCCCCAGCTCGTTGTCCGCATAAAAGCCCAGGCCGACCAAAGGCGCATCTCCGACCCGACCCACTGCTTTCTGCAGCGTGCCCCCGGTGCTGTTGCCACAAGCCAGGTCGCCGTGGCGGTCGAGGGCGATCGCGCCGACCGTATCGCTGGGACGCCAGGCCGTGTCCAGCAACGCCAGTTCGCCAGCCTGGATG
>CAYRFM010000020.1:42817-57714 GCA_964423555.1 uncultured Holophagae bacterium | reverse complement strand
ACAAAGGCCAGACCCGCCGCTGGCGCCAAATCGTGGGCGCCGTCGGCGCTAAAGATGCAGTGCTCCGTGTGCTGGAGCACGTGCCGCGCCAGGGCGATCGGATTGCGCACCCGACTGACGCCGAGCACGGCGCCCGAGCGCAGCTGCCGGCCCTCCATCAGGCCGGCGTCCAGCTCCACCTGACCGGCGCGGTTGAGAAACGAGCCATAACCGGCGTCGAAGGTCGGGTCATCCTCGAGGATCTGGATCGCGGCGACGACCGCGTCCAGCGCGCTGCCGCCCTGCTCGAGCACGGCCGAGCCCGCCCCATGGGCGCGCTGGCAGCCTTCGCGGTGGGCCGGCCAGAGCGCATCGGGAATGTTCCAGGCGCCCCCGTGTACGACAAATGCTGGCTTCATCAGGACCTCAATCGATGACGTAGAGAATTTCGCGGGCGTTGACGATCAGTTTGCGTGCTTCCTGATAGATGGGCAAGAAGGTGTCGCGCTGATTGAAGAAGTCCAGGACCCGCAGGGACTCCCGCGGCAGGTTGGAGTAAATCTCGCCGGCAACGACCTGACCGTGGCTGAGATGGACTTCGACCCGGCGCGGCACCAGCATCAACTGGTCGACCAGGAAGGCGCGGTCGTCCTCGGAACTGCGCACCAGAACCAGGCCGTGTTTGTTGATCAAGTGCACGCCCCCGCCCTCGCAGCTGAAGGGAAAGAACGGCGTCTCCTGGTTGAGGAAGTCCTCCAGGCGCGGCGTTCCCGTATAAGAAATCTGGTTTTCCGAGAGAAAAATCGTGCCGCGCTGCTCGAGCGAACCGACCATCACGATCTCGACGTCCACGGGCAGCGTGGGAATTTGGAACTGTGTCATAGGGGCCTCCTGCTTGGGTCGCTCCATTATAGCAGACCTGCGTCAGGACACACTCCGTGCCAAAACACATTCTCCGCAACGCCCACAGACAACCCGGAGCCTCATGGTATAATGTGACCAGCAGAAAAATCATACCTCAGGAGTTCTGTGCGTGCCTGGTTGCCCCTCATGAGCAAGTTGAAAGGGGTCCTCTGGAATCTCGGTGTCGCGGCCGTCTACTTGATCACGGGTCGACTGGGCTTGCTGCTCGCGCTCGAGAACGGCTACGCCTCGCCGATCTGGCCGCCGTCCGGGGTGGCCCTGGCCGCCGTCCTGATGCGCAACACCTCCGTCTGGCCGGGCCTGTTCCTCGGCGCCTTTCTGACCAACTCGAACCTCGGCGCCCTGTTCGCGGATCCCTTCGGCCAGCTCCACGCCCACCCGGAAAACCTGGTGATCGCTCTTGGCAACTCCTTCCAACCGGTCGTCGGCGCTTGGCTCCTGCGCCGTTACGCCAAGTTCCCCAACGATCTCTGCGCCACCGTCGATATCCTGCGCTTCTACCTCTACTCCGGCCCGATCGCCTGCATCACCGCCGCTACCGTCGGAACCCTGACCCTGACGGCGGTGCACACGATCCTGCCCGCCAGCATGCCCTCGACCTGGCTGGTCTGGTGGGTGGGCGACACCAACGGCGTGCTGATCCTGACGCCGATCATCCTCTCGATCCAATTCATGCGCAGCTCGCCGCGGCGTTTCCTGACCCTTGCGACGACGCTGATCCTGGCCTTCTCCCTGACGATCGTCTCCTCCTTCCAGATCCGCAACTGGGAGCACCAGAAACTCGTCTCGATCCTCGCCAACCAGACCCAGGCCGCGCGGCAGGCGCTAGAAGGGCGCCTGGTCGACTGCATGGGCACGCTCGGGAGCCTGGGCACCTACCTCAAACTCTCCGAGCCCTGTACCCGCAGCGACTTCGAGAGCTTCGCCACCACCGAACTGGGCCATAGCGATTCCATCTCCGCACTGTCCTGGAACCCCCTGCTCGAGCGCGGCGAGCGCACCGCCTTCGAGCAACGACTGGCCCTGGCCTACCCAGGCCACGCCCAGATTCTCGAGCGCCGCGACGGCCAAATGGTGCCCGCGGCGCAAAGCGGCCGCTACGTACCCGTGCTGTTCATCTTCCCCCTGGAGGAGAATGTCGCCGCACTCGGGTTCAACGTCTGGTCCGACCCCAAGCGCCATCAGGCAATCGCCCGCGCCTCAGCCGATGGCTCGATCGAGGCGACCGCCGCGCTGCACCTGGTTCAAAACACCGCATCGGGGATTTTGCTCTTCAAGCCGGTCTACCGCGCCACCCGGCTGTTGGGCTTCGCGACCGCCGTCGTGCGCATCCCCCGCCTGATGGACCGCGCCTTCAGCCAGATCCAGGCCAAGGGCTTGCACTTCCGCCTCGTCGATGCCAGCGACGGCGACTCGGTGCTGGCCCTCTATCACGATCTCGAGACCTTCGATGCCAAGATGTTGCGCGCCGATTTGCGCAAGACCTCCGAGTTCCATGTCGGCTCGCGGCGCTGGCGCCTGGAAGTCACCGCCAGCGACACCTTCGTCGCCCTCCACCAGGACAAGTCCGCCTGGCTGCTTCTGCTGACCGGCTGCCTGCTGACCGGCGTGCTCGGCATCCTGATCCTGACCGTCTCCGGCCGCGAGCTCCTGACCCAGCGCGCGATCGAGGAGCGCACCCACGAGCTGACCAAGGCCAACCAGGCCAAATCAGACTTCCTGGCCAACATGAGCCACGAGATCCGCACCCCGATGAACGGTATCATCGCCATGGCCGACCTCTTGATGTTGACCAAGACGACCGCCGAGCAGCGCGAGTACTTGGAAATCGTGCGCACCTCCGGCAGTGCCCTGCTGGTGATCATCAACGACATCCTCGACTTCTCCAAGATCGAGGCTGGCAAGCTGACCTTGGAGAACATTCCCTTCGACCTCCACCGCATCGTCGAAGAGGTCGGCGAGCTGATGGCCGAGGCGGCCCACGAGAAAGGCCTGGAGCTGGCCGTCGTCGTCGACCACAAGATTCCCCACGGCGTCATGGGCGACCCGGGCCGCCTGCGCCAGATCCTGCTGAACCTGGTCAGCAACGCCATCAAGTTCACAGACCAGGGCCACGTCGCCCTCGAAGTCCTGCTCGACGAGGTCTACCCGCGCTTCCTGCGCTTGCGCTTCCAGATCAAGGACACCGGCATCGGCATCTCCCTGGAACACCAGCGCAATCTGTTCCGCCCCTTCTTCCAGGGCGACAGTTCGATGACCCGCAAGTTCGGTGGCACCGGTCTGGGTCTGGCGATCTGCAAACAGCTGGTCGAAAAGATGGGCGGCACCATCAGCTTGGAAAGCAACCCCGGCGGCGGCTCCTGTTTCCGGGTCAGGGTCCCGCTGCAGAAGGACCCTACCTACCTGATCCCTGAACACACCGAACCCATGCTGGCGGAGCTCCCGCGGATCTTGATCGTCGACCCCCTGCCCGAGAACCGCCGCGCGCTGATCGAGCTGCTCAAAGACTTCGGCATGGACGCCGACGAGGCCGGCGACCCGCGCGAGGCCAACCTCCTGGCCCTGCGCAGCGAGGCCGACGAAACACCCTACAAGATCATCATTCAGGATAGCCGGCTCGACCTCAGACACATTCTGGTCAAGGCGACGAGGGTCATCACCGGCCCCCTCGTCATGCGCGACCCCCAGCTGCGCAACCTATTCCTAGGCAAGCCCGTCAAGAGCAAGGCGTTGCGCAACGCTCTGCTCTTTGCCCTGGGCGACCCGCACCAGCCCGCGGAGAAACCATCTATCGAGGTCGCACCCGCTACGCGCGCGCCCAACAGCCCGGTCCAGGCCGATGCCCGCATCCTGCTGGTGGAGGACAACCGCACCAACCAAAAGGTCGCTACCTTCATGCTCAAAAAGCTGGGTTTCAATTGCCGGATCGCGGAAAACGGCTTGGAAGCACTGGCGGCGATGGCCGTCGATGCTTACGACCTGGTGCTGATGGACTGCCAGATGCCCGAGCTGGACGGTTTCGAAACGACGCGCCGCATCCGCGGCGAGCCCAACATCAACCGCCAGGTCCCGATCGTGGCCATGACCGCCAACGCGCTCAAGGGCGACCGCGAGCGCTGCCTCGAAGCCGGCATGAACGACTACCTGGCCAAACCCGTCAAATCCAGCGAACTGGAACAGGTCCTACGCCGCTTCAACCTCCTGCCCGAGGAGCACAACTAACGTGACGCTAGCCGCCGGGTGGCGCCAGCCACCGGGTGGCGCCAGCCGCCGGGCTGGCGATCCTTGTGCGTATGATCCGCGAAGCCAGGCGTACCAAAAACGTGGCGCCAGCCGCCGGGCTGGCGATTCCCGCGGCGCCAGCCGCCGGGCTGTTGCCACTTTTCCAAAGGCGAATGGGTAAGAACGGGCTGTACTTTCTTCGTTTCCGAGTATAGAATGGAGGGGAGATTTACGTAAAGCCCAGATTAGGTTGGTTGCATCGGCAGCTAAAAGGTGAGGTCCCAAAATTGGGTTATGATGCTTTCGTCATTTGCACCTGCTACCAAGAGGGAAAAACCACAGAACCACCTCACAAGGAGTTTCTTCGGTTTGATCAAGAGGGGCTTCATTTGGATGTTCCATCGGAGCTTTGGGACCAGAATAAAGAAATAGTGCTTCAAATGCACGCTGCATTCAATAAGTGGCTTGCGACAGCTTGTAAACACAAAGACATGAGACAGATAAGCCAACGCCTTGCTAACATCACAGACATGGCGTGGTTTAGACAGATCATCGAAATACTTGGCGGGAGCACCGCGTACCCCACTCTAACACAATACTTACCAAACACAAATTGCGGTATTTTACCTAGCAGCGCTGCACAACAGGCCCTCGACGAGTTATTTCTATTAGAAAACGAGCAAAGCACAGAAAAAATCATCACACTCTCAGAAATCTCGACTAATAGAACAATATTCTCTATCAATGCCGAAGATCACGAAGTTTTGGCCTACACAAATTACAATGGCAAAAAGCAAACATATGGCCTCAGCAAAAATGGATTTTATATCGGCGAACACGGCCAAAGCGCCTATTCTGTAATGTTCCAGTCAAAAGATTTCATTCAGAAACCAGTCTCAAAAGGTTACCTCTTCATTGACATCCCGAGCGGAAGGAACTTCACCGCCGTCAAAGAAATTTACCCATACAGCGAAAACCCAAAAAAAGATTACAAATTTAAAGTTAAAGCAAAACGGGTTCTGGTTGCCGACAGATATCAATTTTTGATCAGTTCGTTGAAGCAGCTCGCTAAAGTATCCATCGCTTCCGGAAACCCGGTCCATTGGTCCTGAACCGCCGCAGAATTGCCAAGAAAGTAAACGTGGCGCCAGCCACCGGGCTGGCGTTACTTGTACGAATGATTCGCGAAGCCAGGCGTACCAAAAACGTGGCGCCAGCCGCCGGGCTGGCGATACTCGCGCACATGGTCCGCGGAGCCAAGATAACCAAACAGCCAGGGCGCGTATTGGAAAAAATCGAGCTCAATCCATCCAAATAATGGGGTCCAGGACTGCGATGCCCGGTACGTGTATCCTGGGTTATACTTCAAGTCTGATCATCGCATTTCCCTGAAGCAAGGTGATTCGTGCGCGTACTTCTGTGCTACTGTTCCGCTGATAAACCGACCGTGCTGGCCTTGGCCGAGGCCTTGAGGGCCCGGGGGTTTGAAACCTGGCTGGATGTTTGGGAGATGGCCGGCGGCCAAGGTATCGTGGCGCGTATCAACCAGGGCCTGGCGCAGACCGAGGCCGCGATCGTTGTTTGCTCGCACGCCGCAGTCGCCTTCATGAGCGCCGAGGTCAGCTACCAGATCTGGGCCCATATCCAGGAGGGCAAGCACCTGATCCCGGTGTTGCTCGAGGCCGATGCGCCCGTGCCGGCACTGCTGCGGCCGCTGGCCTGGCGCATGCTCGACAGTCACGACGAGATTGCCGCCGCTCTGCGCGCACCACAGACCGACGTCCGTCGCCGCGACGATGACAGTGTTCTCGTGCGCCTGCGACCCGGTCAGGTAGGCGAGGTCACCGTCGAGGTCCAGTTGGCGGGCACGCAGTATGGGCAGTACGTACACCCTAGCCTTCCCCGCGCCCTGGGCCAGGCCTGGGCCAGCTACCGCGGCCATGTGGCCGAGGAGCTGGTGCGCCAGGGTTCATCCTTACTGTGGATAGAGTCGGCCCTGGCTGAGCTGGGCGCTCAGCTGGCCGCGCTTTGCCTGCCCGGCGAGAGCGGCGCCGCCCTGACCGAGCTGCTGGATGGCTGCCCCTCAGACCGCTGGATCGAGGTCGTCTTCGAGGCCGAAGGCGGCGCGCTGTTGGCCCTGCCGTTCGAGGCCCTGACCCTGCCCGACGGCCGGCCCCTCGCCCTCCACCCCAGTGCCGTGACCACACGCCGTCCTTACGGCCTGAAGGCCAGCGCCCCGTCAGAGCCCATGGCCGGGCCGCTCAAGATACTGGTCGCCGTGGCCGCACCCGACGAGGGCAAGAGCTCCGCCGTCGTCCTGGACCTGGAGCGCGAGTTGCAGGTCATCCTCGACGCCCTGGCCGACACCCGCCGCGACCACGACGGCCAGGTCCGCTTCCTGGAGATCGGCCACCCGCGCGAGATCGCGGCCGCGCTCGGCACCGACGCCTACAATGTGCTTCATCTCTCCTGCCATGGCCAGCCTGGTTTGCTATTCCTGGAGGACGAGGACGGCAACGAGTTGCCAACCACCGCCGCGGACCTGCTCGCACCACTGAAAGGCGCCCATCACGCGCCACCGCTGGTCCTGCTCAACACCTGCCATGGCGGTTCGGTCGCACCCGCAGCCAGCTCCCTGGCCGAGGATCTGCTGCGCGCCGGTCTGCCGGGTATCCTGGCGATGACGGATTCCGTCAGCAACGGCTATGCCGTCGCCCTGACTCAGTCCTTCTACCGGCACTTGCAGCAACGCGGCTACCGAACCGGCCCCGCCTTGGCGGCGGCGCGCCGCGAGCTGGAGGAGCAGCGGCGCGAACGCCACGACGGTAGCCGTCCCGAATACGCCACCGCCAGTCTGTTTCTGGCCGGTAAGGAGCGCCCCCTGCTGGACGCCAATCTGCCCGCCTGCCCGCTGTCCCAAACCCCCGTGCACCGCGTCCCCGGACCCGTACCACAGCTAGCCCTGGGCGACCTGGTCGGCCGCCGCGCCGAGCTGCGCCGCTGCCTGCGCCTGCTCAACCAGCCGATCGGCGGCATGCCGGGCTTGGTCCTGACCGGGATTGGCGGCATTGGCAAGAGCAGCCTGGCCGGTCGCATCATGGTCCGCCAGCGCGAAAGGGGCTGGCTGCTGGTGGCCCAGGTCGGCCGCTGGGATCTGGCCGATCTCACCAAAAAGGTGGCCGATGCCCTGGCGAATCACGACCCGGCCGCGCCCTTGCTTGTCAAGCTACACGCCCCCGACCTCGACGACCTTCGCCGCCAAATGCTGCTGCACGAAGCCGTCGACCAGTTCCAACTGCTGCTGGTGCTCGACGATTTCGAACAGAACCTCACCCCCGAGGGCGAGTTTCTCAACGACGACTGCGCCGATCAACTGCAGGCCCTCGCCGCCAACGCCGGCGCCGCGCGTCTGTTGCTGACCAGCCGGCCGTTCCCCCAGAGTCTCAGCGCCTACTTCGCCGAGCAGCGACTGGTCGGCCTGAGCCGCGCCGAAAGCGGCAAGCTGATCAGCCGCCTGCCTCAACTGAGCGGCCGGGACGCGACCGAGCTGGCCCGCATCCAGAACCTGATCGGCGGTCACCCACGCCTGCTGGAGTTACTCGACGCGCTGCTCAACGATGGCCAAGGTCGCCTACGGGCAGTATGTGACAAGCTCGAACACCTGTTACAGCTCCACGGCCAGACCAGAGAGGCCACCGATCTTGCTGACGCGTTGCAAACCACCGTCCACCTGGGCCTGCGCGATATCCTGCTGGAGCAGCTGCTGGCCCTAGCCACCGCCCGCGGCGACGATGAGCTCCTCTACCAAGCGGCCGTCTCCCGCCTGCCCACGTCCGCGGCGGGCCTGGTCCGCATCCTGACCGAAGCGGGAGTCGCAACAGCGAGCGACCCACTCGCCATCGCCACCGCCCTGACCCGCCTGACCCGTTTGACCCTCCTGCAACCGGCCGCGGACGACGCCGTTCTAGCCCAGCGCTGGACGGCCCAAGGCCTGGCCGAACTCCAACCCGAGCGCTACCGCACCTGCTGCCTGCGTGCGGCCCGCTACCGACGCTGGCGTCGCGACCACGAAAGCTATGCCTATGAGGATTTGCTGGAAGCGCTGCGCAACGCCCTGGACGGAGAGGACTACGACATGGTCACGGACTTGGCGAAACCCTGCTTCACTCACTTGTCCGACAAAAAGCAGAGTTGGGCCATCGCTGACCTGGCCGCCGAGATTCTGGCGACACTGCCGAGCGAACACAACGATTACTGTTTTGTCGCCGACAAGGAGGCGCAGGCTCAGCTGGCCCATGGTCTCATCGACAAGGCCCTGCACCGCAGCCAGGAACTGCTCGAACGACATCAACAGTGCGTAATTGAGGAGCCCGATAGCAGCCGCAATCAACGCAATCTCGCAGTATCCTATATCAGGCTGGGCGACCTCTACCGGGAGGTAGGACAGGGTGAGGAGGCGCCTTCGGCCTATGCCAAGGCACTGGCAAGCCTAAAGCGCCTGGCCCGCCAAGAACCTGGAAAAACCAGCTACCAGCGCGACCTAGCAGTGTCGTACGAGCGCATTGGCGACATCTTCCAGGAAAAGGGGTGGGCCGATGAGGCGGCAACCATCCACGCCGAGGCGCTGGCGATCCGGGAACGGCTATCCCATGACGACCCTGACCGTGCCGACCTACAACGCGACCTCTCTGTGTCTTACGAACGCATGGGAGATCTCCTTCGCATACTGGGACGCAGCCAAGAAATGGCCGCCGCCTTCGACAAGGCGTTTGAGCTACGCGAGAACCTGGTCCGCCGAGCGCCCGAGCAGGCCAGCCTTCAACGCGCTCTCGCTGTCTCGTACGAGCGCAAGGGCGATCACTACCTGGCCATGGGACGGGGCAAAGGAGCCGCCGCAGCCTACGCCAATGCACTAGCAATCCGCGAGCGCCTGGCTCACGACGAGCCGGGGCGAGCCGACTTTCAGCGCGAGCTCGCGGCATCGCACGAGCACATGGGCGACCTCCACCGGGTCCAGGGTCGAAGCGAAGAGGCGATGACCGCCTTCACCGCATCACTGGCGATCCGCCAAAGGCTTGCCAAAGCCGAGCCAGAGCGAGCCGATTTGCAGCGCGAGCTCTCGGTGTCGTACCAGTGCGTGGGCGACCTTTACCGAAGCCTTGGAAGGGGCGAAGAGGCTACGACGGCCTACACGGAAGCAGTTTCTCTCAACGAATACATTGCCTTCCACGAGCCTGGGCGAGCCAGCTTTCAGCGCGATCTGGCGGTATCCTACAATCGCATGGGTGACCTCTATCGAGAGCTGGGGCGAAGCAATTTAGCGGATGTGGCATACCACCAGGCTCTGAAGATCCGGGAGCGTCTGACCCAGGAGGAGCCAAAGCGAGAGGACAACCAACACGACCTCTCGGTATCGTACATCAAGTTAGGTGACCTCTACCGAACGCTAGGGCGGAACGAAGAGGGCCTGTCCTACTACGCCCAAGCCCTGACGATCGCCGAACACCTTGCCGGGCAAGATCCTGAGCGAACCAGCTTACAGCGCGAGCTCACGGTGCCGTACGAACGCATGGGTGACCTATATCGAGGGTCAGGGCAGTTCCAAGAGGCGGCGACAGTCTACGCGAAGGCACTGGCGATCACCGAGCGCCTGGCCGGCAGCGAGCCTGGCCGTGCCGACTTTCAGCACGATCTTGTGGTCTCTTACATCAAAACGGGCGATCTCCACTTTACCATGGGCCGGATCGATGAGGCGGTTTCCATCCACGTCAAGGCATTGGAACTCGCCAAGCGCCTGGCTAGCCGCGAACCTGACCGGGCCGATTTACAGCGCGATCTCGCAACCTCGTACAACAGGGTAGGCGACGACTACCAGAAAATGGACCGTGGTGATGAGGCGGCTTCCGCTTACACTCAAGCACTGGCAATTCGCGAGCGCTTGGCGAGTAGCGAGCCAGGGCGAGCGGATCTCCAGCACGATCTCTCGGTGTCATACGAGTGCATGGGCAAACTGTACCTCGATCAAGGGCAAAAGGCCGAGGCCAAGGCGGCCTTCCAGCATTCCCTGGATATCATGGAAGCCCTGGTCAGGACTGAGCCAAAGCGTGCAGATTTTTTGCGCTCCCTGGCCGTGAAGCTCCATTGTGTGGCAAGCGCGGATGAGGATGCACCCTTGACCCACCTGCGCCGAGCCTGCGAGCTGTTGCTGGGTCTGAAACAATCAGGCCGCCTCAGGCAAATTGATGAACCCTTTTTGGAATTTCTACAGCGGCAGGTTGTGCAGTTTGAGAGCGCTGGCGGATCGTAACCAACTTTATCCCAACGCGGCCTAGCGAACTGGGCCCACTCTGTTTTTTGGTGTTTGCCATGTCAAAATGTCTAGCTTCAAACAAAACCCTACCACCTGGCGCGTGTCGCCTGGAAAATACTTCAAGCCAGTACGTCGTATATTCCCCAAGAAGGTGATTTCGTGCGCGTTCTTCTCAGTCACAGTTCTGCCGACAAGCCGACCGTTCTGGCCCTGGCCGAGACCTTGAAGGTCCAAGGTTTCGAGCCTTGGCTAGATATTTGGGAAGCGGCCGGCGTGGCGCAATTCACCCAGGCCTTGGAACAGGCAGAGGCAGCGATCATCATCTACTCCCACGCCGCCGCAGCCAGCCCCTTCATGAGCGCCGAGGTCAGCTACCAGATCTGGGCTCATATCCAGGAGGGCAAGCACCTGATCCCGGTGTTGCTCGAGGCCGATGCGCCCGTACCGGCACTGCTGCGGCCGCTGGCCTGGCGCATGCTCGGCAGTCACGACGAGATTGCCGCCGCTCTGCGCGCACCACAGACCGCCGTCCGCCGCCGCGACGATGACAGTGTTCTCGTGCGCCTGCGACCCGGTCAGGTCGGCGAGATCACCGTCGAGGTCCAGTTAGCGGGCACGCACTATGGGCAGGCCGTGCACCCTCGCCTTCCCCGCGCCCTGGGCCAGGCCCGGGCCAGCTACCGCGGCCTGACGGTCGAGGGTCAAGTGCGCCAAAGCCTGGCCGCGCAGCAGGTGCGCGCGCAGGAGTCGGCCCTGACCGAGCTGGGCATACAGTTGGCCGTGCTCTGTTTGCCAGGCGAGAGCGGCGCCGCCCTGACCGAGCTGCTGGACGGCTGCCCCTCAGACCGCTGGATCGAGGTCGTCTTCGAGGCCGAAGGCAGCGCACTGTTGGCCCTGCCGTTCGAGGCCCTGACTCTGCCCGACGGCCGTCCCCTGGCCCTCCACCCCAGCGCTGTAATCACGAGGCGGCCCTATGGCCTAGCGCCCAACGCCCCGCCGGAGCCCATGGCCGGTCCGCTCAAGATACTGGTCGCCGTGGCTGCACCCGACGAGGGCAAGAGCTCCGCCGTCGTCCTGGACCTGGAGCGCGAGCTGCAGGTCATCCTCGACGCCCTGGCCGACACTCGCCGCGACCAGGATAGCCAGGTCCGCTTCCTGGAGATCGGCCACCCGCGCGAGATCGCGGCCGCGCTCGGCACCGACCCCTACCACGTGCTCCACCTCTCCTGCCATGGCGTACCCGGCCTGCTGTTGCTGGAGGACGAGGACGGCAACGAAGTGCCAACAACCGCCACCGACCTGCTCGCGCCGCTGAGAGGCGCCCATCGCCCGCCTCCGCTGGTCCTGCTCAACACCTGCCACGGCGGCTCGGTCGCACACGAGGCCAGCTCGCTGGCCGAAGATCTGCTGCAGGCAGGTCTGCCGGCCGTCCTGGCCATGACGAGGGCCGTCAGCGACGCCTATGCCACCGCCCTGGCTCAGTCCTTCTACCAGCACTTACCTCGCTTCGGTTATCGTCCGGCTCCCGCCCTGGCGGCCACGCGCCGCGAGCTGGAGTTACAACGCCGCGAGCGCCTGGCACGCGGCCATGGCTACGACCCTCCCGAATACGCCACCGCCAGCCTGTTCCTGGCCGGTGGCGAGCAGCCCCTGCTGGACCCGAACCTGGCCGTCTGCCCGCTGTCCCAAACCCCCGTGCACCGCGTCCCCGGACCCGTACCACAGCTAGCCCTGGGCGACCTGGTCGGCCGCCGCGCCGAGCTGCGCCGCTGCCTGCGCCTGCTCAACCAGCCGATCGGCGGCATGCCGGGCTTGGTCCTGACCGGGATTGGCGGCATTGGCAAGAGCAGCCTGGCCGGTCGCATCATGGTCCGCCAGCGCGAAAGGGGCTGGCTGCTGGTGGCCCAGGTCGGCCGCTGGGATCTGGCCGATCTCACCAAAAAGGTGGCCGATGCCCTGGCGAATCACGACCCGGCCGCGCCCTTGCTTGTCAAGCTACACGCCCCCGACCTCGACGACCTTCGCCGCCAAATGCTGCTGCACGAAGCCGTCGACCAGTTCCAACTGCTGCTGGTGCTCGACGATTTCGAACAGAACCTCACCCCCGAGGGCGAGTTTCTCAACGACGACTGCGCCGATCAACTGCAGGCCCTCGCCGCCAACGCCGGCGCCGCGCGTCTGTTGCTGACCAGCCGGCCGTTCCCCCAGAGTCTCAGCGCCTACTTCGCCGAGCAGCGACTGGTCGGCCTGAGCCGCGCCGAAAGCGGCAAGCTGATCAGCCGCCTGCCTCAACTGAGCGGCCGGGACGCGACCGAGCTGGCCCGCATCCAGAACCTGATCGGCGGTCACCCACGCCTGCTGGAGTTACTCGACGCGCTGCTCAACGATGGCCAAGGTCGCCTACGGGCAGTATGTGACAAGCTCGAACACCTGTTACAGCTCCACGGCCAGACCAGAGAGGCCACCGATCTTGCTGACGCGTTGCAAACCACCGTCCACCTGGGCCTGCGCGATATCCTGCTGGAGCAGCTGCTGGCCCTAGCCACCGCCCGCGGCGACGATGAGCTCCTCTACCAAGCGGCCGTCTCCCGCCTGCCCACGTCCGCGGCGGGCCTGGTCCGCATCCTGACCGAAGCGGGAGTCGCAACAGCGAGCGACCCACTCGCCATCGCCACCGCCCTGACCCGCCTGACCCGTTTGACCCTCCTGCAACCGGCCGCGGACGACGCCGTTCTAGCCCAGCGCTGGACGGCCCAAGGCCTGGCCGAACTCCAACCCGAGCGCTACCGCACCTGCTGCCTGCGCGCGGCTCATTATCGACTTTGGCGGTGCGAGCACGAGAGCCATGACTATGAAGACCTTCAGGAAGCACTGCGCAATGCCCTCGACGGCCAGGCCTACGTCCTAGCCACGAGTTTGGCAGAATCCTGCTTCAGCATCCTGACCCGCCAACAGAAAAGCTGGGCCATTTCCGCCTTGGCCGCCGAGATCCTGGCAGCGCTACCCTATGACCATCGCGACTACGCCTACATTGCCGACACAGAGGCCCAGGCCCAGCTGGCCCATGGCCAAGCCGACAAGGCCTTGCGCCGCAGCCAGGCGGTGCTGGAGAGACAGCAAGAGCGCGTGCGCGACCAACCCGAAAATAGCCGCGAACAGTGCAACCTCTCCGTTTCCTACATCAACACAGGTGAGCTCTACCTTGCTCTGGGCCAAGGCGAGGAAGCCGCTGCCGCCTTCACCAAGGCCTTGGCGATCCACGAGCGTCTCGCCAGCAGCGAGCCCGGCAGGACAGACTTTCAACGCGATCTCTCGGTGTTGTACGAGCGCCTGGGTGATCTCTACCTGGCGCAGGGCCGCAGCGATGAAGCCGCTGCTGCCTTCGCCAAGGATCTTGCCATCGCCGAGCGCCTGGCCAGCAGCGAGCCCGGCAGGGCCGACCTTCAGCGCGATCTTTCGATATCCTACAACAAGATAGGCGACCTCTACTTGATGTTGGGCCGGCGCGACGAGGCCGCTGTGGCCCTCGCCAACGCCCTGGCGATCCGCAGGCGCTTAGCCCGCAGTGAGCCTCGTCGGTCCGATTTTCAGCGCGATCTCTGGAGTTCGTACATCAAAATGGGCGATCTCTTGCGGGCACTGGGCCAGGTTGATGAGGCCGGTGTCACCTTTGGTATGGCCCTGGTGATTGCCGAGGGCTTGGTCAGCGGTGAGCCTGGCCGGGCCGACTTTCACAGCGATCTTTGGGTATCCTATACTAAGATGGGCGACATCAACCATGCAATGGGTTCCAACGAAGAGGCGGCTGTCTACCTCGCCGAGGCCCTGGCGATCGCCGAGCACTTGGTCAGCAGCGAACCAGGCCGGGCCGACTTCCAGCGCGACCTCTCGCTGTCTTACATCGCGATGGGCGACCTCTACCACTCGCTGGGTCAGGGAGATGAGGCGGCGGCCTCCTTTGCCAAAGCACAAACAATCCGCGAGCGTCTAGCCTACAGCGAGCCGGGCCGGGCCGACTTCCAACACGACCTCGCCGTGTCATACCAACGCCTGGGAAAACTGTATGTCGCTCAAGGACAGCAGGCCGAAGGAAAAGTGGCCTTCCTGCATTCGCTGGGCATCATGGAGACCCTGGTCAAAGCCGAGCCGGACCGGGCTGATTATTTACGCCAAATGGCCGTGGTCCTGCACTCGGTGGCTACCGTAGAAGAAGATGCTCAGCCCTACCTTCGCCGGGCCTGCGAACTGCTTTTGGAGCTGAAGCAAAGGGGCCGTCTCAATACGGCTGATGAACCGATGTTAGAGGATTTTCAAAAATCACGTGCTCTATTGGAACAGGTAGGCGGATGATCATGCTGGATACTTGTGCTTCCGCTGCGAACCTTGCAGGCCGACCGGCGGTCGGCTCGGCCGTCTCTTTTTATCCGTCCCGTTGAACTTCCAACCTTTCAGGCCGACCGGC
>CAYRFM010000020.1:0-42717 GCA_964423555.1 uncultured Holophagae bacterium | reverse complement strand
ACCGGCGGTCGGCCCCACTTCCGGCCGTCTCTTTTTATCCGTCCCGTTGAACTTCTCTCCCGAAAAAAGCCGACTGGCCTCCACGAACGATTTTGCCCGCCATTTTTTTACACATGGGCAAGTTCACTTGGTCAACCCCTCGCCAATGAACGCGATCGCGTCTCCGCATCAAGCGCGCGCCCCATCAAAAAATCACGGCCCTCAGTTCATCTGGACGGCCGCGTCTTTTAATTTTAGATGGGCACCTGATCTGGAAGGGTGTCTCCGATTTTCGCCTACCTGATCCAAAGATCGTGCGCACGTCCTCGTTTTTTTCCAAGCGCACAGCACCAGCCGTGACCCGCGGTTTCAGAGAATCAGCGCGATCAGCCCGACCGAAAGGAGGGTGTAGGGAATCAGGCCATGCAGCAGAACCACGAACAACAGGCGACGCCCATAGCAGCGCTGGAAAACGTAGACCAGCAGCGCAAGATGGAAACTCAAGACCGTCAATGGCTGGATGAAATTGGGCACCTGGTAGGGTAGGAAGGGCGCGAGAATCATCCGGAAGGTGGCGAAGACGACCAAGATCAGCAAGAGCGACAGGAGCAGCCCCCAGCGCAGGCCGTGGCTGTAGGAGCGCACCGTCAAGTAAAGCTGCGTTGCCAGCGAGGCAAACGCAAGCGCCACGCCGATCAACACCCAAGCGTAGAAGCCGTAGAGCAGGTAGTCGTGTTCGCCCTCCAGCGATTGGTGGACGTGTTCGGCGGTGCGAAAGGCGCGCTCGGAGATCGCCTGGGCACCCAGGTCCTCAAACGGCGGCAACTCGAGCTCCTTCCATTGCTCCGGACGCTTGGTCGACTTGCCCTTGCCCTCGTAGACCAGCTGCTTGACCTCGCGGTCGCGGGGGTGGTCCTTGTTGTAGGCCTCGACCTGCTCGGCGAGCGAGCTCTGCGCCGGCGGTGCGGAGGAGTCGACCTCGCCGCGGGCCTTGGCCAGGCGCGCCTCGCGCTCGTTAACGAACTCTCGGAAGCGCAGCGTCTCGGGCAGGTCGACCTGGTCCTTAGCCAAGAACAGGCGCTCGCCGGTGGGCGAGGTGAAGACCAGCCGCTCGCCCTCCATGGTGTATTCGCCGACGTAGGGGATGACCCGTCCGTCCACCAGCACCAACATCGATTCCTGAGCCCAGGCTTGGCCGGCCAACAGCAGCGTGGCCAGCAGCAGGAAACGCGCGGCGACCGTCATCCCGAGAACTTTTCCAGCATCTTCATGTTGAATTCGTAGGCGCTCCCGGACGTGAAGTTCGTGATCACCGGGAAGGGGAACAGGTTGATGTTGCGGCACAGCATGATGTAGGTGCCCACCTGATAGCCCTCGAACTCGCCCTTGCGATGGGCGTTCTGCAAATAGATATCCAGCAGTTCGTCCTGCAAGTCCTGGCTGAGGTTGAACAGACCGAATTCGCGCACCATGGTATGGTTGACTTTGGATGAGCCATCGTCCTTCTTGATGATCAAGTCTTCCTGGCGAATCTCGCGAAACATGGTCGTATTCCCCCTAGCCGCATTATCCAAGATGGATGGTGAAAAAGCAACCTGCAAGCCTTGGGTTGAGCGGGTTGCGCGCGGCAGCGCTTTCACCCACCCCATCGGCCCGCGACGGACAATCCATGAGTGCCCGACCGCAGCGCCAGGCACGACAAGGCACGAGCTGGGGCGATTGACAATTTCGGACAGCGGTTTGTATACTGACCACGACTGAGGAATTGATCTGTTGGAGGTCATCATGCCCCTATACGACTACCGATGCGCGAACTGCTCCCACGAGGAGGAAGTGCTCCAAGGGATCAACGACCAACCGCTGACCGAGTGTCCGTCCTGCCAGGCGCAGGGCTTCCGCCGCAAGGCCTCGGCGCCCGCCTTCACGTTCAAGGGCGGCGGTTGGTACAAAGATCTCTACGGGTCCGCGGGATCGGGCTCCAAAAAGGAGTCGTCGTCCACCAGCGCGAGCGAGGCGTCCAAGCCGACAGCGACAACGACGTCGACGGACACCAGCTCCAGCAAGCCGAGCATCAGCACCACCCCAGCCAGCAGCTGAGGTCGGCGCAGCCTGGCAGATCGCTCGGAGCGGTGGCGCTGCCCCCTCCGAGCGCTCGTCCAGCCTCAGCGCGTGCCGAACAGTCGGTCGCCGGCGTCGCCCAGGCCCGGCAGAATATAGCCGTGGTCGTTGAGCTGGCGGTCCAGGGCGGCGGCGTAGATCGGCACCTCGGGATGGTGCTCGGCCATGCGCTTGACGCCCTCCGGCGCGGCGACCAGGCAGACGAACTTGATGTTGGTCAGGCCGTCGGCCTTGAGCATCGAGATCGCGTCCACCGCCGAGCCACCGGTCGCCAGCATGGGGTCGCAGACAAAGAACTGGCGCGTCTCGGCCTGCTTGGGAATCTTGAAGAAGTAGCGGTGCGGCTCCAGCGTCTCCTCGTTGCGGTACAGTCCGATATGGCCGACCCGCGCGCTGGGGATCAGGTCCAGGAAGCCGTCGACCATGCCCAGCCCGGCCCGCAGGATCGGCAGAATGACTGGCTTCTTGCCGGAGAGGATCGGGGCCTCGAAGCGCTCCAGCGGCGTCTCGACCTCCGCCATCTCCATCGGCAGATCGGCCGTGACCTCGTAGGCCATCAGCATCGTGATCTCCTTGACCAGCTCCTTGAATTTCTTCTTGCTGGACTGATGGTCGCGCAGGTAGAACATCTTGTGCATGATGAGTGGATGCTCGACCAGAAAAAAATTATCGTGATCCGGGTATTTCTTGACGATCATGGGACACCATCGCGGCGTGGGATCGAAGCGGACCCGGTCGGCGCCGAGCCTGTTCCTCGTGGCCCCAAGCTTAACCCTGGCGTGGGCGGCTGGCAAGCCAAAGCGGGAAGAAGCGCCCAAGTCGGTGTCATTGGCGGGGTTGTGACGTCTTTCACCCTGTTGTCGGCTTGATCCCTACGGCCAATATGTTATATTTAGAATTGTATGTTGCAGCAACGACTACAGATACCGTCATGGGAGTAACGCCATGCGCAAAACACCGCTCTTTCTGGCCCTATTTCTCGCCCTGCCGTTGATGGCGCACCAGTGGATCGCCGCCGATCTGGGCTGGTCCAGCGACCGCCCTACCTACCTCGGCCTGGTCAACCGCACGGCCGACGCGCTTGAACTCAGCGTCGCGGGCTACGCCGCCGATGGCCGCAGCCTCGGCAGTCTGGACGTGGTGTTGGGCGCCTACCAGAAAGTCGAGTCCGCCACGGACCTGCTGTTTGGCGGACAATTGGCCTGGGCCCGCATCGAGGCCGAGACCGCCGTCGTCGGCTACGTCCGCTACGGCAGCGGCAAAGCGCTCTCGCTGGTGCCCCTGGCCCGCGTCAGTGGTCCTCAGCTCTACCTGCCTGGCATCAGCCCCAACGGCACCGGCTCGCAACTGGTCCTCGTCAATACCGCCGCCGAGACCGCGGACGTCCGCTCCGCCCCCAAGCGCGCCTACCCCCATGACTTCAATGCCGTCAACCTGGGCGAACCCGCGGCCCTCACCGGCCTCAGCGCCGGCCACAGCCAGCTGCGCAGCGACTATGCCGACCTGTTGCTCGGCGAGAAGGAGGGCCTGCTCTGGGACCGCCTCCACGCCGACCTGCCGATCGCCGGCGTCCAGCATTTCGCCCGCGCCGGCATCAAAGAGTTCGGCAGCCTGGCGCTGCAAGTGACCTCGCCCCACACCGTCTTTTTCGCGCCGCTCAAGCCCGCCAGCACCGCCAAGACCCACCTCGTCCTGGCCAACACCACCGCCGGCCGCCTGCGCGCGACCCTGACCTTGCTGGACGAATTCCTGCCCGAACCCTCCGTCGTCGAACTCGATCTGGCGGCCGGCGAGAAACGCGACTACACACTCGGCGACCCCACCCAACTGCCGCAGTTCCAGCCAATCTGGGGCAAAATCGAGACCGACGCCGACGGCCTGGTCTGCTACCAGTACACCCAAAATGTCCGTGGCGAACGCGGCGCCTTCCTCAACCCCAGCCTCGAACCCGCCGTGCGCGCCGTCCTGCCCTACCTGCGCCAGGACGGTCAGGTCACGACCCGGCTGACCTTGATCAATCCCCTCGAGCGCAACAGCAACTACGAGATCCGCGGCTTCGACGACCAGGGCTCGCTGGTCAAGACCTGGGAATCACCCGTCTATCGCCCCGCCGAGTCCCACACCTACACCCTGACCCAGCTCTTCGCCAACCGCGCCGGCAACGTCCGCTGGCTCGAGGTCCGCGCCATGAGCGGCAAGGTCGCCGCCCTGGCCCTGATCGCGACCAGCGATGCCGCCACCATGGGTGCCTTCCCGCTTACCCCCGTGCTGTTTGGCACCGACGAGCGCGTCGTCAGCTCCTTCGAGTTCCCGATCGCCACCGAGCTGCGGCCCCAGCCCTGGACCGGCATGCGCTACGACGACGAGATCGACCGCCTGCTGTTCACCCAGGATCAGATCTTCGACGACGGCTACACCATCCCCCAATCGGGTCGCTTCTTCACCGACTGCCATTTCATCGCCTCCGCCGGTCAGTGGTACCTGGGCTATGAGCCACTCTGCATCGCCGAGGACAACGCCATCGTCGAGCCCCAGGAGGAGATCGCCCTGGTCTCGCCGTTCTTCGAGGTGCCCGATTACGAGGCGCCGTACATGGCCTTCGACCTGCGCCTGATCGATCCCGACTCGGCCACCGCCGGCAGCCGCTATGGCCTGGTCTGGCGCGAGGAGGGCAGCGAGGACTGGCAGTGGTTCGGCCTCAGCGGTGACATTCTGCTGGATCCGCCGACCCGCATCTCCGACTGTTGGGAGCGCGTCTGCTGGCGCACCAACGACCACGACGCCTGGCTGACGCCCTGGTTCGCGTTCGGCTCGGCCCTGCCCGCGTCGCTCCGCGGCAAGCGCATTCAGGTCGGCCTGTTCTACAACCACGTCCATCTCAAGAACAGCGCCCACTTCGGGCCGACCCTGCTCATCGACAACATCCGCCTGCGCTCCGCGCCCTTCGCCTACCCGCTCTACTACCCCGAAGCGGCCGGCCCCGTGCGCCCTATGCCCACCATCGGTGAACCCCCCGCGGCGCCCTGATCGCGGGGTTTTACACCATTTCACCAACTTGCGCGCCGCTGTCACCGTAAACCCACTAGCCCGCGCGCGGTCACAAAACCCTGACATGGGGGAATAGTTTGAGTCTACCCGAACAGCAACCCGTCGATCCCACCACCCTCTCACCGGCCGAGGCGATCCAGGCGCCGCCCGCGAAACCCGAGTGGCACCCGCCCGTCGGCTTCGACGCCGAACCGGCCCAGGCCCCCGCGGAGCCGCCGCGGCGCGCGCCCGGCCTAGCTGAACGGGAGCGCCTGCGCGATACGCTGGACACGCTCGAGCACAGCAAAACCCGCTTGCTCCACGAATTGCGCAAGGTCATCATCGGCCAGGACCGCATCGTCGAGGACCTGATGATCGCGCTCTTCGCCGGCGGACACTGCCTGCTCTCCGGTGCACCTGGGCTGGCCAAGACGCTCTTGATCCGCACCCTCGCCCAGATCCTCGATCTGGATTTCCGCCGCGTCCAGTTCACGCCCGACCTGATGCCGGCCGACCTGACCGGCACCGAGATCCTGGACGAGGACCGCCACAGCGGCCGACGCGAGCTGCGCTTCATCCGCGGCCCGATCTTCACCAATGTGCTCCTGGCCGACGAAATTAACCGCACGCCGCCCAAGACCCAGGCCGCATTGCTCGAAGCCATGGAGGAGCGCCAGGTCTCCGTCGCCGGTCAGACCCACACCCTGACCCAGCCGTTCTTCGTCTTCGCCACCCAGAACCCGATCGAGCTGGAGGGCACTTATCCACTGCCCGAAGCCCAGATGGACCGCTTCATGTTCAAACTGCTGGTCGACTACCTCGACGAGGACCAGGAGCTGGCCGTGGCGACCCGCACCACCTCTGGCACGGCCGCCACCGTCGAGACCGTGCTCAAGGCCCAGGACCTGCTGACCCTCAGCCAGCTCGTGCGCCAGGTCCCCATCGCCGAGACCATTGCCCGCTATGCCGTGCGCCTCGTCCAGCGCACCCGACCCGACCATCCCGAGGCGCCGGACTTCGTGCGCAAATGGATCAGCTGGGGCGCCGGCACCCGCGCCTCCCAGAACCTGATCCTCGGCGCCAAGGCGCGCGCCCTGCTCAAAGGCCGCCTCCACGTCGCCTGCGAGGACATCCGCGCCGTCGCCGCGCCGACCCTGCGCCACCGCATCCTCACGAGTTTTCAGGCCGACGCCGACCACGTCGACAGCGAACAGCTCATCGAGCGTCTGTTGGCATCCGTGCCCGAACCCAAGAGCGGACTCGCCTAACCTTTCGGAGCGCCCATGGCCCAGTTGATCGATCCCCACCAACTCGCCGGCATCAGTGACCTCGAGCTGCTGGCGCGTACCGTGGTCGATGGCCTCATGAGCGGTATCCACCGTTCGCCCCGCACCGGCAGCTCCGCCGAGTTCGCCCAGTACCGGCCCTATGTCCAGGGCGACGATCCGCGCTTCGTCGACTGGAAGCTTTACGGCCGCAGCGACCGCCTTTACCTCCGCCAGTTCCGCGAGGAGACCAACCTCCACGCCACCCTGCTGCTGGACTGCAGTGCCTCAATGGGCTATGGCCGCGGCCCACTCGACAAGTTCCGCTATGCCGTCGCCCTCTGTGCCTGTCTGGCCACGATCCTCCAACACCAAGGCGACGCCGTCGGCCTGATCGCCTACCACCAGGAGCTAGTCCAACACCTGCCGCCGACCCTCGAAGGCCGCCAGTTGCGCCGCCTGCTGGCGACCCTGGCTGGGCTAAAGCCCCAGCGCGCTGGCGACGTGCCCCGCGCGCTCGGCTACCTGGCCGACGTGGTCGCGCCCCGCGGCCTGATCGTGCTCGTCACCGATCTGCTCTACCCCCTCGATCAGGTCATCGACCACCTCGGCCTGCTGCGCGCCCGCCGCCACGACCTGCTCGTCTTCCAGATCGTCGACCCCAGCGAACGCGACTTCGACTTCGCCGACCCCCTGACCCTGCGCGACCTTGAGGACGCCCACGAGCAGTACCTGGTCCCCGATGAAATCCGCGCCGAGTACCTGGCCAACCGCCAGGCCCATTTCCAGGCCGTCCAGCGCGCCGCCTTGGCCGCCGAAATCGACCTCTGCGAACTGGTTTGCGACCAACCACTCGATCACGCCCTGCGCCATTTCCTCCACCATCGCAACCGCGCCCTCAAGACCAGCGGCCTGCGCGCCACCTCCGGGAGGCGCTCATGGGCATGATCACGCCACTGTTCCTGGGCGGCCTGGCGCTGCTGGTCCTGCCCTGGCTGTTCCACCGCATCCGCCGACCCGACCGGGTCGTCGTGCCCTTCTCCAGCCTGATGTTCGTGCCCAAGATCAAAAAGGAGGTCGTCGAGCGTCGCCGCCTCCAACACCTCCTGCTGATGCTGCTGCGCATGGCCCTGCTGGCCCTGCTGGTGATCGCCTTCAGCCGCCCCTTCACCATCGTGCACGAGCTCGTCACCGCGCCAAGCGATGCCCCCGAAATGCACCTGATCCTGCTGGACACCTCCTTCTCCATGAGCGCCGGCGATGCCTTTGAACAGGCACGCGCCAAGGCGTTGCAACTCTTGGAGCGCATCCCGCAACAGGCGCGGGTCGGCCTGATGACGTTTGACGGCAGCGCCCGCATGCGCACCGCGCTAGACGACGGCGAGCCCGCCGCCACCCATGCCGCCACTCGTACCGCCCTGGCGGCCGCCGAGCTCAGCCAGCAGGACACGCGCTACCTGCCCGCGTTACAGTCCGCCGAACACCAGCTCCTGGCCCAGCTCGGCGAAGGCGAGCGCCAGCAGACCTGCGTGCTCCACCTGATCACCGACTTTCGCCGCAACGGCCTGCCCCGCGACCTGCCCAACTGGCGCCTCTCCGGCCGCATCCGCCTGGAAACCTACGCCGTTGGCGAGGACCGCTTCGACAATGCCGCCGTCGCCGACGTCACCGTGCGGCCCGAACCCGACGGCAAGGGCAGGGTGCTGGCCCGCCTGCGCAACTACGGTGCCAAGACCGTCGAGCTAGACGCCACCCTGACCGTCCTGAACGGTCCCAGCCAGCTCGTGCACGTCGCCGTGGGGCCCGGCAACACCACCCTCGTCAGCTTCGCCGCCCTGCCCCTGGGCGAGCGCCTCGAGGGCGAGGTCAGCATCCAGAGCGACGCCTTTGCCGGCGACGACCGCCGCCAGTGGCTGTGGCGGCCCTCCGCCGGCCAGCGCGTCTGGCTGATCGGCGACGCCACCAGCCAGGCCACCTACGGCGACCTCTTCTTCCTAGAACACGCCCTCGCCGCCGCCGGCGAACGCATCTGGCAGTCCACGTCCCTGGAGCCGGCCGCGCTGCCCCAGCGCCTGGCATCCGAGCCCGCGCCCGCCGCGATCCTGCTCGGCGAGTGCGGCAGACTGGGCACAGCCTGCCGCGACGCCCTCAGCGCCTATGTGAGGGGCGGCGGCGCGCTGCTCGTCTGCTTGGGTGAGCGCCTGCCCCGCGACGAGGCCAACCGCCTGCTGCGCGGCTTCGGCATCCAGACCAGCGGACCCGTCTCCCCCAAACCCGCAGCCGAACAGGCCGCTGGCCTGAGCTGGATCGACTTCGACCAGGCCGCCTTCAGCGCCTTCAAGTCCGCCCGTTTCAACGACTTTTCCAGCCTGCGCTTCAACGACTGGCACCCGCTCGCGCTGAGCGAGACCGCCGTGCCGCTAGCCAAATTGGGCGCCGCCGACGGCAGCCTGGCCACGCTCATGGCCGAAGCCGGCGCCGGCCGCGGCCGCGTCCTTGTCTGGGGCTTCAGCCCGCGCCTGAGCTGGACCAACCTGCCCAAGCATCCCAAGTGGGTGCCACTCCTACAGGAACAACTGACCGCTCTGCTCGGCGGCCGCCAGGATCCCGTCGATTTCACCGTCGGCCAGGATTTCCCGCTGGAACACCTGGAGAGCGAGAGCGGCGACTTCCTGCTGCGCTGGCCCGACGGCCGCGAGACCCGTTACCACGGCCGCGCCGAACTGCGAGCCTACCCGCTGACCGCCGCCGGCCTGGTCCATTTCCGCGAGGGCGACCGCCAGGCCTGGCGGCCGATCGCCGCCGTCAACCCCCGGGTCGGCGAGGGCGATCCGGAACGCATCCTCGAACGCGAGTTCGCGCTCAAGTTCACCTCCGAGGAACGCGGCCCCGAGGTCGCCGCCGAACGCGCCCGCACCTACCAAGCGGAGCGCCAGCGCCGCGGCGAGTGGGGTTGGTGGCTGGCCACGCTGGCCCTGCCGCTGCTGTTGCTGGAGAGCGTCTACGCGCTTCGGCTGGCCGGCCCAGGCACCCCGGCAAGGAGGGCCCATGCAGGACCAATTTGATCTTGACCCCGAACTGCGCGAGGGCATCCGCCGCTTCACCCAGCGTTGCGAGCAGCACCGCCGCCTGCGCGGCCTGACCCGCTTCGGCTTGACCGCGCTGGCGCTGGTCCTGATCGGCACCCTGGCCCTGAGCGCTGTGGATCCCGGCTATCACGACGCGGCCCTGCTCCCACTTCTCGCCGCGCTGCTCCTGTCTGCCTGGTACTGGCTGCGGCCGCTGCTCAAACCGCTCGACGAGCGCCAGGTCGCCATGTACATCGACGAGCAGGTGCCCGACCTCCACAACCGTCTGCTGACCATGGTCGAGGTCGGCGAGGATGGCCGCGGCAAGGATAACTCTTGGCTGATCCGGCGCTTCTATATCGAGGCCCAGCAGCACCTGCGCGGCTCCGCCCTGCTCGATCCGCCGCCCCGCCAACCGCGACTCAAACCCTTTCTGCCGGTTTTGGGCATCCACGGCGCCGTGCTGGCGCTGGTGCTGATCTTCAGCAGCCAGTGGCGACCGACCTGGGTCTGGCCTTGGTCCACCAGCCTGCGCGGCTATACCGTCACGCCAGGCAATGCCCGCGTGCCCATCGGCGGCGACGTGACCGTGTTCGTCAACTCGACCATGGGTCCGCGCGAGTACCGCATCCGCTACCGCGTCGGCCTGGACGGCTGGCAGGAGCAAACCCTGCGCTTGGGCGAAACCGAAGGCCTCTACCTCCATACCTTCACGCAGCTCCAGGAACCGGTCGACTACCGCATCCTCGTCGGCGAGGAGGCCTCGCCCAGCTACCGTCTGACGCCGACCCTGATGCCCGAGTTGATCGCGCTCGACCTCGTCTACCACGAGCCCGCCTACCTGGGCCGACCGCCGCGGACCGTGCCCCACGGCGGCGACATCACCGCCCTTGAGGGCACCGAAGTCGAGGTCCAGGCCACCGTCAACAAGGCCCTGGCCAGTGCCGCGATCGTGCTCGACAGCGGCCGTCGCATCGCCATGAGCCGGGTCGACGAACGCGGTTGGCAGGGCAGGCTGACCCTGACTCAGGACGATGCCTACCACCTCGAGTTGCTCGATCGCGACCGCAATGCAGCGCCCTATTTGGAGACCTACAAGATCACCGTGCGCAAGGATCAGGCCCCGCTCGTCAAGGTCCGCTTCCCCTACCGCGACCTCGAGGTCTCGCCCCTGGACGAAGTGTCCTTCGAGTTTCAGGTCGATGACGACTTCGGCCTGGCCGCCTACGGCATTCGCTACCAGGTTGCCGACCGCAAGCCCGTCGACGTCACGCTCTCCAAACCCTTGCCGCAAGGCAAGACCACGATCGTCGACAGCCACCGCCTGATGCTGGAAACACTGGACCTGGCGCCCGGCGACCTGCTTACCTGGAGTATCTGGGGCCGCGACCGCAAACCCAATCGTGACCAGCTCGAGCAGATGGGCGACCCTTACTTCCTCGAGGTCCGGCCCTTCAAGCGCCTGTTCCGCGCCGCCGTCTCCGAGAGCGGCCAGCAGGGCAGTGGCGAAAATTTCGCCCGCAAGCAGAAGGAGATCCTGATCGCCACCTGGAACCTGCGCCGCGACAGCTTGACCCTCGACGACGCCACCTACGCCGAGCACCAGGGCCGCATCCTCGACAGCCAAAAGGATTTGCGCGCCAAGGTCAAGGCCGGCATGGCGGCCCTGGGCGGCGATAACCCCCGCGCCAAGGCGCTGTTGCCGGCCATGGACGAGGCGCTGGCCGGACTGGACGCCGCCAAGCGCCGCCAGAGCGCCGTCGCGCCGCTCTCCCGCGCCGCCGACGCCGAGCAGCGCGCCTACCGCATTCTCCTGCAGTTGGCGCCCCAGGATTCCGAGGTCGGTCGCAGCCGCGAGCAGGGCGACCAGGGCGATGGCGACCAAAAGGCCGGCATGAACGAACTGGAGCTTGACAAGAACCGCAACTTCTACGAGGACGAGCGCCGCACCCAAGCCGAACAGGAGCAAACCGCTGAAACGCTCGACAAGATCAAGGACCTGGCTGAGCGCCAACAGGCCATCAACGACGAGATCGCCAAGCTGATCGCCGACCGCGAGCAGGACGCCGCCGAGCGCCGCGAGCAGCAGCGCCGCCTGGAGCGCCTGCGTGAGGAGGCCAAGAAGAACATCGACCAGCTGGACAAGGTCCGTCGCGACGCCGACGACAGCCAATCCAGCGCCGCCCGCGGCCTGCGCGATCGACTCGACAATGTGCGCGAGCAGATGCGCGAGAGCTTGGACAAGATGCAGCCCGAGAGCCTGCAGGACGCCCGCGCCGCCGGCAGCTCGGCGATGCAGAACCTCGACCGCCTCGAACAGGAGCTGGAGCAACAGACCCGCGGCAGCGCCAAGGAGCGCATGGCCGGACTGCAGCAGCAACTGGATCAGCTGCGCGAACAGCAGCGCCGCATCGAGCAGCAGGTCAGCGAGCTGCAGAAGACCAAGGATTCGCCGCGCCTGACCGCCGAGGACCCGCAGCAGCGCCTGAAAACGTCACTGATGCAGGACAAGCAGGGGCTCGCCCAGGACTACGAGCGCCTGATGGAGGACGCCGCGGCGCTGGCCAACATGGCCCAAGGCGATCAGGAACAGCTAGCGCGCCGCCTGGGCGACTGGCTGCGCAAGACCAGTAAACGCGGCATCGGCGAGGACATGGAGCACAGCGAGGATCTGGCCCGGCTGGGCTCCTGGCCCGAACTGGCCGAGCGCGAGTCCGAAATCGGCGCCAAGCTGGAGCAGGCCGACGCCGAGCTCGACAAGGTGGCCGAGCGCAGTGGTGGCGACGCGCTGGAGACGCGCAAACAGGCGCTGGCCGAGCTGCGCGAGCTGCGCGCCGACCTGCCCAAGACGGGGTCACCCACTGAGCTGCAACACTTCGCCGGCGAAGGCTACCGCGACGCCCTGGAGAACCTGCGCAACGCCGAGAGCCTGCTGGGCGAGAGCCGCCATAGCCCCGGCATCGGCAACATTCGCCGCGAGGTCGAGCGCATGCGCCGCACCTTCAAGCAGGAGGGCCAAACGCCCAAGTTCGACCTGTTCAAGCAGCTCGTCGCCGCGCCGCTCGACCTGGCCATTGCCGATCTTAATCGCGAGATCGAGGCCATGGACCAGAAACGCCAGTTCATTCTCACCGACGACAGCGGCGTGCCCGAGCGCTACCGCAAGCAGGTGGCGGAGTACTTCAAGGTCTTGACCGAAACGGAGGGCAACTAGGTGAGCACGCCCATGCACTGGCTCTTTGGCGACGCCGCCCGCGGCCTGAGCGAGATCAGCGTCGTCTTCGACAACCCGCTGGGCTCGCTCGGCAGCCTGGGACTGTTGCTGGGCCTGGCCCTGCTGGTCGCCCTGCTCTACCCTCGTCGCCTGGCCGCGCTGACTCGACCTCGCCGCCGCGTCCTGACCGCGCTTAAGCTCGGCGCCCTGCTCCTCATCGCGACCCTGCTGCTGCGGCCCGCTCTGCGCGGCTACCGCTTCGACCCCAGCGAGAACTACGTGCTGCTGATGTTCGACAATTCCACCAGCATGGCCATCGCCCCCAGTGGCGGCCAGAGCCGCGGCGAGCGCTTGCGCCAGGCCTATGCCGAGCACCTGGCAGCCTTCGAGGAGCCGCTTTCCGAGCGTTTCCAGCTGGCGCCCTACGGCTTTGGCGAGGGCGTCCAGCGTTTGCGCCAGCCCGGCGAGCTGCACTTCGACAGCCCCGAGTCCCAGTTGCAGCGCGGCATCCAGACAGCGCTCGGCGACTTCCAGGGCATCCCCGTCAACGCCGTCGTCGTCTTCAGCGACGGCATAGAACAGCCCGGCGACGGCAAGGTCCTGCTGGACCGCCAAGTCCCTGTCTTCACCGTCGCCGTCGCCAGTGGCGGCGCCTTCAGCGATCTCGAGATGGGCGCAGTGCGCACCAGCCAAGCCCAGGGCGATGGCGGCCCGATCAGAGTCAACGCTAGCTTCCACGCCACCGGCTTCGCCGGGCACCGGGTCGTCGTCGAGGTACTCGACCAGGGCAGCGTGCTGGCCAGCCAGACCCTGGCGATCGAGAGCGACGACGCCGAGCAGCAGGTCCGCCTCGAAGTCGCGCCCAAGCGCAGCGGCTGGCTGACTTATGAGGTCAGAGTCCGCCGCGCCGAGCCCGTCGGCCCGCGCGACGAGGTCGCCCAGAACGACAGCACCACCCTGCTGATCGACAACCGCGAGAAGCACTACGAGCTGCTCTACTTTTGTGGCAGACCCAACTGGGAGAACAAGTTCGTCCAGCAGGCCCTGCGCGCCGATCCCGGCCTACAGCTGACATCCGTGCTGCGCATCTCCGCCGCCGAGACCAAGTTCGTCTATCGCGGCAAGAACAGTTCCATGGCCAATCCCTTGTTCGAGGGCTACGAGCGCGACGACCTGGACCAACCGCGCTACGACGAGGCCGTCTTCCTGCGCTTTGGCCATGACCGCAGCCTGGCCGGCAAGGGTTTTCCCGAGACCGACCTGGAGCTGTACAGCAACCAGGTTCTGATCATCGGCGAGGTCGAGGCCAATTTCTTTTCGCCCGAGCAGTTCGAGCTGATGCGCGCGTTCGTGCGCAAGCGCGGCGGCGTACTGCTCATGCTGGGCGGCCCACACGCGTTTTCCGAGGGCGGCTACCAGAACACCGCCCTGACCGGGATGCTGCCCGTGCTGCTGGAGCGCAAGGGCGACAAGCACGGACCGACCGCGGCGGCGCCGTTCGCCGTGGCGCCAACCCTGGAGGGCCTACAGAGCGGCGTCTGGGCGCTGGACCCCAACACCGCGCGCAACGAGCACCTCTGGGAGGATCTGCCCGCGCTCGAGGGCCTCAACAAGTTCGCGCTCGTGCGCCCGCATGCCACGACCCTGGCCAAATCGAAGGCAGCGGAAGCGGTCGCCGACGACCTGCCGCTGTTCGCGATCCAGCGCTACGGCGAGGGCCGCAGCGCCGTCTTCGCCACCAGCTCGACCTGGCAGTGGCACATGGGCACCGACGCCAAGGACGACCGCCACGCCCGCTTCTGGCGCCAGTTGCTGCGCGGACTGGCGCGCGATGTGCCGACCCCGCTGGTCCTGCGCGACAAGCAGGACAGCTATATCGTCGACCGCGAAGCAGCGCTGGACATCGTCATCCGCGACCGCCACTTTGACGAGCGCAGCGGCCTGGAAACGCGGCTGGTGCTGACCGACCCCAGCGGCGAGGTCGTCAGCGCCGGCGTCGAGGAGTCCCTGCGTGAGACAGGCGTCTACCAGGTCCGTTTCACGCCGCGCCGCGAGGGCGTCTGGACCTTGGCGCTGAGCGCGAGCGATGGCGAAGGCAAGGAAGTCGGCCGCCTCGACGAGGCGCTGCTGGTCACCCCCGACCAGCGCGAGTACCGCCACGCCCGCCCGAACCCCCAGTTCCTGAGCAAGCTGGCCAGCGCTACGGGCGGCGCCGCCTTCGAGCTCGACGAGCTCGACGAGATCCCCGACCAGATCCCCTACACCCGCCACGACCAGGCCGAACAGGTGACCGTCGCCATCTGGCACTGGCCGCCGCTGTTCCTGGCCCTGGCCGCGCTGCTCTGCTGCGACTGGTACTGGCGCCGCCGCTGGGGTCAGGCATGAGCCGAAAAGACTGGATCCTGCTGCTCTTGCTGGCCGTGACCGCGCTGCCGGCGCTTGCGACGGACGTCATCCTCGTCGGCAGCGGCGGCGACAAGGACTACCGCGAGCGCTTCCTGGACCAGGGCCAGCGCCTGCGCGCCGTGTTGGTCGACCGCTACAGCCACCCGGCCGCGACAGTGCACCTGTTGACCGAACAAAGCAAACTCGCCTCGAACCTGGCCGCGATCCGCGCCCTGTTCGCGGACCTGACCCGCCGCGCCAAGGCCGACGAGCCGCTGTTCGTCTACCTGATCGGCCACGGCAGTTACCTGCGCGGCCAGGCCCGTTTCCAGATCCCGGGCGAGGACCTCTCGCCCGAGGAGCTTAGTCGCCTGATGGCGGCGGTCCCCAACGCCGGCACGGCCGTGATCGTCGGCTCTTCGGCCAGCGCGCCCTTTATCGAGGCGCTGAGCGGCAAGGGCCGAGCGATCTGCACGGCCACCAAGAACGGCAACGAGCAAAACGCCACCGAGTTCATGGGCCAGCTAATCGAGGCCCTGGAACAGGACCAAGCCGACCAGGACCTGGACCAGCGCATCAGCCTCTACGAGGCGGTCCGCCAAGCGGCGGCCAAAACCCAGGCCTGGTACAAGGATAAGGGCTTGATCCCCACCGAGCACGCACTGCTAGACGACAACGGCGACAAGCAGAGCACGCGCTTGGTCGAAGATCCCGACCAACGGGAGCCCGACCCCCCCAAAGGCCCAGGCAACGACGGCGCCTACGCCAAGACGCTGTTCCTGCTAGACTTCAACTTCCCCAAAAGCGCACCCAAGGCCCTGATCGCCGAATACCTGGCCCAAATGGACAAGGTCCGCGCCCTCATCGCCAAAAAGCCCCAAATGAAGGCCGACACCTACTGGCGCGAGTTCGAAACCCAAATGACCAAAGCCGCCAAGGTGCACAAAGAGATTCGAGGCTACAAGTAGTCAACAAAATGGGCGGCGCTTCCATTTACTCGCAATCCCACGAACCAGGTCAAAGTAAGCACGCCTTTTAAATCCTTGAAATAGGTGAGATCACATTGAAAACGAGTTGAAAAAACTTCTGACAATTGATAAACCAATCGCGCCAGCCACTGGACACGTAGGAACAGTCACCGGGTGAGACCCGCGGAGCCGATGCGGTATACGTGCTATTCATCACGCCACAACTCGAATCTGCAAGGCCAAGTACATGACCGAGTTCATGCGCCAAAGCATAGCCAAGTTGCTCCGCAGATAACGCATCGCCCCTGCGATCATGGGTATAGAGAGTAATGAGTCCTGTTTGGTTATTCCAACTGCCCAGTGCATGGTTGGGGCTGGGGTCACTACCATTGACAATATTGATCGTCAGTTGAGCACCCTGGGTATGAGAGGCATTTAATGTAAACTCGGGGACATATTGGTCGGAGCAGTTATTCCACTGGTTCACGCCCAGCATAAGTGTTGTCGCAGGGACGGCCCCTCCTGTTACCACTAAATTTATACCCCTGCAACCTTCGCTACCAATACCGGTACCACTGGGCAGTTGACAGATTTGGCCAAAAGAATAGAATGAGACGAAGCCAACTACCAATCCAAATACAAATTTCATTGATATACCTCAGAAGAGTCATTCTTGTCATACGTATTGTTCACCAAAATCGACTTGATCGTGGAAAGCTTCATGGATTCAACAGCACCCCACTTTTGCGTTGACTGGCTCGAGGTATCAAGAAGAAGCAGCTGATCTGGTTCTACGGAAAGCAGTGTTCCAGAATCGCCCAGTGGAGGAAATTCAGAAAAAACCAAGACCTGGCTATTGACTGGGATGTTCTGGTAGCGTCCCTCCTCGGAACAAACCTGATAGGGACCCAGACTAAATATAGCATATCCGTTCATGACATGATATGTATCGCCAGGATCGCCGTCGGGCTTGCGAAGCCATGTGCTAATCTCGATTGTCAGCAAGGAGTTGGCTAAGTAAGTTTGGTTTCGATAGAAGCCCGGCGTTATTTTCCTGACTCTCCCAACAAAAACCACCGCAGATTTTTGTGCGAGCTCTTCCATCGACTTAGGCTTGTAGTGTGATATTAAATTGCTCGTTAGATCACATCCTTTCGAAAGGTTCATACGGCGGCCGCGTTCAATCGTTGAGTCCATATTTTTCCTCAAAAGGTCAATCTCCGTTGCTAGGATTTGATTTGGGCATGTTTTATTGCCATACAGGTATTCCGTAAACTTTTCAACAGAAATCCACTCTAGATAATTGCCATTTTTTGAATAAATCTCGGACAAGTCAGTGTCAACATCCTTTGGTGTGGGCCAACAATATTTCTTATGGGCATAGGATGCCCTTATCCTGAAGGATTTGATCATATATGGTGTGGCCTGTGGCGATCGATAATTAGCGTTTGTTTCAGGAGCTACATATTCATCAACAAACCGAACTAGAATGGTACGTGACTCAGGTGAAAAGCGTTCCAAGAAGGTGATGAGCCATTGCGTTTTGACTGTCCATTCCAATTTATTGAGGTTTTGAATATAGGATCGAATTTGTTCATCAGTTGACTGATCAAACGGCTTGGCTAAGACCGAGGCTGCTTGTTGGTTTGCTTCATTCAACCACTCGGGTAGTGTTTCGTTTGACGGCAACGTCAAATGAACCAGTTGATCAATCGGAAAGCCAACACCCAAAAGCCTGGATTTATAGCCATAAGGCGTGTTATCTTCTCTAAAATACATGGTTGAGAGTTGGCTTATAGCGACCGCAAGATCGACGCGACGCGGATATTCAGGCCCATTCACAAAGAAATAGGATGATTCTTGCTCTCGCTGTTCCTCTGACAGGTCTGGATTTTGCTTTTTGTATTGGTCCAAGTTCGCAAAAACATGGTCGATAAACCGACGATGACCCTCCATGCGGTTGGTAACGTATTGATCGACATCCGTTGCAAGGAGTTCAGCCGGCCAGGTTTCGCCTGTCAGAAAGGAATCCGAGACAAGAGGCGGTTCAGCTTCACCTGGTTTTTGCTTGGTCTGTGCAGACACACTCAGATTAACGAAAATGAGCATTAAGCAAAGCGTTGCTTTCATTTTTATCTCCTATCGCAGAAAACCATCAAGCGTCACACCATTAGTTTGAGTGAACTTAATTTGGAAACTCGTTGAACGGTGCACCGGTATGGGGAAAGGATCGACTGATTGAACTCTGGCACGACGCATACTGATCATTTCATGGTTCTGACAAAGCTTGTCATGATTGACGTCTTGCCAAAAATAGAGGTACTCCCAGAAATAATCTCCTGAATCGATCACCCCGTTTTGGTTACCGCCCCATTCACTATGATCATAGAGTTGAAGCGCTGTCGCGGCATTTAAGGTAGGCAGGTTGTCCTCGTTGAATTGGTTTCCCAGCATTTCTTTGGAAGAGCTCAGAACCCCATCGCCATCTAGATCGACAACCAAGATGCCGTCGGACAACGGACCTTCCTCTAGCCGAATTGCCTTGAAGTGTGACTCCTGAACGGCCCTGAAGAACCAATCTAAGGTGAGGTAGTTTTGATTCAGCTCCACCATCTCCCATTCGTCCGAAAATCCATCACCGTTAAAGTCACCACTCACTTCGATGGATGATGCACTTTTAGCAAGATCGATAATTTGCTTAGGGATGACAAATTCCGCATCTGTTTTACAGCCACCTGTGCTGCCCGTAGGCCCGCCTGGGCTACTGGAGCTACTTCCACCCTCTTCATACCAGACATAGCCACATTCTTCAACATACAATTCGTACGAGCTGATAAAGGTTCCATCTAACTCTCTAAAGGTAACGACATATACGGTATAAGAACATTCGTATTCCTCGCGCCGCGCCAAAAGTGGACAAAGGACACTTGCGACTAGAAATGCAATTGTTAAAAAAGTTAAAATTTTTTTCACGGCCCCCTCTATCAAGGATGACAGACCAAACCTTAAAGGGGTATCTCGCTCTTGTCAACAATTAATTTTTACAGGCGAAAAAGGAGTCGCTGCGAAATCCTAAATCGACGGGGTCAGCTTTCCCTCAGCAGCTGGGATTCGAGGCTACAAGTAACAATGGCAGCCTTCGAGGAGCCGCTTTCCGAGCGTTTCCAGCTGGCGCCCTACGGCTTTGGCGAGGGCGTCCAGCGTTTGCGCCAGCCCGGCGAGCTGCACTTCGACAGCCCCGAGTCCCAGTTGCAGCGCGGCATCCAGACAGCGCTCGGCGACTTCCAGGGCATCCCCGTCAACGCCGTCGTCGTCTTCAGCGACGGCATAGAACAGCCCGGCGACGGCAAGGTCCTGCTGGACCGCCAAGTCCCTGTCTTCACCGTCGCCGTCGCCAGTGGCGGCGCCTTCAGCGATCTCGAGATGGGCGCAGTGCGCACCAGCCAAGCCCAGGGCGATGGCGGCCCGATCAGAGTCAACGCTAGCTTCCACGCCACCGGCTTCGCCGGGCACCGGGTCGTCGTCGAGGTACTCGACCAGGGCAGCGTGCTGGCCAGCCAGACCCTGGCGATCGAGAGCGACGACGCCGAGCAGCAGGTCCGCCTCGAAGTCGCGCCCAAGCGCAGCGGCTGGCTGACTTATGAGGTCAGAGTCCGCCGCGCCGAGCCCGTCGGCCCGCGCGACGAGGTCGCCCAGAACGACAGCACCACCCTGCTGATCGACAACCGCGAGAAGCACTACGAGCTGCTCTACTTTTGTGGCAGACCCAACTGGGAGAACAAGTTCGTCCAGCAGGCCCTGCGCGCCGATCCCGGCCTACAGCTGACATCCGTGCTGCGCATCTCCGCCGCCGAGACCAAGTTCGTCTATCGCGGCAAGAACAGTTCCATGGCCAATCCCTTGTTCGAGGGCTACGAGCGCGACGACCTGGACCAACCGCGCTACGACGAGGCCGTCTTCCTGCGCTTTGGCCATGACCGCAGCCTGGCCGGCAAGGGTTTTCCCGAGACCGACCTGGAGCTGTACAGCAACCAGGTTCTGATCATCGGCGAGGTCGAGGCCAATTTCTTTTCGCCCGAGCAGTTCGAGCTGATGCGCGCGTTCGTGCGCAAGCGCGGCGGCGTACTGCTCATGCTGGGCGGCCCACACGCGTTTTCCGAGGGCGGCTACCAGAACACCGCCCTGACCGGGATGCTGCCCGTGCTGCTGGAGCGCAAGGGCGACAAGCACGGACCGACCGCGGCGGCGCCGTTCGCCGTGGCGCCAACCCTGGAGGGCCTACAGAGCGGCGTCTGGGCGCTGGACCCCAACACCGCGCGCAACGAGCACCTCTGGGAGGATCTGCCCGCGCTCGAGGGCCTCAACAAGTTCGCGCTCGTGCGCCCGCATGCCACGACCCTGGCCAAATCGAAGGCAGCGGAAGCGGTCGCCGACGACCTGCCGCTGTTCGCGATCCAGCGCTACGGCGAGGGCCGCAGCGCCGTCTTCGCCACCAGCTCGACCTGGCAGTGGCACATGGGCACCGACGCCAAGGACGACCGCCACGCCCGCTTCTGGCGCCAGTTGCTGCGCGGACTGGCGCGCGATGTGCCGACCCCGCTGGTCCTGCGCGACAAGCAGGACAGCTATATCGTCGACCGCGAAGCAGCGCTGGACATCGTCATCCGCGACCGCCACTTTGACGAGCGCAGCGGCCTGGAAACGCGGCTGGTGCTGACCGACCCCAGCGGCGAGGTCGTCAGCGCCGGCGTCGAGGAGTCCCTGCGTGAGACAGGCGTCTACCAGGTCCGTTTCACGCCGCGCCGCGAGGGCGTCTGGACCTTGGCGCTGAGCGCGAGCGATGGCGAAGGCAAGGAAGTCGGCCGCCTCGACGAGGCGCTGCTGGTCACCCCCGACCAGCGCGAGTACCGCCACGCCCGCCCGAACCCCCAGTTCCTGAGCAAGCTGGCCAGCGCTACGGGCGGCGCCGCCTTCGAGCTCGACGAGCTCGACGAGATCCCCGACCAGATCCCCTACACCCGCCACGACCAGGCCGAACAGGTGACCGTCGCCATCTGGCACTGGCCGCCGCTGTTCCTGGCCCTGGCCGCGCTGCTCTGCTGCGACTGGTACTGGCGCCGCCGCTGGGGTCAGGCATGAGCCGAAAAGACTGGATCCTGCTGCTCTTGCTGGCCGTGACCGCGCTGCCGGCGCTTGCGACGGACGTCATCCTCGTCGGCAGCGGCGGCGACAAGGACTACCGCGAGCGCTTCCTGGACCAGGGCCAGCGCCTGCGCGCCGTGTTGGTCGACCGCTACAGCCACCCGGCCGCGACAGTGCACCTGTTGACCGAACAAAGCAAACTCGCCTCGAACCTGGCCGCGATCCGCGCCCTGTTCGCGGACCTGACCCGCCGCGCCAAGGCCGACGAGCCGCTGTTCGTCTACCTGATCGGCCACGGCAGTTACCTGCGCGGCCAGGCCCGTTTCCAGATCCCGGGCGAGGACCTCTCGCCCGAGGAGCTTAGTCGCCTGATGGCGGCGGTCCCCAACGCCGGCACGGCCGTGATCGTCGGCTCTTCGGCCAGCGCGCCCTTTATCGAGGCGCTGAGCGGCAAGGGCCGAGCGATCTGCACGGCCACCAAGAACGGCAACGAGCAAAACGCCACCGAGTTCATGGGCCAGCTAATCGAGGCCCTGGAACAGGACCAAGCCGACCAGGACCTGGACCAGCGCATCAGCCTCTACGAGGCGGTCCGCCAAGCGGCGGCCAAAACCCAGGCCTGGTACAAGGATAAGGGCTTGATCCCCACCGAGCACGCACTGCTAGACGACAACGGCGACAAGCAGAGCACGCGCTTGGTCGAAGATCCCGACCAACGGGAGCCCGACCCCCCCAAAGGCCCAGGCAACGACGGCGCCTACGCCAAGACGCTGTTCCTGCTAGACTTCAACTTCCCCAAAAGCGCACCCAAGGCCCTGATCGCCGAATACCTGGCCCAAATGGACAAGGTCCGCGCCCTCATCGCCAAAAAGCCCCAAATGAAGGCCGACACCTACTGGCGCGAGTTCGAAACCCAAATGACCAAAGCCGCCAAGGTCCACAAAGAGATCCGGGGCTACAAGTAGCAATGCTGTTAAGTAAAGAAGTCTAGTGGGACACCAAAAGGCGCCACCTGCTTTTCCGTGTGCTCTGTGTTTTCCGTGGTTAAAATCCTCCTTTCTGTACGGGCTCAGCGAGGTTCCATTTGTTTTTTTAACCACGGAAGTCACTGAACCCACGGAAGGGAACTCCCTCACAAGTATTCAATGGTAGGCTCGTTTTTGTTATAGGGGTGCTTTCTCAAAAGTGACTTTAGGGCACTGAGTTTGATGTGCTCCTGGTGGCCCCATTTTTTGGTTGAAGGGTCTGTTTCATCGAGAAGGAAAAGCGCATCTGGTCCTACACTCAGCAAGGAGCCACTGACGCCAAGTGGTGGCGTGTCTATAAATGCCAAGACGAGGCGATTTAAGGGGATATCTTGATAGCGCCCCTGGGCCGAACAGACCTGATAGGGACCCAGACTAAATTGTGTATACCCATTCATGAGGTAATAGACTTTACCAGGTGTGCCCTCTGGTTTGCGAAGCCAAGCTTTGATTTCGATGGTTAATAGGGTGTTGGCCAAATCGAGTTGGTTGCGATAGAGGCCCGGCGTTGCTTGGGTAACACGACCAACGAAAACCACCGCTGATGAGCGGCAAAGCTCTTTAATCGACCGCTTTGTGGGGAGGGGTAAGAGATCAATGACATAATCGCAACCCTTAGGCAGATTCATGCTGCGGCCACGCTCAACAGCCTTTGGAAGTCCTTCGCTTAGCAGGTCAATCTCGTTGGCAAGAGCTTGATTAGAACAGGCTTTGTTGTTGAACAGGTAATCGGAAAAGTGGTCGACGGATATCCACTCGAGATAATCGCCGTTGGCAGAATAGATTTCCGATGGAGCGGATGCCAGCTTCTTTGTCGCCGGCCAGAAATATTTTTTGCGGTTATAGGATGCTTCCAGCTTGAATCGTTTGATCATATAGGGCGTTACCCGGGGTGAATTATAAGTGTTGTCTGTGACCGGGGCTACGTGCTCACCCACAACACGAATCAAAGTAACGCGAGCGTCTGGTGAAAAGCGCTCAAGGAACATAATGGTCCAATGGACCTTAGCGGCCCACTCCTGCTCAATCTGATTTTGTAAGTATGCCTGGATTTGAAGGTCGCTGAACTGGTCATGCGGCGTGGTCAAAGAGGTTGCAGCCTGATGATTCATATCGCTGAGCCATTCGGATAGGAATTCCCCCTGCGGCAACACGAGACGAGCCAGTTGGTCGGCTGGAAAACCCGCACGCAAGAGCTTGAACTTCAGGCCGCGAGGTTCATCAACATCAGGTTGATAGTTCCAAACAAGTTTGTCCAGCCCGGCGGCAAGGTCGATGCGGAGGGGATCATCAGCGCCTTTCGCCTGGAAATATGTGGTCGCCTGCTCCTTTTCTATTTCGGACATCTCCTCCTGGTGCTTGGTGTACTGGTCCAGATTCAAAAAAACATGTTCGATAAAGCGACGGTGTGCTGCCATACGATTGGTGACGTATGCATCGAGATTCGTCGCAAGAAGTGCGACTGGCCAGCGCTCGCCTTCGAGATAAGAACCTTCAGGAGGATCTGGTTGAGCTAACACGTTTGAGCAGGTCAGAATCATGATGAAAAAGATGGCAGTCTTCAACCGGTCCTCCCGTCCCAGCAACCCAACAGGTCCAGAATACGCATTTCGCGCTTTTGGTGGACGATTGTGTTCATTTTTCTTGGACCAGGATCGTTCGTGGCGAGTGCTGCCAGATGTCGCGCAGGCCCAGCCAGCCTAGGAGCAGCGTGAGCAGTGGCAGGGTCGTCACGCCGACCAGTAGGGTCGTCGGTCGCGGGAAGGGCGGTAGTTCGAAGAGGAAGTGGCCCAGTGCCCATTGGGTGGCGATTGCTAAGAGCAGGCCGGTCAGGGCGGCGAACAGGCCTAGCAGGAAATACTCGACCAGGGTCGTCAGCGCCATGGTGCGGCGGCTGGCGCCCAAGGTGCGCAGCAGTGCCCATTCGCCCAGGCGCTCGCTGCGGCTGTTCCAGATGGCGCTGCCCAGTAGCAGCAGGCCGGCGCCGATGCAGAGCGCGGCCAGGAAGTGGACCGCCGAGGCGGCGCGTTCGAGGATCTCGTCGATCGTCTGGACCACTTCGCGCATGTCCATGCAGCTCACGTTCGGCCACTCGCTGACCAGCGCCTGTTGCAGGCGGCCGGCCGCGCGCTCCTCGCCGGTCACGGTCGTCAGCAGGTACATCTGCGGCGCCTCTTCCAAGACGCCCTTGGGGAAGACGATGAAGAAGTTGGGCTGCATGCTCTGCCAGTCGACCTTGCGCAGGGAGGCGACCTCCAGCTCTAGCTCGACGCCCAGCACGTCCATGGTCAAGTGGTCGCCCAGGCCCAGTTTCAGGGTCTTGGCGATGTCGTCCTCGATTGAGACTGGAATCGGACTCGTCTCGGAGGTGACCTCGCCGACCCAGTCGCCGGCGGTCAGTTTCTCGGTGGCGGTCAGTTCCGACCGGAACGTGCTGCGGTACTCCCGTTGGATCACCCAGTCAGGCAGCTCGTTCGCGTAGGTCGTGATCGACTTGCCCTTGAGGCTGGCCAGGCGCATGGGCACGACCGGGACCAGGTCGCGCACCTCGAAGCCCAGGTGTTCGACCTTGGCGCGCACGGCCTCGACCTGGTCGGCCTGGATGTCGAACGCCATGAAGTCCGGTCGGCCCTGGCTGAGCGCGCTGTCGAAGCTGGCCAGCAGCATGGCGCGCATGCCGCTCAGGACGGTGATCAGGAACACGCCCATGCCGAGGATGATCAGGAAGGCGGCGGTCTGGTTATGCGGTCGGAACAGATTGGCCAGGCCGTGGCGCCAGGGGAACGGCCAGCGGCGCGAGGGCAGGGCGCGGGCCAGGCGCGCCAGCAGGCGGGCGGCACCGAGCAGTAGCAGGAAACACAGCAGCAGCGCGCCGGCAAACAGGCTGCCCTTGAGCCAGGAGCTAGCGCGCAGGCAGGCGAACAGCCACCAGGCCAGGGCGGCGGCGAACGGGACCAGCCAGCGCTCCCAGCGGCGTGGCGTCGCGACCAGCGCTTCGGGGCGGAAACAGGCCACGGGCGAGATGTGACGGACCCGCAACAGCGGGATGCCTGCGAGCAACACGCTCATCAGCCAGCCCCAGGCGGCTGCGGTCAGGATCGCCAGCGGGTGAAGGCGCGGGCTGAACTGGATCGGCAGCAGGCCCTTGACCAGGGCGGGCAACAGGAACTGGATGCCGACGCCGAGCAGAGTCCCGACCAGGATCGCCAGCCCCGCCATCAGGCTGACCTGAATCAAGAAGACCGCGGCTACTTGGCCCAGGGTCGCGCCGAGGCAGCGCAGGGTCGCAATCTGGCGGGTCTTGCGCTGGAGGTGGTAGTGGACGGCGCCGGCCACGCCCAGCCCGCCGAGCAGCAGGGCCAGGCAGGCGGTGAGGTTGAGGTAGTCGGCCAAGTGGGCCAGCGCTTCGCCCAGGCTGTCGCGGCGCTTGTTGACAGTGTCCCAGGAGAGGCGATGCTCGTTGAGGAACGACTCGTTGGCTGTGGCCCAGACGTCGGCGTCGACGTCGGGGGGCAGGCGGTAGGCGACGCTGTGGAAGACACGGCTGCCTGGCCGGACCAGGCCGGTATCGGCCAGGTAGCGGTAGGGCAGGTAGATGCGTGGGCCGAGACTGGCGGCGGCCAGGGTCTCGCCGGGGGTGCGCTCGAGCGCACCGGCAATCGTAAAGGTTACAGCGCCGATGACGACGGGGTCGCCCAAGCGCGCGCCGGTCCGCTCCATCAGCGAACGGGCGACGAGCACGGAGAGGCCGTCGCGGAAGCGGGCGGCGGCCTCGGCCGGGTCGGTCTGGAGCGTGCCGTAGAAGGGGTAGTCACCCTCCAGCGCGCGCAGGCGGGCCAGGTGTGAAGCGTCGCCGGACCTGGGGAAGCGCGCCATGCTGGCGGTATCGTCATAGCGCGCCCGCTCGCCAGGGATCTCGTCCAGGAAACGCTGGGTCTCGGCATCGAAGGGTTCGCGCGCCCAGATCACCAGGTCGGCGCCGACCAGGCTGCGGGTTTGTTCGGCAACGGCGCCGCTGAGGTCGGTTTCGAGGCTGCCCATAGCGACCAGGGCGCCGATGCCGAGCGCCATGCTGAGCGCGTAAAGCACGGCCTTGCCGCGCGCGCCGCGGCCATCGCGCAGGGCGGTGCGCAGCGCCCAGCGCGCGCTGTGGCGCCAGCCAGGTGCGGTCACGCTAGCGCCTCGAGGCGGCCGTGGCGCAGGTGGTAGCGCTGGTCCGTGCGCCCCGCCAGCTCAAGATCGTGGGTGATCAACAGTAGCGCGGTCCCGCGCTCGCGGTTGAGGCGAAACAGCAGCTCGGCAACGCGCTCGGCCGTCTCGCGGTCGAGGTTGCCGGTCGGCTCGTCGGCGAACATGATGCGCGGGCGGTTGATGAAGGCGCGGGCGATGGCGACCCGCTGCTGCTCGCCGCCACTCAGCTGGGCAGGGTAATGGTCGCGCCGCTTGGACAAGCCGACGGCTTCGATCAGCTCCAGCGCGTCGCGCTCGGCCTCGCGACCGCCCAGCAGCTCCAGCGGCAGCATGGCGTTTTCAAGCGCGGTCAAGGAGGGCATCAGGTGAAACGACTGAAAAACGAACCCGACACCGCGGTTGCGCAAGCGCGCGCGGCGCTCCTCGTCCAGCCTGGCCAGGTCCTCGCCCAACAGGCGCACGGTGCCCTTGGTGGGCAGGTCCAGGCCGGCACTGATGCTGAGCAGCGTCGTCTTGCCGCTGCCAGAGGGGCCGACGATCGCGCAACTGCTGCCCGACCCGAGCGTGAGGTCAACCGCTTCCAAAACGGTCAACTCACCGGCATCGGTGGTGTAGGCCTTGCCCATGGCTTCGATGTTAAGGACTTCGCTCAAGCGCCCTCCGGGGAAACAGGGTACGGAAACATGTACGAGACCATAGCGAGCGAGTTGCCATTAAGGCGCGTTTAACGTAAGTCCATCGCGCCCAGCAGTGAGCTACTTGACAACCTAGCGCATTTATCGGAAGGTAATCAGAGAATAGGAAGGAGGACACCGATGATCACGCAGCTGACCAAGCAGGGAGAAGGATGGACACTGGCGATCGCACAGGCGTTGCTGGATGACCTTGGGGTCGACGAACAGACGCCCTTTGAGGTGACCAGCGACGGTACCTCGCTGATCGTTACACCACGCCCGGAGGTAGCGCGCGGGCAGGCCTTCCGCTCGGCACTCGAAACAGTTAACGCCCGCTATCCTTATGCACTCAAGAAGCTTGCAGAGTGATGATGATTTTTCTCCTGTACGAAGAAGTGCTGACGATTCATCAAGATCAAGTGAACCGGTATGGCGGGGTTCATGGCGTTCGCGACAAGGACTTACTTTTATCCGCTATTGCAATGCCTTCGGCCACCTACGATCAGCACTTTTTGCACGGAGATGTGATCGAGATGGCCGCCGCATACCTGTTCCATCTTGTCAAAAACCACCCATTTATTGACGGCAATAAGCGCGTCGGGGCAGTCGCATCGCTGGTGTTTCTGGAACTCAACGGTCATCGACTCCTCGCTAGCGAGCAGGACTTCTTAGATATGGTGGTCGGAGTGGCTAGCGGTCAGCTTACTAAGGCGGATGCCACTTCATTTTTCCGAAAGTGGAGCAGGGCCAAATCATGAACCTAATCAAGGGGCCTGTGCACAAGGCCTCTACGCTTGTTGAATCTTGTACGTCAGTGGTTCAGTTCTTTGAGCATCGAGCCGAGCAGCTTCTTGACAAAGGCGGTAACGCGGGGCCGTGCTTTTTTTGTTAGCTCGAAACCCAAATGCGCCTTGATGAAGGAGCAGATCCTGACTGCGACCACGCAAATTTGGAATTTGCGCTACAATCAGTCACTTCGACCTGCTCCCAATCGGGTCCATGGCGGTCAAGGGACCTGCAGGGCGGTGACGATCGCCTCCATGACTGGGGCGGGCGGGAGCGGCATGACGCTCTCGATCGTCTGGGGAAGGCCGACGACCTGGAGGACGCTGGGATCGTTCTGCACGCCCAAGAGGCCGCTGCGGAAACCGTGTTCCTCCCAGGCGATGCGCTGGATCTCGGGGTCGGACATGGCTTGGATGAACTTGCGACCGTTGGCGGTCAGGGCGATGACGGGGTGCGAGGACCAGACGGTCGGCTGTGGGTAGATGGTGCGTACCCGCGTGCGCAGCAACTCGCGGTACTCGGCGAACTCCAGGGAGAACTCGACCAGTTGGCTCTCGTAGCCGATGATCATCGGCTTGGCGCCGATCCCGGTTTTCAGGAAGGAGTCGAAGAGGTCGCCGCTCGAGCTCTCCATGTTGCCCATGCGCGCGAAGTAGGTCTTGAGGCGGGGCAGCAGTTCGGTTAGCCCGCCCTCCGGCGCGACCTCGCCACCGTTGAGCATGTTGGCGACCATGCCGGCGTACATGTTGCCGCTGTTGGAGCGGGTCGGGTCGGTGGAGAACAGCTTAACCTTGCCGTAGAGCTGGGTCAGGCCCACGTCCTTCCAACTGGTTTCGGCATCGATCATGTCGACCAAGGCCTTCAAGTCCTTAAAGTAGTAGATACCGGCTCGTTCCTCGACCAGGCCCTTTTGGATGAAGGCAGCCGCGACCTGGTCCCAGGCGTAGAGCACCATCGGGCTGTTGAACAGGGTCTTGGCCTCGAGCATCTGGCCACCGCGGTCGCGGTAGATGTCGACGGCCACCTGATTGGAGGGCCAGAGCAGGTCCATGTCGGCCGTGGGGGCGGTGGTCACCATTTCGATCGAGCCGGCACTGGAGGCCTCCAGGGCCAGGCCGTATTTGTTGGCCAGGATCTCGATGACTTTAGGGTTGCGCAGTAACTTGGACTTCTCGCTACCGACGAGGCCCCGCACGGTGACGGTCTCGGCATTGCCCAGTCCCCCACCCTTGCCGCCCATGAACAGGTAGAGGCCAACAGCCACCACGCCCAGCAGGATCAAAATGCCAATTAATTTGTTACCCATCGCACGCTCCTAGTTCTTTTTGTCGAGTTCCTGCAGTTCAAATTCGTCGACGCCGAGGAAGGTGGCCAAGGTCTCCGAGGCCACCTCGAACTCCAGCAACTCGTTGCCCAGCAAGCGCTGATAGTGCTCGTCCAACTTGTTGCGGATCAAGGGGATGATCTGCTCGCTCTGGCGCAGTTGGCGCGCCAAGCTCTCGCCCTTGCGCGGCTGTAAGGTCAGTTCGATGTACTGGTTGAGCACCGGCAGGATCAGCTTGGCCTCGTTGTGCAACAGCTGGCCGACCTGTTGGTGGCACTGGGGTTGCTCCTGCAAGCGAGTCGTGATGTTGGCGATGACCTCGGCAATCTCGCCGATGGTCGCGGCCATGGCCGCACGGGGGTTCTGGGCGGCGAGCCGGTGAATCGCGCTGGCGGCCTGACGCCCTTGGGCGAGGCTGGCCTCCCAGTCGGAACGGGCGACGCCGGGCGCAACCCAGTCAACGGTCTTTTGACCAGGCAAGAGGAAGACCAGACCGGTAAAGGTCGCCAGCCCGAAGAAGGCGGCCAGGAGCGGCGCCAGGTGCAGGCCGAACATGAACACGGTAAAAGTGGCGCCGCCCGCGACGCCACCGATCAGCTGTTTGCTCAGTTTTCCCACATGTGCCCCCGCCCGCTTCGCTCGGCCGCCATCAGTTGTAGCCCTTGGCCTTGCGGAACGTGTCCACCAAGTTCTTGGAGCCGTCGAAGACGTCGCCGCTCAGATACTGACGCAGGTCCTGAAGCTGACTGGCATCGGCGTCGCCAAATGTAATCGAGAACAGCGGCACGTCTCGGCCAAAACCGCTATTTTCAATGGTCGAAAGCAGTTCCGCCTGGTTGCCATCGCTGCGGCCATCGGTCATGAGGATGACGGCTGGAAAATAATCGGTCATCTGCTTGCCATACTGGTCGAGCACTTTGAATGCCGCCGTCAGGCCGGCGTAGATATCGGTACCGCCACCGACCTGTTGGCCCCTGACCTGATTGAGGAGTTGGCGCAGCACGCCGCGGTCATTGCCGACCGCCTGCCAGGTGGCGATCACCTCCCCGTTGAAGGGAATGACGACGTGGATGTCCTTGGGCGATGACTGCAGCATGTAGCGCTTGGCCAGTTCCGGCTCGAGCAGGGTCTCCATGGCCTTCTGCAGGGCCTCGACGCCCTCGCCCTCCATGCTGCCCGAGTAGTCGAGCACATAGACGGTCAGCGAGGGTTTGCGCAGCGCGGTCTGGTAGAGGTTGAGCGCCTCGCGGACGACGTTCTCGGCGGGCAGGGGCACCTGAGCGATGATGCGGCTGGTGTCCATGCCCCAGTCGGGATTGAAGACGCGCTTGTCGGGGTGGCCGACCTCGAGGCCGAGCACGCCGGCACGGCGGCCCTGTTGCTCGATCTCGGCGCGAACGGGCTCGCTGAGCAGGTAGGCTTGCAACTTCTGGAAGGCCTGTTCCTTCTCCTTATCGCCTTTATCCACCAGGCCCAGCGGGCTGTCGGCAACCATCAGGCCATCGACGGGGTAGATCGCGATCATCGGCTCTTGACCATTGGCCAGCAGCCGGCGGTTGGCTTCGATGATCAGGCACTCGTAGTTGACCATGGCGTCGAAGCGGGCGTAATCGTTGACGACCATGTCGGACAACCAGCCGGAACTGCCCGAGGAGCGGTTGATGGTGCGCAACAGGCGCGCGACCTTGTCCTGGAGCTCCTGGCTGTGGAGGTGATCCATGGTCAGGACCTCGGGCGAGCCGGCCAGGGCGTGGAGAAAGCCCAAATAGGCGGAGGCGCCCGAGTTGGACTGGGTCGCGGAGGTCATGGCGAAGCGCAGCTTGCCGGACTCGGCGGCGGCAAGGATATCGGCGACGGCCACGTCCTTGCCGATCCAGCCCAACTCTTCGGCGACGGACTTCTTGACGCCGAAGACGACGGGCGAGCGCATGACACTCTTCTCGTATTTGACGACGTGCTTCATATCGCCCAGGCGCAACCACAGGGAGTTGGCCGGCCAGAGCACGTCGGCATCCATTTGCGCGCCGTTTTCCAGAGCCAGCATGATGTCGAGACTGCCCTTGTAGGAGACCGTGATGTCGATCCCCTCTTGCTCTGCGAACCGTTTGACGATGGGCTCCAGGGTCTGATTCTCGGACCCAGAAACAATCGCCAGCGCGACCTTGGGCTTGCTCGCGCAGGAACCGAGAACCATCGCGATTAGGACCGCCATTAAAAACCGCTTCATGCTGTACTCCCCAGGTGCCGATTCGGATGCCAGACCATTCTATATGGAAAGGCGCAAAATCGGCAAATGGCTTCCCGAGTTTTGACGGAAAGCCCATGAAGCGATGCGGAAAAAGGGTCTGGGGTGGCGACTCAGGTGTGCTCGTCAGCGCGGAAGGAGCCAACCTCCGGGATGTAGGCGCGTTTGAGCAGCTGGGCGCGCTGACTGGCGGCCTGGTCGGCCTGCTCGTTCTTGGCGACGGGCGCGGCTTTGGCGGGATCGGCGCTGGCCGCGTCGCCGGTGTCTTCCTTGCCCTCATTGATGAAGTCCTCGACCCTTTTGTCGATGTAGTCGCGGGTTTTGACCGAGATGTCGGCCAGTCCGCCCAGCAGTTTCTCCGCTTCGGCGAAACCCTTGTGGATGTAGCCCTGGAACTCGCGGGCAAAGGCCTCGCGGTCGCCACCGGTGTAGTTGGCGAAGGCGAACTCGAAGATGCGGTCGCCGGTGTTTTCGACGTTGAAATAGCCGTCCAGCAGTTCCTGAGCGCGCTGGCGCACGGCCTCGTCGTTGTTGGCGCCCTCGAACAGGCCGCTCAGCTCCTTCTGCTGACCGCTGCTTTCGCCAACCAAGCCGGTCAGCGAGGCGAGCTTGTCGGAGAGCTCGCTCTGTAGGGCGACATAGCCCTTGGAAAGGATCGCGTTACCGCCGCCCAGTTCAACGGCGTCGCCCGAGCCGGCGCTGCCTGATGGGGTCTTGATCTGCGAACGGATCTGCTTGTCGATCGAATTGAGGAACTTCAAGGCGCCGCTGGTATTGATTTCCATTACACCCTCCGTGGCTGCATTGTGATGGCATCCTGCCAAGATAACTTTTCGGCGCTGGGGCATCGCAGCTTGAGCGCGCGGAATTTACCTGTTGGTGGTAGATTCATTAAGCTATTGAGGGCGCCGAGGATCCAAAGAGTCGGCACGACCGAGACTCTCGTCAGTTAATTAAAATTGAGTTATCATGAAATTCTTGGCAGTGACTTGGCAGAGGGCATTGAATCATGGGAGACACAGAAAAAGACGGTGAGACGGGCGGCACGCTGCTGCTGTTCGCGATGCTGGACATGTTGGACTTCGCCGAAGAGCCCGCCATGGGTCAGGCCATCGCCAAGATGAAGGACCTGGTCCGCAAGATGAACCCGATGTCCTCCTACCACGTGCTGCGCCTCAAGATGCGGGCCCTGCTGAAAGCGCGCGACGAGGTCTTGCTGCGCAAGGGCAGTCACGCCATTCCCTCGGTGGCCGAACAGATCGAAGACCGCGCTAGCGAGCGGGTCGAGCGCGAGCTCCCGCAAGCGCCCAGCCAGGTCCAGGTCCCGATCGGCCAGTTCCTCGACCGCCTGCTCAGCCTGATGGAAGACACCTCGCACACCACCGATCAATACACCACCTCGCTCGATACGGGCCTGGCCCACCTGCGCGCCAGCCAGGAGATCAAGGAGATCCGCGCACTGACGGAGAGCCTGATCGGCTCGGCCTCGACCATGAAGGAGGCGACGGTCGCGTTTCAGGCCGGCATAGCCGAAATGGCCACGATGATGTTCGACTTTCAGCGCAAGGTCAACGCCCTTGAGGAAGAGCTGGAAGAGCAGCGCGAAATCGCCTTGGTCGACAAACTGACCGGTGTCCACAACCGCCGCGCCTTCGACATGCGCCTAGAGGAGCTGATCGCCCAGTCGCGCCGCTTCCACACGCCCCTGTGCCTGTTCCTGATCGACATGGACCACTTCAAGGAAGTCAACGACAAATTCGGCCACGAGGTCGGCGATGAGGTCCTGAGCAGCTTTGCCCGCCTGCTGCGAACCTCGTGCCGCGAGTACGACATGGTCTTCCGCTTCGGCGGCGACGAGTTTGCGGTGATCTTCCCCAACGAGGGCATCGACGAAGGCAAGGTCTTCGCCAACCGCATCCAGAATTTCATGGGCCATAACTACTATCGCCACAAGGACTTCAAGATCAGTATGAGCGTGTCCGGCGGCATGGCCCAGTTGACCGAGGACGACGACGCCCACAGCCTGTTCTCGCGTGCCGACAAGCGCCTGTACCAGGCCAAGGCCCAGGGCCGCAACCGCTTCCGCTTCGACGAGTGAACGCCAGCCGGCATTCGCTTGACAGCTGGGGTGGGTCCTTTAAAATAGCGCTTACTTAGACCGGTGAGGAGCGCCATGAATATCGAAGTGCGACGCGAGGAATTGATCGACCTCGGCATCAGCGAGTTTGCCGCGGATAACCTGGTCCAGGCCCTTGGCCGAATCCACGCCCTTGAGGATCCCCTCGACAGCTGGCAGGAGATCGTGCGCGAAGTGCTGGACCCCTACCTGCCCTTTGAGGTCCACCAGTTCCTCTACGACAAGGTCGCCGCCCAGTGGGACGCCGAACTGGGCCCGATGCCGGCCTGGGTGCCCTCCGTGGCCTGCCAGCAGGCCTCCAACATCAACGCCCTGCTGGCGCGCAGCGGGTGCGAGGACTACGACAGCCTTTACCGCTGGTCGATCACCGAGCGCGACGCCTTCTGGGGCACGGTGATCGAGATGCTCGGCATTCGCTTCGAGCAGCCCTGGCAGACGCTTTGCGATCTCAGCGAGGGCGTGCACGCGCCGCGCTGGCTGGCCGGCGCCTCGCTCAATATCGCCAGCAGCTGTTTCACCGCCGACCCCGACAAGACCGCCGTCGTCTATCGCCGCGAGGCCGATGGCGCGCTCGAGTCGCTCAGCTATGGCGCCCTCGAGGCCCAGGTCAACCGCGTCGCCAACGGCTTGCACGAGGCCGGCTACCGGCCCGGCGACGCGCTGGCGATCGACATGATCATGGGTCTGGAGTCGATCGTCATTTACCTGGGCATCATCAAGGCCGGCTGCGTCGTGATCTCCATCGCCGACAGCTTCACCCCGCCAGAAATCGCCACTCGCCTGCGCATCGGCAAGGCCGTCGGCATCTTCACCATGGACGTCGTTGCCCGCGGCGAGAAACGCCTGCCGATGTATGCCAAGGTCGTCGAGGCCGGGGCGCCGCGCGCCTTCGTCGTCGTGCGCGGCGAGCAGCCGCCGGAGCTGCGCGCGGGCGACCTGCTGTTCTCCGAGTTCCTCAGCGGCAACATGGCCTTCGCGGCCGTGCCGCGCCAACCCCAAGATGCCGTCAACATTCTCTTCTCCTCCGGCACGACCGGCGACCCCAAGGCGATTCCCTGGGACCACACGACGCCGATCAAGGCCGCCGCCGACGGCTTCCTGCACCAGGATATCCACGAGGACGACGTCGTCTGCTGGCCCACCAACCTGGGCTGGATGATGGGACCTTGGCTTGTCTTCGCGACCCTTGTCAACCGCGCCACCATCGCCCTTTACGAACAGGCCCCCCACGATGCCGGCTTCTGCCGCTTCGTCGCCGATGCCGGCGTGACGGTGCTCGGCACCGTGCCCAGCCTGGTCAAGGCCTGGCGCAACGCCAATGCCACCGACGAGTGCGATTGGAGCCAGATTCGCTGCTTCAGCTCGACCGGCGAGTGCAGCGCCCCCGGCGACATGCTCTATCTGATGTCGCGGGCGCGCTACAAACCCGTGATCGAGTACTGTGGCGGCACCGAGATCGGCGGCGGCTATGTCTGCGGCAGCCTGGTCCAACCGGCCGTGCCCTCAGCCTTCACCACCCCAGCCCTGGGCACGGAACTGGTACTGCTGGACGAGGAGCTGCAGCCCGCCGAGTCGGGCGAGGTCTTCCTCGTTCCACCGGCCCTGGGCTGGTCGGTGACGCTGCTCAACAAGGACCACTACGAACAGTACTACCAGGACACGCCGACCCTCGAGGACGGCCGCATCCTGCGCCGCCATGGCGACCAACTGCAGCGGCTGCCAGGCGGATACCTGCGCGCCCAGGGCCGCGCCGACGACACCATGAACCTCGGTGGCATCAAGGTCAGCTCCGCCGATATCGAGCGCGTCCTCAAAACCTGCCCCGCCCTCGACGAGGCCGCCGCCGTTGCCGTCTCTCCGCCCGAAGGCGGGCCCAGCCTACTCGTCGTCTTTGCAACCCTGCGGCCCGGCCAACAGCTCGAGAGCCTGCGCGCCACCCTGCAAGCCGCGCTCAGCAGCCAGCTCAACCCGCTGTTCAAGATCCACGAGGTCGTCACCCTCGACGCCTTGCCACGCACGGCCTCGGGCAAGATTATGCGGCGGCTGCTGCGCAAACAGTACAGCGAGCGCTGAACCGCACGCTGCGAAATCGCTAAAACATGGCGGAATAGCGCGACCTGAAAAAACATCTCGCCTTTCACTTTTATGAAAAAACACAGCTTCACCACGGAGCCTTAAATGAACATATTCGCCCCGATGTGGTGAATACGTTTATTGTCGTGTATAATCAAACACATCCTGCAGGGGTGTGTGTGAGGTCCAATGGGGTCCGTTTTTTTGTCCAGGTCTTATACCGTCCTCGTGGTCGACGACGATCCCGAAATCCTCGAGCTCTTGCGCACGCCCCTGAGCCGTGAGGGCTACCAGGTCCATACGGCAGCCGACGGCGACCAGGCGCTCGCCTTGCTGCGCAGCCGCAGGGTCGACCTGATCCTCTCCGACGTCGACATGCCGGTCATGAACGGCTACGAACTGGTGCGCCAGGTGCGCCGCGACCCCAGCATGGTCGAGATTCCGTTCCTGTTCTTCTCGGCCTTGGGCGAGGACGAGAACCGTCTCCAGGGCCTGGAGCTGGGCGCCAACGACTACATCACCAAGCCGTTCCTGGCCAAGGAGATCTGCCTGAGGGTGCGCAACGTGTTGGAGCACCAGGCGCGCCGCGAGGAGCGCCACGCCAGCATGATGGCGGCGACCCTCGACCTGATCCACCTTGGCATCGTCGTGCTGGGCGACGGCAGCCACGCCACGGTCATCAACCGCATGGCCCGGGAGATTCTCGACGCCAAGGATGGTCTGCTGTTGCGCGAGAACCGGATCTGCGGCAAGGACGCAGCCGTCACCCGGCGCATCGAGTGCATGCTCGTCGAGGCCCAGGGCTTGAGCTTGCGCTTCGACCCCGCCCTGATCAACCCGATCCGCATCCCGCGCCCCTCGGCGCTGCGCGACTTCGCCATGATCGCGCTGCCGCTGGGCGTCGTCCAGGCCAGCGGCGACAGCCGCGCCCTGACCCTGGTCATCCACGACCCGGAGGTGACCGCCACGCCCTCGACCGAGTTGCTCAGCAACGCCTACCAGTTCACCAAGGCCGAGGCCAAGGTCGCCTCGCTGTTGATCCAGGGCAGGGCGATCAACGAGATCTGCGAGGAGCTGGAGGTCAGCCGCAACACGGTTTGCACCCACCTCAAGCGCCTGTACATGAAGACCGACACCCAGCGCCAGAGCGATTTCACGCGGCTCCTGCTGGGCGGATTGTCGCAATTGAAGCTGGACTGAGCGGGCCAGGATGGCTCAAGTGCCGAGCTGCGGCACAAAAATGAACACGCATTCACTCGGCCCTTGCAGTGCTGCGCCAAGCGCGCTATACTGAACTCGACCGAACGCTTGCTCGGGAAAACTTGTCGCGCTGGTGATGCCATGACCGTTAACGGTGATCCCAACCGCCGTCGCTACATCGTCCGCTCCGCTGCGCGTCTTTTCCGCGAGAAGGGCTACGACCGCGCCACTATCCGCGGCCTCGCCGAGGCCGTCGAGCTCCAGTCCGGCAGCCTCTTCCACTACTTCGCCTCCAAGGAAGAGATCCTCTTTGCCGTCATTGAGGACGCGCTCGGCCAGACGACCACCCAGCTGCGCGAGACGATTGTCGCGCGAAACTCGACCCGCCAGAACCTGCGCCTGTTGATCCGCTGCGAGCTGGAGGCCGTCTGTGGCGAAACCGCCGACGGCATGTACGTCGCCGCCTTCGAGTGGCGCAAGCTCTCCGACACCCGGCAGCGCCGCCTGATCGAACTCCACGACGAGTACGAGGCCTTCTGGCACCAGACCCTGGCCCAGGCCGACGCCGCTGGCGAGCTGGCCATCGACCCCTTCCTTCTGCGCCGCTTCCTGCAGGGCGCGCTCAGCTGGACCAGCACCTGGTTCCGAGCCGAGGGTGCGCTCTCGCTCGACGACCTCACCGAAGCGGCTCTGGCCCTGGCGCTCAGACCCGCCGCCCTTGCGCCCAAACCACCCCCGACCTGAACCGATATTTTTTGAGGATCACGACCATGCTCGAGTTCAAAGCACCGCTCAAGGACATCCGCTTCCTGCTCTACGACGTCTTCGATTATCCGACCCACTACAAGCAATTCCCCACGGCGGATGGCGCCGTCGATGCCGAGCTGATCGACTCGATCCTCGACAACGGCGCCGAGTTCGGCGAGCAGGTCCTGTTCCCGCTTTACGCCTCCGCCGACAAGGAGGGCTGCCATCTGGTCGACGGCGAGGTCATCACCCCCAAGGGCTTCAAACAGGCCTACGCCGACTTTATCGCCGGCGGCTGGACCACGCTTTCCGGTGATCCGACCTACGGCGGTCAGGGCCTGCCCCACAGCCTCTCGGCCGTCTTCAGCGAGATCATCGGCACCAGCAACTGGTCCTGGGGCATGTACCCCGGCCTGACCCACGGCGCCATGAACACCGTCGCGCAGCACGGCACCGACGCCCAGAAGCAGTGCTACCTGCCGCCGCTGATCTCCGGCACCTGGGCCGGCACCATGTGCCTGACCGAGGCCCACTGCGGCTCCGACCTGGGCCAGCTGCGCACCCGCGCCGTACCCCAGGCCGACGGCTCCTACAGGATCAACGGCTCGAAGATCTTCATCTCTTCGGGCGACCACGACCTGACCGAGAACATCATCCATGTCGTCCTCGCCCGCCTTCCGGACGCGCCCGAGGGCACCAAGGGCATCTCCCTGTTCCTCGTGCCCAAGTTCCTGATCAACGCCGACGGCAGCCTGGGCGAGCGCAACGCCGTCACCACCGGTTCCCTGGAAGAGAAGATGGGCATCAAGGGCAGCTCCACCGCCGTGCTCAACTTCGATGACGCGACCGGCTACCTGATCGGGCCGCCCAACCGCGGCCTCAACTGCATGTTCACCTTCATCAACACCTCGCGCATCGGCAACGCCATCCAGGGCGTCGCCGCCGCCGAACTCTCCTACCAGGGCGCCCGCAAATACGCCAAAGAACGCCTCGCCATGCGCAGCCTGTCCGGCGCCAAGGCGCCCGAATTGCCGGCCGACCCGATCCTGGTCCACCCCGACGTGCGCAAGATGCTTCTGATCCAGCGCTCGATCGCCGAGGGCGGCCGCGCCATGATCTACCAGACCGCCAAGACCGTCGACTTCATGAGCCACGCCAAGACCGAGGAGGCCCGCAAGGCCGCCGACAAGCGCCTGGGCCTGCTGACCCCGATTCTGAAAGGGTTCCTCACCGAGCTCGGCTGCGAGGCCGCCAGCCACGGCATCCAGGTCTACGGCGGCCACGGCTACATCAAGGAAATGGGCATGGAGCAGATCCTCCGCGACGTGCGCATCTCCACCATCTACGAGGGCACCACCCAGATCCAAGCGCTCGACCTGCTCGGCCGCAAGGTCCTGCTCGACCGCTGCCGCGAGCTGGACGCCTACATCGACGAGGTCAAGGAGTTCTGCTCGCGCTACGGCACCTTTTCCACCGGCTACGTCGGCCTGCGCATGAAGCGCTACACCCGCCCGCTGGCCAACCTGCTGCGCCAGTGGAAATGGAACACGCGCCGCCTGATGTTCTCCGCGTCCCGCAACCGCGACGTCGTCGGTTCCGCCGCGGTCGACTACCTGATGTACAGCGGCTACATCGTCATGGCCTACGCCTGGGCCCAAATCGCCGAGGCCGCCCTGATCAAGCTCGAGAAGGGCGAGGGCGACGTCGAGTTCCTCAAGGGCAAGGTCCAGACCGCCCGCTTCTACTACCAGCGCATGCTGCCGCGCACCGTCATGCACCACCGCTGCATGATCGCGCCGCCGGAAAGCGTCACCGCCATCCACGATGCGGCGTTTTGACGCCCACCTGGCCCCCACTCAACCGTAACCTCTCACGGTCAACATTCCAAAGGAGACAGCGAATGATTTACGAGGGAACGAACCTCTCCGTCACACGCATCGAGGGCGACATCGCCGAAATCGTGTTGGACGCGAAAAACGACAGCGTCAACAAGTTCGACCAGGCGACCCTCACCGAGTTGGCTGCCGCCGTCGCCGCGATCGCCGCCGATAGCTCGCTCAAGGGCTGCCTGTTGCGTTCGGGCAAGGCCGCCTTCGTCGTCGGCGCCGACATCACCGAGTTCCTCGGCATGTTCGCCAGCAGCGACGAATTCTTTGCCGAGAACCTGATGAAGGCCCACAGTGTCTTCAACGGCCTTGAGGACCTGCCCATGCCGGTCGTCTGCGCCATCAACGGCTTCGCCCTGGGCGGCGGCATGGAAGTGGCGCTGGCCTGTGACTACCGCATTGGCGCCGACGATGCCCGCGTCGGCCTGCCCGAGACCAAGCTCGGCATCTTCCCCGGCTTTGGCGGCACGATCCGCCTGCCGCGCCTGATCGGCAGCGACAACGCCATGGAATGGATCGCCCTAGCCGGCGAGCACAAGGCCGAGGCGGCGCTGGCCGTCGGCGTGCTGGACGCCGTCGTGCCCGTCGCCAAGCTGCGCGATGCCGCCCTGCGCCTGCTGCACCAGGCGATCGAGGGCAAGTTCGACTACCGCGCCCGCCGCGCCGAGAAGACCGGCCCCCTGCCGCTGACTCCGATCGAGGCCGGCATGATCTTCGAGGGTGGCAAGGCCTACGTCGCCAGTCAGGCCGGCCCGAACTACCCCGCACCCGTCGAGGCCGTCAAGGTCATGCAGAAAACCGCGGGCATGCAGCGCGACGAGGCGATCAAAGTCGAGATGGCCGGCTTCATGAAGATGGCGCGCACCGCCACGGCCAAGAACCTGATCGGGATCTTCCTCAGCGACCAGTACCTCAAAAAAGTCGCCAAGAAACACGGCAAGATTGCCCGCGAAGTCAAGCGCACCGCGGTCCTGGGCGCCGGCATCATGGGCGGCGGCATCGCCTACCAGTCCGCCTCCCGCGGCGGCGTGCCCGTGCTGATGAAGGACATCCGGCCCGAAGCGCTGCAGCTGGGCATGAGCGAGGCCAGCAAACTGCTGGGCAAGCTGGTCGAGCTGGGCAAAATGGACAATGCCAAGATGGCCGCCGCGCTGACCGCGATCACGCCGACCCTGTCTTACGCCGACGCCGCCCACTGCGACTTCGTCGTCGAGGCCGTCGTCGAGAACGAGAAGGTCAAGCGCGCCGTGCTGGCCGAGTGCGAGGACAAGGTCGCCGACAGCGCCGTGCTGGCCTCCAATACCTCGACGATCTCGATCACGCGCCTGGCCGAAGGGCTCAAGCGACCCGAGCGCTTCGTCGGCATGCACTTCTTCAACCCCGTCCACAAGATGCCGCTGGTCGAGATCATCCGCGGCAAGGCCTCCTCCGACGAGGCCGTCGCCACGGCCGTGGCCTACGCCCAGAAGATGGGCAAGAACCCGATCGTCGTCAACGACTGCCCCGGCTTCCTCGTCAACCGCATCCTCTTCCCCTACTTCTCCGGCTTCAACATCCTCGTCGGCAAGGGCGGCGACTACCGCGCCATCGACAAGGTCATGGAGAAGTTCGGCTGGCCCATGGGCCCGGCCTACCTCAACGATGTCGTCGGCATGGACACCGCCCACCACGCGGCCGAGGTGATGTCCGCCGCCTTCCCGGCGCGCCTGGCCTCCAAGGACAAGAGCGTGCTGGACCTGATGTTCGAGCACAAGCGCTTCGGCCAGAAGACCGACAGCGGCTTCTACAAGTACGAGCTGGACAAAAAGGGTAAACCCAAGAAGGTCGAGGATCCCCAAGCGCTGGCGATGGTCCAGGAACTGGTCGGTCCGTTCAAGAGCTACGACGAGCAGACCATCATCGACCACCTGATGATCCCGATGGTGATTGAGGCCGCCCGCTGCCTCGAGGACGGCATTGTCGCCACACCGATGGAGGTCGACATGGGCCTGGTCTACGGCATCGGCTTCCCGCCGTTCCGCGGCGGCGCGCTCAAGTACGCCGACGACCTGGGCCTGGCCGAACTGGTGCGCCGCGCAGAGGCTTACGCCGAACACGGCGAGCTCTACCAACCCACCGAGACCATGAAGTCGATGGCCGCCGCCGGCAAGACCTTCTACAGCACCACCTAAAAGGAGACCCAAGCATGAAACAGGCAGTCATCGTAGATGCAGTGCGCACCCCGATGGGTCGCTCCAAGGGCGGTTCCTTCCGCCACGTCCGTGCCGAGGCCCTTTCCGCGGCCCTGATGGACGCATTGCTGGCGCGCAACCCCGCCGTCAACCCGGCCGAGCTCGACGACATCATCTGGGGCTGCGTCCAACAGACCCTGGAGCAGGGACTGAACGTCGCCCGCAACGCCCAGTTGCTGAGCCGAATCCCGTTCACCGTGCCGGCCCAGACCGTCAACCGCCTGTGCGGCAGCTCCATGGCCGCGCTGCACGCCGCCGCGGCCAACATCATGGCCGGGCTGGGCGACCAGTATCTGGTCGGCGGTGTCGAGCACATGGGCCACGTGCCCATGAGCCACGGCATCGACATCCACCCCGCCACCCAGAAGCGGGCGGCCCGTGCCAGCGCCATGATGGGCCTGACCGCGGAGTACCTGCGCACGATCCACAACATCGGCCGCGAAGCCCAGGACGCCTTTGCTTTTGCCTCGCACCAGCGCGCCCACGCCGCCAATGTCGACGGCGGCTTCAAGGCCGAGATCGTGCCGATCCAAGGCCATGACGCCGACGGCGCGCCGATCCTGGTAGAACATGACGAGGTCGTCCGTCCCGAAACCACCATGGAGGCCCTGGCCAAGCTGCCCGGCGCCTTCATGCCGACCGGCACGGTCACGGCGGGCAACAGCAGCGCCATCTCCGACGGCGCCTCCGCGCTGTTGGTGATGAGCGACGAGCGCGCCCGCGACCTGGGCCTGACGCCGCTGGCGCGGGTCGTGGCCATGGCCTCGGCCGGCGTCGACCCCTCGATCATGGGCTACGGCCCGGTGCCGGCGGTCAAGAAAGCCCTCAAGCAGGCAGGCCTGAAAACCAGCGACATCGACCTCTACGAACTCAACGAGGCCTTCGCCGCTCAGGCGTTGCCGGTGATCAAGGATTTGGGCCTGATGGACGTCATGAACGAGAAGGTCAACCAACGCGGCGGCGCGATCGCCTTGGGTCACCCGCTGGGCTGCAGCGGCGCCCGCATCACCGGCACCCTGCTGCACCTGATGA